>CALXTL010000025.1 GCA_944391445.1 uncultured Alphaproteobacteria bacterium | reverse complement strand
CTCCCGCCATTAAAAAAGCCCGCTTTATGCGGGTTTTTTTAATGGCTTGGGGTTTCGCGCTTGAAGGAGCGACCTGTCGCGAGCTCGAGGATAAAAACGCCGCTGGTGCGGCGTTTTTACCGCAAGAGGCGAAGTTTTGTAGACTTGCGCGGGAAGCGACAGCAACCAAAGCAAGGCTTAGAAAACGAGTGACCGACGCGCGGTTTGCAAGCGAAAAAGCTTGCTTACCAAGCTAGACCGAGGATAAAAACGCCGCTGGTGCGGCGTTTTTACCGCAAGAGGCGAAGTTTTGTAGACTTGCGCGGGAAGCGACAGCAACCAAAGCAAGGCTTAGAAAACGAGTGACCGACGCGCGGTTTGCAAGCGAAAAAGCTTGCTTACCAAGCTAGACCGAGCCTCGTCACTCCCGCCATTAAAAAAGCCAGCTTTATGCGGGTTTTTTCATGAAATTTCTGATTTCCCGGATGAAGTTTTTCCCGATCGTGGCAAATCGGATTTACTTTCAAAAGAAAAAAAAGACTGCCTAAACAGACAGTCTTTTATTTTTCCTAGTCCAGCAAAGGCCGCAATAATCGGATTTGATCAGGGGCCAAAGTCGGAATAAAAGTATTTTTGACTTCTTCCCAGCCCTCGGCAGATCTTATATTGCGCTCAATAGCCTCTTTAAGGGCATTGACATCATAGCCGTTATAAACAGTATGTAACGCCAGATAGTCATTGACTAAAATGATTGCGTGAGCGTTTTCTAAGATATGTTCTCTGATTTGTTTCAGAAGCTCAGTCATCGCATGATAATACATTGTGTGGTTCATCTTTTTTATTTTTAGTTAGTTAATAATAAGTAAGTATAATCTCAAACAACTTTCTTATAGCATGATTTCATCGCCGGCGCAAGAGAAATTTGGAAATTTTTGTCAAAAAATAAGGCCGCATGTTAATCATTTAACATTAAAAGCTGGATTTTGCCATTTTTCTGTATTATGTTAAAAAAAGCAATAAGAGGTAAAAATGAGTACACCGGCCGGACAAGGCAGTTTTTTCAACAAGATAAAAGCGATGGTTGCCAAAACCAGCCGCACGTTCATCTGGCGCGGCCGGTCACAGGATAATGAAATTTCTGAAAAAATTGCGCAGAAAATTCAAAAAAACTCTTATGATTTCAGCCGGCAGCCGCATAAAGATACCTACACGCCGCCATATTTAAGTTTGGTTGAGCAATTGGAGGTTGCTGATGAACAGATTTTCCAGGCGGCGGTTTTTAATCTGGCTAATATTGCCAAAGCGCGCGGCAAATACGGGGAAGATATTGTTAATATCCTGAATGGTTATCTTCAAAAAAACGAACATCAACTTGAACGTAAGGATTATGTGGCGCATAAGCTTTATGAAATCCGCAAATCCATGGAAAAATAAGGACGATTATGAACGACGAGCAAACATCCAAGCGCCCTTTAGGGAAAAGGTTCCTTGGCTTTTGTCTGAAATCTCCGGTCAATACGCTGTTTGCACTGGTTTTGCTGGGGTATGCTTTTTACATTTACATTTTGGGTAACGATGCCTTTTTTCACAAAATTCAAATGCTAGGTATTTTCCTTTTGTGGATGTTATGGCTGATTGCGCGTTATGTTTTGGTTTTGCTTCTTGTTTTTGGGCTGTTTGGGGTCGGGTCTTATTTGTATTATGACTACACGCATCAGGAACAATGGCAGTGCGAGGAAAACGGCGGGTATTGGAACAAACAAACCAGGAAATGTGAGGAAAAACGCACTTTTTGGCAGCAGCTTCAGGACAAATGGGAAGAATACCGCACCAAAGCGGAGCTGCTCAATAAAGTTTCCCGTTAATCGCAAAAAAAAGCAGGTCTCGGCCTGCTTTTTTTTGATGCGGTTTTAGGACCTCAGTTGCTGATCAGGCCGTGGCAGTGTTTATATTTTTTGCCGCTGCCGCAGGGGCAGGGGTCATTACGGGCCACTTTGCCCCAGGTGTTGGGATCTTTGGGGTCAAAGGCTTGCCGGCCATATTGGAAAGGCACCTGCTTTTCGGCCGCCGCTGCATTGGAGCCGACCAAAGCCTCAGGAGATTCGTGGATAGCTTGCATATTGGTATGCTGCGGAGCCCGTGATTCGACAGTATCGGCATCTTTGTTTTGGATGACTGTCCGCAGCAAGATGAAAGTCACTTTTTCGCCAAGCTGACTGAGCATGTCCGAAAACAGGTTAAAGGCTTCTTTTTTGTATTCGTTCAGCGGGTCTTTTTGGCCATAAGCGCGCAAAACAATTGTATGCCGCATATAGTCAAGCGTGGCAATATGATCTTTCCACAAGGCGTCAAGCTCTTGCAGCAGAACGGATTTTTCCACCAGATGCAGAATGTCTTCAGGCACGCCGGCATTTTTAAGAGCCAGCCTTTTATCAATTTCGTCGTTAATGGCATCAACCAGCTTTTCGCTGTCTGCCTCCGGCATATTGACCCATTCGGCAATGGGCAGTTCAAGTCCGGACAAGCGGGCAACATCTTGTTTGATTCCTTCAACCGGCCATTCTTTCGGCGCCGAGCCATAAACAATCCGGGAATAAACCATATTACGAATAAGATCATGCCGCATATCTCTGATGGTTTCCGATACATCGTCGGCTTCCATCAATTCGCGGCGTTGTTCATAAATGACTTTACGTTGGTCATTCATGACATTGTCATATTTAAGCAGGTTTTTCCGAATGTCAAAATTGCGTTCTTCAACTTTTTGCTGAGCTTTTTCCAGAGCTTTACTGATCCAGGGATGCACCAGGGCTTCACCTTCCGGCAGGCCGAGCCGCTGCAGCATCACACTCATTCTTTCCGATCCGAAAATACGCATCAGGTCATCTTCCAGCGATAAGAAGAATTTTGACGTTCCCGGGTCGCCCTGGCGTCCCGAACGACCGCGCAGCTGATTGTCAATCCGGCGGCTTTCATGGCGTTCGGTGCCAAGGATGTATAACCCGCCGGCAGCTTTGACTTTTTCTTTATCAGCGGCAACTTCCGCCTTGATTTTATCTTTCAGTGTTTCAATCTGCTCGGGAGTTTCGTCACCTTTCAGGCTTTCTTTCAGGCGCATCTCGACGTTGCCGCCGAGCTGGATATCGGTACCGCGCCCGGCCATGTTGGTCGCAATGGTAATAGCGCCGGAAACGCCGGCCTGAGCCACAATGGCAGCTTCACGCTCATGATGTCGTGCGTTCAAAACCTCAAATTTAACCTTGGATCTTGCACGCAGCAAATCGGCGACAAGCTCGGATTTTTCGATTGACGTTGTTCCGACCAACACCGGCTGCCCTTTTTCATGGCACTCCAGAATTGTTTTGATAATGGCGTCATATTTTTCTTTTTCGGTGCGGTAAATTTCATCATGCAGATCTTCGCGCAGCACTGGTCTGTTTGTCGGAATTTCAACGCAGGTGAGGTTGTAAATGTCGTTGAACTCGGCTTCTTCGGTCATGGCTGTGCCGGTCATGCCCGAAAGTTTTGGATACAGACGAAAATAATTTTGGAAAGTGATGGAGGCAAGCGTCTGGTTTTCCGATTGGATTGGCACGCCTTCTTTGGCTTCAATAGCCTGATGCAGACCATCGGAATAGCGTCGGCCTTCCATCATACGGCCGGTAAATTCGTCAATAATGACCACTTTGCCGTTTTTGACAATATAGTCCACATCGCGGATATGCATTTTATGCGCGCGCAGCGCCTGGTTAACATGGTGCACCAGACTGACATTGGCAATGTCATACAAACCGCCTTCCTTAATCAGACCGACTTCTTTCAGCAGAGCTTCGACATGGGTCATGCCGGCTTCGGTCAGGGTTACATTGCGGGCTTTTTCGTCTTTTTCATAATCGGCTTCGGTCAGTTTCGGAATAATTTGATTGACCAGAATATATTTTTCAGAACTGTCCTCGGCCGCGCCGGAGATAATCAGCGGTGTTCTGGCTTCATCAATCAAAATCGAGTCAACTTCGTCAACAATGGCATAGTTAAAAGGCCGCTGTACCATATCGCTCAGGCGGAATTTCATATTGTCGCGCAGATAGTCAAAGCCGAGCTCGTTGTTGGTGGCATATAAAATATCGGCATTATAGGCGTCGCGACGTTGTTCATCGTTTTTGTCATGAATAATGTAATCAACGCTCAGTCCCAGGAAACGATAAACCTGTCCCATCCATTCGGCATCGCGTTTGGCCAGATAATCGTTGACTGTCACAATGTGCACGCCTTTGCCCTCAAGCGCGTTCAAATAAGCGGCCAGTGTGGCCACCAGGGTTTTCCCTTCGCCGGTTTTCATCTCGGCGATTTGTCCTCTGTGCAAAACAATACCGCCGATCAGCTGCACGTCATAATGGCGTTGTCCGAGGGTTCGTTTGGCGGCTTCGCGGACAACGGCAAAAGCCTCGGGCAGGAGTTCGTCAAGTGTTTCGCCGTTTTTGATGCGCTGGCGGAATTCGTCCGTTTTGGCGCGAAGTTGTTCATCTGTCAGCGGGGAAATTGAAGGTTCAAAAGAATTGATTTTTTCAACTGTTTTGTAAAGTTTGCGAATGTATCTGTCATTGGCACTGCCAAAAATCTTGCGTGCAAGTGAGCCTATCATGTGATTAATTTTCCTTATTTAAAGATATACGTTAGTCTACATTTAGTGTTTTATCCCAAAGAAGTCAATAGCCGGCGGACAACTTATGAACGGGAAGAAAAAAAAGTTGGAAATCCTCGGCAATTTATTATATAAGGAAAAAAGCATCAATCTTGTAAAAAGGAGAAATCAGATGAATAAAAAGTATCTTGCTCTGGCTGTATTGGGGCTGTTTGCCCTGACGGTCGAGGCGCGGGCTGAAGGCAAAGACGGCGTTGCCGCCGTTGTCAACGGCAAGGAGGTCAAGGTTGCCGATATGCGTGCAGCATATAACAGTAATCCTGCCATCAAAAATAAAGCAAATTTTGATGAGTTTTATAAAAAAACGCTGGATGTCTTTGTGGATGGTGAACTTGTATACCAGGCCGCATTAAAGGAAAAGATTCAGGATACGCCCGAATACAAAACCCAGTTGAAACTGGCCGAGCAGGAACTTGCCCGCAAAATTTATCTGGAGAAAAAAGTAGCTTCTCAGGTTAATGATGCCGAAGTTAAGAAAATCTATAATGAATATAAAAGTAAGTTCAAATCGGAAAAAGAGGTAAAAGCCAAACATATTCTGGTTGACAGCGAAGCCAAAGCCAAAGAAGTCATCAACAAGCTCAAAAAAGGCGGCAACTTTGACAAATTGGCCAAAGAATATTCCAAAGAGCCCGCCGACCTTGGCTATTTCACCAAAAAAGTCATGGTGCCGGAGTTTGCAGACGCCGCATTTGCGCTGAAAAAAGGCGAATATTCAAAAACGCCGGTCAAAACGCAGTTTGGCTACCATGTCATCAAGGTTGAAGATGTGCGCGATTCCAAGCCGGCCAAGTTAAAGGATGTTGAGCCGCAGCTTAAAGCTCTGGCCACTCAGGCCGCTGTCGCCAAGACTTTCCGCGACCTGAGCAAAAACGCCAAGATCACCAAATATGACATCAAAGGCAACACAATTGAATAAATAAATTGCAAAGTCTTTGTGCTTTTCTCCCTTTGCGTGAGTTACCCTTTCCGGGATAAGCACTGCAAAGGGAGTTTTTTTTAATGAAAAGCTATTGACAAAAAGCTCAAAATATGAGATTTAGACACTCGGTTTATAGTCTTCCGGCGCCCTTAGCTCAGCTGGATAGAGCAACAGCCTTCTAAGCTGTGGGTCAGACGTTCGAATCGTCTAGGGCGCGCCA
>CALXTL010000024.1 GCA_944391445.1 uncultured Alphaproteobacteria bacterium | reverse complement strand
TAGGAAAATTCTTAAAAAGTCCGATTATTTCTGAAAAAAGAGACATTTTGAAATTAATATTATCGGACTGCAAAACTAAAGAAAAAAATATAGCGTTTTCAATAGTTAAGCCATTCGATGAACTACTAAAAACGCCTGAAACTGATAAATGGTGCCGCTGGCAAGAATCGGACTTGCGACCCCGTCATTACCAATGACGTGCTCTACCACTGAGCTACAGCGGCATAATAATTAACTTTATTCCTACTTCCAGCTACGTCATAACGTCATTGCCAATGACGTGCCTTCGGCATCTAAGCTCAATGCGGTCGTTCCTCTTCCCTATTTCGCTAAGATGTTCCGAAGAACTTGCAGACAAAATTGATACTTCGGTATCAATTTTTCTTAGCGTTACCACTGAGCTACAGCGGCATGATCTTTTCATCATGCGAGTGGTAACATATCGAAACATTTTATAAAAATCAAGCATGTTTTTATAGTTTTTCCGATTTTTTTTGTAATTTTTTGGTTTACGCGAAAATTTCCTCAAGTTTCCCGATCATATGCTCTTCTCAAAGATGCATTTTTATGTTATGCATTTGTTAATCTTATTTTTGTATATTGAATAAACAACTTCAGGATAACCGACGGCATGACAAAAGACAGCCCCAAACAGCACCAAACCAGAGCTCAGCAACGCTTTGAGCGGGAAGCCCGGGCGTTGCAGAAAAATCTTGAAAAACGCAAACGGCAGCAACAACTGCGCAACCGGCAGGACAAGGAGAACGACCATGGACAAGATAAAGATTAGAGGCGGAAAAATCCTTAACGGAAAGATTCATATCAGCGGGGCGAAAAATGCCGCCTTACCTTTGATTTGCGCCAGCTTGCTGACCAAGGACACCGTCACGCTGACCAATATGCCCATGCTCTCTGATATCAAGGCGATGAATGCGTTGTTGGAACAACTCGGCACACAGATTGACGAATTTGATGACTTTGTTGACGGGCATCCGACCAAAACTTATTCTTACCGGACGCCGCAGGCCACCAGCTTGACCGCGCCGTATGACTATGTCCGCAAAATGCGTGCGTCATATTATGTTTTGGGGCCGTTGCTGGCTCGCTACGGCGAATGCGAATTATCGCTACCGGGCGGCTGCGCTATCGGCGCGCGGCCGATGGATATCCATTTAAATTCTTTGGAACAGATGGGCGCACATATTGAGATCAAAAACGGTTATATTTTTGCCAAAGTCGACAAACGACTGCATGGCGCGCATATCATCTTTCCGCTGGTTTCCGTCGGCGCAACCTGCAATATTCTAATGGCGGCTGTGCTGGCCGAAGGGCGCACGGTTTTGGAGAATGCCGCCAAAGAACCCGAAATCGGCGATTTGGCCAATTTGCTGAATGCTATGGGCGCGCATATTGAAGGTGTTGGCACCTCGGTTCTGACCATTGACGGGGTTGAGAGCCTGCACGGCGCCACACACAAAGTTATTGCCGACCGGATTGAAGCCGGCTCTTATGCCGTTGCCGCCGCCATTACCCGCGGCAAAATTGAGTTGATTAACGCGTTGCCCTGGACTTTGAAGCGGCCGTTGCAAATTCTGCGCGAAATGGGTGTGCGCATTACCGAAAATGACAACAGCATCATTGTTGACGCCAAAGGCTGCACTCTCGTTGGCAAAGATATCATGACCGAGCCTTTCCCAGGGTTTCCCACTGATTTGCAAGCGCAGTTTTTGGCATTGATGCTTACGGCTGAAGGCGCCTCCATGGTGACCGAAACTATTTTTGAAAACCGCTTTATGCATGTGCCCGAATTGCTGCGCATGGGTGCCAATATTAATGTTCACGGACATGCTTCCGCCATTGTACGCGGTGTCAAAAAACTTTCCGGCGCACAGGTGATGGCAACAGACCTGCGTGCATCTTTTGCTTTGATTTTGGCCGGTTTGGTGGCCGAAGGCGAAACAATTGTCAACCGGGTGTATCATCTGGACCGCGGCTATGAACGTCTGGAAGAAAAACTTAAGGGCGTCGGCGCCGATATTGAACGTATCCGGGAAAGCGACGAAGAATAATCTGCAAAAGATTTATCATAACCTCAATCAAAAGGAAAAAATCATGAAAAAATTTTGGTCTCTGTGCTTTTTATTTGTTTTGATCAGCGGCTGTTCGCGCCAACCGGCGTTTCTCGGCAAAAGCTATCAGCTGCAAAATGCACAAAACAAAGTTACGGTTGTGCTGGAATTTGCCAAAGACGAACCACGTTATTATGGCGCCGTTGTCAACCGCTATTTCGGCACTTATGAACTTGACGGGACAAAAATCAAATTCAGCCCTGCCGGCGCGACCATGATGATGGGGCCGGAAAAGGAAATGGAAGCTGAGCAAAATTTCCTCGGTATTTTGCCGCATGTTGTCAGCTACAAAATGGTGGACGACAATTTGGTTCTGATTACCGATAACGGACAGGAACTTGGCTTTCGGGAAGTCAGCGCGGACAACCCGCCGCAAAATTAGGCTTTAGTGTTTGAGCTTTTTAGAATAAACCGGGATGCGGCAAATTTTGATTATATGCCGGCCTGAACTGGTGATTTTGCTCTGGTAGAAAAAGCGTTTCAGCGTCGCGGCTATCCGTATAAAGAAAAAAGCAAAATAGTCTTTCTGCATATATTGCCGAAGCTGCGGCACCGGTGCGCGCCATAGCAACAGAATTTTGGATTCCTCGGCAAAGCAGCCGCGGGTATAAATTTTTCGCTTCAACAAAGGGCAGCGGACTTTCAACAAGCTGAGGCCGAGCTTGCTTGGATCATGGCGTCCGGGGTCGATCGGGCAATAGACAGCAAAGCGAAATCTTCCTTTTTCAATCAGAAGCCGACTCAAACCGACCTCATATTTGGTTACGACATCCCAAATGTCTTTTTCCGGCTTTATCTGTGCAAAAAACTCTGTAAAAAGCGGACTTGAAAAAACGTTTTTATTAAACACAATGAAATAACTCTGAATGTGTTCCCGAATATTTTTGCAGTTTTTGGTGATGCCCCAAAAATCGGCGCCGGAAAGCTCCATTTTTGCAAACATTTCCGCAAAAGGGAAAAAAGGTCCATAGCAACTGTCATTGCACAAAATGAGTTCCGCCGCGTCATCCAAAAAGTGCCGTTTGCGCGCCAATTGCAAGCCTCTTTTCCAGGATCCGAAATCATATTCGCCATGCGGCTCGAAAACAGCGGCGTCAACCAAACCCCGGAGTTGTTTTTCACAGGTCTGATTGGGAGAATTGTCCGCCACATAAATAATGCGGTCGGCCACACCGTGCAGTGCTTTCAGATAAAACAAAACATAGTCTTCAACTTTGCCTTTTCGGTTGTAACCGGCAAAAATCGCCACACGCTGGGTCATATACTCCTCGTTTGTCTATGGGCAACAAAAACAAAGTACGCTTTTTTAAGCAACGTTAATCTCTCGACCCATCAATGTCAATAATAAATATATATAAACAATGGTCGCGTTTTGCCAAAAAAATTATTCTGTTAAGATGAATTGTCTGACCTGGATGTCCGGATCAAGTCCGAACATGACGGTACCGGCGGAAGCGGCGTGCCTTAAGGGATGCCCGGATCAAGTCCGAACATGACAATTAAGAAACGTCATCCTCGGGCCTGAGCGAAGCGAAGAATAGACCCGGGGATCCAGGAAACCAATATAGCTATATCTTTTAACCTGGATGTCCGGATCAAGTCCGAACATGACCGTGCCTGTTGGGGCGGCGTGTGCCTTAAGAGATGTCTGGGGTTGGTTTGAGGGAGACAGGTAAGAAATGTCATCCTCGGGCCTGAGCGAAGCGAAGAATAGACCCGGGGATCCAGGGATTAATAAGGCTATATGGTTTAACCTGGATGTCCGGATCAAGTCCGAACATGACCATGCCGGCGTGGGCGGCGTGCCTTAAAGGATCTCCGGGGTTGGTTTGAGCATGACCGTGCCTGTTGGGGCATAAAAAAAGGCTCGCAAAGGCGAGCCTGAAAAACGGTTGATTAGCATTTTCTTGAGGAAATTTCCGCCCGACTCAGCGGATTAAGCGACGGAAAAAACTGCTTGTTATTCAACAACATACGGGTAAGGCAACCGTCTGTCTGAATCAGCGTGAGTTTGCTGCCTTTTTTGGGACGCCCGACACCGCGAAACCAAGACTTTGGCAATTCCATTATCACTTCCTGCTTGTCTTTGCCTAATGTCAGCGTGTATAACTCATTGGATTCAGCGCATTTTTGCACATAACTTGAGCGGATAATTTCCTTGGTTGTTTTGTCATTTGCCATAGTAATTTTTATTTTAATTTGTATAACTTAAATTATCGTTGTTACAATAGCTCTTTTTAGACAAAAAATCAATCGTTTTTCTTTAAAAGTTATTTAATATCATCGATAAACGCACGAATATTTTTCCCGAATGTCTGGCGGATATAGTTTGTCATTTCGCTGGTTTTTTCGCGGAAATTTTCAGCTTCAGTCTGAGCCTGGAGCACTTCCTCAATTTTCATTTTTTCTTCCAGAACAGCGCGCTTTTCCGCCGCTGTCGGCGCACCGCGCACTGCCGCCAGGTTGAAATAGATGTGTGCCAGATAGATATCTTTTTTATATTTTTCGCCGCGGGCATAAATATCGCCAAGCGCCATCATCGCTTCAACACTGCCTTGTTCCACAGCCTTGCGCAGATATTTGACCGCATTGCCATAATGCTGCGGGAAACCAAGACCATTGATATACATCATGGCGATGACATATTGCGCCTCATCAAAACCGGCATCTGCCGCTTTTTTGATCAGCGGGGCGGCGGCCGCATAGTTCCGCGGCCGGAGCTTACCCGTATAAAGCGCATAGCCGTACATGAACCGGCCGGCAACATTTTCCGAGGAAGAAGCCTGCTCAAACAAATCCATTGCCGCCTGAGGATTTTTCTCTACGCCGTTGCCGCTGATGAAGATAAACGCAAGATTGACAGCCGCTTCGGCATTGCCCATGGCAGCAGCTTTTTCGAACAAAATGGCCGCTTTGGCCGTGTTGCGGGCGACCCCCACACCGCTGTAATACAGGCTGCCAAGATTGTTTAAGCCGACATTGTCATTCTGTAACGCCGCTTTGGCATAATATTCAAAAGCTTTGTCATAGTCCACCGGGGCGCCGTTTTGGCCATAAAGATAGGAATAGCCCACCAAAAGCTGCGCATTGACATCGCCACCGTCAGCCTGTTTGAGTGATTGTTCAAAAGGTGACAGATGTTCAGCATCAGCCGCCGTTACTTCGGATGTTTCTTTTTTATACCGGCCAAAGTTCAGAAAAGAAAAGATTCCGCTGTCAGTTTTCTGCTCCTGCGGAGTGTCTATTTTTCCTTCCTCTGATGTGCCCTGAAACAGAGAGATGATATCTTCGGTTTCGGCAGCCTCAACCCGGCAAACGCCCAATGCCAAAAATAGTGCCAGCCATATGCGCATTTTTCCATCCTTTTTTTACTGTTGTTTTTAATTATTAGCACGGAAGTGTTTTTTTGCAAGATATATCCCCTTTTATACCAAAAAAACAAGGTTTTGTTTTGCTGTTTTGAGCGGTGTGCCTTAAGGGATGTCCGGGGTTGGTTTGAGGTGGACAGGTAAGAAACGTCATCCTCGGGTTTGAGCTTTAGCGAGGTTTCTTTTCTTTGTCATCCTCGGGCCTGAGCGAAGCGAAGAATAGACCCGGGGATCCAGGGATTAATAAGGCTATATGGTTTGACCTGGATGTCCGGATCAAGTCCGAACATGACGGTACCGGCGGAAGCGGCGTGCCCTGAGGGATGTCCGGATCAAGTCCGAACATGACCGTGCCTGTTGGGGCGGCGTGCTCTAAAGGATGTCCGGATCAAGTCCGAACATGACGGTGCCGGTGGGGGCGGCGTGCTCTAAAGGATGTCCGGATCAAGTCCGAACATGACAGGTAAGAAACGTCATCCTCGGGCCTGAGCGAAGCGAAGAATAGACCCGGGGATCCAGGGATTAATAAGGCTATATGGTTTGACCTGG
>CALXTL010000023.1 GCA_944391445.1 uncultured Alphaproteobacteria bacterium | reverse complement strand
AGAGGCCTTCTCAAGCTTTCTTTTCTTACTGTTGTTTATCTTATTGAATCTTCGTAAATAAATTATTAATACTTGGCCTTTGACAAAAATATATGCCTCCCAGAAAGGTTTTCAAGTGCTGAAAAGCCCTTTGGCGACTCGGAAAAAATTTAGCTGCATTGGTTTCCTGGATCCCCGGGTCTATTCCTCGCTACGCTCGGGCCCGAGGATGACTAAAAGAAAGAAGACTCGCTAAAGCTCGGGCCCGAGGATGACAAAAGAGGAGGCTCGCTAAAGCTCAGGTTTGATGATGACGTTTCTTTACCTGTCATGTTCGGACTTGATCCGGACATCCAGGTCAAAAGATTTAGCTGTATTGGTTTCCTGGATCCCCGGGTCTATTCTTCGCTAAAGCTCGGGCCCGAGGATGACTAAAAGAAAGAAGACTCGCTAAAGCTCGGGCCTGAGGATGACTAAAAGAAAGAAGACTCGCTAAAGCTCGGGTTTGATGATGACATTCCTTACCTGTCATGTTCGGACTTGATCCGGACATCCAGGTCAAACCATATAGCTACATTGGTTTCCTGGATCCCCGGGTCTATTCTTCGCTAAAGCTCGGGCCCGAGGATGACAAAAGAGGAGACTCGCTGACGCTCAGGCCCGAGGATGACTAAAGAGGGGGCTCGCTAGACCTCAAACCCGAGAATGACATAGAAAAGAGGAAGCATCCAGGTCAAAGACGGATATGGCCGGGCAGAAAAATCAGCCCCGAAGCGACTCGCCAAAAAGCTCGTCCTCTTTCTCCAGCAGTTTGGCACAAGCCTTGATGGCTCCATAATAGTCGGCATTGATGATGTGCTCATTGACCGGCGCAATGTAGGGGATCAGGCTATGCGCCGCATTTTGCAGATCACGCACATATTCCAGATAAAGTTTTTGCAATTCAGGGCTGCCCTTGGATAAATACATCTGCTGGACAATGAAATAGACACGCCGACTCGGTGTGTTGGCCTCTTTTTCCCGCAGGATGAATTTTTCACGCAGGATCGGTACGTTGCCCTCAATGTAAAAACGGGTCCGCTCGCCGTCATTGGTGATCAGTGCTTCGCCGATGATGATGCTTTCATGAGGCTTGAGTTCTATTTTCAGGGGCATTTGCCTTCTCCTTTGTGTTGTATAATCCGTAAAAGTTTGCGTTTATTATTAATTAAATTTATTTTTTTTGCAAATCTTTATTTTTTTATGTATAAACAAAATTAAACCAACCGTCGGCGCGAGGACCAAAATGATGAGCTTTAAAAAAACGATGACCCATGACCAGAAAATTACCTTTATGGAAGCGCTGACTTTTGTGCTGCATTTTGACGGCAAAAAAACTCCGCTGCAGGAAGAATATCTGATGCGGCAGGCTTTTGAATGCGGCCTGGCGGCCAAAGACTTCAAACTTGTAAAACGCCTGAAAAAAAATGAAGACCTCATCAAACGGCTCCGCGCCATCCCCGATAAAAAAACCAAACGCTTCATTATCCGGGAAATGATTATGATGGCTGTGGCCGACCACGAACTGGCCGACAGCGAAATGTGCCGCATTTATGAAATCGGCACCGGCGCCGGCCTCAAACAAGATAAAATTAACGACTTCTTTTTATGGGCAGCCAAAGGAATTGAATGGCAGATTGAAGGCGCTCATATGGTGGAAGACGACTAAAAATGCAAGAACCCCCGATTTATACCCTCAAAGGCGTCAGCCTGGCCTTTGGCGACAATCAGTTGTTTGAAAGTGTTGAACTTTTTATCAACCGCGGCGATAAAATCTCGCTGGTCGGACGCAACGGCTCGGGAAAGTCGACCCTGCTTAAAGTGATTGCCGGCCTGCTTGAACCCGACAGCGGAGAAATCTTTATCCAACCCGGCATCAAAATTTCCTATATGCCGCAAGAGCCTCTGCTTGATGCCTATCCAACCCTGCGCGACGTCATCCTTTCCGGACTCGACGATAAAAACACAGGACAGGAATATAAGGCCGATATCTGGGTGGAAAAACTCCATATCCTCGACCGGCAGGAAACAAAAAATGCCTCCGGCGGTGAACAGCGCAAAGCTGCTTTGGCCAAAGCCCTGATCAGCGAACCGGATATCCTGCTTTTGGATGAGCCAACCAACCATCTGGACATTACCACCATTGAAACACTTGAAAAAATTATTGCCGATTTTGCCGGCGCAGTGATCCTGATCTCGCATGACCGGATGTTTCTGGAGCATACATCTTCGGCCACATTCTGGCTCGACCGAGGCAAAATGCACCGCAACAATAAAGGCTTTAAGCATTTTGAAGAATGGCAGGAACAAATTATTAATCAGGAAATTATCGAGCAGATTAACCTTAATAAAAAAATCGCCGAAGAAACCGAGTGGCTGCACAAAGGCGTGACGGCCAGACGCCGCCGCAATATGGGCCGGCTGCGCCGCCTGCAACAACTGCGCGCCGAACGACGGGAGCAAATCAAACAAATCGGCAATATCAACCTGAACCTGGAAGAAGGCGACTTCCGTTCCAAGTTGGTGATTGAGGCCAAACATATTTTCAAAAAATTTGGCGAAAGAGAAATTGTCAAAGATTTTTCAACCCGCATTATCAAAGGAAACAAAATCGGCATTGTCGGCCCAAACGGCGCCGGAAAAACAACCCTGGTCAAACTGCTGACTAAAAGACTTGAACCCGACAGCGGCTTTGTGCGTATCGGCAAAAACCTTAATGAAGCCTATTTTGACCAAAACCGAATGTCGCTCGACCCCAAAAAAACTTTGTGGCAGACTTTGTGCGACAAAGGCGACCATATCATGGTGCACGGGCACTATCGCCATGTGGTGGCTTATCTGAAGGATTTTTTATTTAAACCGGCACAGGCTCAATGCCCGGTGGCTGCCCTTTCCGGCGGCGAAAAAAATCGCCTGATGCTGGCTGTGGCGCTGGCGCAACCGTCTAACTTTCTGGTGCTGGACGAACCGACCAACGACCTGGATATGGACACACTCGACCTGCTGCAAGAAGTCTTGGACGACTATGAGGGGACTGTTTTGATTGTCAGCCATGACCGCGATTTTCTGGACCGGGTGGTGACTTCGGTGATTTATATGAAAGGCGACGGCTCTTTGTATGAACATGCCGGAAGCTACAGCGAACTGTTGTTGAAAAACGTAAACAAACCATTGGTGCCCGCGCCTAAAAAAGCGCTCTCAAAACCCGCAAACAAAAATGCATCCCCTGGCAGCAAGCGGCAAAAACTCAGCTATAATCAACAGCGACTGCTGAATGTTCTGCCTCAGGAAATCCAACAGTTGGAAACAGAGATTGCCGCTATTGAAAATATTTTGTCGGATGCGGATTTGTATGCCCGTGACCCCGAAAAATTTACCGCGCAAAGCAATGATCTTGCCCGGAAAAAAGAAGAAAAAGAAGAAAAAGAAAACCAGTGGCTGGAACTGCAGATCCTGGCCGAAGAGCTTAATGCCTAGTCTTTTAAGACAGCTTTGCCAGCCAAAATCTCGCCAACCTGATACAAATTTGCCCGAATCAACTCCAGCTCCTGCGGATTAACTTTCAGAACGGAAAGCTGCCGTTCCTGCCTGGAAATAATCTCCCGCAGCCCGGAAGCCGCGCCCGCATCTTTGCCCAGCTCTTGCAATAATTTACGATTGGCATTGAGATTTTGTTCCAGCGCGGCGTAACGAACCAAAGCCCTGATTTTTTGCTCGTCATCAAAAAAACGCCCCGCGTGCCACCCCTGGCGTTTGAGCCAGCGCACAAGCTGCGGCGGAAAGCCGTCTTCGGTCGTGCCGCGGCTCAGCGACAGTTGTTGCGTGGCATAGCGGCCGACATCTTTGCTCAACATCTCCGACCAAACTCTCAAAAAAGAATTCAGCTCCGCCATGTCCAAAAGCTCATCCTGCTCGGGCAGGCGATCATACCGGGAGGAGAAATGCCCAAGATCCGTCAGCGGCGTGCTCAAAATCAGCCCCAGAAAAATAAAAGCCGCCAAAGCAATCAGAAGTTTTTTTGTATGAGACAAGACTACCACCTGAAATTAGAAATAACAAAATTGGGAGAGGCGTCATAATTATTAGATAATTCGCGGGTTTTGGCCACGTCGGAGATATAACCTTCGCCCAGATAGTTGACATGGACACCTTTGCTGACCAAAACCGAATCACACTCCAGCGCCACGGCACCTTTGATGTCGGTGGCCAGATTGTCACCTACCAGAATAAGCCGGCCGATATCAGACAGGCCATCCAGACAATAGCGAAACAAACGGACATCCGGTTTGCCCAGCGTGATGATCCGGCCGCCGATGATGGCATATTGCTCGGCAACAGCACCTTGCGCCAGGCATATTTTGCCATTGCGGAAACAAGACGTGTCATTGCCGGCGCAAACAAACGGTATGCCCAGCCCCGCCGCATGCTCAAGCAACGGTTGGTATGTTTCTATGGTGTCATTGGCATCTGCCGCCGCACTCATGTATATGAAGTGCGCATTTTCAAGCACGGGCGTTTCAATATAGTCCAGACCGCAGAAAACCCCCTGTTCCGCCCGCGAACCAAGATGATAGTACATGTTACCCAGCGCCGCATAGCCGCCCACACGTTTTTTCAGCAAATAATGCAGAATTTCACCGGCCGTCATCACGCAGGAAAAACGCGCCGGATTGAGCCCGCCCTGCGCCAACAATGCCGCAACCTGCGCCACGCGTAACGACGTGTTGGAAAGCAAGATCACTTTTTTGCCTGAGGCAAACAGCCGCTCCACACAATTTAGCGCCTCGGGAAGAAGGCCAGCTCCCATGGTCAAAACCCCGTCAAGGCCGAGGATGAACGTGTCATAATCATCAGCAATCTTGGCAATATTCACAATGGGTTTTATCATTTTCATCTGCTTGTTGTTCCCGCTGTCAAAAATTTACTTTTGGATCAGAATAAAAGAAGATCTTTCAAAAGACAAGGGAATAAAGTAAATTTTACGCCGTTTTCATAGCTTGTTTTTTTATACGGCGGTATGCTGCCAAAGCCTGAGGTATCGGGCTCAAAACCCGCTCCAGAACGCCTTTGAGCCCGGAAATGCATACGCCGTAGTTGGTAATGGGCACCCCGGCACGCTCGCAACGGCTGATGCGGGTCAGCATTGCGCGACGATTGTGCATGCAGCCGCCACACTGGACAACCAAAGCATATTGCGCCAGATCTGCCGGAAAGTCAAAACCTGCCGCATGCTCTATTTGCAGCTGCTTCCCCGTTTTTTGCCGCAAAAGACGCGGAATCTTAACCCGGCCGATGTCGTCTTCCGCGGCATGATGCGTGCAAGATTCGGCAATCAAAACCTTGTCGCCGTCTTGCAGCGCGGAAATAGCGGCCGCTCCCTCAACCAAACGGACAATATCCCCTTTCAGCCGCGCGAACAAAATTGAAAAAGTGGTGCAGGGAATATCGGCCGGCGTGTTGGCCACCATAAAATCTACAACCTGCGAATCGCAGACGACCAACGACGGCGGCTCTTTTTGACTTGCCAAAGCGGCAAGATAATCACTTTCTTTGACAATGGTTACCCGCAAGTTGTGATCCAGCGCATCGCGAATGGCCTGTACCTGCGGCAAAATCAGCCGTCCCTTAGGCGCTTCAAAATCTATGGGCACAATCATGAGCACACTGCCGCCTTCGGGCACCAGATCCCCCAAAAGCGGCGGCGGATTCATAAATTCTTCCGGACAAAGGCGTATCAGCTCGGCCTTGAGCTCGGCTAAAACCCTGTCACGCGAAGAAGCATCCGTCGCATTGACGATAATGCCGTCACCTTCGGCCGCAAATAAGTCGGCTTTATTGAAAATCTTGATCAAGGGTAAGTTACGCGCCGCGGCTTCTGCCATAATTTTTTCTTCTTCCGCGCCAATCCGGCTGCCTTCACAAATCAACAAAACGATGTCGGCACGGTCCCAAACCGCCGCTGTCTTGGACAGACGCTTATCCGCCAGATTTGTCTGATCACCATAGCCGGCCGTATCCAGCCAGACAACCGGGCCAAGCGGCTCAAGTTCCTGAGCTTTTTCAACCACGTCGGTGGTGGTGCCGGCCTGATCGGAAACAACGGCAACATTCTGCCCGCTGACCAGATTCAAAAAACTGGATTTTCCGGAATTGACGCGCCCCATCAGGGCAAGGTGCAGACGAAAAGATTTGGGTGTTGATTGCATTAGATTTGCTCCTTTTTATAACCGGACAGCTGCAAAATAACCTCATTGGCCAGCGTCAGCCCAAAAATGGCCGTAATTGTCGGCAATGAGCCCATAATATTGCGGGGACGCCCCTTTCCGTCCGTTGCTTCCGGCATTTGCAGCGCCGTGGCGGGAAGCTCAGAGCATTCGTCTGAAAAAACACTCAGAACAGAGGAAATATCAACCCCTCTTTTACGCAGGCGGCGGCGCACACATCGTGCCAAAGCGCAGTTTTTGCTGCTTGAGAGCGGCGCGCATTTGATGCAGGACGGATCCGTCTTCAGCGCCGCGCCCATGGATGTGATAAACGGGATACCGCGGTCGGAAAGCGCCTGAAGCAAACTGCATTTGGCATTGAGCGAATCTATGGCGTCAACAACATAATCCACTTTGCCGGCTAATAAAACAGGCAAGCTCTCCTCATTGACAAACATGTCTAATGTTTCAACCCGGCAATCGGGATTAATATCATGTACGCGGGCGGCGGCAACTTCCGTCTTTTTGCGGCCGAGAGTTGAACTCAAGGCCAGAATTTGCCGATTGATATTTGTGGTTTCAAACGTGTCAAAATCCACCAGGATAAGCCGGCCGACACCCGCGCGGGCCAAAGCCTCCAGCACATAGCCACCCACTGCCCCCAGACCGACAATCATTACCGAAGCCTCGTGCAAGCGGCGCATGCCCTCGCAGCCAAGCAGCATTTCGGTTCGGTGTTGGCGATTATCCGACATACACGGCCTCCCGCGAATTCTGATAAACCCTGGCCGCAAATTTTTCAGGCTCCAACCCATATAGAGCCGCAAGTTCGGCCGCCTGGTCCGGTAAAAATTCCGGCAGTCCCTCCTCCCCGCGGTATAAGCTCTGAAAAGGGCCGTCCGTTTCCAACAGCAGACGCGTTAAAGGTATTTGCGGCACAAGAGTGCTTTTGTTGCGGTTATAAAGAATCGATGCCGACAAAGAAACATAGCCCCCGGCACCAAGAATGCGGTTCAGCAACTCTTGACGACCGTTAAATGAATGAAAAACAAATTTCGGCGGCAAAAGCTTCCAATATGCTTCCAGCCATTCCCGACAGCGGACAGCATGAATCAGCACCGGGCGGGCATATTCTTTTGCCAATGACAACTGCGCTTTGAAAAAAGCATTTTGCGGTTCATAGTCCTGATCATGGAAACGGTCCAAACCAACCTCTCCTATCAAAGCTGACGGATAGTGTTCCAGCAAAACACGCAAACGGCGTTCCCACCCCGGAGCTGCCTCGCGCACATACCACGGATGCAGCCCGAAAGCCGGTATCACCGTGTCGGAAAATTCATCGGCCAGCGCGGCCACTTTGGGCCAGTCATCCTCGCGCGCCGAAACACAAACCAGCTTGTCTACGCCAACCGCCTTGGCTCTTTTGACAATATCCGTGGTATTTTTTGCTTTAAAATCTTGCAAATGCACATGAGTGTCCATAAACTGCATGTTAACAGACCTTTCTCACAAAATATGTTAGGATAGTAAAAAATTATGAGTGTTTTGACAAGACCGATTTTGGAAATAAATCTGAAGAATGTTTTGGAAAACTACCTGCTGCTAAAAAATATTGCCGCGCATTCTATTCCGGCTGCCGTCGTCAAAGATGACGCTTACGGGCTCGGCGCCAAGGTTATTGCCCCGCTTTTGTATGAAAAAGCCGGCTGCCGCCATTTTTTTGTGGCGCATGCGGTTGAGGGCGAACGAATTGCCCAACTGGTTCCTCAGGCGAAAATTTTTGTTTTGCAGGGATTTGGCGAAGACAGCAAAGCACATTTTGATTCCTGCAATCAGCTGATCCCGGTTATCAGCTCTCCGGAGATGCTGGCCTATTGGAAAGCGGCGCGGCCTGATGCGCGCAAGGCCGTGATTCATATTGAAACCGGGTTAAACCGTCTGGGCTTTCGTGAAAAAGACCTGGCCAAGCTCAGCGAAAAAGATCTGACCGAGTTTCAGATGGTAATGTCGCACCTGGCCTGCGGCGATGAAAAAGAACATTTTATGAATGCTCATCAACTGGAAATTTTTGACGCGCTTAAAAATTTGTATTTTCCTGATCTGCCGGCTTCACTCTCAGCTTCCGACGGCGTTTTTCTGGGTGAGGCTTTCCGATGGGATATGGTGCGGCTTGGTGCGGCCATGTACGGAATCAATACCGCGCCTTATCGGCAAAATCAGATGAAAAACGTGGTTAAGATCAAAGCGCCGGTTTTGGAAATTGCCGACTTGCCCAAAGGGGAATTTGTTGGTTATTCTGCCACTTATCGCGCTTCTTCAGACCGCCGGGTTGCCATTGTTTCCATTGGTTACGGCGATGGAATTCCCCGCTCATTATCAAATGTCGGTAAAGTTTATTTTAACGCGCGGAGCAAATTGCAAGAAGCCCGGGTGATCGGCCGAATGTCTATGGATAATCTGATTTGCGACGTGACAAATATTGACGGGCTTGAAGTCGGCGATATGGCTCTGATTGCCGATGATTTCTATACATTGGACGATATGGGACGCGATGCCGGCACCATCTCTTATGAAATCATGTCACGCGTGGGCAAAAACAGCCGCTATATTCGCAAATATATTGAAGAATAAAAAACCCCGCCGGTTGGACTGTCTTTGCAAATCAGACAGCCTGGCGGCGGGAGTTTTTTTGGAATGTCCGGATGCTACAAGGCAAGTGACGGCCCGGTCTGCTCAAAGTTTCCGGCATTTGAGCAGTTGAGACAAATCTCTGATGCCGAACAACAGCTATAGCAGATCTGTCCGCTGGATGTCTTGTAACCGTTTGCTTTGATTCCGTTCGGGCAGCTTTGACAACTTTCCGGCGTGTTCAAAAAGCCGATAAGACAACTTTCCGAGCCACCCGTGCATTTGGCATAAGAGCTGTCAGACGGACAATAAATTTTCGTTTGTCCGGACAAGCAAGTCGGATTTTTGGTATATCCGGCTGCTTTGCAATCGGTTCCGCCGACACATTTACCATAAGTATTATCCGACGGGCAATATTCCAGCGTTTGCCCAATTGCACAGAAGAGAGCCATAATGCCACTTTCATTCCGAATAGGTTGATAGCCCAACCCAAAGCAACTAGCCTCTCCGACACATTTGCCGTATTTACTGTCAGACGGACAATATTCCATTGTCTGTCCGCTCAGACAAAACAGCCGGCTATTACCGTCTTGAATGAGCTGATACCCCAGAGCTTCGCATTGTTCGCCCGTGTTGTCCACCTTGCGGCAAAAGACTTTTGACTTGTCAAACGGGCAGTAAAGTATGCCGTCATCGGCGCAATCAGAAACAGAATCGGTAAAACCGAGTTCGGCGCAGGAAGGCGCCTGAGTGCATTGCTGGGCAAAAGCTCCGCCGGCAGCCAAAACGGCCGCGGCGGAGACAAAACAGGGTATAACATAATAGTTTTTCATCGCATGGCATCCTTTATAAAAGAAATATGACGACACAAGGCTCTGTATTCAGTATCGCTCATTTCGCCAATCATGTCAACACATAATCATACCTCGGTTTGACAAAAAGTCCTTTTTCTTTTGTCATCCTCGGGTTTGAGCTTTAGCGAGCCCTCTCTTTTGTCATCCTCGGGTTTGAGCGAAGCGAAGAATAGACCCGGGGATCCAGGAAACCAATACAGCTAAATCTTTTGACCTGGATGTCCGGATCAAGTCCGAACATGACGGTGCCGGCGGGGGCGGCGTGTGCCTTAAGGGATGTCCGGATCAAGTCCGAACATGACCGTGCCGGTGGGGGCGGCGCGCCCTAAAGGATGTCCGGGCCAGGCAATTCATCACTTAAAAAAGAGAAGGATATAAATCAATCCATTGCGGATTATTACTTTCTATTAAATCTTTTTTCCAATTTCTGCTATATTTCTTAAGAGTCTTTTCCCGCTGAATTGCAACAAATTCATCATCAAAAACTTCATAATATACCAATTTATCAAGTTGATAACGACTTGTGAAGCCGGGTAGCAGTTTATTTTTATGTTCATAAACCCGCTTAGTCAAATCACTTGTCACGCCAACATATAATGTGCCGTTTTTTTGATTTGTCATAATATAAACGTACATATTTTTCATGATTGTATTTTAGTAATCCTTAATATTTACGTCAAGTCCGAACATGACGATTAAGAAACGTCATCCTCGGGCCTGAGCTTTAGCGAGGTTTCTTTTTTTGTCATCCTCGGGTTTGAGCGAAGCGAAGAATAGACCCGGGGATCCAGGGGATTAATATAGCTATATCCTTTAACCTGGATGTCCGGATCAAGTCCGAACATGACGGTGCCGGCGGGGGCGGCGTGTGCCTTAAGGGATGTCCGGATCAAGTCCGAACATGACGGTGCCGGCGGAGGCGGCGCGCCTTAAATCATAAGCAAAAAAACAGCCCCGGTTCTCCGGGGCTGCCTTTTTGCTTTCTTGCCTCTGTGGCTTTAGAACAAGCTGAGAACAGCCTGCGAAGCCTGAGATGCCAAAGACAAAGAGTTAATCGCCAGTTGTTGTCTGGTCTGCAATGCCA
>CALXTL010000022.1 GCA_944391445.1 uncultured Alphaproteobacteria bacterium | reverse complement strand
AACTAAATAATGTTCTTGTTCCGGAAGATAATGAGATTATGGAATTTTAATTTTTATTACAGTAAATGCTCAAAAGGTTTGAAAACCGCCAGTTAAGCATCACCAATACAAACGGCAGGTATAGAAACTGCCGTTTTTGCGCCGCTACGAAAGCTAAAGTTTTCTACTTGCGCGAACAACTAACCTTTGCCGTGGTCGTTCCGCCCTTGCAAAGCTAAGAGAAGTTTCTTTTATAAATCAAGCACTTAATCGAGTTCCATAGAAATATATATCCCCGGGTAAACCCGGGGATACCTATTACAAATCGTGTGTCCAGAAAAAAGTTTCGGCATCCTTTTTTGTAAACTTATCCGGCAGGATGAAGTTTGCAAAATAAGGCATTTCTACTTTGGCACAACAACGTCTATAAGCATTTACATCAGATTCCACCGGTTTTCCGGTAAAGACATTATAATCTATCTCAGTCATAAACTGAACATAATCTGATGCGAAAAACAAACCAAGTTTTTCAACAACGTAAACGAGGTAACGTTTAAGAGCTTCATCTTCCACTTTAGGCAAAAGCGCATCAAGTATTTCATCAATTTCGTAGTATGCGGCAAAAAGGTATTTGACTGCATCCGGGTTTTGTTCTTCCATTTTTTTCAGATCTACCTGGTAATTGGGGCGGAAAAACAATGAGGCATTTAAAGGTAAGAATACCAAGCCGATAGATGAAGATGTGTCAAATTTAAAGTGCCGTTTACAGATTCTTTGCGCGGCTTTGCAAAGCAAAATTGACAAGCTGAGCCTTTGTTCGGCATCAGGTAGCTTTTGACCTTTTTGCCAATGAAGTTTCAGATAAGCACGAAAGCAGATGTGCAAATCAGCTATTTCATCTTCAAACAACGGATTGACAGGAATGCTCGGAAGATATTTTTCCAAGGCTTTCTTAATGTTTTCATCCATTTGTTCATAATATGCAATGGCTGCTTGTAGCAGTTTTTCACCTTTTTCCAGCTTAGCTTTAATTTCCGGCGGAAAATCAGCGCGACTGGTCTTAACCAAAACGATACCGTTCATTTTGGCAGACAACATAAAGCCGTCTACTTGTTCACATTCAAGGTAAAGCTTTTGCCACGGCCATTTGAAAAACGGCGGTATTTTGCCCGTGTAGTGTTTGTTGTTGATAAAAACAACCTGGTTTTCATCGGTTTCTGCCGAACTCAACACCCAGCCTTCAGGGCATTTTTTAATTTTTCGTACCCGAAAACAGATTTTTTTAATAAAAATATTTTCCATAAAACACAATGCTTAAAGTTAATAATTTATAATTTACACTAATATATCAAATAAAATCATTTTAGCAAGTTTTAATTGTGGTAGCTGCAGATGGAATATATAAAAATAAACGGCAAGATTTAATTATTATTGATATACTTTATAAGATGAACTATTCTTCAAACAGTATAAACCTGAACCAAAGGAAAAAGATGCAGAAATCTTCCGAAAAATGGCTGACTTGGTCTAAAGAAATTCAATCAATTGCTCAAAACGGGCTGACATATACCAAAGACGTTTTTGACAAAGAACGTTTTGAAAGATTAAGAGAAATTTCTGCTGAAATTATGAGCTGTTACAGTGAACTTCCCATTAAAACCGTCAAAAATTTATTTTGTAACGAAGTTGGTTTTCAAACTCCGAAACTGGATACCCGGGCCGTTATTTTTGAAGAGGATAAAATTCTGCTCGTGAAAGAAAACGACGGACATTGGTCTTTGCCCGGAGGATGGGTGGATTTTGACCAGACAATCAAAACCAATACGGAAAAAGAAGCCAAAGAAGAAGCCGGTTTGGATGTTAAAGCTGTCAAAATTTTAGCCGTTCACGACCGAAATCAACATAACAAACCGCCCTACGCTTACAATGTCTGCAAATTTTTTATTCTGTGCGAAGTACAAGGCGGTTATTTTAAAAAAAATACGGAAACCATAGAGAGTAAATTCTTTTCATTTGAAGAACTTCCCTACCTTGCCGAAGAAAAAAATACCAAAGAACAAATTGAAATGTGCTTTAAAGCTTATAATGATCCTCATTGGATACCTAAATTTGATTGATTCTGTTCTATAGCTGTGTAAATATTTTATTATTGCCATAAAGAAAGCATAAAGAAATGAAAATTGTTGAAGTAAAAAAAAGACCGCCAACCTTAATCAAAAAGCTGTTAGCGGTATGGGAAAGCTCTGTTAAAGCAACACATTTATTTTTATCTGCCGATGAGATAAACAAGATTAAGCAATATGTGCCCCAAGCCTTAAATAATGTTCCTGTTTTGGTGGTAGCCCAAAATGAAAAAGAAATTCCGGTCGGCTTCATGGGAATTTCCGGACAAAAACTTGAAATGTTGTTTATTGCCAATGAAAACAGAGGACAAGGTATAGGAAAACTGCTGTTGCAAACCGGCATTAAAAATTATGCCATAAACGAACTTGCCGTCAATGAACAAAACCCTCTTGCCAAAGGCTTTTACGAACATATGGGATTTATGGTTTATAAAAGAACCAAACAAGATGAACAAGGCAACCCGTACCCGTTGTTATATATGAAAAAAGAAGATCGCTCATAACACAAAAAAAAGGACACGAAAAAATCATGTCCTTTTTGTTTGAGCATCAATTCATCCTCACCTGTAGACAATCTCACCGTCCGGCAAGTTTCGGTATGAATTGGGTTTGATTTTCTTACCGTTGTTTTTGGGATCTCCATAAAAAACAAATTCGTGGAATTTTCCCTGTTTAGTCTGGCCTTGAACCCATACGGTCTGGTCGGCATCGGAAACAACCCGGAAACATCTGTTTTGATTTTTCCACAAACCAAATTCCTGCGGGATCTCATACACCAGTTCGTCGCCGTTCGCATAAGAATAGCGAATTGTTGTCGGCTGACTGTACTCGGTTTCGCCATAAAAGACATCAACAGCCTCGGCGGCCTCGGCCTTAGGCGTATCAAAATACGCATAAGTCTCTGCCGTTTCCAGCGAAACAACGATTTTGTGACTTTTCGGCTGATAAACTTCCGGCTCGGCGGGAACCGGGGTTTCTGCCTTTTGCTCTTCCTTTTTGCCGCATGACACGATTAACGCTGCCATAAAAAACAAAACGGCGATTTTTAATGTTTTCATAAAAAAATTTTTTTTAATAATTAATAAAATAAGTGTCCGTACCAAACGGTATAACAGAGCCTGTATTTTTTGTCAAGATTTAGTCACGGTATTCCTTAAGCGGCTTATCCGGACCTGATAACACAAAATCTGGCCCTCTAATCCAGATTGATAATTTCTTTTAGCTGAAAATCATCGTCATAGATATAACGTTTTTTCACAAACTTTCCGGCCAAAACCTCCGGCAAAAAATCCCTGTCGGCCGCGCGCATTTTATCATAAGGGATTTTATCAGCCGCTTGCCAGAAAACGTCGACCTCATCCTTTTTTCCAAGCAAATTTCCCGAATATTCCGTACTTTTATAGATATAAACATAAAAATCCTTGCTCGGAAATTCCACATAGCCGACTTGCTGCGGATTTGTGATCTCAAGCCCGGTTTCTTCCAAGGTCTCGCGCACAACACACGCTAGCATCGTTTCGCCGGGTTCCCTTTTTCCGCCCGGGAAATTAATGCAGCCCTTATTAATACCGCGATGATTTCTGACCATCAGAAATCTATGATTGACCACATCTTCCACAATTGACAATGACGCTTCTTTTTTCATCGGTCTTATTTCCGTTTTCCACAGTTAAAACAATATTTTCACAATAGCCTATGCCTTGCAAAAATTCAAGGAAAAGCCGTTTGTAGAAAATTTTGACAAAAATTGCGACAAAACACTTGCTTTAAGTCGCAATATCTGCTATTTTTATATTAAAGAGAGTTAAAACAGGAGGTTACCGATGAGTATCAAAGAGAAAGCCGTCATTGCGCTGACAGTAATGTCATCCTGGTTTGGAACATCTGCCGCGCAAAATACAAAAGCCGAAAAGTCTGATAACCACACGCGGACCGAACAAGTGACGCAACCGGCTGCGAAAAAGCAAACAGGCCGCACGGCTGATTTTAAAACAAAGGCTGACACTCTGGCTTTCAAAGATGCCGAAAAACAATCTGCCAAAGCAAACGATTCTATTGACAAAGCCGTTGCTGACAGCCTGCTGGATGTTCAAAAACGCGCCAACCTCAAAAATGCCGAAGAGCTGATGCTCTATGTCATTGCCCATTTTGAAGGGATGAAAAGCAAGGCCTATTATGATCGGGCCGGCAAAGTCTGGACCATCAACATTGGCAACACTGTCCGTCCAGACGGCAAAGCCGTCCGCCCCGGCGACCGCATCAGCTCCGAACAACAGGCTTTGGAATATGTCAGCGCCCATATTGATAAAAAAATGGCAGACGACATGGTTAAATACCTGCCGCTTGATAAAATGAACGAAGCCGAAATTGCCGTCATCGGCAGCCTGCTATACAACTGCGGCACGGGCATTTTGCGCGACCGCAAAGGCAATCCGAAAGAATTTGCCAAACTGGCAACGGAATACTTCACCACCCGCAGCGCAGCCAGCGCCCAAAATTTTGACAAAGCTTTTTTGAATTATTGTCACGTCAAGAAAAGAGTCAACAGCGTTTTGGTGGAGCGCCGCAAAAATGAACTGACATTTCTGCACGGCAAAGTGCGCATTACCGTTGATGAAAAAAACAACATTGATGAAAACTGCGTTAACCTGAAAAATGCCACTCTTGGCAGTTTATACGGCTGTAAGGGCAATCCGGAAAAAATTAAATCGCGCTTTTGCGAAGAATCAAACTTCTATTGTCCGACAGATTCGCTAAAAGTTGCCATTGACAAACAACTGAAGCCCCGAACCTATGTCAGCAAAAAGCGTCCGCGGGCAACGCCTCGTCCGCGCACGACAGCCAGAAGGCTGGCCTCCAACGATCGCGGCAGATAACCTCTTGATACCCCGGAAAACATCCGGGGTATTTTTTATCTAAAACCAACAAAAAAGGGTTTTGCGAAAAATGCGCAAAACCCTTTTTTGTTGTCTCTAGAGAGCATCTTTCTCAATGGCTGAAATCTTGCCATCTTCTGCCGTCCACAGAACCTTTCCGCGCTTTTTGGCAGTATTGAACTGTGCCCGGCTGAGTTGCCTGATGCCCTCGCCGTCAAGTTTGCAGTAGCCGAGGAACTCATCTGCCCTGATCAAAAGGACGATTTCTTTCTCGCCTTTTACATTGATCAAGTGCATTTCCATACACTCGCTGACCAGCGGCTCATCTTTGCCAATCTCGTCCAGTTGATACAACTTACCGTTTTTGGTGATGCTGTACTTGCCGGAAGTTGGCCAAATACCGCCTTTGAATCCTTCGGTTACCGACCGCGGTTTCAGATCATCAAGCCCGAAAGCGCGGTAAACACTGTCCGTCACTGTTTCCAGATAACGAACTTCTTTTTCTCCAGAAGAGATCGGATAGTAACGATGGATAGAAAAACTATCGCATGACGTTACAATCCGCCCGTCATTTCCGTGGATTGTAATCCCTGAAGAATTGCGGGCTTCAATAAAGAAGGCGTTGTCACTGATCGAATCATAATCGTCCAGCGATTGTGAAAACCCAGTACTGTCGCAAAGTTGGTACTTACCAGCATCCGTTTTCTTAACAAACAGTCCCTGACCGATTGGTGTTCCTTCAACGGCTTTTTTATTTTCACCACCACAACCTGAAAAGGCTACAACCGCACACAAAGCCAGAACGTATCCAGCTAAAAAAATCTTTTTCATAATATAATATTTATAAATTTAACGACATTAATATAGCACAAATAAAAAAAATGTCGACAAAAATTTTCACTATTTCTGCAATTTTTAAATAAGATTGACTTTCTTATTGAAATGGCACAATAAAATTATTGAAAGAATAAAAGTCAGCAAAGCACTGCCTGAAAAATTCAACCATAAACCAAACAGCTCAAGCGGCCACAGCAAAGCCAGCAGCAACAACGGAAACACCAAGGCCGAAGCCAAAGAAATAGCCGAAGCTGCCCAAACATGGCCAACCGCGGTCATAAATCCGAGCACAAAAAACGAAAACCAACGCACAAGATAAGAAATCCCATATAACTTTAAAGCTAAAATCGCCATACTGACAAACATGGCGCTGTCATTATCAGAAAACAAAGCCGTCAGCTGCCGTGGGAACAAAAAAGTAACGGCAACCGCAACCAGAGACAGAAAAGCGCCTGCCCCCAGACAACACCAGGAAAGAACCAGAACTCTGTCCCGCCGGCCGGCTCCCCAATTGTAGCCGATGGCCGGCTGCAGCGAATCATAAATACCATACAACAACGATTGCACAATATCGCCGAAATACACCAAAATACCATAGACGGCAACGGCGGCCTCCCCGCCGAAACGCAGTAAACCGACATTAAGAGCCACCGCAGTAATGCGCCCGGCAATATTGTTCAGAAAGCTTGGCGTCCCGCAGGCAAAAATCTGACGAATCATCGGCAGATTAAAATGCGGACAGACAAAACGCAGCTGCAGCCGGCCGCACATAAAAGGATACAACGCCGAAACCGCAGCCGCCGTCATGCTGAGACAAGCGGCAAAAGCCGCCGACCATAACCCCCAGCGGAAAACATACAAAAAAACAAATTCCAAAACCGCGATTGAAACCGACATAATGATATTGAGCCACATACTCAACCGGATTTTTCCCGAAATCCGTAAATAATTATCCAAAGCAAAAACAATGGTTGTCACCGGAGAAAAAAGAGCATAAACACGCACATAATCAGCGGCCAGACGCGCCAATTCGCCCTCAGCACCGAGCAAAGCCAACAATGACGGCGCAAAAACAAACAGCGCAGCGCCGATAATAATCCCGGCGCCGACAATCATCAGACAAGAACAAGTAAAAATATTATTGGCCTGTTCATCTTTTTTCTGCCCCAGATAAAGCGCAATCGGCACCGAACTGCCAACTCCGATCAGATCCGCCAGTGAAAAATTGATGATAATAAACGGCAATCCCAGACTGATAGCCGCAAAAGCAGTCATCCCCAAAAGATTTCCCACCAAAACCCCGTCGATGATACTATAAAGCATCGACGCCAGCATCCCGGCCGCGCCAGGCAAAGCAGCCATAAAAAACAAACGGACAGGCGGCGTTTTCAGAAAAAGTCGTTTGGACGACATGAAATATACCTCGGAACTTATGCCTTGTTTCGGCATATATAAGAGCTATTATATGCCAAAACAAATGTCAACCGACATATTTTGCAGTTTGCAAAATAAAAAGAAATTTGCAAATCTGTTCAAAAAGTGCTACGGTCTCATCGTTGGATAAATTTTTCAAAATCAGAAAAATACGCGTATGGCGTTACACATTCGCCGCCGTGCAAAAACAACAAGGAATAATAAATGTCTCCGACAACACCCAAAACCCAAATGATCACACTGGATGAACTCCCTCGTGGCAAAACAGCCGTCATCACCGCCGTGGCCGGCAGAGAAAATTCTCTAAGAAGGCATCTGTTGGAAATGGGGCTTACGCCCGGAGCCGAAATCACCATGGTCAAAACCGCACCATTGGGTGATCCGTTGGAACTTAAAGTCCGCGGCTATGAACTGACATTGCGCAAAAAAGACGCGCGTAATATTTTGATAACAGATATTCGCAAAAAAACAGCCGCCCCGTCCTTTTTGCCGGAACCCAACTCCGTTCCGCCCTCGCGCAAAGGTGAGCAGACGCAATTGCAACTGCGCGCCTGCGGCAAAGCTATCCCGGAAAATGCACCGATCAGATTAGGGCTTATCGGCAATCAGAACTGCGGCAAGACCACTCTTTTTAACCAATTGACCGGCGCCAACCAGCATGTTGGCAATTTTCCGGGCGTCACCGTGGATCGTACCGACGGCACCATCCGCGGCTGCGGTAATGTCACCGTCACTGATCTGCCCGGAATCTATTCTTTGTCGCCCTACTCCAAAGAAGAGCTTGTCACGCGCGATTTTCTGCTCAAAGAGCACCCCGATGCTGTCATCAATATTGTCGATGCGTCCAACATTGAACGCAACTTGTTTCTGACCCTTCAACTGCTGGATTTGCGCATTCCGATGGTAGTGGCGCTTAATATGATGGATGAAATCCGTATCAACGGCGCCGCCATAGACATTAACAGGCTGGAACAAATGCTGGGTGTGCCGGTTATCCCAATTTCTGCCGTCAAAAACGAGGGCGTGCGCGAGTTGATTGAGCACACCATCAATGTCGCCAGATATCGGGAAATTCCGGATAAAGTAGATTTCTGCCTCTGCGGAGGCAAAGAAGACGGGGCTGTCCACCGTTGCATTCATTCTATTGCCCATCTGATTGAACATGATGCGGAGCATGCCGGCATCCCGCTGCGCTTTGCGGCCTCCAAGCTGACAGAAGGAGATGCCCCTGTTCTCAAAGCACTGCATATTGACCGCAGCCATGCCGAAACGTTGGAGCAGATCATCACCCGCATGGAACAAGACTGTGGACAAGACCGGGAGGCCGCCGTCGCCGACATGCGTTTTTCTTTCATTGAGAAACTGTGCAATGCCTGTGTCTTCAAACCGGCACAAAGCCGTGAACGTACCCGCAGTGAAAAAATAGACTCCCTTCTGACTGGCAAATACACCGCTCTGCCGATTTTTCTGATCCTGATGACCTGCATCTTCTATCTGTCGTTCGGCCCGCTTGGAACCGGCCTTTCCGAATGGGTTGAAAACATAATCAGCATTCTGGGCAACCACATAGGCAATGCACTCAAGGATTATCAAATGAATCCTGTAGTTATTTCGCTTGTTGTTGACGGTATTTTTGCCGGCGTCGGCAGTGTGCTGAGCTTTTTACCGGTCATTGTGCTGTTGTTTTTCTTTCTCTCGTTGCTGGAAGACAGCGGCTATATGGCGCGTGTTGCTTTCTTTATGGATAAACTGCTGCGCAAGGTCGGCCTGTCCGGTCGCAGTTTTGTGCCGATGCTGATTGGCTTTGGCTGCTCGGTGCCGGCCATCATGGCCGCGCGAACTCTGCCTTCGGAACGCGACCGCAAAATGACTGTTCTGCTAACCCCTTTCATGAGCTGCACCGCCAAATTGCCCGTTTATGTCCTGCTGACGGCGGCTTTTTTTCACAGCAGTCAAACGCTGGTCATCATTAGTCTTTACCTGCTGGGCATTATAGTCGGCCTGATTCTGGCTTTTGTATGCAAATCCACGGTTTTTCGCGGCGAGGCCGTCCCTTTTGTCATGGAACTCCCGAACTATCGTCTCCCCGGATTAAAAAATGTCTGGCGGCTGATTTATTATAAAGCCAAATATTTCATCACCAAAGCATTCACCATCATCTTTGCGGCAACCATTGTCATCTGGTTTTTAAGTACATTTGACTTGCGCCTGAATGTCGTGACCGACGCCTCCGACAGCATCTTAAGTGGCATTGGCGGACTGATCACACCGTTGTTCAAACCTATAGGCATCAATGATTGGCGGCTGTCAACGGCATTTTTGAGCGGTTTTGCTGCCAAAGAAAGCGTTGTCAGCACATTGGGGGTGCTGCTGGAAGGACGTATAGAATTGCTGCCGGCAATACTGACGCCGCTGAGCGCTTTCTCATTTTTGGTTTTCACACTGCTGTACACACCTTGCGTGGCGGCGATAGCGACGGTCAAAAAAGAGCTCGGCACCGGCTATGCTTTTGGAGTTGTGCTACTGCAATGTCTGGTTGCCTGGCTGGTTGCTTTTGTCATCTACAACGCCGGTTTGCTGTTTGTAAATAGTTTTGCCTAAAAAGGACTGTCCATGAAGAAACTATTTTTAACTCTGTGTCTGACACTTCTGACGGAACAAAAAGCCTGGGCCGCGGAAAACGGTTTCAGACAATATTTTGAAGGGATAAACGCGCTCACCGTCGTTTTTGCCAGCCTGTGCATTTTCGCCATTGCCTATCGTTTCTACGGTTTGTTCATCGCCAACAAAGTTCTGCGGCTGGATGCAAACCGCACAACGCCTGCGATCAAATACGCCGATGGTCACGATTATGTCAAAACCGACAAAAACGTACTGTTTGGCCACCACTTTGCGGCAATTGCCGCCGCCGGACCTTTAGTCGGCCCGGTCTTAGCCGCGCAGTTTGGCTTTATGCCTGGCGCATTATGGATACTGATCGGCTGTGTTCTGGGCGGCGCCGTTCATGACATGGTAGTGATTTTTGCCTCTGTTCGTCACAAAGGCGAGAGTCTGGCCGCCATTGCCGAACGTGAAATTGATCCCTTCACGGGCACGATTGCCGGCTTTGCTGTCTTGTTCATTTTGCTGCTGACATTATCAGGCTTGTCGCTTGCCTGTGTCAGTGCCATGCATAATGCGCCCTGGTCATTGTTTATTGTGGCTATCACCATGCCGATTGCCATACTGATGGGATTGATCATGCACTATAAACAAAATGGCGTCAAACTGGCCAGCATCATCGGTATTTTGCTGCTGGCCGCAGGCATTATTGCCGGCCACGACCTGATGCAAAAAGATGCATTAGGCTGGATGTTTGACTGGAACAAAGACACTGTCTCCGTTGCTATCCCGTTATACGGATTTATCGCTTCGGTCTTGCCTGTTTGGCTGCTTTTGGTCCCGCGGGATTATCTTTCCACTTATCTCAAAATCGGCACAATTTTGATGTTGGCTCTGGGAATCATCTTTGTCCGTCCCGATATCATGATGCCGATGTTTACCCCGTTCGACCAAGGAGGCGGCCCGGTTATTAACGGCCCGGTTTTGCCGTTTATCTTCATCACCATTGCCTGCGGAGCCATTTCCGGTTTTCATGCCATTATCGGCACCGGCACCACGCCGAAAATGATCGGCAACGAAAAAGAAATTCTTTTTGTGGGCTATGGCGCCATGCTGACCGAAGGTTTTGTGGCGATCATGGCCCTGATTGCCGCCTGCACCATGATGCCGGGAGATTACTTTGCCATTAACGCCTCAACACAAGCATACCAAAATCTTTTGGCGGCGCATCCCAATTTTGCCGTTACCGATCTGCCATACTATGAACAGCATATAGGAATTGACCTGCACGGACGCACCGGCGGCGCTGTTTCGCTTGCCGTTGGCATGGCGCATATTTTCCGCAATTTGCCCTTCATGGACCATTTGGTGGCTTATTGGTATAACTTTGCCGTCATGTTCGAAGCGGTCTTTATTCTCACCGCCGTAGATGCTGGCACCCGCGTCGGCCGTTTTTTCCTTCAGGAAATGCTGGGTAAAGTTATGCCGAAATTCAACGACAAAGAATGGCTGCCGGGCATCATCATCACCAGCGCCGTTTTCACCTTTCTGTGGGGATATCTGGTCTATACCGGCAACATCAGCTCCATCTGGCCTTTGTTTGGCCTGAGTAATCAGCTGCTGGCAGCCTGCGCCCTGATTGTCTGCACCACGCTGCTTCTGCGTCTCAACCGAGGTAAATATACGCTTGCCGTAGCCATTCCCGGCATTTTCATGGTCATTGTCACTTTCTGGGCTGGCTGGTTGCAGGTCTTCCGACAGTATCTGCCGCAGGGGCAAAATCTTTTGGCAACGCTTGGCATTATTGTCATGCTGCTGATGATTGTGGTTTTGGCCGGCGCTTTCCGCAAATGGCTGAAACTGATGAGAATCAAGAATTGCATAAAGGATGCCTATGGCGAAGAAGTCAAAATTTCTGCTGTTGAATAAAAAAATATATTGACTTAGAGCAAACTCAAAGTTCTATGATATCCAGCGACAGGATTCGCAAAAAGGAGAACAAATAATGGCATATCTGGATAAAATAACTTCGCCGCGCGATATCAAAACAATGACCACCCCGGAGCTTGAAACTCTGGCTGAAGAGATTCGCGCCGGGATCTTAAACCGCGACAGCAAAATCGGCGGCCATGTGGGCCCAAACCTTGGCATTGTCGAAACAACCATCGCCCTGCACTATGTCTTTAACTCGCCGCAGGACAAAATTGTATTTGACGTCTCGCACCAATCTTATCCGCACAAAATGCTCACCGGGCGCCAAAAAGGTTTCACGAACGATGCGAAAATGCTCAAAATTTCCGGGTACACCAATCCGCAGGAAAGCAAACACGATTTCTTCATCGTCGGCCACACTTCCACTTCTGTCAGCTTGGCTTGTGGCCTGGCCAAAGCGCGTGATATCAAGGGAGAAAAACACAATGTCATTGCGCTCATTGGCGACGGTTCTCTTTCCGGCGGCGAAGCGCTGGAAGGCCTGAGCAATGCTGCCGTGCTCAACAGCAATATCATCATTATTGTCAACGACAATGAAATGTCCATTGCCGAAAACCATGGCGGTCTTTATACCAACTTAAGTTTGTTGCGGCAGACCGGCGGCGCCGCAGAATGCAACATGTTCAAAGCGCTCGGCTTTGACTATCATTATGTTGAAGAAGGCAATTCTCTTCCGGCGTTAATAGAAAAACTGCAGCAACTCAAAGACACACCGCGGCCGACAATTTTGCATGTTCACACACTCAAAGGCAAAGGCTACAAACCTGCCGTAGAAAACAAAGAACGTTGGCATTGGAATTTACCGTTTGACATCAAAAGCGGTACCGTCACAATCCCGAGTGAAGGCGAAAATTACAATGATATCACTTTTGCATATCTCAATAGCAAAATCAAACAAGACAAAGACGTTGTTGTACTCACCGCGGGCACACCCGGCGCCTTTGGCTTAACGCCGGAACGCAGAGAACAGTTTGGCCCAAATTATGTGGATGTCGGCATTGCCGAAGAACACGCAATCGCCATGAGTTCGGCATTGGCCAAAGGCGGCTGCAAACCTGTATTTTATGTGATGAGCTCGTTTTTACAAAGAACATACGACCAACTATCGCAGGACTTGGCGCTTAACAATAACCCGGCTGTCATTCTTGTTTTTTCCGGCGCCATTTCAGGAATGGACGCAACGCATCTCGGCTGTTTTGACATCCCGCTAACCTCTAACATCCCCAATCTTGTTTGTCTGGCGCCAACTACTAAACAAGAATATCTTGCCATGTTGGATTGGAGCTTAAAACAGCGGCGGCATCCGGTGGTCATCCGCGTACCAATTCGGGTAACGACAAGTAATGAAACCGTCCCGGCGAACTATGATGAACTCAATACTTTTCAGGTGGTGCATCAGGGAAAACAAGTGGCGCTGCTGGCTGCCGGCAACTTTTTCGAACTTGGCCGTCAGACAGCCGCACAGCTGCAAAAACATGGTATTGATGCCACATTGATTAATCCGCGTTTTCTCAGCGGTCTGGATGAAAAATGCCTGCATGAACTGGAAAATGACCATCGAATTATTGTTACTTTGGAAGACGGCGTCCTGGATGGCGGCTTTGGCGAAAAAATTGCCCGTTTTTACGGACCATCATCAGTCAAAGTGCTCAATTACGGCGCATTCAAAGAATTTCCCGATCGTATTCCTGTGACAGAACTATATCAGCGATATCGCCTGACACCCGAACAAATCACGGCCGACATTCTCCGTCTTGGTTAATGCAGTTCTCTTTTCCACCCAAAAAAGCTGCCAGAGGCAGCTTTTTTTTCACATAAAACCCAAACTGCCTAAACCATGTTCAAAACCAAGTTTGCCTCGCGGAGAATTTCCGGATTATACAGCAAAAAAGTCTCCTCATCACGCGAAAAAGCCGGTTCTTTCCGATAACTGATATAATTATCCAGTTTAATTCTGGCATTTTCACTGACATTTCCGTCAAACTCAGGCGTCGGTCCGTTAGTCTCCAGCATAGCGGTATGCAGCTCAAGCATGTAATGATCGGCAATCAGCGTCAACACACCGGCGTCGTCAGAGGCATTCAGCTTCTGATAAAAAAAGCTGGCTGCTGCAGCAACATCAGGAACATCAATTTCCTCAGGAATAACAAACCATTTATGCCGAAAAGCTGTTGCTCCCCATGTCCAGCGCGAAGAAAAGACCGAAAGAGGAATTGACAACATCAACCCGACTGTAATCGGCAGCATCCAATAAAACAACGGCTGGACATAGCGCCATAAAACAATCGTCGTCACAACCCCCAGCAAAGTATGCCCGGCATGCCGGCGGCAAGCCTCGCTCCAGGAAGTATCTCCGCCGCGATTCTGTGTTTTCCAGCCGACATCCTGGCCGGTAAAGATTTCCCACACAAATTTGCTTTGAAAAACCATCATAATCGGCGCGCTTAAAGCTGAAAACAAAATTTCCGCACCAACACTTTTCCACACGCCGAAAAAGCCGCCAATTTTGGAAAATTTATTATCTTTCAGATAAATAATCGCGCCGAGAATTTTCGGAAAGATCAACATAAACATGGAGATAACAAATAGCGCAATCGTTCCGATCTTATCAAAAATCGGCCAAATCGGAAACAAAGACTGTTTATTGCTAAAATAATCCGGCGGAAAATATTCATGCCCCAGCGCCACCAAAATTCCCATAACCAAAAAGCTCAGCCACAACGGAGAAGATAAATATGACATCACGCCGATAATAAAATGAATCCGGCTGATCGGATGCAGACGTTTGGAAATTAAAACTTTCAAATGCTGCATATTTCCCTGACACCACCGTCGGTCGCGCACGGCAAAATCAATCATCGTCGGCGGGCATTCTTCATAACTCCCTTTCAGCTCCGGCAGCAACCACGCAAGCCAGCCGCCGCGGCGAATCAAAGCCGCTTCCACAAAATCATGGCTCAGAATATGACCGCCAAACGGCTTACGCCCGCTTAAAACCGGCAATCCGCAACAATCAATAAAGGCTTTGACGCGAATAATGGCATTATGCCCCCAGTAATTACTGTCGCCCACCTGCCAATAAGCCAGCCCGGAGGAAACAATCGGCCCGTATACCCGCCCGGCAAATTGTTGAATTCGTGCAAACAGGGAATGACTGTTGATGCAAATCGGCGGCGCCTGAATAATACCTGTTTCATGGTTGGCATCCATCAGCTGCGACATTCTCACCATGGTTTGCCCGTCAAGCAGACTATCCGCATCCAAAACAATCATGTAATCATACAAAGCGCCCCATTTGTGGCAAAAATCTTCAATATTTCCGCTTTTACGCGCCACATTTTTGGGCCGACGCCGATAATAAAGCCGGACTTCGTCAGGCATCAGCCGCCGAGCCTGATTCCAAAGACTTTCTTCCAGAACCCATGTTTTGGGTTGTGTGGTGTCACTCAGCACAAAAATATCATAATGCGCAGCCTGCCCGGTTTTCAGCAGGCTTTGCGCCATTGACAGCAGATTGGCAAAAACCTGCCGCGGATTTTCATTATAAATCGGCATCAAAACAGCCGTTCTGCCGACAAGCGGCGTCTGCTTATCCGGCCAAATGATTCCGGGAACACGCCGCCGACGCAACAACTCAAAAAAACCAAATAAACTGGAAAAGAAAAACAGCGAGATCCACGCCGATGTCAGTAAAAACAACGTTGTCATAATAATTTTCGCCGCCAGATTGGCTTCGGTCGGCATGGCCGCCGTCCACTTCAAACCCAGCAACGACGTCGCAACAAACATACAGCCGAAAACATAAAAGCGGCGACGACGTACCTCAGACAAACTAATCGGACGAGTTTCAATCATGTTTCCTTCTCCGACGCACATTCCACCACAAACTGATACGACGAGTCAACGGCGTCTTATAGCTTTCCAACACTTGCGTCGGCATATCCGAATAACAATACGCCGGCACCGCATCAAAAACACGGCGGCGCATTGCTTCGCGATATTGCGGATTCTCAAAAGCTCCGCCCAAAGGTTCTGTCTTCCACAAAGAAGCGCCGCCTGCTTCCGTATATAAAACCTTATACAAAGCCACCGCCTTTTCTTTAGAGATTTGTGCCGGTAAAACCTTCTGCGCAGCGGCATAAACCAGCTCATCCAGCCGAGCCGTAATATTGGTGTCTTTTTCAGCCAGTTCCGGGTGCGCTGCCATTAAAATCTCCGGATCATAATCTTTTCCAAAGCCGAGCCCCCGCAAATAAGCGCGGACAATTTCTTTGGCATCGCGGACAACTATTTTAACCATTGATAACTCCATACTTCGGAAATCGTTTGTCCGTCGCGCACTAAAGAAATCCGCAGTTCATCCGTATTTTCTTTGGGCAGATAATCCATATAGACTGTCACCCCGCCTGTCACCGGATTATAATGCGTGCCGACATGGGTAATTTTTCCGGTTTTGCAGGAAACTTCCGGACGGATTCCCTGAGCCTGGAAATCTTCGCTTAATTCGCTGCCGACAAAATCCACCACAAATTTGCGCTTATCGGTGCTGATCTGCATCCCGGACACGCCGCCCATTCCGGTACGCGTGGCGACAATCGAAGCCAGCTCACGCTCTTTCATCACCTCATTCAGCCAAATCAGCCGATACGAAAAACGATATTCCTGACCGGCCTGAATACTTTTGGCAGGAACCCAATAAGCCACAATATTATCATGGATTTCCTGCCGTGAAGGAATCTCCACAAGCTGAACCATGCCTTTGCCCCAGTTTTCCATAGGTTCGACCCAAACACTCGGCCGTGCTTCGTAATGTGCTTCAAAATCCAGATAGCTGCCGACATTGCGGTCTCTTTGCAACAAACCAAATCCTTTGGGATTCTCATCTACAAAAGAACTGATACGCAAGTTTTTCGAATTATCCAACGGCCGCCACAACCATTCGTCATTTCCGTTATGAATCAGCAAACCGTCACTGTCATGCACTTCCGGCCGATAATCATCAAACTGGTTTTTATTGTTTTCGCCAAACAAAAACATAGATGTCAGCGGCGCCACCCCCAGCTTTTTAATATCCTTGCGCGGAAACAGCACTGCCTGAATATCCATTACCGTATTGGTGCCGGGAATAATCTTAAAATGATAAGCGCCGCTGACGCTTTTACTGTCCAGCAATGCGTAAAGCTGAATAAATTTATCGCGTTTTTTGGGTTTTTCCAGCCAAAATTCTCTGAAAATAGGAAACTCCTCGCCGCTCAGTTCGGCCGTATCCACCGCCAGGCCGCGGCTGGACAAACCATAATGCTGTCCTTTGGCCAGTCCGCGAAAATAACTGGCTCCCAAAAAAGCAACCAACTCGTCAAAATAAGCCGATGTATTCAGGGGATTATGCAACCGAAACCCTGCATATCCGAGATTCTCAAAATTTTTGCTGTTCAGCTTATTGCGTCCATAATCAAAAAAAGCGGCAGAATATCTGATCGGGTTTGATTTTCCGTTGACAATTTCATTAATCGGAACCGACACCGTAAAAATATTTCCCAGATGAAAAAATTGAATTTCATAAGGAAGTTTTTGATTATACCAGGGGCCGTTTTCTCTGACAAAGCGAATATCTCTGTGCTCATCATATGAAAGATTCTGCAGCTCCGAGGGCAATGTGTCATCGGGTGCCATATATGGAAACGACGCCAGCGTCCTGGCGCGGGTAATCACACTCTCAAAGCTGAAATTTTCCTCAGGGACATTACTTTCAAACAAAATCGCCTTATGCCGATAAACAAAATAACCGCAGCCAGCGCCGATCAACGCCAATACAGCAACGCCCAGAAGGATTTTTTTATACATCAAATCAGACCCTTTCAAGAATAATTATTCTCCAAAGGTTTACCCTTTTAAGCAGTAAATGTCAATTATCAAAAAACTTTTTCGCTGCCCGGCGGGAGACGGCGGCCGGGAAGGTTTAATCAGCCAAAGCGCGGGCAATCGACGTAATTGAAAAGCGGGAAATATCACCCACGGCCGACCACAATTGCGTGTCAAAATAACCGCTCGGATTACTGTCCATCATATAAAAGTCATACGGCGTCAGCCCGCGCAGCCGCAGCGGTGAATTGTAATAACTGCCGTAAGCAGAAGCGTAATAGTCATTTTCATACCCCTCATAATAAGAAACGCATCCGCTGAAAAAAACAATACCAAACAAAACCAATCCGACTTTAAACATATTCCCTCCTTCGTCACTGTAACCTAAAACTTGCCAAAAAGCAACGCCTCTTCCGGCGCTCCATGACTTGACAATTCGCCAAATACGAATAAATTAAAAGAAAAACATCGGAAACGGTCATGCAGCTTACCTATAACCTCAATCAAAAAATTCTGGACATTACCCTGCGGGGCGACGGTCTGCATTTTGATGACAACCGCACCAAAGATGCCCTGCTGTTGGTTCTTGATACAAATGGCCTCACCGGGATTCGGATTGAAGCGGCCGAACTCGGCAGATGGGATTCGACAATTCTGGCTCTGTTGTTTGACATCGCCCGATCGGCAAGCCGCCGGGGCCTTTCCCCTGAATACCGCAATCTGCCCGACAACCTGTCCAGATTATTAAAATTGGCATTAACGGTTAACCGCAAGCCGGACACAGGAACTGACGAAAAACTGTCTTTTCTTGAGAAAATCGGAGCCAAAGGCATAGCCGTTTATGCCGCGCTGGCCAAAGGATTATCTTTTCTGAGGCAAACGAGTGCTTCTGTAGGGCGCTTTTTGCGCGGCTCAGCAATCATGCGTCATGTTGATTTCCTATTTGCTCTGGAAGACTGCAGCTACAAAGCGGTTGGCATTGTTTCTTTGGTCAGTTTCATGGTTGGGTTGATTCTGGCCTTTGTTGGCGCCGTTCAGCTTAAAACTTTCGGAGCACAAATATATGTGGCTAGTTTGGTTGCCATCGGCATGACTCGCATCATGGGCGCCATTATGGTCGGTATCATCATGGCCGGCCGCACTGGAGCTTCTTATGCCGCCACCATTGGCACCATGCAAGTCAACGAGGAAATTGACGCCCTCAAAACCATGGGCTTTTCCATTGAAGATTTTCTTATTTTGCCAAGGATTACAGCTCTGACATTGACCATTCCGCTGCTGACGCTGTTGGCGGATTTTATGGGAATATTGGGCGGCGCCGCCGTCGGTGTCGGCATGCTGGGCATTTCCGCTGCCGAATATTGGCATTATTCTGTTGACGCGTTAAACATGACCAACTTTCTGGTTGGTCTGTTTCATGGCCTTGTATTTGGCATCATCATCTCGCTGTGCGGATGTTACTATGGCGTCAACTGCGGCCGTGATGCGGACAGCGTCGGCAAGGCTACCACGCGGGCGGTTGTTTCCGCCATTGTTTGGATGATTGTGGCCACGGGTTTCATTACGCTGATTTTTGAGGTATTGGGCATATGACGCAACAACCGGTCATAAATGTTCGTAATCTGACCATTGCTTATGGCGATTTCGTGCTACTCAAAAACATTGCGTTTCAAGTTCGCAAAGGCGACATTTTTGTAATCATGGGCGGCAGCGGCTGCGGTAAAAGCAGTTTATTGCGTGTTTTGACGGGACTGACGCCAGCGGCCTCCGGCAGCATCACGATTGATGGCATCAATTTCGCCGCGGCCACACCGGAAAACAAAGAAAAAATCATGCACCGCTGCGGCATTTTATACCAAAGCGGAGCATTGTTTAGTTCCATGACTTTGGCCGAAAACATTGCGCTGCCGCTCCGGCAATACACCAATTACTCCGATCGTCTGATCCGTGAACTGACCGAGCTCAAACTGGCGCTGGTCGGTCTGAGAGGCTTTGGTGAATTTTACCCTTCCGAAATCAGCGGCGGCATGAAAAAGCGTGCCGGACTGGCTCGTGCTCTGGCTCTGGACCCTGAAATTGTCTATTTTGATGAGCCCTCTGCCGGACTCGATCCGATCAGCTCCCGTCTGCTTGACGATCTGATTCTTGACATCAATCAAAGCCTTGGCACCACAATTGTCCTCGTCACACATGAGCTGGCATCAATTTTCAACATCGGAACGGATTCAATCTTTCTTGATGCGTCGCTTAAAGGCATTTCGGCAACCGGCAATCCCAAAGAACTGCTGAAAAACCCGCCCAATGACCAAATTCGCCAATTTTTAACCCGTGGAGACAAATAAGATGCGCAAAGAACCCAACAAAAAACTTATCGGCCTTTTTATCATCTGCGGTTTTGCCGTTTTACTGACAATTTTTGCCATATTCCTGCGTGAAAAGATTTTTTATGGCAATCAGGGTAAAACATTGGTTATGTATTTTGAAGAATCAATCAACGGCCTCAACATTGGAGCCCCTGTTGTTTTCAAAGGAGTCCAAATAGGCAAAGTCACGGATATTGAATTAATTGCCGACACTTCCTCACTGGACTTCAGCATCCCGGTTTACGTCAAAATGGTTCACAAAGGCCAAACAAATATCAGCTCTGACGAATTTGATACCAAAATTGAGCTCATTCATGCACTGATCAAAAAAGGCCTGCGCGCCCGTCTTACCACACAGAGTTACCTGACCGGACTGCTGATGATTGAGTTGGAAATGTTGCCGGAGACTAAAATTGTCCTACGCAACCCGGCTGATAGTCCTTATATGGAAATTCCAACAGTTTTATCGCCAATGGGCGAACTTTCCAAAGGCATTCAGGACTTGCCGGTTCGCCAAAGCGTTGAAAAGATCAACCTGTTTTTCGATACGCTGAACAACAAAGTTATGCCTGAAGTCGAGCAAATTGTTTCCGGTATCAACCGTGTCATCAGCGGCAATCGGGGCGTTTCTTCAGAAACGCTGACCAACCTGAACCGCGCTGTCAACAACATTGCCGAAGCGGCCAAATCCATGCGTAATCTGACCGATTATCTGGAGCGCCACCCTGAGGCTCTGCTCAAAGGAAAAGGAAGATATTGACATGAAAAAACTAACCGTATTTCTTATGCTGGTCACGCTTTGCGGCTGTTTTGGCGGCTTTAGCCAACCGTCGCGCTTTTACAGCCTTCGCCCGTCAGACCCCGCTGCCAAAACATACAAAAGCAAACAAATATTTGTTGGCATCGAGCCGGTTAAAGTCCCGGTCTATTTAGACAAACCGCAAATTGTCACTCGTGACGCCAACCAGGTAGAGCTCAATATTTCCGAGATCAATCGCTGGGCAGAACCGCTGAGTGATGCCGTGCAAAACCTGCTGGCAACAGATATCGGCATGCTTTTGCCCAAAGCAGCGGTTAAACCTAGTTCATACCGGCGTGAAGGATTTGATTATGTGGTATGGGTTGAAATCGGCAAATTTGAAGGAACATGGAATCAAAAAGTTGTCTTAGATGCCTGGTGGAGTATCTTTGACCGCAACAACAACCTCATTACGCGCGACAAAATCAATCTGGAGTGCCCGTTGGGCGACAACTATGACGAACTTGTCAAACAACAAAGCAAATTGATTGGAGAACTGGCCAAGCAGATTGCCGCCAGACTGGCCGGCCTCCCCGGCTGATAATAATCGCATCTGCCCTGCCCGCCTCCGCTAACCAAATACCATGGACACCGGCGTTCCATGCGCAAATTTGCCTGTCATATTCAGATATAGAGAATATTCTAGCTTAACGCCGACACAAAAAAATTCCGCATAGAAACCGGCTTCATTTCTATGCGAAATTTTGCTAAGATAATGTTTTATTTCATAATATCCGAATTAAACAAACCGTCATTCATTAAATCATCATTAATCAGGTCATCATTGACACTGTAACACTTATAACATGTCGCAATTCCCGATGACGATGCTTCACAACAACTATAGCAAGCTTTACCATTGGTTGAAAAATAACCATTCGGTTTTACGCCGTTTGGACAACTCTTACAATTCGCCGAACTCAATGTTGCAAATCCGACGGTGCAACCGTCTGTTGAGCTCCCCACACTCGTACATTTCGCATAGCTCTGATCATAAAGACAGTATAATTTAACCTGCCCGGCCGAACATGTTGGATTTTTGGTAAAGCCCAGGGCTTCGCAGTCAAGTTCTCCGACACATTTACCATATTTATTATCCGCCGGACAATATTCCAACGTCTGCCCCTCCATACAAAATAGCTGGTTAAGACCGTCTTGAATAAGTTGATATCCCTGCTCTTTACACTGTGTTCCGGTATCTGATGAGCCGGATGTTCCTAAACGCCCGGCATAAATAAAAACATTGGCTCTATAATTCTGCGGCGTAACCGTGGTTGATCGACCGTAAATTGAGTTGGATTTTGAAGCATCAAAAGAAAAACCGCTTTGGCTGTCATCACCTTTTGAATTCGGGGTTACTGACACCGATGCGCCTCCACTTTTAAACGCTCCTGAAACAACAGCGGAACCATCATATAGCTGTCTAGCATTAAATGACCCTGTAATATTCGGTAAACCGGCTTGTTCGGCAGTTTTAAAAAATGAAGCAGAAGATGTTGCAGCCCCTTTAAGAAAATAGTTTGTATAATTGGGCAGCTTTGTACCAAAAGAACCGCTGATAGCGGCATAAAGTTCTGGATATTTATCTTTTTCATAAGAGCGGCCATTACACAACAGCCAACCATTATGGTCCTCTGTACGCAAAGAATATTTCAAATCACCCGGTGAAGCCTCAAAATCGCATTTACCCTTAGTCGGGTCGGCCGGACATTTACTGTATGCACCCGGACATTGAGCAATAGTATCGGTAAAACCAAGCGAAGCGCAATCATCGGTATCGGCGCAATAGGCTTTGGTCTTGTCGAAAGGGCAATAAAGCACGGTTTTGCCGCTGCATTCAGAGGCAGATTTGG
>CALXTL010000021.1 GCA_944391445.1 uncultured Alphaproteobacteria bacterium | reverse complement strand
GGCGGCGGACATAGTTTTGTACCTCCGGCAACGATACCGGATACACCGGGAACGGATACGCCGGAAAACAAGGAAAAACTAACGGAAATGAAAGCCAGATTAGTTAGTGATTCCAATGCCTTTACACAACTGGTGAAGGCAACAGATGGTTTGGACGATGTTTACGATGGGGTTAATACACAACAAAGCATTATGTTGATGTCCACAATGGCATTAACTTCTTCACGAGCCAATGATAAAAATATTTGCAAATCTGAGCGTGACTGCAATCAGCAACTTTTTGATAATATGGTAAAGATATTAGTTGATCAAGATTTAGAAAATGCAACACCTAAAGAGATAAGAGAGGCTTTACTTTTGGCTGGTTTTTCAAAAACAGAGCTTGCCGGTATGTGGGACGATATTAACGGACTAAAAAAATTTATTAACGAACATCCGGAGAGGATAGAAAGCGGAGTAGATAATATATATAACAACTATGCCAATCTGACCATGGAAAATGCAGAGTTACATCTTGCCGCATTGCATGAAAGTGAGCAAGATGCAAAGATTCAATTTACCTTAGATGAAAATGATGAAATTGACGGTATTACTCTTACACAAAATTCCGACAAGGTTGATGAATTGGCTTATACATTGGCTCGTGACGGCGGAGAAAATAAATTTGATATAAAAACACCGATATACAGATATGGAATCAACAGTCCGTATTATTCGGGTATATATATAGAATCAACAAGGGAATTATTGGACGCGGAAATACAGGAGCGTTTGAACAATCGAGTTGATGAACTGGCTACAACTGGAGTTTTTGATGATTCCGGTGAACGGGAGAAAGAAGTTAAAAACCTAAAAGATGCTATTGACATAATTTATGGCGGTAAAGATGCAAGTGATCGTTCAGATATGGAAGTAATTCAGGTTACCGGTGATGTACGGGAAATTGATTACGACTATCAGTCTGGTAAACCTATACCGATAGAACTTTTTGAACTGAATTATACCAAAACCGAAACAACTGATTATCAAAGTTATGCAAAAGAAATGAAATTGGCATATTCTGATTTTGGTTTGTTGAACAGAATTTCAGACAAAGAATATATCAATAACGATGGTAAAGAGCAAACAGATACAATGAAAGAAACAATAGTTTTTGCCGGAGGATATAAGGATAAAAAGATAGAAGCCAAAGATTTAGCCGAAAATATGACTTTTGAAGGCCGTGCAGTTGGCGGAGTTAATGTTATTGAGACAGATAATCATGGTGATATCAGCAATGCGGTTAATAAAAATCTCGGTTTAGACGGTGATGCTACTTTGGTTTTTGATAGAAATAACGGTACGCAGACTGTGACAGCTGAATTTGATAACTGGTATGATGTTAAGGCGGAAACAGATATTGATGGTAAGACTGGGAAGTTAACCTTGACGAATGGAGACAAGATTGCTGATGCTGATTTCAAATTCCGTGGACAAGATACATATACAGTTGAAGATTTCACAACCGCCAAACAATTATTGGCAGAACCCAAAGAGCCGATTGATGCAAATTCGCCTGGCGCAGAGCAATATCTGAAGGATAATGGTATACTTGACTACTATGGTAATCCGGAAAACCACAATGACCCATCCTTTGGTGCAATGGAGATTGATTATTATGGAGATGACGGAACTCCCAAGGAAACAACCGGATATGTTTTCTATGAAGAAGCTCGCGGCTTTAATGGTGAAGGATTAACACAAAAAGAATTTATGGAAAAATATCCAGACACCAAAGAGCTAGACGACTATTATGACCGTGTTAGAAATACGTCGGTTAACATTGGGTTTGGTGCTATTAAAAAGTAGCTAAATGCCAAAGTGGACGTATATAATACCGGTGGTGTTTTTTCTGACAGGTATAAATTCTGTTATGGCAAAAGAAGAAACATCGCCGGTTTCTGCTATAAAAACAAGCAATCATAAAACTGTTATCTCTATGACACATGAGCAGGTTTTAAACTTTGCCAAAGATTTAATTGGGCAAGGTAAACTTGATGATGCCCGCAAAGCTCTACTGGTAAAACCTTACAACGTGCGGGAACTGGAGATTGAACGTCTGTATCTTCTGGCGCAAATTGCCACTAAAGAGCATAAATATGACGAAGCAATAGAAATTTACCGCTTTATTTTGGATTATGAACCCAATATTGCCAATATCCGCTTTCGTTTGGCGGAATTGTATTTGATTAAAGAAGACTGGTGGCGCGCTGATTATCATTATCGCCTGGCTTTGGCTAACAAAGATTTGCCATTGCCTGTCCAATACCGGATTAAACAAGCCCTTTATTATATCCGCCAAAATAAAAACTGGAATGTCTGGTTTAATTTCGGTATTGCTCCGGATAATAACATTAACAATACCACCGCCGGCGAACAATGCGTGATGACAATGTTCGGCGTAATGTGCAATACCTTGGACGAACCGGAAAAAGATGTTGGTTTTAATATTACCGTTGGCGGAAACTATGAATTTAAACTCTCCGAAAACTGGCGCTTACGCAATGAAGCCTTTGTTTATAATGCCAAATACAGTGATAAAAAATACGACGATACTTATTTGTATTATGTTCTGGGACTGAAATACGTTTATGAAAAAGGCGACATTTTCTTCGGTCCGACCGTTTCAAGACGTTATTTAGCCCATAAAGCCTATAATTACTCAACCGGATTTATGATTGAAACCGGTTATGATATTACCCGACAACTTAATGCCAATCTGACTCTAAGTTACACACCAACATATTATGACGATTATGGCGATATCTTAGATGGAGATACCAAAAGCGCCAGATTACGTTTGTTTTATGCTTTGGATTCCTCAAAATATCTGATTTTCAGAACCGGTTATGAATATGAAAAAACAAAAGACAGAACCTATACCAACGACCGGATAAATTTTGCTTTGGGTTTTGGTGCGGAACTGCCTTATGGTTTTCATTTTTATGCCGAACCGTCGGTATTATTTACAAACTACAAAGGCGAACGTTGGACAGTTAAAAATTATCAGTTTGAGCAAATTAAAGAAAGAAACGTCACACAACGCTATTCTATCTCTATATCCAACCGCAATTTGTCTTTCTGGGGAATGGTGCCAACGCTGACTTATTCTTATACCGATAAAAACTCCAATATCTGGCAAAGAGAATATGAAAAATCTTTGATTGAGTTTTCCATTCAAAAAAGCTTTTAAACAAAAATAACGTCTTTTCTGAAATATTGAGAGATTAGTTGTCTTTTCCATCTGTAAATTAGCAATCACGTCTAAATAAATTGTCGTCAACGTCAAAAACTTTCATCATCACAAGTTTCAAATCCGATTCATAACTAAAAGTCAATCCCAAGACTTGGGCGAGATTCAAACTCACTTAAACTATTGAAAAACAAAGGATTATCATCAAACGAGTTCGGAAAATTCTCCCAAAACGCAATTTTTAAAAAACAAACATTCGAACTCGGTTAAGTGCTTGATTTATAAAAGAAACTTCTCTTAGCTTTGCAAGGGCGGAACGACCACGGCAAAGGTCAGTTGTTCGCGCAAGTAGAAAACTTTAGCTTTCGTAGCGGCGCAAAAACGGCAGTTTTTATACCTGCCGCTTGAATTGGTGATCCCAGCGAGACTCGAACTCGCGTTACCGCCGTGAGAGGGCGGTGTCCTAGGCCGCTAGACGATGGGACCATAAAAACACCCTCTTAATAGCTTAAAAAAACACAAGATGCAAGAAGTTTTTTTATTTCATCATGGTAAATATAAGCAAATCGGCTGCAAATCGCTGTCAAAGATCCATACTGAGGTCAGACGGGGTATTGAGCAGATAAACGTTGTCATAGTTGTGTCCGCGTAAAATGCAATAGGCTAAATAAGCGCCGTAGCCGTCATTGCAGTATAAAACAATTTTTTTATCCCGCGGAAAGACAGAAAGCTGTTTGCGCATGGTAGTCAGCGGGATATTGACGGCGCCGGGCAGGTGGCGAACGTCAAAATGCTCCGGCCGGCGGACATCTGTCAGGAAAATATCTTTGTCGGCATCTGGGGCTTCGGCGTCATAATATTGCAACTCGCCGCGCAAAACAGCCGCAGCCAGACTCCCAAGATTGTTCAGGGCGTCTTTGGGGCAGGCATAAGGCGGTGCATAAGGTACCGGAAACCGGCAGAGATCATCAACGCGTCCGCCTTTCTGCATTAAAGCGGCAACAGCATTGACGCGGGCTTGAATACCGTTTGTTCCAAGCCCTTGAATGCCGAGAATTTTTCCGTCTGCGGCAAACAGCAGCTTAAATAGCATTTGTTCGGATCCCGGCATGTAAATATCATTACTGTTTTGCAACAGATAAAGATATTTGAAAGGAATACCAGCCTGTTGTAATTGCTTTTCGCCGTTGCCGGCAAAAGCGGCCGTATAGCCGAAAATACGGGCAATTCCGCAAGAAATTTCCGCTTTGATGGCGGCTGGTCTGCCGCACAGAAAATCGGCAATAACATTAGCTTGTCGTACGGCGAGCGGTGCGCTTGTCCGGCGTTCGGCTTTGCCGGTTACGGCATCGTTGCATTCAACATTGGCCCCTGCGGCAAAGATGTCGGGATCATTGGTCTGCATATGTTCGTTAACCAGGATGCCGCCGCTCAGCCCGAGAGAAATATCGGCCATAATCGGTAATTTGACATCAGGTCTCGCGCCGGTGGCAATAACGGCAAGATCATATTTTACCAAAGTTTCGTTGTCCAATTTGGCATAAGTATCGTAAAAACCGGCAACTTTGCGCCCAAGATAAAGTTTTACGCCAAATTTTCGCAGTTGATTTTCCAAACGCTTAGTCATGCCGGTATCAAAATCGGGCAAAATCTGGGGAGCTTCCTCGACCAGGCTGATGTGCGCGCCAAGATGCATAAAGGCTTCGGCTGTAGCCAAAGCCATTTCTCCGCCGCCAAGGATCAGGACATTGCGAACACCGGTATCGGAAAAATACGCCCGGATTTTCTCAACGCCGGCAATATCTCGTAAAGTAAAGATATTATCGCCGAGCACCCCGTCAATATCAGGGCGGAGTTGGACAGCGCCGGTGGCCAAGACCAGTTTGTCATAGCTGACAGGCGCTTGTTCGTTGAGGGTCAGAATTTTATTTTTGCGGTCAATATCAATAACTTCGTGTCCAAGCTTCACGTCAACATTAAAAATTTGCTGCATTTGGCTGACACTGGCACCGCAGATATCCTCACTGTGAGGAATCAACCCGCCGAGCAGATAAGGCAAAGCACAGAAGGAAACACCTAATTCTTGTTTTTTTTCAAGAATGACAATCTCGGTTTCTTCGTTTCGCCGCCGTAAATGAGTCGCGGTTGAAATGCCGGTTGCTCCGCCTCCGATGACAACAACTTTCATTGCTTATTTATCCTTATCTAAGTTGATTTACTTATATAAATAAGGGCCGTTATTATTTTTTTTAGGGCGGAAGCCAGATAAATTTTGGTTGACAAACACTGAAAATCTTTATATAAGAAGCTGAATTTTTCAAATAAAACTGAAAAATGCCATACACTCCAAGGAGTGACGCCAGTCAGCGAGGGTTCGCACACTGGCGCGTTAGAGGTTTAAATAAAAGGATAAATGCTTGTTTGACAGTCTGACTGACAAATTAACCGCGGTGTTTAATAAAATCACTTCACGAGGCGTGCTGACTGAGGATGACATCAGCAACACCATGCGGGAAATTCGCATCGCGCTGCTGGAGGCCGATGTGGCGTTGCCGGTTGTCAAAGAATTTATCGCACATGTTAAAGAGCAGGCGCTGGGAGAAAAAGTTGTCCGCTCAATTCAGCCGGGCCAGATGGTCATCAAGATTGTTCATGACGAGCTCGTCAAGCTGTTGGGGGCAGAGCCGGCCGAGCTGAACTTGCGCGCGGTGCCGCCTGTAGGAATACTGATGGTCGGGCTGCAGGGGTCTGGCAAAACAACAACCTCAGCCAAAATAGCCAAACGGCTGAGCGAACGGCAGAAGAAGAAAGTGCTGTTGGTTTCGTTGGACATCTATCGTCCGGCCGCACAGGAACAATTGCGCCAGCTTGCCGAACAGATCAAAGGGCAGGCATTGCCGGTTGTTGCCGGAGAAAAGCCGAAAGCCATTGCCGGCCGAGCCATGGAATATGCCAAAAAAGGCGGTTTTGACGTTGTTATCTTCGATTCGGCCGGCCGCCAGCATATTGATGAAGAACTGATGCGGGAAGTGTCCGATATCAAAAAAATGGTCAACCCGGCAGAGGTTTTGTTAGTGGCCGATGCCATGATGGGGCAGGATGCCTGTGCCACGGCCAAAGCATTCAACGAGCAGGTTGGCGTCACCGGATTAATCCTGACCAGGATTGATGGTTCGGGGCGTGCCGGTGCGGCTTTGTCGATGAAAATGGTTTCCGGTGTCCCGATCAAATTTTTAGGAACCGGCGAAAAGCTTGAAGAAATAGAAGAGTTTCACGCCGACCGTCTGGCCGGACGGATTCTCGGACAGGGAGATGTCGTGTCGCTGGTAGAGCGCGCCATGGAAAATGTCAACCGGGATGAAGCGCAGAAACTTGCCGAGCAGATGTTGAAAGGTCGTTTTGACCTGAATGACATGTTAAAACAATTACAACAAGTTCAGAAGTTGGGCTCTTTGGGAGGCATCATCGGAATGATCCCGGGGCTGTCCAAATTCAAAAATCAGATTGAAGCGTCCGGTTTGGGCGACAATCTGATCAAAAAACAAGAGGCAATCATCCTTTCGATGACCAAAGCCGAAAGGAAAGAGCCCGATATTATCAAGGCATCCCGCAAAAAGCGCATTGCTGCCGGCGCGGGAGTGGAGGTTCACGAAGTCAATAAACTGCTCAAGGCATATGAGCAGATGGCAACAGTGATGAAAAAGGTTGGTCGTTCCGGCGGGATGAAAAACATGCTGTCGCCGGCCATGTTGAAAAATTTTCCGACAGGCATGATGTTTGGCGGAAAAAGATAAACAAAAAGGAAAGGAAAATAAATGTCAGTACGTATCAGATTATCCCGTGGCGGTTCCAAAAAACGTCCGTTTTACAAAGTAGTCGCTGCCGACCAGAGAGCACCGCGCGACGGCCGCTTTATTGAAAGATTGGGTTCATATAACCCGATGCTGCCGCAGGATCATGCCGAAAGATTTACCATCAACGAAGAGCGTGTCAAATATTGGTTGTCACAAGGTGCGCAGCCGACGGAAAGACTGCAGAAAATGCTGGCCAATCTTGGCTTGGTGCAGAAAGTTGCCCTGCGTGATCAGCCGCAGAAGTCTGCGCCGAAAGCCAAAGCACAGGAAAGACTGAAAGAAAAAGAAGAAAAAGCCAAAGCTGCTGCTGAAGCTCAGGCTGCGGAAAATGCCGCGCCGGCTGAAGAAGCAAGTGCTGAATAGTCTTTTTCCGGCCAAAAGGTATTTAAGCAATGTCTGTTGAGGAAAAAATTTGTTTAGGCGCCATTGTCGGCGTGCACGGTATCAGAGGAGAAGTCAAGGTCAAGAGTTTTACCGAAGACGAGTGCAATCTGAGCAAATACGGCCGTGTCAGCAACAAAGAAGGAAACCGCGAATTTGACCTCAGAATTACCGGACATTCTAAAGAACTTCTGCGGGTAAAAATCAATGGGGTGGATGACCGTAATACGGCCGAAACTCTGATTGGCACGGGGCTGTATATTGAGCGGTCGCGCTTGCCTGAGCCGGCGGAAGAAGAATATTATCATGCGGATCTGATCGGGCTTGAAGCCCGAAACAAAAACGGAGAATCCTTAGGCAGAGTCAACGCGCTGTATAATTTTGGCGCCGGCGATTTGATAGAGCTGAAAACAATCGACGGAAGTCTGGAGATGCTGCCGTTTACCAGACAATATGTTCCCGTCGTTGATATTAAAAACGGTTTTATTATTGTCGAGATGATGCAATTTGCGCCCGATGACCAGGGAGGAGCGTTTGAAAGTTAAAGTTCTGACCATTTTTCCGGAGATGTTTCCCGGTTTTTTGGGGTATTCCCTGACCGGCAAAGCTCTGGCTGAAAATATCTGGTCACTGGAAACAGTAAATATCCGGGACTTTGCTTTTGACAAACACGGTTCGGTGGATGACACGCCTGCCGGCGGCGGTGCCGGCATGGTGATGCGTCCCGATGTCCTGGGAGCGGCGCTTAAAAAGAGCTATGCGGGCGGACGCCTGATCAATATGTCGCCGCGCGGTCGGCCTCTGACTCAGCAATTGGTCAGAGAACTGGCGGCGGAAAGTGAACTGACAATCATTTGCAGCCGCTTTGAAGGTATTGATGAGAGAGTTTTGGAAGCCAGCGGCGCGGAAGACATTTCCGTTGGTGATTATATCCTGACCGGCGGCGAGCAGGCAGCCTGTATCATGTTGGATGCAATTATTCGGTTATTGCCCGGTGTTTTGGGCAATGCAGAATCGGCAGGCAACGAAAGTTTTGAGACAGGTCTGTTGGAATATCCGCAATACACCAAGCCGCAGGTTTGGGAAGGGCGGACGATTCCGGAGGTCTTGCTGAGCGGGCATCATCGCAAAATAGAGGAGTGGCGTTTGGCGCAATCCGAAGAAGTAACAAAGGTCCGGCGGCCGGACTTATGGAAAAAATATCTTGATTCTAAAAAGAATTAGGTGTACAAGCTAACCAAATATAAAAAGGGTAAAACTGATGAACATTATCGAAAATATTGAAAAAGAGCAGATTTCAAAGCTCACTGAAGGTAAAAACCTTCCGGATTTTAAACCGGGTGATACTTTGAAAGTCCACACCAAAGTAAAAGAAGGCGATCGTGAACGTATTCAGGTTTATGAAGGCGTTTGTATTGCCCGCAAGAACGACGGTCTCAATTCGTCCTTTACCGTTCGCAAAATTTCGTTTGGCGAAGGCGTTGAGCGCGTTTTCCCGCTGTATTCTCCGAATGTGGCCAAGATTGAGGTCGCTCGCGTCGGTAAGATCCGTCGTGCCAAACTGTACTTCCTGCGTGCGTTGCGCGGTCGTTCGGCTCGTATTGCCGACGATTTGTCAGCAGCGGCCAAAGCGCGTGAGGAAAGCACGGAAGAAAGCAAATAAGCTTTTCTCTTTAAGAAGAATCAATCCGGTCGGGCAGATATTTTCCTGCGAGGGAATGTCTGCTCGGCCGTTTTTTTGCTAAAAATAAAGACCAAATCAAGAAAATGAAGTACCGAGAGCTGATTTTGCTTCTTTGTTAAATAAACATAAATAATTTTTGTTTACTATCTTTTCACGAAGGTATGTGCTTTATTGTTGACAATTTTAGACAAAAATAATAAAATAACAGCAATAACAGCCTTTGTGATGAGGAGAACAAAAATGACGGACTATGTCATTCAGAAAGTGGAAAAAGATAAAAACGGCTACAAGCTGACTTGTAGCAGCGGCGAACAGGAGCAAGAAAAGGTCTTGCCTATCTTGAACGGATTTGAACCGCGTACCGGCGATGTTCTGGAAATCAACCGCCGCTCCAAAGGAGAGGTCGACTTGTCCGTCAATCGCGGTGACCATCTGCTGGCCGATTTTCATATCGACCGAAAAAAGATTCAATTCAGCGTGTATCACGCAGAAAGCGTTGACAAATATATGTCCGGCAGCCTGGAACCGAACGCAGTGCGTCGTGTCAAATATTTTTCAGATCATTGCCACAACGTGTTGGAAACAAAAATGGGTAAGATCAAAGCCAGACATGTTATTGTTGCCGCTTCAATGATCGGATGTCTGGCCAGTGTGGGGACAGATCCGGACTATGAACAATATCTGCGCCCGGAAGAAATTCGTGATCCGTGTGTGTTGGGCTTTCTGGCCTGCGGCACAACCGCGCTTTTGGGTGGTGCCGAAGGTTTTGGACGTGATGTTTTGGACAGCGCGGCCCGCAAATATATTCAAACCCGTGGCATTAAGGTCTACGGACCGGCCGGCAAAGTTTCCAAAATCATTGCCGGGCTGGATCATGAAGGCAATCCGACCGGAAGTTTTTATAACAAAAATCTGGTTATGGCTCGCGGAGGGCGTAATGGCTGAATATAACACCGAAAAAGAGTTTATGATTGCCGAAGGCTCCGAAGGGGAACTTTATATTTATCTGAAAGCCAAACCGAATCATCCTGCTAATCCGCAGATTATCTATGACGGTTTGGATCATGCTGTTTTTTTACGCTCCCCGGAAGAAAAAATCATTCTGGATTATATCAATCCTCAGGTGCGCGACAAATTGCGCAAAGCATGCAATGTAATTATCGTTGAAACAATTCTGGATAATATCAAGGATTGCTATATGGCGCATATGCAGCGGGTTGACAAGATTCCGCTGGACTGGAACAAAATCGGGCTTAAAACATGGGAAGAAGCGGCGTTGCATTAGACAACGCCGTTTTTTTATGCGCAAACAATAACAGCAGAATTAAGGCCGCAAAAGTGCACAAATTTGCTCAAACGATGCTTTTTGTTGCACGCCGCTGGTCATGTCCTTAAAAGTGTAATAGCCGTTTGCAGCTTCATCTTCACCGATGATAATCAGATACGGCACTTTAATCTTATTGGCATATTCCATTTTCTTTTTGAATTTGCTCTCGCGCAGCATAACATCGGCAGCAATATCAAAGCGGCGCAATTTCCCGAGCAATTGCATGGCCTGAGCCGTATAATCGCTGTTTTGGAGAATGATCAGCGCTTTGTTGGGGGTTGGACCTTTAATGTCAAGCAGGCCTTTACCATGCAGCTGATCATATAGTCTGGTCAGACCGATAGAAATACCGACTCCGGGAAATTTCTTGTCCATAAACACACTGGAGAGGTTGTCATAACGGCCGCCGGAGCAAACGCTGCCGAACTCGGGGTGTTCGTCAAAAAAGGTTTCATAAACGGTACCGGTATAATAATCCAGCCCGCGGGTGATACTCAGATCAATCTGCACATTTTCTGCAGGTATGCCGAGAAGTTGAGCCTGTCCCACAACCGTTTTAAGTTCATTGAGACCGTTGCAAAAAGCTTCGTTGTCAATTTTAAAATCTTCAAGTTTTGCAATAATTTCGTCGTTTGACCCTTTGATTTTTATAAAATTAAGCAGTGTTTTATTTTTTGCTTCCGGCAGGCCGAGATCACCAAGTTCACCAAGAAAAGCCTCTTCGGGAATTTTTTTGATTTTGTCGACCAAACGCAGCACGTCCACCGTTTTGTCGGCAATTTCAAGATATTCCAAAAATCCTGACAACAGCTTGCGGTTGTTAATATAAATTTTGAAAGCGGGCAAAGCCAGTTTTTGAAAAACTGTATAAATTACCGCCAGAACTTCGGCATCATAAGCAATATTGAGTTCATCGCGGTCAATAATGTCGATGTCACATTGATAAAACTCGCGAAACCGTCCTTTTTGCGGGCGTTCGCCGCGGTAGACCTTGCCGATTTGATAACGTTTGAACGGAAAAGTAAGTTCATTGTGATGCAAAGCCACATATTTGGCCAGTGGCACGGTTAGATCAAAACGCATGGCCAAATCGGTATCGCCTTTTTTAAATTCATAAATTTGTTTTTCGGTATCGCCGCCGGATTTGGACAGCAGGACTTCAGCCAGCTCCAACACCGGGGTATCCAGCGGAGCAAAGCCGAAGAGCTCGTAAGTATGGGCAATAACCGCTTTCATGTGTTCCATAACAATTTGTTCTTCAGGCAAAAGTTCCATAAATCCTTGCAGCGTCCGTACGGTCATTGTTATTTTTCCTTTTTTTTGGGAGTTAAATCGTTTCCAAAGTTAGAGCCGTTTGCTTGATATGTCAAGAAACTTGTCATATTTTAGTTGTTACTTACTTACGGAAAGGATTTGAATTTGCCACAGCAAAAATGCTATGATCTTTCCAGTTTTTTAGTCATGACAAAATAAGGATGAACAGGATGAAGAAAATTGCCGTTATCGGTGCGGAAGAAGGTGTCGGTCGCGAAGTGCTGACGCTTTTGGCCGAGGAGGGTGTCCCGGCAGGAAGCGTTGTGGCCTTGGAACCAAGATCCGTTTTGGGAAACATGGTTTCTTATGGGGAGGATGATGAGCTTGATGTTCTCGGGCTTGATACGTTTGATTTCAAAAATGTGGAAATTGCCGTGTTTGCCGTAGCTGCCGAAATTGTCAAAAAATATGCGCAAAAAGCGGTTGCCGCCGGAGCAAAAGTCATCAGCTGTTCAGATGCGTTTGCCGGCGACGACAAAATCCCGATGGTTATCTGCGGATTAAATGACGATAAATTGACCGGGCTGGAAAAAAACATTGTGTCTGTTCCGTCGGCGGAAGTTGCTCAGTTATTGATTCCTTTGCAAAATATTATCCGTGACAACGGTCTCAAAAGACTGGTGATATCGGCTTATACATCGGTATCTTGTTGCGGCCGGGCGGCGATGGATGAGTTGTTTAATCAGACCCGCAAAATTTTTATGAATGAAACGCTGGCCGATGATCAAAGCGTTTTTCATAAGCAGGTGGCGTTCAATGTTATCCCTCAGGTTGGAGATTTTATTGGTGAAGAAACGTCCGGAGAATGGGCGTTTAACAGCGAGGTCAAACAAATTCTGGGCGGAGAGGTCAAAGTGCATGCCAATTGCGCAATCGTGCCTGCTTTTCTTGGCACGGCCATGTTTATCAACATGGAATGCGCCAAAGAACTGGATGTTGATAAAGCACGCCAGAAAATTGAAGAAGTCGATGGAGTGGTCGTATTTGACAAACAGGTAGACGGCGGCTATGTCACTTTGCATGATGCTCAAGGCGAAAACGGCATTTATGTCAGCCGTCTGCGTCAGGATACCGGTGTTGAAAACGGCATCAGCCTTTGGTGTGTGGCAGATACGCTGCGTGCTGCCGGCGCCGGAAACATTGTCGGAATTATCCGCCGTCTGCAAAACGGTGGCAAATTAAACTAAGAGGATGATTAAATGAAAAAGCTCTGCGCCCTTTCATGTCTTTTGGCTGTTTTTCTTTTTTGCGGGACAGTTTATGCCGAAAATTCGGTGGATGATATTGGTGATAATCTCAGTTATCAAAATATCAGCGCCCGCCTAAACAAAATTGATGCCGGGCTCAAATCCGGACAGTCCGGTGCCGAAGATTACAGCGCCGACATTGCCTATATCAATGAATTGCGGCCGCAGTTGCAAGCCCGTCGCAAAGATGTGGAAAGTCAGATAAAATTTATTGAAAAACGTTTGGAAGCCTTAGGGGACAATGAAGGCGGCAAAGAAGTCCGTGTCATTGCGCAGAAGCGTCAGGAGTTTAATCAGGAAATGCTCACCGAAAAAGCGCGTATTTCCGAAATTGACATTTTGCTGACCAGGCTTGATGAACTTGATATGACCATTTTTAATCTGCGCAACGAAGAATTATGGGGAAATTTGTTAAAACCGAGCAATCCCCTGATTTACCCGTCCGCGTTGATCAAAGCAAACTCGCAGTTGCTTGGACTGGTCTTTGATATTGTCAAATCGCCTTTTCTCTGGCATGACGAGCTGACGCAGGCGCAGCGTGACACGGTTAAGGCCAAGTTATTGCCGGTCAGCATCATTGTTCTGCTGATTTGCGGCTTTGGTTTTTGGCTAAGACGTTTTATTTTCAGGCGTTTTGGCTACCGCGATGAGATTGAACAGCCGCGTTATGGTCGTAAAGTTGTGGCGGCCATAGCTGTCTGGATTGCCTATGGTATTATTCCGACATTTTTAATCGGTGGTGCTTTGGTATGGATCATCAGCGGCAGGATTCTGACAACCGGTTTCTTTGGTATAACGCTGAACAGCTTTTTATACTATTCATTATATGTGATTATGCTGCGGGCGAGCTGCCGCGTTGTCTTCGCGCCTTATCATGAAAACTGGCGTTTGATCAATATGTCAACGGAAAAAGCCCGTCGGGTGACCCGGGCTTTGTACATGAGTGTCTACCTGATCGGTTTAATGGCGTATTTGCAGCATATTGTTTCGTCTGCCAATTATCCGATAGAGTTGATGGGATATCTTTTGGCTGTTTCCGCCGTCATCAAGTCTTTCTGCATCGTTTGGGTTGCCAGCCGGATTCTCTGGAGCGGAGAAAGCGAGGCTGAAGACGATGTCGCCGAGGACGAAGATGAAGAAAAGTCCGGCGAAGAAGAAGGAAAGAACAGAGCTTTTCAGATAACTTTCTTCTTGCTGCTTTTGGCCTGCGGCATTGTCGGTATCTCACTTGCAGGATACCCTTATTTGGCGTCCTACATTGTTGACAATTTTATTTTCTCGGTATTGGTCTTGTTTGTTTTTTGGAGCATCCGCAAAATTTTATACGAATTTATGCATCGTATTCTGTTTCTAGGGCTTTGGATCAAGACATTCCGGATGCGCCGCCGGGTGATGCGCAAACTTGATTTCTGGCTTGGTTTTGTCATTGAGCCGCTGTTTATTATCGGCAGTCTCTTTACAATTCTGGTTTTGTGGGGCGTGCCGGCAGATCTGCTGACGACTTTGATATACCGGCTCTTTACCGGTTTTACGGTTGGCGGCATAGAAATTTCGCTGATTGCCATTATCATCGGTTTGATCGTCTTTTTTGTCTGCATTACCGTTATTAAATCGCTGCGTGCCAGACTGGAAAACAGACTTCTCGCCAAAATGGACATGGACGAGGGAACCAAGCACTCTCTCGCCGCAGGGTTCTCTTCGTTGGGATATGTGGCTTCAGCCTTATTGTCAATCGCAATCATGGGCGGAAACTTAACCAACTTCGCATTGGTTGCCGGTGCTTTGTCCGTTGGTATCGGTCTTGGCTTGCAGAATGTGGTTAACAATTTTGTTTCCGGTATTATCTTGTTGTTTGAACGGCCGATTAAGGTCGGAGATTGGGTCGTTATCAATGGCGAAGAAGGGAAAATTAAACAGATTAATATCCGTTCGACAGAAGTTGAAACATTCAATCGTGCCAGTGTTATCATCCCGAATGCGACGTTATTATCGACATCGGTGACAAATCTGACGCATGGCAATAACTGGATGCGTTTCAAAGTGTCGGTTGGCGTGGCTTATGGCTCAGACACGCAGCGCGTCAAAGAGATTTTGCTGGAATGTGCGGCCGCGCATAAAAAAATTCTGAAAAAGCCCGAGCCTTATGTCTTGTTCCAGGATTTTGGCGCCAGCAGTCTGAACTTTGAGCTGCGCGGTTATTCAAGCAACATCTGGGATGGCTGGAGCATTCCAAGCGATCTGCGGTTTGAAATCAATCGTCGCTTTGCTGAAGAGGGAATTGAAATTCCGTTCAATCAGTTGGTGGTTCACCGTGGAAGCGAAGTCAGCCAGGAAACTCAGGAGCAGTTTTATGCGCTGAGAAAAGCCAAAAAGAAAAAAGAGGCAAACAATGCTGATAAGTGAACTGAAAGATAAAAGAATCCTCATCTGGGGGATGGGAACAGAAGGACGTGCCATCCGCGAATACTTGGAAGCACATCATCTGCCGGCTGAAATTCTAACCTATAATGATGATGAAGGGGCGGAAGCTTTTTCCAAAATTTTGAATGCCAAGCCTGATGTTATTATCCGTTCGCCCGGGGTTAGCATCTATAAACCGGAGTTTGTCAAGGCTAAGGACGAAGGCATTAAAATAACGTCCAGTTCTGACTTATTCTTGTCAGAAATGCGTGCCGTTCACCCGCAGACCAAAGTCATCGGCATCAGCGGTTCAAAGGGAAAAAGCACCAGCGTCAGCATGCTTTATCATATGATGAATGCCCTGGGGTGTAAGGTCGCGCTCGGCGGCAATATCGGCCGGCCGCTGATAGAGTTGGTTGATGGGGAATATGACTATATTATCGGCGAATTTTCAAGCTACCAGGCCAGTGATCTGAGTGCGTCGCCGCAGGTTGTCATGCTGACCAATTTATTTTCGGTGCACACGGACTGGCATGGCGGCCATGATCGTTATTGTCGTGACAAACTTCACCTGGCGGCACATCAACAACCGGGGGATATTTGCGTTGTTAATGCCAATAATGCGCAGTTAAAGGCGTACGCCAAAGAGCTGCCGAATGTCATTTACTATGGTCTGCCGGAAGGTTTTCATGCTTGCGGCAAGGAACTGTATTTGGGCAAGGAAGCATTGCTGAATATTAATACTCTGCGCATCAGCGGCAATCACAACATGGATAATCTGGCCGGCGTTGTCACTGTAATGGATAAACTCGGGCTTGACTGGCGTCGGGGGCTTGAAGCGCTCAAAACTTTTGAGCCTCTGCCGCATCGTTTGCAAAAAGTGGCCGTGGTTAACGGAATTTTGTTTATCAACGACAGTATTTCCACGGCGCCGGAGGCCGCCATTGGCGGTATGCAGAGTTTTGACGGACCAATGGCCGTTATATCCGGCGGCATTGAAAATCACCAGGACTACACGCAATATGCCAATTTCATTGCGCATAACCACAAAGTCAAAGTCGCCGTAACATTATTTCAATGTGGTCCGCAAATCGCCAAGGCGATTCGCCAAGCGGTCAGACGTTCGGATTTTAAGTTGATTGAGGCTCCGGATCTTGAAACGGCTGTTAAAGCGGCATATGAGGAATTACAAAAGGTTGGCGGAAATTTGGTGCTGTTTTCTCCAACCGCGCCGAGTTTTGGATATTATAAAAATTTTATGGAAAGAGGAGAACATTTCATAAAAATTGTAAAAAGTCTTGAAAAATAAATTTTAGTGTTGTAAAAAACAACACATTGCCAGTTTAGCTCAGTTGGTAGAGCAACGCATTCGTAATGCGTGGGTCGGTAGTTCGAGTCTACTAACTGGCACCAGTTTTCAAAGGGACGCTTTTTTCTGCGCCCCTTTTTTGTTGGCGGCAATAAGTCATATCGGTATTTTTCAGAGCCGAAAATTTTTGAAAGATTGCTTGCAAAACGGCCTCGGTATCACGTTGGGGCGAATCCTGGGTCAAGATATCTTTCAGGTCTTCCGATTCAATATCTTGGTAACGAGGGCAAAAATGAATAGACATCTGCCAATCCTTTCACAGACAAATTGTTTTGAGCAAATCACCAAGCCAGTAATCAATGTCAGAGTTAATGATTTTGCGGAAGTTTTGAGCATCTTCAAGCGTGTCGCTTTCCAGCTCGGCCGCCAGTTGCCAGTCAGGCATCTGATTGATATAGTCGCAGAATTCAAAAACCAGGTTCAGCTTGCGGTTATAAGGCAGACTGTTCTGAAAATATTTTGTTTCAAAAACATTCAGCAAATAAAGCGCTTTTTGCCTGATATCATGGCGGGAAAGACACATACAACAAAATCCGCTATCAGTTAACGATAAGCGAATAGTACGATATTCGTATGCGCCAAGTCAAGAGAATTAAATACGATATTCGTATATATGTTTATAACCTTTTAATCACGCCGGCAACCCGTCCGATCAGGCAGCATTCGGTAATTTGGCGCTCATAAGAGCTGTGCTTGGGGTTGTCGGATGAGATTTTCAAAAGCTGGGGCTCCGTGTTCGGCAATAATTCGATTCTCTTAACACTGATGCCCACGCCGTCCCAAATGGCGAAAACACCGGCCGGAGAAGGCTTTTTGCCTTTGGCGGAAGCATCAATAATCAATTTGTCGCCGGAGCTGATTGTCGGTTCCATACTGTCCCCGACAGCTTCAATGATGTAAACATCGGATTTCTGAACTTTAAGTTCAGTAAGAAAGTCTGCGGGCATTTTCCATGTTCCGCGGATGGTTTTATTGGCAAGATTATTGCCGTTATAGTCATAAACTATTTCTTTAAGAGCAGCGGGATTCTCATCCTCATCTTTATCGTAGATATCAATTTCGGGAATACTTTCTTGCGCGTAGAAATTATGCAGATGGGCTTCTTCCGAAGAAAGATATCGTATCTGATTGCTCAATCCGGAGTTAAAGTTGATCATGCTGTCCAGGCTCACGCCGAGCAAAGAGGAAGCCTGAGCGATTTTATCAAGGGGGATGGCTTTTGTTTTGCCAGAAAAAAGTTCATAAACGCGGCTGGCTTGCCAGCCGATATCTCTGGCAAAGCGGGCGGGATTACTGTTTATTTTGCAAAGTCTTTCTTTCAGCCAGGACCAACGGTTTGTCATTGTTTATCTCCTTACATTCCGAATATACGAAAAATGTACTACAATTTTCGGTTATTGTAAATATACGACTTATGTATACTATTATATTGACTCAAGTGTACGAATATCGTATAAACATATACTTTCAGCAAAAAGGAGAAAAAGAGTGATTCAGCGAGTTGTATATGATGAAAAAATAAAATATCAGCCCGTCCGGCGTGTTGTCAGCAAAAGATTATCAGATCGCCGATTATGGAAAAGTATTGAAGAAAACGGTTGCCAGAAAGCGGCAAGCCGCTTAACCCGCGGGTTTGCCTATTTATGCTGGGGAGCAGGCACCAGAGCAGTTGTTTGGCGGGAAATCCGTGGAACATACCGCGAACCTTTTGCCGGGATGGATGACGATTCCCTTGAATTTTTATATCATTGCAAAAAAGAATATTTGGCCTGGTGCAACATCTGTGAAAAAAAAGGAATCAATCATCGTGTGGTGATGGATGTTTTATATTTTGGCAAATCGCTGAGTGAGATAGACAAAGATCACGGCCGCCGCCATGGATGGGCACACCAAAATATTCTCGCCGCCTTGGCCTTATATAGAAAATAATTATCTGATTTTTAAGAAATAATTATTTTTTTGTTAAAGTTATCCACAAGGTGTTGACAAGCGCGGGAAAATAGTTGTATAAGAAAAATATAATACGAAATTTGTATATATACTGTCGGAGAGAAGCCGGCAGTTTTTTTATATAAGCAAAAATTGCTTCTTGTGCAGATGCGCGGTCGCGGTTTTGTTTTTTATATTGAGCCGCCGCGTGCGGTTTTTTTTATATTAGGCCGGAAAAGATATGTCAGAAGAGGAAAAGAGCAAAAACACGCCAACCTTGCGGATAGAAATTGCTGAAGTATTTAAACCTTTGCTGAGCGAAACTTATCGAATCAAGTTTTATTATGGCGGTCGCGGCGGCGGAAAATCTTATGCTTTTGCAGACAGTTTGTTGCTGAAGGCCCGCCAGGAAAAATTGTTTATTGCCTGCCTGCGGGAAATTCAGGATTCGATAAAAGATTCGGTTTATAAACTTTTATGCGACCGGATTTCCGCCTGGGGATTGAATGATTATAAAATTTTTGAAAACAAAATTGAAAACAGGTTCACCGGCAGCCGTTTTATTTTCCGCGGTTTGCGTGATCAGGATGTCAATAATATCAAATCGCTTGAAGGGGTGGATATTGCCTGGATTGAAGAAGCGCAGACCATCACCAAAAAATCGTGGGATATTCTGAGCCCGACCATCCGCAAAGATGGTTCGGAAATATGGATATCCATGAATCGTGAAAATGAAAACGATGCTTTGTGGGTGGTTCTGGCAAGCAAACCGGATGCCAGAACTCTGGTGCGTAAAGTCAATTATTATGACAATCCCTTTTGTCCGGAAGAACTCAAAATTCAAGCGGAAGCCTGCCGGCAGAACAATCCGGATGATTATGCGCATATCTGGCTGGGGGAGCCGTTGCGCCAGGGACATTGCAAGCTGATCGCTTCACATCTGGTCCGCGAAGCATTTGAACCAAAAATTTCGGAAATATCGTCGCCTTTGGTGATAGGGTTGGATATCGCGCGATTTGGAGATGATAAAACATCTTTTTGTTTTCGGAGAGGACGCTGGTGTCAGCGTTTTGAAAGTTATGCCAAACTTGATAATGTCGATGTTGCCAATTTGGCACACGGGTTTATTCAGAAACTGCATCCGAAGCGTATTTTTATGGATATCGGCGGTCAAGGCGCTGGTGTTTACGATATTTTGAAAGACCGTGGTTTTAGCGAGATTATCCGCGGAGTTTATTTTGGAGAGAAAGCTCGTCAGAATGAACGCTATTTCAATCGTCGTGCCGAAATGTGGGATGCTGTGCGCGACTGGCTGGCATCACGGCCGCCGGTACAGTTGCCCCGTGATGAAGAACTTTTTGAAGACCTATGCGCCGTCAATAAGCGATATGACCGCCACGGTCGTCTGCAGTTAGAAGAAAAAGAGGAAATAAAAAAACGTCTTGGCCGTTCGCCGGATAAGGCCGACGCTTTGGCGCTGACGTTTGCCGAACCGGTATATGATGATGGCGAGCCAAGGCTATATGGCAACGGACGGCTGACATATAATGATTTATTCACACAGCAACAAAGGAGCAATGAATGGTAGTAAAAGCTGTTTTGGATCGGGTATTTATCCGCATTGAACCGCAAACCGCCGCGCAAGGCGGTATTTTTATACCTGAATCAATAGATAATCCGCCGACTGTTGGCCGTATTGAGGCCGTCGGGCCGGAGGTTTCGTCAGTCAAGCCCGGGCAAAAAGTTTTATTTCATGTTTTTGATGAACTCCCGGGCTACGATAAAAATGTCGTCGTTGTACGGGAAAGTTCTTTATTGGGAGTGTTTGAAGATGAGTAATGCAGATTTGGTTGAAGAATGGATCGGCAAAATTACGGCTGCGGAAAAGCAATATGAAAAATATTATGCTCTGGTGCGCGAGACCAGAGAATTTTACAAAGATAATGCCGGCAGCTCCAAAACCGAAGGGCGTTATAACATTTTCTGGGCAGGCGTTGAGACGCAGAAACCGTTTTTGTATTTCAAGCAGCCCAAGCCCTATGTCGATCGGGCGGATCCGGCACCAGGGGAGGCGCAGAAACTGGCCTGTCGTATTTTGTCGCGTGCACTAAGCTGGAATTTGCGGCAGTTTGATTTTGACAGCGTTATCAAATATGCGCGCAATGATTTTCTCATCAGTGGTTGCGGAATTTTGTGGGAACATTATGAGCCGGAATTTTCTTCTGTTCCGGATATCTGCAATCCCGAGTGTAGTCTGGAACTCAAAAGTGGTGAGAAAGTTGTGTCACAATATGTTAATCCGGAGCACTTTTTGGCAGATTGTGACAAAGTCGGCATTTGGGAGGATGTCTCCTGGGTTGCACGGAAAATATACATGAGCCGGCAGGAGCTGGCTGAAAATTTTGGACACGAGTGCTGTGCAGAATTGGTTGGCATCGGCGGAAAGGATAACCGCTCCCGAGAAATCTGCGTCTATGAAATTTGGGATAAACCAAGTCGTAAAGTTTATTGGTTGACCAAAGAAAAAAGCGCTGATTTTTTGAAAGTATGCGACAATCCGCTGCAGACGGAAGGTTTTTTCCCTTGCCCCAAACCGATATTTGCAACTTTGACCAATGACAGCATTATTCCGGTTCCTGATTATTGTCTGATTCGTGAATTGCTTAACGAATTGAACGGTATCAATACCCGGATGAAGTTGACCATGCGGGCGTTAAAAGTCAGTGGCGCATATGACAATTCTTTCCCGGAATTGGCCAATATCATGAACAAAGATGTCACTTTGGTGGCGGCCAAAGATTTTGAGCGCCTGAAAGATGCCGGCGGCCTGCGCGGCATTATCGATTTCGTGCCGATTGAACAGTATATATCTGCGCTGCAGCAGTTGGCACAGCGTCGGCAGGATATCATCACGCAGATTTACGAAATAACCGGCGTGTCGGACATCATGCGCGGCTCGGCAGATGCGGCGGAAACGGCAACAGCCGTAACACAAAAGACGAACTTCGGTACATTGCGCAACCAAGATCGCCAAAATGACATGCAGCGTTTTATCTCGGACGTTTTTCGTCTCAAGGCAGAGATTATTTGCGAAATGTTTTCCGTCGACACATTGTTATCTTTTCTGAGTGAAGAAGAAAAGAGCCAAAAAGAACAGGCGCTTGCGGCAGTAAAGATACTTAAAAATGATAAATTGCGTGACATGGTGCTGCATATTGAAAGCGATAATATTTTTAATCTGAAAGAAGAAAACAATGAACTGCAAAAAGGCGTGTCGGCGGTCAATGATTTGATCACGGCAGCATTGCCGGTTGTCAGTCAGCAGCCGCTGTTTTTGCCTTTATACAAGCAGATGATTAGTGCGGTATGCGGCAGTTTGCCCAAGGCCAGAATGTTTGAAACCGTGCTGGAAAAAGTATTTGCCGATATTGAAGCAGAGCTCAACCGTCCGGAGCCGCTGCAGCAGGATCCGCAGCAAGAAATCGAACACCAGAAGCTGGAAATCGAGCGTGACAAAAATCGTCTCAAAGCGCGGGAATTGGAGATTAAGGCCAATGCGGAAAAAGCCAAGCTGGAACTGACAAATAAGGAAATGAATTTGCAGACAAAACTCAAAACGGAAGAAATCTCCGATCGCCGCAAAGCAACTGTTGCCGCGCCGGTTGTCATTACCGACAAACAGCCGTTTCCAGTCAAGACAAATACGAATATCACCACCGGATTGGTTAAAGGATTTGATTAAAACCGGAGGCAGAGTCAAGACAAAAGGAGAAGTTTGCAAAGATGAGCAGGAAGAAAAAACCGGATCTGGAGCAAATCATAGAAGAATTAGAAGAGGCCAGACTTCTGGCTTTGAAAAATGAATCGCCGTCGGCAGCAATTTCCGCCTCCATGGGCAAGGCCAGAGTCTTGGCCCTGCTTCAGGATAAAATCCGCGAGGGCGGTGAAAATGCTGAAAAATACAAGCAAATTCTGGTTGATTTTATCTGAAATACCATAACGGAGAGAATCATGACTTATTTCAACCGTCCCTGGACTGACGCTTTGCGGTTGGAAGACGGCACGATTGTGTCTTCTTTCCGCGAGCTGGAACACTATCTGCGCGAACATGGCATGACCATGAGCGCCGATTATTCGGCCGACTGGTGGAGAAAATCTGCTCTTCGCCGGGAAGCCAAACACCGCAAAGATTTGTTTGCGGAATTTTTATTTCATTACAAAAGGAGTATCTGGAATGCCAAATCTCAAAAAGCAAAATTCCGAGCCGGCAGTCGTTGAAGTTTCATCGCCGGAAAAAACGGAAAAAGAAGCAATTGCAGACATTTATCTGGAATTGCCAAAATCTTATAAAAAAGAATATGCTGCTGTTTTCAAAACCCTGCCGCCGGCTCTGCGCCGATATTTGCATGAGCGGGAAAGCGAGATAGAACGCGGCTTTTCAAAAATCAACAATGAGCTTAATGCCAAACGCTGGATTGACGAAATTTTCGGCTGTCGGGCCGAGCGTCTGTACCGTCATGGCATTAAAAAACCGCGAGAATGGGTAGAGACCATGGCCAAAATTGACGATGCGCTGGACTCCGACCCTCAGGCAGCTCTGCGTTATCTGAGCGAACTTTACGGCGCCTCCGGAAAAACGGTGCCCGAAGAGTCCGCATCGGCTGAGGCCGATATCAAATCCAGAATGGAACGGTTGGAAACAGAACTGCAAGACCTGCGCATGCTGGTGCAAAACAGTCGGGAGCAATCGCAAAAACTTGCCGAAGCGCAAAAGGCCAAAGATGCCTCGTTTGCGCCGCGCGGCAAAAATTCGCGCAAAGATTTGTCCGAGTTGTCCACCCGCGAGGTTCTGGAGCTTAAAATGGCTGAATATGACTAACTTTTTTTAGCAAAGGAAAATAATCTATGCCCAATACAGACTATAATGATGTTCTGACCACAACGCTGGAAAGCCGTTCCGGCAAACTGGCCGATAATGTCAGTGAAAATTCGGCGTTGCTGAATCGTTTGAAAGAAAAAGGAAAAATTCGCCCGATTTCCGGCGGTTCAAAAATTTTGGAAGAACTGGAATACGGCGAAGGCGATATGACCTGGTATTCCGGATATGACACCATCACCTACACCCCAAAGCAACTGTTTTCGGCGGCTGAATTCAGCCTTAAACTATGTGCTGTTCCGGTGGCAATTTCCGGTGAAGATATTTTGAAAAATGCCGGCCGCGAGCAAGTGATTGACTTGTTTGAGAAGCGTGTCGACAATGCCATGAAAACCATGAGCAACAAAATGGCGGCAGCGGTTTACGGTGATGGCACCGAATCTTCGGGGAAAGCTATTGGCGGTTTGGCATTGCTGGTGGCAGACAGTCCGGCAACCGGTACAGTCGGCGGCATCAATCGCGCCACTTCCGGCAATGAGTTTTGGCGCAATAAATCGACAACCATGACGGCGGCGCTGACAACAGATACCATCCGTCCGGCCATGGATAAAATGTATCTTAGTTTAAGCCGTGGCGCCGATAAACCGGATCTGATTGTTTGCGGCAATGAGCTCTACAGTATGTATGAAGCATCTTTGATGCCGCAGCAGCGCTTTGTAGATTCCAAACTGGCCGATGCCGGTTTTCAGAATCTCAAGTTCAAAGGAGCCGATGTTGTTTTTGACGGTGGCCAGGGAGGACGTTGTCCGGACAAGAAGATGTATTTTCTCAACACGGATTACTTGTATCTGCGCAGCCACAAAGACCGTAATATGAAGGTTATCGGCGGCGATCGTATGGCTGTCAATCAGGATGCGCTTTACAAAATTATCGGCTGGGCCGGCAATATGACCATGTCCAACGCATCGCTTCAGGGTGTGTTGATTGACTACACCGCATCAAATACAAATTAAGATCAGATTAACATGAGGTCTGCCCCTCTCTCGTTATGTACACGGGAGAGGGGCTTGTTAAACGGAGAAAAAGATGGATTTCAACAGTTTTAGTCACTTTACGACAGGGCATGTTGCCGAAGAGGGGGTCTCGGCCCGTTTCTATGATCGCACGGTCAAAACAGATAAATTAGATGCGCAGGGTTTTCCGGTATTTGCAGAAGTATGCTTCTGCGAGATACGCCTTAAGGACAATGTGTCGGAAATTTTTGATCAACCGGCAACAATTGATAAGATACGCCGCTTTCCGCAGGAATATGCGCACTACCAACAGGCACGCAGGCAAGCGGCTGAAGGCACGCCGTTGGAGCAATTTGCCTTTCTCAGCAAACCGGAAATAGAAGCTTTGAAAGTGCGGGGCATTTACAGTGTTGAAAGTCTGAGTGCTCTGGATGACGATAAGGCTGAAACACTCGGCATTCGCAAAGAAAGAGATCAGGCGCGCAAATTTGTTGAAAGAGCCGGAGATAATCTTTGCATTGAGAAATGGCGCCAGCGTGAAGAGCAATATCAGGCGCGTATAAACAAGCTTGAAGAAGATATTGCAGCCTTACGCAAAAATGTTTCTGCCCGCAGACAAAAATCCGGAGGAGAAAAAAGTTGAAAAATATCTTAGCAATATGTCAGGACGTTGCCGCGCTTGTTGCAGCTCAGCCGCCGCAGGATCTGTTTTCCGGGAGTTCGCAGCAGGAAGCGGTGTTTTTAAGTTTGCTCAGAGATACATTGGACAGTTTGCTTCGTTATGGCGACTGGCCTGAGTTGACAAAGGAAGGACGAATCACGACCCGGGCCGGACGAGGTGATTATCTGATTGCCGATTTCTGCCCGGATTTTTATTGTTTGCTCAATAATACCATTTATGTGCGGGATAAAGCCGAAAAAGTCATAGGTGCCATCACCTCGGAGCAATGGATGCGTGAAAAATATTTGAACTGTCCGTCGCTTAATCTCAAGTTCAAAATTCAAAACGGATTTATCAAATTTTTGACGCCGCCGCAGGATGAGGTCGCTATTGTTTTTCAATACCGTGCAAATACCACCGTGCGTGAGGGCGGGAAAAATTTTGTCGGTCTCGGCAAGCCTTCGGCAGACAAAAATACGGATATACCTGTTTTTGATGAATATCTTGTCCGTAAAGGACTTATCTGGCGCTGGCTCAAACGTAACGGTATGGATTACGCGGAAGAATATCATGAATATGAAAAGGCGCTGCGCGAACGTTTGGCATCCGGCACGGCCGGCGGCGATATTTTATTGGCAGGAAGCTTGCCTTATGCCGGATTGGGGGAGGTGACAATCCATGTTACAACGACCGATTAACCGCCGCGCCAAATCGCGAAATTATACGCTGCCGGCGCCGATTGGCGGTTTGAATGTGCGGGACAGTCTGGATACCATGCCGGAGACTGACGCAATTGTGATGGATAACTATTTGCCGCAAGAAACCAAGATCATCTTGCGTAAAGGCTACACGCCTTATGTGATGCTGTCTGCAAAAATAGAAACGCTGGTTTCATATAACTACGGCGATACCGCTTGTTTTCTGGCCTGCGGCGGCGGCAAGGTTTGGGATATCAGCTCATCAGTGCAGACAACATTGCTGAAAGAAGGTTTTTCTTTATCCGATTGGCAGTCTTGCCAGTTTAAGGATCGGGTGTTTTTGGTCAACGGCACAGACACGCCGCAAGTGTTTTATCTGCAGGAAAACGAACCTGTACTGGAAAATGCATCTTTTACAGGGGAAGGGCTTCTGCCGTCAAAATTAGTCAATGTCGCGCTGATCAAACAGCGGCTCTTTTTTGTAGAGAAAGGCACGTTGAATGCCTGGTACGGTGAGGAAGCGGGCAATATTCAGGGGACATTGATTAAGTTTGATCTCTCAACCGTGATGCGTCGCGGCGGCCGGCTGATGGCAATTTGTGCCTGGACGCAGGATGGCGGACACGGGATTGATGATCTGACGGCATTTATCACTTCGGAAGGAGAGGTCGCCGTTTATGCCGGCAGTGATCCGACCAGCATGGATGACTGGAGCCTGCGGGGTGTCTATCGCATGAGCAAGCCGATTGGTTACAAATGTACGATGCAGTATCAGGGAGATGTCGTCATTATTTCCGAAGACGGCTACATGCCGCTGTCCAGAGCTTTGTCTATAGACAGAGCCAACGCGTCGCAAATTGCTTTTTCAGACAAAATCAGAGGGTTGGTTTTGAACCGGACATTACACGGGAAGTATAAGCGCGGATGGCAAAGTCTCATATATGGACGCATGGGTTATGCTTTGTTCAATGTCCCGGTTTCCGAACAGTTTGAACAGCATGTTGTTAATGTCAGCAGCGGCGCCTGGTGCCGGTTCACCAACATTCGCTCGCATTGCTGGGGGCTGTATCAGGACAGACTGTATTTTGGCTCTGATCAGGGAGTGTATTTGTTTGACGAAGGCTATGCCGATGATAAGACACCGATTCTCGGCAGCGTTGAACAGGCTTATTCTAATCTGGGCTCGGTAAATCTCAAAAAAATTCAGTTAATCAATCCGCGTACCCGGGCTTCAGCCAAGTATGCTCTGGTTGTTTATACCAATATGGATTTTGAAGAAAGGCAGATGAACTATGCAGAAAATATAGATCGGGCCAGCCTGAGCAAGTGGAATAAAGTCAAATGGAGTTCGTTGGCTAATCCGATTGGTACCAAATGGGCCACACTCAAAGGAAAAATACAATCGCGCTGGATTGCCAATTCGGCCACAGGGTTTAAAGCCAGCGTTGTTTTCAAAACCAAGACCAGCGGCAATCTGATCGAATGGTATGACACGGGGTTTCGTTATGAGCAAGGCGACAGCATATTGTAAAATTGTGGCGGATGAAGGAGATATTGTCACACGTTTTGTCTGCGCAGGCCTGGGATATGATATGTCATGGCTTGATCGTCACTTTACTGTCGGGTTTATCTGCAACGGCAGGTTAATCGGCGGTTTGATCTATCATAATATCCGCCCCGGACGCGATGTCTGGTGGACATTATATACCACGGACAAAAAATGGTGCAGCCGCCGGATCATGAATTTTATTTTCGGTCTGGCATTTGATTATTTCGGATGTCGCCGGGTAAGTATGTCGGCCGATGCCGATAATGCCGCCTGCCTGAAACTCGCTTTGCAGCTTGGATTCCGGGCAGAAGGTATTTTGCGTAATTATCGAGACAACGGTAAAGATGCTGTCATCATGGGGATGTTAAAAGAAGAATATAAACTGAAAGGAGCAAAACAATGTCAAAAAGCGTAGGAAAACTTCTGGGGGCAGGCTCAGCCAAAGCGCAGAGATTTGCCAGTGAAAAAGAATATCTGAACTATCTGAACAATTATGATACGACAAAGGTGGATAATGCATATAAAAACATGGCTTCTGCGGCAGAAAGTCTGAGCGGAACACTTGGTAATCGACCCGACTATATTTATTCTGTTGACGGATCAGACGAAGCGCGCCAACGGATGGAGCAAGCCGTATACAATCAGGCTGTTGCAAAGTTTGAGCCTGAGTTCGAAACACGGCGTAAACAGTTGGAAACCAGACTTCAGAATCAAGGATTTTCTCCGACATCGGAAGCCTACCAAACCGCAATGGAAAATCTGGAAAAGGCGCAAAACGAAGCCTATACGGATGCGGCATACAACAGTGTCATTGCCGGACAGAATGCTTTTTCAAACAGTCTCAGCGATCAAATAAGTTCGGCCGGATTCCAAAATTCTGCGCGCCAGCTTCCGATCAGCGAGCTGGCTTCATTACTGCAAAATCAATATAGCGGTTACGACGTGGCAAATCAAAAATATCTTGTCAAAAAAGGCAGCGATGCCCGCATCAACCAAACGCAGAATCAAAACGCGGCGGAGCAATTTAATTTTGGAACGAATGCGCTTTTGAGCGCGGGGCAGGGATTAGCATCTTTGTTTTCGGATAAAGAATTGAAAGAGCATATTGTCCGTGTCGGACAGTTGCACAACGGGCTGCCGGTTTATCTGTTCACATACAAAGGCGACAACGAACCTCGTCTCGGCCTTTTGGCGCAAGAGGTGTTAGCCGTGCGTCCGGAAGCGGTGGATATTGATAAAAGCGGATATCTGAAAGTCAATTATGCTCTGGCCTGCGAGTAAACGGAAATGATAAAGAAAAGACGATATAAAACATTGGTTTTTGCATTAGCCGTGTTCATCATTATTTTGGTGGCGGTAATCAATCCCGAACATGCGGAAACGGTGGCTAAAGCATTTTTGATGCTGCTGGGCGCCACGGTGTAATTTATGTCAAAAATCAGAAATTACGGTCTGATTCTGCTGTTGTGTGCAGCCTCTTATTTATGGGGACGTTCTGACAGCAGGGCTTGCATCATTGAGCAACAGGCCAAAGAGCAGCAATATGTACATGTTCAAACCGCCCGGATTTATGCCAGGCCTAATGCTCGGCGCGACACTCTGCTTGAGCTCATGCGCCGGGGAAAATTATAAACCCTGTCCCGTATATCCGTTAGCCGGTCCTTCAGTTGCGGCAGAATTACAACAATTTTCTGCTGAAGAATGCCCCGCTTTGTGGGAATGGATCGGCCGGATTAATAAACTGAGGCAGGAACTGGACCTGTGTCAACAACTTCAAGGAGATTAAACAAAATGCCATATGACAGCAGCGGGCATTTTACCCGCATTCATAATTGGGAAAACGACCGGATCAACGATATTGACATTGTGACCGACAATCATGACGAAGAAGACGATAATTTTGCGCAAGGACTAAGTCTGGCTTTTCTGCGAGACGGCCGCGCGCCGATGGAGGCAGATCTGAATGCCGGTAATTTTAAGGTCAAAAATCTGGCGGCCGGCACCGATAACAATGACGCCGTCAACAAAAGTCAGTTGGATGCCGCCAAAACATCGCTTGCCGCAGACATCAAAAATAATGCTAATGATCTGTCTCTCATCGGCGACATAAAAATGTCATTACAGAGTGCCAATCATGCCAATTGGCTTCTTTGCAACGGCCAGGCAGTTTCGCGTACGGCATATGCCGACTTATTTGCGCTGATAGGTACAAATTTTGGTGCCGGCGACGGGATCACAACTTTCAATGTGCCGGATTATCGCGGCAAATTCATTCGCGGTCTTGGCGGTGATTCCGCAGCGGATTTTTATACCACGCAGGAAGAGGGTCTGCCCAACATTACCGGTAAATTTCCCGGAGGTAATTCACAATCTTCGCAAGTCAGCGGAGCTTTTGCCACTGATGGCGCGGACCTGATTTTCGATGGCGGAACCGATTCCAACAAAAACTTCGGCATCAGAACTTTTGATGCTTCACGTTGCAGCAGCATCTATGGCAATTCGAGCCATGTAACGCCGATTAATCAGGCTGTCAATTTTTTCATTAAAGCAAAGGAGGAAGCATAAGATGAGCGGTATTCTGAGCAGCAGCGGGGTTATCATCCGGCGCGGCGACAGTTTTAGCATCAATTTGCATTTTACCGAAAACGGAGAGGATTTTAATCTTGTCGGAGCTGCGCTCAAAATGTGTGCAGCCAAAGAAGACGGAAGCAAAATCATGCAGAAAGACGGCGTCATTTCCGATGCGGGACGCGGGCTTGCGTCAATAGAGCTGACGCCGCAGGAAACGGATATTGAACCAGGCGAGTATCTGACGGACATTCAGATCACTCTGCCGGACGGGCAGGTACATACTATTTTTCCGCAAGATGTCAATACACTGGCATATTTAAAAATCACGCCTCAGGTAACGGAGTAAACGCCGATGACAATATATCACCAAGCAGAAAATGCGCATACGCTGGAAGTGGATATCCGGCCGTCCGGAAAGCTGGAGACATCTTTTTTTCGGAGCAGTCCGGCAGATATTGCGCTGAGTTGCACTTATATTAAATCCGGCTGGCAAGAAATACAAAACTACGCTAATGATGTCTGCAAACCGGATTTGCATGATTATATTGAAAATCAGGCGCAGGAAACTTTTTCGCCTTTGATATCAGCGGCGCAAACGGCCGCACAAGCGGCAGCAGACAGTGCAGAAACCTGTGCGGATTTGGTGGATGCTCTGGATATAGACACTTTGATTTCCGGAGAAGCCGCGGCACGTGCTCAGGCCGACGCGGCCTTGCAATTGTCTTTGGAAACTGAAATCGGAGAACTGGAAACGGCTTTGTCTGCCAAAGCCGCGGCAGATATGGTGTATAACAAAACGGAAATGACTTCTTTGTTGGCGGCCAAGGCCGATTTGAACAGCCCGGCTTTCAGCGGAACACCGACAGTGCCGACAGCAGGTACCGGAGCCTCGGCGATGCAAGCGGCCAATCTGGAGCTGGTTGAGCAAAAACTTGCGGCGGTTATGGGAGCAAACGGATTATATGTTTCCACAACTGTCAGCGGTGCACAATGGAGCCGCGAATGGTTTTCTGATGCGCAAAAAACACAGCGTGTCTGGCTGGAGCAAGGCGGTTATCTGGCTTCCGTCACCAGCAGTGTGACTCAAAACACAGTCACATATTTGAAGCCGTTTACCAACACTTCGTATCATGTTTGTCGGGAGTTGGACCATACCTACAGCGGCACATTGAAAAATTGTAATATCTGGATAGGTATGAGCAATAAGACCACCACCGGTTTCAAATATAAGACAGACAACACCTATGTTGACAGCTCAAGCTGGTATGCCTGCGGAAAATAGGAGGGATAATGTTGGGAGATAAAATAGCTTTTGGCGACAGGGCTGCCTGGCAGGCCGCTCGTACCGCGCTGGATGATCAGAATGAATATATTGACGATTCGCATATTCTCAAAGATGAAAACGGCTGTGCCGTTGGCGGTTATTATGAAGTATTGCCGCAACCGGAAAGTTTATCGTTGTCTGTGGCAGAGCGGATAATTCAAAGGCAGCAGTATCTTGATGAAACAGACTGGTATGTCATCCGTCAGACGGAAACGGGGGCGCTCATGCCGGAGGAAGTTTCCAAGGAGCGTGCGCTGGCCAGAGAGGAAATATCAGCCTTGCGAATGGAGGCCTAAAATATGGAGCACTTAGTAATTATTGGCGGAGCTTCGGGGCTTGCCGCAATTTTCGGATTAATCGGTGTTTTAGTCAAGGTTGGCGAATGGAAGGCACAGGTAGATATTTTGCATGACGGTCTAAAAAATGCTGACCATCGGACAGACAGTTTGGCTTTGATGCAAAATCAGCAAAACGTGCTTTTGACAGAAATCAAGGTCAAGCTGGATATGCTACTGGAAGAAAATCAAAAAAAGAGGAGAAAACTTGCATGATAGATGAGGCCGAAGCCGTCCAGCGCTTATGTCTGCATGAAGGTATTCGTTTGCAGCCATATCGTTGTCCGCGGGGATATTTGACCATCGGCATTGGTCGCAATCTGGAGAGTAATCCGCTTGATCGGGAAGAAATAAAGATTCTCGGCCGTTCTAATCTCAGCGCCGGCATTACCAGACAAGAGGCTTTTTTCTTGTTGCGGCGGGATATACAACGCGTATTCAAAGAGTGCCGGCAGAAAATACCGTTTTTTTCAGGGCTTGATGATGAACGCCAATACGTATTGTTGGACATGGCTTTTAATTTAGGATTTTCCGGATTGCTAAAGTTTAAAAAAATGCTAGGTGCAATGGCAACCGGAAATTATAATCAGGCCGCGGCTCAATTATTAAACAGTCGCTATGCGGCTCAGGTTGGTGATCGTGCTTTGCGTTTAGCGCAGACATTGCGCAACGGGAAATGGGAAGTTTAGATAGATAAAAAACAAGGCCCGTTGTTTTGGGCCTTGTTTTTTATTTCTGCGCGACCTTTTGCGGTTCGGTCTGTGCAAACATAGTTTTGTAGGAGGACTTCAACCCGGCTACAACTTTTTTGAAGTTGGCCAGATTACGTCCCGCCAAATTTTCTCCCGTAGAAGCTTTAATCGTCCGCGGGTTGACACGACGGCCGTTTTGAACAACCTCATAATGCAGATGCGGCCCTGTCGAGCGGCCTGTTGACCCGACATATCCGATTACTTGCCCTTGTTTAACGCGGACACCCGGACGAATACCTTTGGCAAAACGCTGCATATGTCCATAGGCTGTTGAAAATTCAGAGTTATGACGGATTTTGATATAATTGCCGTAGGAGCCAAAATACTTGGCCACTTGCACAACGCCGTCGCCTCCGGCATAAATAGCTGTACCCCGCGGTGCGGCATAATCAACGCCCCAATGGATTTTGTACTTGCGTAAAATCGGATGATAGCGACGTCCGAACGGCGAAGATATCCTCGCGTTTTTGAAAGCTAGCGGCTTGCGATCAAGAGTCTTTTTAAGGGCGAGACCTTTTTCTGTATAATAATCAACGCGTCCGGATTTGTCCTTAAAGCGGTAGACGGCAAGTTTGTCCTTGCGCAAAGTCAGAGCGGCATAAAGAATATTGCCGGACTTAACGACTTTCCCGTCGTTATCAATATAGTTTTCATAAATAATTTCAAATTTGTCGCCTTTACGCAGATCCCGGCGGAAATCAACAGCATAAGAAAAGATAGAAATAAAGTTATGCACCACACGGGCGGGAATACCTTTTTTCTGCATGCTGCCGCCGAGGGTGCCTTCAATGGTACCGGAGGCATTATTAACCTCTTCGATCATTTCGTCTTTTTGGCGTTCGACTTCAAATTCGTCATTTTCATTAAGAGAAGCGACAACACGCTCACCGATTCCTGTTTCAATAACAAAGCTGTTCAGGCGGACAACTTCGCCATTTGCGGAATGAATGGTATAATCCGCTTTCAGTTTTTGTCCGATTTTGAGGTCGCGCGGGTCAAATTCTTTACGCAGCTCGGCAAAGATATCGTTGGCTGTTCCCCGGTCAAGCCCGATATCCCGCAGCACGGAAATCAGGGTATCTCCTTTCTGGACGATGATTTCTTTGCGGATATCTTTTTCCTGCACCAGTGCACTGACGGTCGAGAACAGATTTTTAATATTTTCGATTGAATCTTCCGGGTAAACCGTATCCGGATCAGACAGGTTATGAACCACGCTGTTTTCAATCATAAGATAGCTCATCCGCTCGTTTTCGGCCACGGAAGCCTCAACGCTGTTATTTGTCAGGGACAAGACAAAGGCAGAGGTCACAGCCAGAGCATAAACAACAGTGACAATTTTCTGGCGGCTTCTCTGCTTTATGTTTAATTTAATAAATTCTTTAATAGGCATGGTTTCTCACGTGTCAATATATCAAAAATAAAGCCGCCGGAAATCCGAAATTATACGGCTTTTGCCGGTTACTATACATCGCCGCCGTAAAAAATAAAGCATTTTCTAAGGGTTATGTGTATAATTAAACAGACTACATCAAAGTTATGAAGAAAATATAAAAAAATCTAAAAAAAGTGCTTGCATTTATAAATATTGTTGGCTATAAGGAAACTCGAACCGCAAAAGGGGGTGTAGCTCAGTTGGTTAGAGCGCCTGCCTGTCACGCAGGAGGTCGCGAGTTCGAGCCTCGTCACTCCCGCCATT
>CALXTL010000020.1 GCA_944391445.1 uncultured Alphaproteobacteria bacterium | reverse complement strand
TTATTAATTTATATCAAAAATTAGGGGTAAATTAGGGGTAAAATGGACAGGATTAAGGGTAAGCATAAGGGCGTATATTACCGCGAACATCCGACGCGGAAAAACGGCGTGCGCAAAGACCGGTATTTCTATTTGCGCTATACTGTTAACGGCCGCCAGCGGGAAGAGGGTTTCGGCTGGGAATCGGAAGGGTTTACGGAAACCAAAGCCGCCGCCGAAATTGAGACCATTCGCGAGCATATTAAAAAAGGCGAAGGCTATACGTCTTTGGCCGAAAAATATCGGAATACCAGCTTTGAGGAACGAAAAAAGTCTCAAAATATGACTTTTGATGAGTTTTTTTGCAATATATATAATCCGGTTTATATTAAAAAGAACGACGGCAAAGCGAACAGTTATCAAAAATGGGCGAAACCGTTTATCGGGGATAAGCGACTTGGGGATATCACGCCGGCGGATATCGAAAAAGTCAAAAGAAGCGTTCTTGATGCCGGCCGTCAACCGGCCACGGCCGAAAGGGTTTTGGCGCATCTCAGCCATATGTTTAATATGGCACGGCAGGAAAATATCTATGACGGGAAGAATCCGCTAACATCGGTGAAGCGGCCGAAATATGACAACCGCCGAATCCGCTTTTTTACCAAAGAAGAAAGCGACATTTTGCTTAAAGAGTTAAAAAAAATTTCTTGTCAGAAAAAAGATTTCGGCGCCGATTATTATAAAAAGAATAAGCTCAGCCAACTCTATGAAATGGTTTTGGCCTCGGTTTATTGCGGTTTTCGCGCCGGGGAAATTCGCCAGCTTAAAGTCTATGATATTGATTTCGGTACTAATTTCATATCAATTAAAGATCCGAAAAACTCTAAAAACAGACGCGTCCCGATGCCGGATGTTGTCAGGAATATGTTTGCGCGGCGGATTGAGGAATTGCGCTTGAAGCCGCAAGATTATATTTTTCGGCAAAAAAACGGCGAGCCGCTGACCGAAATATCCGACCAGTATTATCGGATTGTCGACAGGCTTTTTAATCAGAATATTGATGATCCGCGGGAAAAGGTGGTGTTTCATACCTGCCGGCACACATATGCCAGTTGGCTGGTGATGGCGGGGGTTGATTTGTATACGGTCAAAGAGCTGATGGGGCATGACACGATTGAGATGACAATGCGTTATGCACACCTTGCGCCGAATAAGTTTAAAGCGGCAATCGCTGCACTGAATGTCTGATCATCAGCAGGGAGTTTTCCCGCTTTCCACTCTGCTGTCAATTCTTCAGGTGTTTTAGTCATTGCTTTATCTCATACAGGTTACATTAAAGACTTCAATGCTGTTTTGGTCGACGAGGTCAACAACCCAAGCCTCGGTATTGTTTACGGCCAGATTTTTTGCCTCGTCCTCATCAGCGGCTTCTACATAGGCTACGGCGTAAACATCTGCCGTTGCACCTAAATCAACTCTAAATTTGTGTTTTTCTTTTTCCATCTTTTCAATCCTTTCAAAAAAATGCCCCAGACAACCACAGAAGTCCTTCAGCAACCTCCGCCTTATTCGGCATATTCGGCGGCATCTGGTAACCGGGGCGTACGCATCCGTCATTGAGGTTTAGTTACAAAATCCCCTCAAGTGTCCTGCCTTATTGATTACTCGGCAGCACCCCGGTGTTGTTAATCTGCCATCTCAAATAAAATATTAAGCGGTTTACCATTGCCTATGAAAACGAAATTTTCTTGAAAGTATGTATGCCAACTGACAACTTCCATTTCTCTGACATTGTTGCACCCGTTTTCATTACTAAAATAAAATACAGCATCCCCGACAATAGCAGTAATTCGTGCTAAATATCCGTCTTTTTTATGCTTCCAAATCTCGTCCCGCTGTGGCACTTTACTCATCGTCTTTGTATCCTTTGTCAAAAATATAAAAACAAGAACCATCCTTTTTTATTTCAAAATCAGTTCTCAGTTGCGATTTCACTTAAAATAGATTTCGTAAGACGCTTTTCCCCTCGTTGCTTAACGCTTGCGTGGTCTTTGGAAACAAGAACCGAAAATTCATTATCAACCATAAATGCATCATTAAACCCCAGTTGATAAATCATACATTTACCAAGCAACCCGCCTGTAAAATGTCCCAAGTCCCTACTTATTTGTAACGTCATCATTCTTACCCTCATAAAAAGTTACTTCATCTTTGCAGACGGGGTAGCCATTAGTTTTGCCTTTCAATTTTTTCTTTTAACAATTCTTTAAGATATTCTGTCCCGAGTTTGGTGAGCTCAGGTATGTTTTTCACAGTATCTTTAACCTCGCCATTCTCAATTATTTGAGGTGCGATATAGATAAATGCCGCTTGCTTGGTTGTGGGCAAAAGGACCTTTAGGATGATAAACAATATTGAAATTACCAAGATTGTGTTCAGATGTGATTTTTTGACTAATTTTTTATATGTCGCAGGTAAATCTTGCATATCATCTGTTATACCGGCAACTACCACAATAAGTATAATATATGAAGCCGCAACGAGGAATAATGTGATAGATCCTGCGCAACCCAAAAAATACTGTAAATCATCTAATTTTGTGAAAAAATACATCCCTAAATATGACATCATTTGCCTACCTTTCTTAAAGATTGTGTCCAGTCTTCAACGGGGGCGATGTCAAAACTGCTTAAATGAGAAAAGCTAAGATCTAAACTCATCCAAATACAGCCAACCATTGTTGGTTTAGATGCGAACCAACACCATCGGCCGCCATCTTCCATAGCCACCCATCCCGGGCGCATTTTAGGCGCTATATCTGTCATAAATTCGTCAATCGTCATCGCTCAATCCTCAAATAACACTTTAATGATTGTTTGCATTTGTTCCGGAGAGCGGCCGGCGGTTATGAGATCTCCGTTAAGCGCAATGATTCCGCTTATATCAAACTCTATGGAGTTGTATTCATCGCTGCCGATGTATATGCTTGCGCAATCTTTGATATCGTCCTCAACAGTTACCTGAGGATAATCTTGCTGTCTTACCCAAGTACACAAATCCTTAAAAGTCATACGGGGTTCAAAAGCTAAATCATTTTCATAATCTGGTTGTGGCATATTTTTGGTTCCTTTATTAAGATTTTTCGAGATTTAACTTTTAACCGGTTCAAGGCCTTGGATCACAAAGTCAATCAAATCGGCTTTGGCATAGGCGATTTTGCGGCCGACTTTGAGGCGGTTTTTGACGCCTTTGCCCAGGGTGTCGTAAGCGGCCATGGTGTTGGCGGAATACAGTCCGCCGGTGTATTTGGGGACTTCCTCGCGGGCGATGATTTCCGGCCAGTTTTGTTCAAAGTTTTGCTTGAGTTCGGATAAATCAGTCATATTTTTTGTTCCTTTACTTCTGTTAATAAAAATAAATATTATTTTTCTTGGTGTGTTTTTCTTTATCTTTATTTGACCAAACAACCCAGTCGTCAAAATATTCTAATAATCTTCCTTTACATTTATTTTTTTCGAGTATTGCCTCAAAGACAAAAGATGGGGAAGTTTGCAACTGGGCGGCGCAGGCGGTCAGGCTTGGCCAAATTTGCAAGGTTTCGATATCAATAACGGGTTTTCCTTTGGGGACGCGTATTCGGCAGCTGCTGTTATTGAATTTGTTTAGGCTGCGTACCAGCTTATTTAGTTCGGTGATTGCCATTTTTTCTTTCTCCGATTTGGGCCAGAAGTTTGGCGATTCTTAAGGCCGATTTGTTTAACTCAGGAATATCTGTCAGCAAATGGTTTTGGTTAAGGCGCGCTAATTCGCTGCGGGTTATTTTGCAAAGATTTGTTATTGCGCAATTCTGACGATTGCCATCAAGAAAAACCAAGGCTTCGTTTTTGTTTAATTGGTTAAAATGTTGTTCCCAGACGAAAACATGTTTGGCCATCCATTTGTTTGGTTCTGCTGTCTTGATATAAGTGTATCCGTTAGTGCTGATGCGCTCTGAACCAACCGGGCGGTGGTTGGCTGGGGTATGTCCAGGCTTAAACATTGTCTTTTTAATTTTTCTATAAGTATATTCAGATACTTTTTTGCCTTTGTTTACCGGAATATGTCCTTTGGTGAAACGGCCGCCGGTAAGTCCGTTAAATAAGCCAAGGTTATGGCATTTTTGCATAATTGCTTTATGGCTGATATCAGTATTGAACAGTTTGTTGAAATCAGCGGCAATGTCTTTATATGGCCGGCCGATAGCGTGCTTTTTCAGCCAATCTGACATCTCTTTGCTATATTTACTTAAATTGGCCATAGTTGGGAACTTTCTTTTCAGCAACGCTAATCATTTCAGGCAATTTGGCACCGGTTTGGGCAAATTCCTGCGCTTTATAAGCAAGCGAGGCGTTAGAGATAATTTGTGAGCCGACCAGGCTTATAGCCTTGGCGCGTTCTATTTCTTCAGTCAGCTTTTCGCCGGTAAGCTCTTCATCATTCAAGCGCTCAAGTTGGGCAAATAAGTGATTGTTTAAATCAATCAGTTTGTTTTTCATCGGGTACCTCCGTAAATAAAGCTGTTGTCTTATTCGCAACTTTGACAACCGGGGAGCGGCGAGTGACTATGGTATTTTTTTGCGAACCGCCAGGGGAAAGGTTAAATGCCTGTGCAGATAATGGCGCCTTTGCGGTTGATGTAGCCGCCGGCTTTTTTATAGGCTGCCGCGGCGGCTGATATTTGCTTTATCTCTGCGGCGCAGCGAATGCAGTATCTGCTGCCCGGCGCAAACGCAAAGGCCGGGTATTCGTTTCCGCAGTGGCGGCAAGTGTACATCTGCCGTTTGGGATCGGCATAGCGGCGGAATTGCGCCAGCTGATAATCGGAAAAGGATGTTTCATAATCCTGGCCGGTTTCCAGGCAGATGGCCGCTTTGATAATCTCGGCAAAAGCCAGGGAACGTTTGATTGTCGTGGTCGGGCCGTCGTACAGCGCCTTTTGACGGCGGGAAAGAACGGCACGAAGGTCGGACTGCATCTCGGATAAAGTGAAGCCGGTCCAGTCTTTGTACCACAGGGCTAAATCTTTGAGTTGCGGCTGCATGGGTGTTACTCCTTAAATTCGGGCAGGGCGGCGAAGGCAATCGGTTTGGTGAAAGGATCGCAGTCAAAAGCTATGGAGTCCCAGTTGGCAATTTGGTAACAATAGGGCGGCACACGGTTGGGAAAGCCCGGTTTGTTAATGAAATGTGCGTTGGGCAGACACAACAGATAAAGTCCCTCCGATTCCGGTTTGTTGTCAGGCCAGGCCTTCCAGTCAAGCCACGGCTGCGGCCGGTTGAAAGATTTGTCAAGGTGAGAGCGGCTTGCCAGAACAAGCGTTTGTTCGACCGCCTGCATCAGCTCGATTTCTTTGGTCGCCTGGCCTTGGGTTTTGCTGCCTTTGGCAACCAGGCGGGGATAAACGGTTTTGCGCATGCCGATTTCTCTTTTGACGCACTCGATTTGTTCGGAAAATGAATAAGGCATTGCTTTAAGCCTCCGGAGGCAAATGAGCAGCGGCAGCGCTGATGGTGGCAATATGCTGCTCGCAGCGGTCCAGGCTCAAAGCGGCCAGGTGAAAGTTGCCGGCGGTTATAAACAGGCCGAGTGCCAGAATAAAGCTCATAATAAAGTTATGAAAAAATGTCATTGCGGTATTCTCCTGTTGGTTTTGTTATAGCAATAAATAGCATATTTGCTAAAATTGTCAATAGCAAAAAATGCTTTATTCTTAGCAAAAAGATAAAATAAATGCTTAGCATTTGAAAAACAGGAAAAATTTTTGTGCAAAAAAATACCACCCGAAGGCGGTGGTAAGAAATTGGAAAATAGTATATATCAGTATATGATAATAATGGAAATGCCCGTTATACCGAAGCAGCTCCGTACGGAGTATGCAGAGTCCGACAAGGAAGGTAGGATAGCGGGCGATTTTTTTATTTAAATTGCCAAATATCAAGTTTGTTTTTCAATAATCTTAGCCAGTTTTTTTTGTTCTAAAGTAGCATTGGGAGCGCAGGCATGGCTGGCTAATCCGACAAGCATATCAGGAAAATGTCAAACAAAATTTACCATATTCTGAAAAGAATAACAAGCAAAGTAACACAAGCAAAAAGCAGATATTTTTCTAACATTGCCGTGCGTTTATTTACATTATAGTTTATAAAATGGAGCATCTTCCGTTCATCCCAATCTTTAGTGTCGTAAATCTCGTGATGTTTTGTTCCTATATTTTCAAATTCATCAAATATCATTGAATTTTTATCCCCCCAATGCAAAACAAATCCGTCTGATACCTTTGTTTTTCAAACATGAAACTAAAAATGTGGAATTTCGAGATTAGGGTAGGGTGTTTTGTTTAAAATTATGTCGCCAATGCTTTGAGCGGCAGTCAGCAACATACTGGGAGCATTTTCCAGAATTGCTTTTTCCGATTCGTCTTTAATAGTGAAAAAGCCGCTGACCGTCATATTGAATATAAAGCCTGTTTCTTTTATATAGGCTTTGATTTCCAAGGTTATCTTGTATTTTTCTTCATCGTGTTTCGATATAAAAAAATATGGGGTAATAGAGTTTTTTACCTCTAATTTTTCTGGGCCCTGAGAGGGCTGTATTTCTGATTGCAGTTGAATTTTTTCAATAAACCATTTGTCTAGCAACAACATGTGTAAGCTTCCTTCATCTCTTCATATTCAGTTTCGGGGATGTTTTCAATTTTTTCAATGGATATTTTCTTTTTAGATTGGGATACATGGATATTCATCTTAGCGAAATCATACAAGTTTTCCTCGAATCTCTGATGGGGGTCATATATGATTGGCGATTTTAGTTCACAATCCATGGCAACCGCTATTTTGGCGATTGTTTCCATAGACAGATTCTCATTGCCGCGCATGATTTTGGTTATATATGCGGGAGATACGTTCATTTTTTCGGCCAGATCTTTTTTTGACAGATGTTTTTCTGCCATAATACGGGATACATCTGATAAAACGTCTAAAATTGCCCGCATAGCCTTAAAATACGGCGTTTTTTTTGCTTCTTGATATTCCTGTTCATATTGGTTCATGGTAATGCTCCTTCTGTGATCAATTTCCAAGTTATTTCTGTGAACTTGTCAATATCTTCTTTGGCAGTTTTTTGTCCTCCTTTTATGGCACCGTGTGTAAAAACTATGATTTTTTTATCTTCTTGCAAAATGGCATATAATCTTTCTTTTCCTTTGTGAAAACCATACATTTTATATAAATACTCATTATGTCTGATTTCCCATCCGTCTGCGGCACTGTGAAACATATCGGTGTTTAGAGCCGTCCGACCTCTTTCGGCAAGCATATCCAGGCAAGCATAAATATGCGCCCGAGCTCGCTCATTAAATTTTGAAGCAATATAATCTGCAACGCAACATTGGTCTCCGTCTTTGTAAAAACCTATTTCCCATCTGCCTTTGCAAACAATATCTATGCTCATTATTTAACCTATAAGTTAATTATAGTCAATTTTGGGTTAATATCAATACACAAAATGTTACGATCTCACCTAAGCCTTACGTCCGTTTAAGATATAAACAACTTTGCCGATGATCTGGATTTCGCCGACAGCGGCGGTGATATCGTAATATCGGGAATTGTCGGATTTGATAACAATATCTGACAAGCCGGCCTGCAGGCGCTTGACCGCCAGGCCGGTGGCCATGCGGATGAGATAGATGCCGTCGGATGAAGCAAAGTTATTGGATATGTCAACCCAGACGAAATCACCTTCATTGATGGTCGGCATCATCGAATCACCCTGAACCCGCAGCATTTTTATATTTTCCGGCTGGCCGGCGGTAATGGATTTGAACTCGACGGCCGGAAGTTTCCAGTGGCCGCAGACTTTTTCCGGTAAATTATCTATACCGTCGCCACAGCAGGCGGTGGCGTCGATCATATCGATGACGACGTCGTCTTTGGTGAGAAATGAAGCCAGCTTTTCCGCGGCTGATGCCGTGCCGGTAAAGTGCGGCGTTACGGGAAGATCTGTCAACTCCTGTTCATCAACCTGCAAAATTTCGGCCAGACCTCGGCGGACATATTCATCAAGCCGCCGTGGCGAATCTTCTTTGCAGAATTTTTGTATATAAGTCGGGTTTTTTCCCAGGCGAATAGCCAAAGTTGAATAGTTGAATCCGCTGTTCTCAATTAATTTGGCAACATGCCGTTTGACCGCATAAATTTTATCATCCATGGTGCTTGCTCCTGTTAATCAAATTTTAGCATAACTGCTAAAAAAGTAAAGTTATTATTTTAAGCAAAAAATACTATTGACATTATAGCATACTTGCTATAATTTGGGTTTGGAGGTAGCAAAAATGATTTTATCAAATGCAGAGTTTAAAGAAGAAATCTGTACTTTTTTGCAAAAAACTGGAATGGCACCGACAACTTTCGGAGCCAAAGCTAAGAATGATCCGAGTTTTGTGGCAAGAGTTATGGCGGGGCAGGCTGTCAAAGAAGACGGCAAAGAAAGAGTTCTTGATTTTATCCGCCGATATGAGGAAGAAGCGAAAAAAGATGATTGAGATTTTGCATATTTGTCTCGGCGCGCTGGCTGACTGGTGGCTGCCGGACGATATTGACGAAGAGTGAGTTTTTTAACCAACTTAAAGGAGCTGCGATGATGATAAAGCGATATATTATCCGACTTGTCGAAAAATGGGGGTATCTGGTTTTGACGCCGCCGGCGAAAAAATCGGTTTATTTTAACCAGGACGGCGAGAAATACGGGGTGTTTAAGCGGTGAAGAAGTTTTTTTGGAATGAGGACAGTATCAGCGAATGGCACCAACGAACGTTTCCTGACGCTGAAATAGCCGAACAGCGGGAAAAAGCCTCGGCGGAAGCCAAAGAGTATTTTAATGCGCGCTCGTACCCCGGCAAAATGGAAGAAATGGCCGATTTTTTTATTGCCAACGCGGCGCTGGCCGGAAGGTTTAATGATGCGGCCGGTGTTTTGGTCTGCCAGCTTTTGCGAAATAATCCTTATTGGAACGAAATCAACCGCGCGGTGCAGTGCAAAATGGCGGTGAACCTGCAGCGGACGTTTGTGCGGGTTGACGGACAATATCAACATAAGGAGAAAACAGATGAGTGAACAAATAGGTAAAGTTTTGCGGCGCAAAGATGATCCGGCGGAACCGGTGATGGCGCCGGTCGCAGAAAAAGACAAAGAGGTCGGAGGAATTGCCGTTGACCGTCTGCGCTCGCTGATTGAGCGCATTGAGCGGCTGACTGAGAAAAAGAAAAGTTTGCAAAATGATATTACTGCTGTGTTTGCCGAGGCCAAAGCGGCTGGGTTCGATGTCAACATAATGCGCACCATTATCAAATTGCGCGCCACCGATGCCGCAACCAGAGATGCATGGGATTATCTGTTGGAAACTTATCGCAAGGCCTTGGATCTTTAACTTCCCCACCTTTCAAGCGGCGATGCCGCCCGTCGTTTATCTCAAGTTTCGGTCCAAGCAATCGGTGCCAACCTCGGGGAAGTTTGTGGGGCTTAAAGAGGGAGAACCGGAGCAGGCGGCATTTTATACGTTTAAACAGAGGAAAAGATGACCAAGATTGTGCTGGTTGACCTTTTTTCGGGCATAGGCGGCTTTGCCGAAGGATTCCGGCGCGCCGGGCTGGAGTTTGCAGCGCATTATTTTGCCGAGGTTGCGCCTGGTCCGATCTCTATCTATAAAAAACACTTCAAAGACGCGGAGGAATTAGGAGATGTCACAGCAATTAGAGATTTTTCCCGAATTAAGCAAAGAGAGCAAGGTGTGCCGCTTGTCCTTGCTGCGGGATTTCCTTGCCAAGATTTGTCCATTGCTGGAAAAAGACGAGGTCTTGACGGCGAGCGAAGCGGCTTGTTCTTTGAGGCAATCCGGTGTATTAGAGAGCTGCGACCTGATGTTTTTATCTTTGAAAACGTCAAAGGGCTGTTTACAAGTCACGGAGGACGCGACTTTGTCCGATTTTTGCAAGAGATTGCCGACCTTGGGGGTTATGAGTGCCAATGGCAACTTGTCGATACTGACTGGTTTTTACCCCAAAATCGCGAGCGGGTTTACTTTGTCGGATGTACTGGAGCCTTCGCCGGCCGCCAAATATTTCCTCTCGGAGGCGGCAACCCGTCGGCTTCTGTCGTATCAAACGAGCAGGCTCTCTGCATTACCGCCACTTACGGCGACAACGTCGGAAACGGGTCGTATGTTGTTGAAAGTCAACGGCTACAAAAAGTCAAACAAATAAATCGTACACCAAAAAACCACCAGCAGGATCGGGTTTATTCGGTTGATGGATCCGCCCCATGCTTGAATGCGCTCTCCGGCGGCAATCTTGAGCCTAAAATATTTACATATCCACGCGGCAAAAATTACGGGGGCTTTCATTCCGGATCGTGCCCAACTATAACCGCAAACGCATTCCAGCAAAACAATATGGTTTGCTCCGTTATTACCCCGAGCTTTACAAATAAAAAACAGAATGGCCGCGTGTTCAAAAATAGCGGTGAACCGTCTTTCACGCTGACCGCACGCGATAATCCAGGAATATATGACGGCCAGGCTATCCGTAAGCTCACACCGCTTGAATGCGAGCGTTTGCAAGGGTTCCCTGACGAATGGACGCAATCGGACGGTGCAGGAAAAATTATGTCAGACAGCGTCAGGTATAAAGCACTCGGCAACGCTGTGAGCGTGCCGGTCCCTGAGGCTATTGCCAGAGCTTTGTTTAAAGGAGCGGTAAAAAATGAGCGATGAAAGCTATTATCAGGGGTTGGCGGTGCTTGACCGGATTGAGGCGGCAAGAGAAGCGCGCGGCTTGCGCATAACGCAGTTCAGCCGCTTGATTTTTGGCCGGCCGCACCGGTGGAGCATCCAGATAAATCAATTTGTTGTCCCCAAGGTGCGGCGGTTGGTCAAAATGGCGGCGGTGCTGGGGGTGTCGCCGGAATATCTGCTGACGGGACATCAGGGCGATGCTGCCACCACCGCGACCGATATTTCTTTGGCGCCGTTGCTGCGTTTGGCAGCGGAGCGGCGGTATGAAAAGGCAATGCCTCATTCGCTTTGTGTCACGCTGCACAAGTTGCGCACCGGCAAGCAGGACGATCTGACGGTAAAATCGTTATTTGACTTTGCCGCGTTTTGGCGTGTGTCACCGGTTGCGCTGATTGTTGAGAGGGAAAATCGCCGATGAAAAGAGAAATGTTTTTGGTTCCGCAGGCAATGATTGACAAGATGGTCATTCGCTACGGGTTTGAGAAACTGGGCGAGTTTACGTTTCTTTTGAGCCAGTATTGCGCCTGGTGGGACGAACACGGCTCCGGCGACGGGTTTGATTTTTCCAAATATTCGGAAACGGTGTTGAATTATTTTGACGCCGTGGCCGATGCTGTTGACGAAAGGCACCGGCAATATGTTGCCGAGGGCGAAAAAATGCGGTCAGCGGCTCAAGCCAGATGGGAAAAAGAAGAAAAGCTCAAACGCATTCGCGAACAGAAGCGGCGGTGGTATGTGGATAACTCAAAAAATTTGAACAAAAAGCGAAAAGAACAACGCGCGGAAGAAAAAACGGCAGTCAAAAATAATTTTTCTAGCCACAGGGAGCAAAGCCTTATCAGCCAAGGCGTAGCGAAGAATGATGCAGAATATAGAAATTATGAATATTATGAACATAATAGAAATTTAAAAAATTATGGCGGGCGCGCGCGCGATGCTGTGAATAACTTCGACCGGAAACCAGATAAACATAACCGGTCAGGCGGTCTAACCGGTCATAACCCCGCCTGCGGCGCGGTCGTAAACGCGGAAAAGCGGAAAAAACCTCGGCGGAAGCCGCATTGGAAGCAGGAAATAAGAAATCATAACCGCGGACAAGCCGCGGTCGTAAAGGAAAATGAAATCATAAGGAAAAATGAACAGGGAAATCCGAAAGCGGAACGGGAAAAGGAAACACCGGTCATAACTCCGCCTGCGGCGGTTCATAAACCCCCTCAGCCCTGCGGGCAGCTCCCCCGCTCAAGCGGTGGAGCGGAGCTCGGCAAGAAGAATGTGCGGCCGATAGTGGCGCGGCCAACAGTCTACGCCAAGGACTGGGTCAAGATCGGCGATGATTTTGAGCTGGATTTGTTTGACCCGGCGTTTGCGGACTTTGCCAGGGGCAGCAGATTTTTGCGGCGGGGGTTTGAGATGTTTTGCCGGAAGAAGTTTTGCGGCGAAAAGCATGACAAGTGGTGGCTCAGGCGGTTGTTGGGCAATTTTGCCGTCCGCCAGGGAAAAATCGGCTATATGTGTGAGGAGGGCGGCAGATGATGAAAGAATATCGGATGAGTGTGGCGGAAAAATATTTTGCCAGCGGTTATTTGGATTTGGGCGACCCGATGGTTTCGGCGCTTGACCGGCTGAGCGCCGCCAAAAGGCTCAATGCCGATTTTTATCTGGGCGGATTGTCCGGCCGGGCGGCGGTTGATGTGGCAAAAATCAGGGTTGACGGCGGCGGCCGGACGGAAGCCTCGGCCAGAATGCTGCATCATCGCGACTGGTATGAAAAAGCAATTGCCGCGGTGCCGGCGGAATTTTGGCCGGCGGTGAGAAAGGTGGCGATTGATGACGAACCGCTGGCGGCGGCCGGCGGCAGGCTTGAAATCAAAAAGAATTTGTATGCCCAGCGGCTGGATTTGTGCCGCGGGTTGGACCGGCTGGTTAAATTTTATTGGCATACAAAAAGCCGGTTGTGAGAAACGGCGGAATTATTATTGATTTTTTAACCTTTGCGGGGTAACCTAAAAATCTAAAAACAAATAGCACGGCTTTCAACACCCCGTCAGAGTGTATTTTTTATGCCTTTTATGGCGTGGATGAGAGCTGAAAATAATCAATATCAGCCAAAGCATTTGCTATTTGCTTTTAGTGAGTCCACGCCGCCCTCATATCTGACGGCGATTTTCTAAGAAAGAATAGCAAAATGAATAATCTAATTGAATTTAATTCTCAAAATTTAAAATTAATCAATCATAAAAATCAGTTATGGTTTACATCAACGGATATAGCCAAAGCGTTAAGTTATAGCGATTCAAATGCAATAACCTTGCTTTATAGCAAACATAAATCTGAATTTGATAATGAAATGTCCCAGACTATCGAAACGATAGGCTCGGGAAATTTGATGAGAAGACAGCGTATTTTCAACCGGGAGGGAGCTTGGCTGATAGGGATGTTTGCCCGGACGCCGAAAGCGGCGGAGTTCAGAAAATGGGTGCTGAAGGTTTTGGGTGCGGTGACGGATTCTTCGCCGGCGGTTCAGAATGACGCTAAAGGCGAGGTTGCGGTCAAAGAACACACCCGGTCTTTGCCCTCCGGCAAGAAAGAGATTGTGCTTTCGGACAAAGCCAAAAGCGAAATCGGCGGCATTGTCAAGGCGATAGTGCAGGCAGAGCTCATGAAAGTTTTTGCCGGCAGCGGCCTTGAGGTCAATCCCTCCGGTATGCCGTTTGCCAACTGGGCGGTTTCGGCGGTGCATGCCGTCGGCGCCATGCAGTCGGAATATCAGGCGTTGAAACAAAAACAGCAACAGGCTGTCCGCCTGCTGGAAAACAAGGCGGATTGATAAAATTTTTGCTGCCTTGAAAAAAAGGTCTTGACACAGGGGTCACCCCTGTGATAGAAATTTAGGTATGCTGGAAAAGTGGGCTCAAAAGGCGGTTCATTTTTCCGGCATTTTTTGATGCGCGGCTCTTTTGAACGTCGGAATCGGGGTGATGATTCCGGCGTTTTTTTAATAAAATATAGCAAAAACAAAGGGTTTTCTTACTCATATTCAAGCGCGCGAAGAAAAAATACAGGCGCAACTGCCAGAGAAATAAGCGCTTGCGTGCGGTTACCGCAGCGGCAGGAAATGAGGTTTTTGGGGCAAAAAATGAAGACAAAAGAAGAATATTTGGCAGATTTTAAGAAATGGGGACTGCTCGGCGGCCGGCCGAAGTCTTTCAAATCGCCCAAGGACATGGCCGGGAAAATAGCCGCGTGGCTGGAAGCCTCGGAGCTCAGGGTTCGGCAGGTTTATACCAAAAACGGCGTGGAAACCGTTGTGGCGCCGGCACCGCTGTTGATTGAGAGCTTTTGCCGGTTTTGCGGCATTACCAAAACAACCTTTTATGAATATGCCAAAAAACCTGATTATAAACCGCTGACCGATTTTGTGCAGCAGAGCTCGGAAGAATATCTGGTGCGGCAATGTGTTGAGGGACCGGCCGGCAACAAGGCGGATTTTGTGCTGAAAAACGCCTTTGGCGGCGAGTGGAAAGACAAAAGTGATGTCGTCATGACAAATAATGTTCATATTATGCCGTCCGTTAAGGTCGGCGATAAGGAGCTTTTCATAAACATTGGGGAAAACGCCGATGGTGGAGCTGCCGGAAATTCTTAATCTGCCGCCGAAATTGTTGCCGTTTGTAACAAATTTGGGGAAGTATCGTTATTATTTGGCTGAAGGCGGCCGCGGCAGCGGTAAATCACAGGCATTCGGCCGGATTATTTTGTATATATGTGAGAAACGCAAAGTACGCGTTTGCTGTGGACGCGAAACGCAAAACTCGATTGAAGAATCGGTTTACAGGCTTATGGTCGATTTAATTAAGCGTTATGAGCTTAATTTTGATGTTACGGCAAGCAAGATTATACATCGCCTGACCGGTTCGGAAATCATTTTTAAAGGGTTTCGCGAACAGGGGGTTGAAAATACCAAAGGTATGGAAGGATTTGATATCGTTTGGGTGGATGAAGCACAAACTTTGACCAAAAGGACGATTGATGTTGTCATTCCGACCATCCGCAAAGAAAATTCGGTTATCTGGTTTTCAATGAACCGTTTTATTCGAAGTGATCCGGCATATGAGTTTTGCCAGAACCGGCCGAATTGTCTGCATATTCATATTGATTATTTTGACAATCCGTTTTGCTCTAAAGAGTTAATTGATGAAGCGGAAATATGCAAAAGTCTGAATGAAGCCGATTATCGGCATATCTGGCTGGGTGAGCCTTTGGCGCAGGCAGATGATTTCTTGTTTAACGCCGACAAGATAGCGCGGATGAAATCAATCATATCTTTTGGCGATATTTATGCGCCGCAAAGAGTGATGGGTATTGACTTTGCCGCTAAGGGAAGCGATTTGACGGTGGCAACGGTGCTTGATCGTGTGAGTTTGACACAATGGCAGGTCGTGGCGCAGGAAGCCTGGAGCGAGCCTGACAGTATGGTATCTATCGGCCGGATTGTCGATTTAATCGGCAAATTTAAGCCGACTTCGGCAATGCTTGACATCGGCGGTATGGGGTATGTGGTTTATAACCGCTTGCAGGAGCTTGGCGTGCGGATTAATCCGTTTGACGGTGCTGAACAACAGGGTGTTCCGCCGGAATACGGCAATAAAAGAGCGTGGGGTTATTATACGCTTAAAGAGTATATTGATAATGAATGGATTATTATGAACAGCCCGGAGACGGAAAAAGAGCTTGAGCAAATCAGGTTCAAATATAAGTCCAACGGCGAAAGACTAATTATGAGCAAGGACGAGATGCGCAAAGAAGGCATACATTCGCCGGACAGGGCTGACAGCCTGATGATGGCGGTGTTCTGCATCAAGACTTGTCTGAGAGATACAATTAACTATGGCGGAGCGCCGGGCAGAGTTGTCAGACGCTCCGTTTCGCGTTTTTAGGGAGAAAATAATGGGAGGATTCATCGGAGATTTTATCAACGGTATCACGTTAGGTCTTGCTGATAAGGTCGGATTAACAGGCGACGCGCCGAAAGTCGAAACAACCGCCGCTGAGCAGGTGGCTGATGACAAAAAAAAGAATGCCAATAAAAGGCGCGCTTTATATGCAACCAAAGGCGGCGTTCTTGGACAAGAGGTTAACCAAGTCGGCGAAAGTTCGCGCGGCAATTTATTCGGGAATTAGAAAAATGATAGCAAACGGATTAGCAAGAAAAAGAATGAGAAACGATCGGCGTTACGCAAATATGCGCGTGCCGGGAGAAGAAAATATCGGTAAATATAACGAGCACGGCGAACAGATTACGGAAGCTTACCGCGGCAATGTTTTTAACACTCAGGACGAGGCTTTGGACCGAAGATATTCATATTCTGATGAAAATGTTCAAGGCTTGTTGGGAAATAGACGCAGGAATATTTTCGGAAATTAAAAAAATGGCAGAAGTTGTAATCAGTTATCCTTCCAAGGAAAAAGGCGACAGTATTAATAAAGGCAGAGGGCAGATTTAAGTGATTAACACCTTTGAAAATATTAAAAAACGTTATAATGAGCTTTGTGCCGAACGTGACCGGTATGTCGGCCGCTGGGAAGAAACAGCCAAATATGTCGGTATCCGCGTGCGGCCGCAGCAGTATTATAACGAAGGGCAGGTTAATGCCAATGAAGATTTGGACAAATTTACCGAAGATCCGACAGCATCATTGTCTGTTCAGCAATCGGCTGATTACCTCAAAGGAATTATGTGGGGAAACGGTAATAATGCCATATCATTAGAGCCGACGGATGATATCTTGCAGATGGTGGACAAATCGGCGGTGGATCCGTGGTATGAATATGCGACCAATCAGCTTTTAGGTCAGATGAACCATCCGAATGCCGGGTTGAATTCGGCTTTGAGCGCCTATCTGTATGATCAGCAAGCTTTCGGAACTTCAGGTGTCGGAGCTTTCCCGAACTCGGCATACGGAAGAGGGTATGACACCAATGTGCTGTTATTTAAGGAATACGGGGTTGACAGTCTGTGCATCGATGAGGGAAAAAACGGGCTGGTTGAGGTTGTATTTAATACATACCAATGGCGGACGAATCGCGTTGTGTCTGAATTTTGCGATAAAGCTGATGGTTTTGACGAGGAAATGTTTTGCCGACTGCCGAAAAAGGTTCAATCCGCATGGAAAGCCAAAAATCTTAACCAGATTTTCACCATTGTGCAGGGGATTATTCCGCGTGATGACTTTACACCGGGGGCTTTGGGCAAAAAAGGATGCAAATATATCGGTTATTGGTTTGACAAAAGCGAAAACAGATTTTTTCATACCGAAGATTATCAGGATATGCCGATACCGGTGGCCAGGGCAATTAAAATTCGCGGTGAAGTTTATGGCAGAGCCTCCGGCACAATGCTTATATCATCCATACGCTGTATTAATCAGGCGGTTTCTGATTGTATGGTAGCGATGGCTAAAATGGTGCGCCCGCCGATTGGCGTCTTTTCGGCGGCGTTATTCGGCGATGATGTGATTGATACCTCAGAAAACGGTTTGACGGTGTTTAATGCCGCGCAGTTGAACGGCCAAAATCCGATTATACCTATGCATGACGTGGGCGATCCGAGTTCTTTGATTAATTGGCTGGTGCCTTATCTTAACGAAAAGATAGCCACGGCCTTTAAAATTGATATTCTGCTTGATTTTTCTGCCAATTCTGACATGACCGCAACCGAAAGTCTGCAGCGATTCTCGATTCGCGGACGTTCTTTGTCGGGAATGATTCTGCAACAAAAGACAGAATTGTTTGAGCCGCTTATAAAGCGTTGTGTATCAATTTGTTTGAAAAAAGGCGTATTGGGTGTTGATCCGACCGATGAAACGCGGATTGCCGAAATTATTGAGAGCGGAAGGCAGGAGCGAATTGTTCCGGATGCTGTTATTGAGTGCATCAAAGAAGGGAAGCCGTGGTATAAGATTAAGTTTAATAATGATGTGGACAAACTCGGACAGGGTGAAAAAGTCGAGGATTTACTCAAATTAATTAACGTTATTACGGCGTTGATGTCGGTTAATCCGCAGATAGCTTCGGCGATCAACTGGTATAAGCTTTTGGCCGATGTTTCCGAAGCTTTAGGCTTAAAGGATAATATTGTATCAGAAAATGAATTTAGAGCGCAGATTGAAGCTCAGGCGCAGGCACAAGCGCAGATGATGCAGGCGCAGATTAATGAAACACAGGCGCGTTCGACCAGAGAAAACGCCATGGCTTTGAAAGATTTGAAAAATGAATGAATGGGAAAAGCTGGTTGAACAGCGAAAAAAAGAAGATTTAGCGGCGGAAAAGTTCTTGAAAGAGATTAAACCGGTTGCTAACAGAGTGTTTTCGACAGAAGACGGAAAAGTGCTTGCCCGGCAGATGCTTAGGGCATGCAGGATTTTCACTGCTGAGGGCAGAAGCTTGTCGGCGGATGAATTACAAAGACTGCAAGCGCAGAAAGACTTTGTAAACTTATTTATAACCGGCCTTGTTGACCGCAAGGTCTTTATTCAAATTATAGAGGGATTATAAAATGGAAGATGTAAATACTGATGTTTCCGCTCCCGGAGCAGAGACACAACCAGTTGACCCCGCCGATAACAACGGCGGTTTTTTTGTGCCTGACGCTTATAAAAATGAGGGTTGGACAAGAAATTTGAAATCTTATGACGATTTATGGAAGACATCTGACAGCGCGCAGAAAATGATCGGTAAGAAGACAATTGGTATTCCAGACGAAAAATCGACGGATCAGGAAATTGCCGATTTCTATGCGAAGCTGCGTCCCGGTAAAGCCGAAGATTATAATGTTGAGCTTGAGGGCGATGATAAAGAGCTGTTTGAAAAATTGTTTTATGAAAACGGCATTAGTGCCAGACAGGCAAAAGCTTTGGTGGAAGGATACAAAGAAAGTATAGAAAAGGCCAAAGCTCCGCTTTTTTCGCAAGACGGATACAAGAAAACGATGAGTGAGCGGTTTGGCGATAAGGCCGATGCAAAAGTTAAATCGGTGGTGGATTTTATAAATAAAGAAAGTTCCGCAGAAGATAAAGAACTGTTGAATGCTATGCCAAATAATATTTTGGGAATTGTATTCGGTCTGGTTGATAAGGTTCAAACCCGGTATGCGGTAAATGACAGTGACGTTTCGGCATCTACCGGCGGCAGTATTTCCGGTGATGCCGACTATTCCGGCTATATTAAAGCCGTTGAGGAATTGAGCCGGCGGCCACATAAAACGGCCGATATAGACGCCTTAAAATCAAAATTCAATATTCCGATTATAAAATAAGGAGCTTATGAAATGTTGAGAGTTAAATGCAGCGGAGCTTTCCGTAACAACAAAGAAATGAACGATTTTGAAAATTTTGAAATCATTATGCCTGACTGTCCGGATGAGTGGATTAAGGCCAACTGTATTAACCGGTGTTTTTCCCGTATGGCCGAGAAAGTATTTAAAAAACGTATTGACAGTATCCATTCGCTTTATGTGGACAGCGTGGAAAGAGACTATAAACCAAAAGACGGTAAGGAAATTAAACCATCTTGCTGCGGCAAAAAGATTAAAAGCCTGACTTGGGATGAGCTGCAGGATTTGGCAATGATGTTCAGTCTGCGCGAAATTCCGCTTTATCGCGAAGGTGATCTGCGACGTGCCCGGGAAATAGCTTATAAGCAGTATTGCACCAAAATTGCCGGACAAAAGCTTGCAGAAGATTTTAATTTTATGGCAGCGATTGATTTTGTCATTCCTGATATTGCTGTTAAAAGAGCCGAATATAAAGGAAATGCGGATGAAGTATTTTCCGGCAGAGATATCGGCGAAAAGGTTTAAAAGCTCGGACAACCTTTTAGAAGACCCGAGTTTATTAAAAACCCCGGCCGGGGGTTCTAAGCGGCAGGAAAATCCCCTTAAAGGGACAACTTTCCGATAAAACGTTAACTTTTTATTGGAGAAAATATAATGGTTGAAATTGCAGGAAGCGGTGGTATTGACCAGGCTGCTCTAACTCAGTTTGAGCGCAATTTTTTGATGTTGGCTCAACAGAAGCAGTCTAAATTGGAGGCTTCAGGGGTTGTAAAATACCTTGCCTCTGACGGCAAATATAACACGTTGCCGCGGATGGGTAAAATTGAGTTGACCAAGGTTGAAGGTCGTAACCCGCTTAAACAATATACCGATTATTCGGTAGACAACAGAATGTTGCGTAAAAATCGCTTTACCGCAACCGTTCTGCTGGATGAAAAACATGATATCAACGAACTGATTGCAGATCCGACATCTTATATCATGGGTGATTTGATTGCTGCCAAAAATCGCGTCATTGACCGCGTTATTTGTGCTTCGGCAATCGGTCCGGTTCTGGTTGGATCGCCGAATGGTCCGCAGTCATTGCTTTCGGCCGAATCCGACGGCGTGCAGGTTGTTGATGCTACTTCCGGTATGAATTATTCGACGTATACGTCAATTATTCAGACCTTTGTCAACGCTGATATCCAGATGGATATGATCAACAGTGCCAAACTCCTGATTACCGGTAAAGAGAATACGGCTTTGATGAATGAAGAACAGTTCACTAATCAGCTGTATATGCCCGGTTATCCGGTTGAAAAAGGCTTTGCCCGTCCGGGTGTATTTGACGTGTTGCTGTTTGCCGGTTCGGTTTCCGGAGGAAATACGGTTACAAATCCGATTTTGCCCGAGGAATCGACGGTTCGCCACTGTATGGCTTTGGCGCCGGATTCTGTTGCCGTGTCCATGGAATTGGCTCGTTTGGCGGTTGAACAGTCTGCAACGCACGTTAATTCCAAGGAACTGACGATTGACTTCTGGATTAACGGTATGCGGACTGAAGGCGCCCGTGTCATTGATGTTCAAACCACTATTTAAGGAGAAAAGAACATGGCGACTTATAAAAATCCGTATGCAGTAGCTAAACCGCTTGACCCGATGTTTACGGTCGGGCGTGTGTTGCGTACTGTGCAAGCCCAGATTGCCATCGGTGCTGAATCGGCTAACAATGATGTGATTATTCTGGCCAAGGGTGTTCCTCCCACGGCAAGAGTGGCGCGCATTATGTTGCCGGCAGGATCGAGCGCTCTAACCGGTTGTACGGTTGATATCGGCCTTTACAAAATGCAGAAGAATATTTCTGCCGAGGAAGCCACTGATTTGGCAACCGAATATGTGGCGGTTGATGAAGATTGTCTGGTGGACGGACAGTCTTTTGCGACGGCAATGAACAATGTTGACATTGTCGGTGCTAACATAGCTTCGTTTGACCGTACGGCGGACTTGGCAACTTTGGTTAAAGCTTCGGCCGGAGAATTTCCCTCCGGAGGTTATGCCATCGGTGCCAAGCTGGTAGCTAAAGGATCGGTCAACGGAAATATCGAGCTTGATATTTTGATTGAACAGGCTTAAAGCAGCAGGGCAGGCGTTAAAACCTGCCCTTTTTTCGAAAGATTAAAGATGACGGTTGCAACGGATATTTGTAATTTGGCAATTTCCCATTTGGGCGACAAGAATTCGGTGGAAAATATAGATATTCCCGAAAAACAAGCGGAAATTGTTTGCGCCAAGTGGTATGACGTGTCGAGGCAAACGGCTTTGAGGCAGATGATGCCTTCGTTTGCCAGAAAAAGAGAAATTTGGCCGCTTGACGATAATTATATTCCCGCGTTTGGTTATAAATATGCTTATTTATATAAAAACGGTTGCCTGAAAATACTTGGTGTCGGCAATTTGTATGAAAGATACAATGATTATGCCGTTGAGGACGGGCATTTGTTAACTAACCGGGAGTATGAAAACGGTTTACCGGTTCGGTATGTGGCGGATATTAAAGATCCAAGTAAATATACGCCTGATTTTATTGATTTGATGTCATGGTGTTTGGCATATAACATTTGCATCGAATTAACCGAAAATGACAATAAGTTTACTCAAATATCTCAGATTCTGCCGCTTAAGGTGGCGCAGTATTGCGGCGTGGATGCACAGGAAAATAAGCCGATAAGGATTGAACGATCGGGATTGCTGCGCGCCAGAGCCGGACTGTGGCCGGTAGGGAGGAAAGCCTGATGCCGCAACTTGTGATTAATAATTTTACCCGCGGGCAGCTTGACCATGATCTTAACGGGCGGTTTGAATTGCCTTTTTATTTTAACGGATTTGAGGTTTGCCGCAATTTTATTTCTAATTATAAAGGAAACGTCAAATTTCGTACCGGTATGGAATATGCGGCAAAAACAAAAAATAATCAGGAAGCCGTCATTATGGAGTTTAGGTTTAATACCGAGCAGTCATATTTGCTGGAGTTTACCGAGGGAATTTTAAGATTTTATACGTATGACGCCAACGGAAACTTCGGGTATGTTGTAGATGATGAAAACAATATTATTGAGCTTAATACCGGTATAACATTGGACCAGGCAAAAAAACTGCAAAAAGCGCAAAATGCCGATGCTATGTATTTGACGGCGCCGGGAATGATGCCGCGGGTATTAAAAAGGACATCGGCAACAAGCTTTTCAATTGAAAACGCCAATCCCACAGGTATGAACTACGATACCGACGGTTATCCTTCGGCAGTGGCTTTTTACGGCGGACGTTTGTGGTTTGGCGGATTTGCCAACAAACCGCTTACTGTGCGCGGTTCGGAAGTGGCTGAATACGGCAATTTTACTGTACCGGGTTCTAATATTGACGATGATGATCCTTTAAGTTTGACGTTATCGGAAATTACCGATCCGATTGAGTGGCTTATGGGCGGAAAAAATAATTTGTATGTTGGTAATCCGGAGGGAATATGTCTGATAAACGGCGGTGGATATGATGTTCCGATTACCGCAACCGAGGTTAATGCCGATTTGGCCAATAAAGAAGGTGCATCGTCAGCCGCTCCTACCCAAAAAGACAGTCAGGTTTTCTATGTGTCAAACGACAAAAGAAAAGTCTATATGTTTGATTATGACCTTTTGACCGAAAAGTTTTTATCCAACGATTTAAATATGTTGTCCCAGGAAGTAACCCGCGGCCGGCTGAAAAAAATATATTATAAAAGGGACGACAACAATATTATTTATTGTTTGCTGGAAGATGGCAAAGCAATTGCGCTGTTGTATAAATCAAGTGAAAGTATAAACGGATGGTTTCCTTTAGAAACAAGCGGCAATATTATTGATATTTGTACGGTAACAAGGCCGGACGGAAAAGATGATTTGTTTTTGGAAGTGTTGAGAAACGGCGTTTATTATATTGAAAAACTGGCAAACGAAGTTGAGTTTACTGGTTTTTATGAAACGGAAAACTTTAAAAATGATCCTAAAAAAGAATATTATAACCGACTGATTGCCGAACAGCTGAAGCAGTGCAATTATCTTGACGGTTCGACGGAATTTTCCGCCCTGCAAAACAATCAGATAACTTTTGACGGGGTTGATACGATTACCGCACAAAACGCCGTGTTTAATCAAAATCACGTCGGACATTATGTCGTATATAAAACTTCCAGCGGAGCGGAATACGGCTATTTTGAGGTAACCGAATATATATCGGAAACACAGGTTAAGGTCAGGGTGGCATCAAACGGATATAATCCGAGTGTGTGGAATTATTGGTACATAAGCTTTAATCAAATAACCGGGCTGACGGATTTTGAGGGACAGCAGGTAATGGTCGTGGCTGACGGCGGGTATTTGAATACTTTTACCGTAACTGAAGGAACGCTTAATTTTGATCGCGAAATGACGTCTTGCGTCGTTGGTTATAGTTATGAGGGACTTTTGAAAACGTTTAATTTGGGATTCTCCGCCAACGGAAAGAATTTGCAGACCGTGCGTAAACGAATAGCGGAGTTTATTTTGCGTTTTGTTTATTCGGCTGGGGTTAATATCGGTACGGATATTAACGATATGTTTGTCGTGCAGTATTTTTCACCGCAAGGATTTATGGATTTGCCGCCGTTGCCGATGGACGGCGACGAAAAACGACAGGTCGCCGATACCTCGTCTGAAGAAAAGTATATATTTCTGACGCAAGATTTGCCGCTGCCGATGAATTTGACAATGGTTCAGTATAATATAGAGTTCGGGTCATGATAGAGATTTACCGCTATGAACCGCAAGATATAAATATGAAGTTTAATAAATGGGCATGGCCGTATAAAAACAAACGCAAGCTGGCTGTCTTAAAAAAAATATTGGCTGAAAAATATTCTTATACCTTGTTTGATACCAAAATTAACGAGCCGGTGGCAATATTGTGTTTTTGGGAAATTGGCAAAAACAGCTGTTACGGTATGATTATCGCATCTGACAAGTTCGGTAATAATCCGAAATATGCCATAAAAATGAAATATTTGATAGGTTGCGTTATAGATCAATACGGCATCAATGAGGTTAAAACTATAAGCGAAGATGCACCAGATTTGAATAAATGGCATGAGTTTTTGGGATTTGAGCAAACGGAAAAACTGCCTGATTATTATAAAGGCAGAGATTTTATTTTATGGAGAATGTAAAAATGGGCGTTGCAACAGCTCTTATTGCCGGGCTGAGTTTGGCCTCGGCAGTCGGAAATTTTAATTCATCAAAAAGCCAGGCCAGAAATACGGCCAAACAAGGCGCTATTGCCGCACAAAATCGGGCTGACGAGATTAAGCGGTTGGCGGCAAAGCAAAGAGTGTCTTATTTGCAGGCAGGCTTGGAACTGGAGGGAACGCCGCAGGCTGTTATTAATGACACCTATAATACCGGGCTTGAAGACATTAACGAGATTAAATCGGCTTATAATCAAAGCTCTAAAAATATTATGACGCAGGCGCGGGCTAATCTGCTGGGAAGTATCGCCAAAACCGGTGTCAGTGCTTTAGCCGGCGGCGGTGGAATTGAAGATATGGGAGGTGTGAAAACAGTGACATCCGGAGGCAATATTACCGGAACAATACCTGTGCAGCCGCGCAAACCTTTATTTACGGGGAGTATCTAATGGTCAGAATACCGACAACGGAAAGAAAATTTTATAATACAGCGCCAAAGGTTAATACTCTCGGCGCCTATGCAAACGCTCTTTTGCCGGCTGCGCAAGAGTACAAACAGACGCTTTTGGATCAGCAAAAAGTTAAAATAGACACCAGCTTGACTAAGGCAAGAATTGATTTGGATAATTTAAATAATCAATTCAGGCTTAATAACCAAGGAAACCCGGATAATCCAGATGCCAAGCTGAAATTGCAGCAGGATATGCGCAAAATATTAAATGATTATGGTTCCGGAATCGATCCGATAGCCAAGTTAGACTGGGAACGTTCAGCCAACAAGCTTATTTCAGGTTATGAAGTGGCCAATAACGACTGGGCTTTTAAACAGCGGGCAGAAAACACCAAATTAGACGTGGCTGAAAATATCAACGCTAATTTAAGTTTGGCAAGGTCTGCCGGTATGCGCGGCGATATTGGTTTTGCTGTTTCCGATTATGCAAAATCTTACAGTCAATTATACGATTATGCCGCTAAAAATATGGGTGAGACGGATGCACGCCAGCTTTTGACCGATTATGAAGAACAGTATATGGAAAGTTATATTAACGGGTTGGCATCGGTTAATCCGCAGGCGGCATTGGAGGCTTTAAAGCAACCGGAAATAGCGGCATCGTTCAAATCAGGTGACGCACAGGATGTGATGATGAAAATTGTCAACAAACAGATAAAAATGCACAATTTTCAGGTCAAAACCAATGAATTTTTAGCTGAACAGAAATTGACAACAAAGCTTGATGATTTGCCGCCGGATGAAGCTTTGAAGCTTCTGGAAGAAAATGAAGGCAATGTCAGTTCAAAATATTTTAAGGCCAGACAAAACGCCTTGCTTTCGGCAAAAGGTATTACGGCCGAAACCAGAGCTGAAACGGCAGCCGAGATCATGCTTAATATTGCATCCCTGCCGACGGATTCTTCTGAGATTGAAGAATATTATAAGCAGACAAACAATATTTTAACCAAAATCGAAAGTGAGTATGCTTCCGGAAATTTGTCATTATCTGATAAAAAGCGCCTTGTGAACACAATTTATAAAAAACAGGGCGGCAATCTTGAACAATTAAAAAGTACGGACAGCGGCTGGCGGTTTTGGGATTTTTCTTACAAAGATGCCGACAAGTTTATTCAGGAAAATTATTCCGGTGCTAACGGAAATAAAATTATGCTGGACTATTTTCGCCAGATAAATGACGGCGGTGAGTATAATAATGATCAGAAAAAGGCCGTTTTACAAGGCTTAATTGATATGGCAAACGGTAATATGCTTAATTTGCCGACATTTGACAGTGTGGCTGAAGTTGAAGACGCTTATTTGCGCGGTGAGCTGAAAGAGGGTGACCAAATTTATGTCGCCGGTGTTCTGAAGGAGATTAAATAAATGATTAAACTTGTAGATGTGCAACCCGAAGCCAAAGAAAAAGCCACTTTTGAGCTGGTTGACGTGGCACAGCCTGATCTGACCAAAGTGAAAGGACGAGATATATCAAATTCTTTTAATCCGCAGAGAGCCCTGCTTAATGTTGTTAACTCGGTGGCCGGAATGGTCGGATGGTCCGGCTTGGCCAAAAACACGGCAATGGAAGCTTCGTCTAATTTGGCTTATAATATGGGTAAAAGTCTGGTAACAAACGCCGGAACAATCGGTGAGTACGGTGCAGAAATTCCCAAAACAATATTGAGAACCGGCGCCGCCGTAGGGGAAAATTTGCGGAATATGAGCCAGGCTATGGCTACAAGACAACAAGAGCAAGAGCTTTATGAGTTTTCGACACCGGATCAAAACGATACATGGGGCGCTTTTGCCAAAGAGGCGGCCAAGGGCGCGGCAAGCGAAATTGTTTCAAACACACCTAAAATGGCATCAGATATCTTTTATTGGCTGGGTAAAAATATGCAAGATCCGGACAATAAAAACACCAATGATATGGCTGAGAGCTTTTTGGGGCTTTCGGATATGTTTAACAATGTATCGGCATATATGGGTGATATTGATTTGCTGAGGTCAAAATCCGGCGAAAGCCGAGGCGGAAGATTGTCATTAGGGAAAATCGGCAGTGTGGCCGGACATGGTTTTGGGCAGGTTGTGGTTATAAGCCCCATAGCCAGACTATTCGGTGCAAAAGCGGCATACGGGTTTATGGCAGGGGCAGGCGGTGCCGCCGTATTTAAAGAAAGCCTGGAAAAAGACGGCGACCAGGAAAAAGCAAATACTCTGGCGGCGCTCAATGCGTCAACAACTTATATGATTGACCGCTGGTTTGCACCGCTGCCGGAAAATATTGCTACCGGTGCCAGATTAACCGCAAAAGAAGTTGGCAAAGAAATAGCCAAAGCGGCTATAAAAGAGCCGATAACCGAAGGATTACAACAAACATTTGCGGAAAATCTGGTTAGAAAAATCGGGATTGACGCCGAGCAGGATTTGTTTGAGGGGGTTGTTGAATCGATGATCGGCGCGCTTGGCGGCGCGGCAGCCATGGGCGGCGCGTCGGCGTTGTCGGCCTATTATGCTAACAGAAACTATGAAAGAGCTAAGCAAAGAGCTGTTGAATTGGGCGCCAAAGAGGCGGAGGTTGAGAAATACCGTCGCGCTACCGAGATGAAACTAAAACAGCACCCGGAGGCTTTTAATACCGTATTTCAGAAGAATTTACAGAATACGATAAACGATATTAATACTTTTGCGCAGGAAAACGGAAACACTGAGCAGGTGAGAAAATCTTTACAACTTAAAGCTGATTTGGAAGAAGTTTATAATCGTGTATTTGACCAGATTAAGACAAGTGATACCGACAAAGTTGCCGCAGCTCAGGCAAAAGTTGTTCAAGGGGTTGCTTTATGGGGAAGCCAAGAGTTGGGAATTTCGCCTCTTGAATATTTTGAGCAGCGGTTTCCTCGGATTGAAAGAGTTGCATATCTGGACTTCGCCAGACGTTTTAACGAAGCAAAACGCGCCGGCGAGGTTGCCGAAATCAATTTATATGAGGCTTTAAAAAATCCAGCTCTTCTGAAAGGGCATAAAGTCAAAGATACCCGTCAAAGCCTGACGCAGTTTTTGAAACAAAACGGCGGATTAAAAGATTTTGGCGGCGAATTAAAAGCGATGGATGCCGGCAAACAGGTTATTGGCTTAATTAACAATAAAAACGGTCTGAATCTCGACGATATGGCATTGGCGGCGTGGGAAGCCGGATATTTTCCGCAAAGCAGCGAACGGCCGACGGTTAATGATTTACTGGAAGCTATTAACGAAGAACTTGGTGGACGTAAACGGTATAATAAAGAGGCGCCGCATAATCTGGAAAATGAAGTCAACCAACTGGCCGAAGATTTAGATCGCATGGATATTGACTGGCGCAATATGGAAGCCCCGGAAATTGAGATGGCGGTTGATGCCTATATGGAACGGCAGCGCGCCTATAATGAAGAAATGGGACAGGAAGATACCGGAGATAATGGTTTGGCCTGGTTTCAGCAGCCGGCATTTTCGCCTTCAAATCAGGATAAAAGTACTTATATTAATGATTTGCGGGCGGCCGAGCGGTCAGCAATAGGGGAAAATGTTTTTATTCGTTTAGGAAAACTGCCTATTGTTTATGAAAAAATAGGAATTCCAGCCGGAAAAGTGGCAACTAATAAAAAGATTATTATCAAAGACACAATTAAGAAACATAATGTTCCAATGAATGTTGTTGAAAGTTTACCGGAACTTTTTGCTGATCCTCTTGCCATATTAAAATCATCAGACAAGTCAACCAATCCTAATGCTTATGTAGCAATTTTAGATGCTAAGGATAAGGATGGAAAGCAAATGATTGCAGCATTGTCTTTGACAGATTCTGGAAAATATCATTTCATTACCAGCTTTTATGGTAAAAATAAAATAGAGAATATGTTTTCAAAGGCTTTAGATGATAACCGCGTTAAATATGTAAAGGATAAAAAAATAAGCCTGTCGTTGAGACCCAATGCTCAACTGGTGCAGGCTCCGAGTTCCCAGGCGCTTGACTCGCTCCAATTGCGGCCGCAAGCAAAAACTCTGTCGAACTCTTTAAATAATATACTTCAAAAATCTGATATTGTCAAGACGGTATATCAAGACCAGACATTATATCGGGATCCCAAAGGCGCATACAGCCAGAGGATAAACCGTCGGGCGGTGATTTCACTGTTTGAGCGGGCTGATGCTTCAACCTTTATGCACGAGACTGCGCATTTTTTCTTTGAGGAATTAAAGACCTTTGCGCCGACCAGCGAAAAATCTGCTAAAATGTTAGAAACGATTAATGACTGGTTAGGAAGCGATGGAGCAACTTATACAGTAGAACAGACAGAGCAATTTGCCCGCGGGTTTGAACAATATTTGCGCGAAGGCAAAGCGCCAAGTACTTATCTTAAACGGGTGTTTGATGCCTTTATGAACTGGATGCGGCAGCTTTATAAGACGGCAAAAGAGCTGAATGTTAAGCTGAACGATGAAGTGCGCAGCGTTTATGGCGATATTTTAGGTGGCGCTGACTTGGACAAATATATGGACGCTCCGGTTAGTGAGGTTTTGGGCAATACCAAAAAATATTGGAAAGCAAAACGCGAGGCGATGGATGATATTTATAAGCAGAATATTGAAACAAAAAAAGCTTCTGTACGGTTATTTAAGCGCGGCCGGGAAACAATACAAAATGTTTATACCGACATGCGCAATTATTTGTCTGATGCTATTGTTCCGTTGGAAGAGGAAATAAAGCAGATTTCACCGGAGCTGTATAATATGAACCGCCGGTTGGAGATTGACAAGCTGCAGAAAACAAGCGCGTATTATAAGCGGATTAAGGGCTTTGTGGACGGTATGCAGAAAATGGATACACCGGATTTCTACACTTTTGATCTTGCCTTGAAAAATCGCGATGTCGACACAGTGCAGCGTTTGTTGGAAAAATATGCTCTGGAGGATAGTTTTGCGGAAGTCAGAAATATTTTGGATGATTTGCGTGAACAGATGATTGATGTCGGTGTGGATGTTGCTTATCTTCCGGATTATTTTCCGCGTAAGATTAAGAATGCCGATGGGTTGCTTGATTATGTGGAACAGGAATTCGGCGGTCGGCCGGAATATTCCATCATTCAGAAAATGATTGAGGAAAAGCGCAAAGACGGACGAATTAGGACCAAAGAAGACGAAGCACAGATTGTCAATTCATTAATAAGAGGTTATGCCGGCGGTATAAGTATTGCCAAAATCGGGAATATCAAAGAACGTTCGATTGATGTTGTTGATCAGCATATGAATCGTTTTTACAAAGTTTCGACTGATGCTTTGATCGATTATATATCAGGCGCGGTTCAGATGATTGAGAATAAAAAATATTTTGGCAAAGAAACCAAGGAATTGCAAAACCTGCGCCGAATGGTGGCAAACCGCGAGACAACAATCGCGGAATACAAAGCAATGGAGCCGAAAGAAGCAAAATGGAAAGAAATTAAGACACGTAATTACAAAATCGGCGCGGTAGAGGCGCAAATAAGAAACACTTATAATAAAGATGTTAAGGCCGAATTACAAGACCGCAAAACCAAACTTGAGGCCGAAGTTGAATTTTTGCGCAACCGCCGAGCCGAACAGGTCAAAGAAATTGCGATTAACCGAATGGAAGTTGAACTGGCACAGGTCAAAAAAGAAGTAGATGACTTAGCAGACAGTACGATTGAAAATTCGGTCGGCAATCTGCTTCTGGAAATGGCAGAACAGGGAAAGATCAGTCATACACAGGAATTGCGCTTAAAAGAATTGTTATTGGCGCGTTTTTCTAATCAGGGTTTAGGTAACGAGTTTTGGCGTCTTGTTCGCGACGGCGGATATATTTGGACGCTGGGAAACTTTGAAAGCGCAATCACACAGTTCGGCGACCTCGGAACCTCAGCCTATAAAAACGGTTTGTGGAATACGGTATTTGAATATGCGAAGGCTTGGCGAGGAAAGTCTGAAATTACGATTGATGATTTAGGACTAGGCAAGATTATTCAGGACGGCAGCTTTACAGACACGAGCGCCTGGTCCAAGGCTTTGGATAAAGTGTTGAAATATACCGGCTTTGAAAAAATGGATAAAATTGCCAAACAAACGCTGGTTAATTCGGCTATCAGAAAAGCCAGAGCAGATGCAAGAGCCGAAAAACCGGAGTTAGAAGCCTATCTGCGACAGGAGTTTGGCGAAAAATGGGTCGATGTCAGGGAGGATATGAAAACCGGCGCCATAACTGATGAGATTATGGAATATGCCATGTTTCAGCTTATGGATGTTCAGCCGATTACCATCGACCAGATGCCACGGTATTATGCCGAGGGTGGTAAAAAGAGGCTGTTTTATATGATGAAATCTTATTTTATTAAACAGCTTAATGAATATCGCAGGATTTGTTTTGAAACGGCAAAAACAAATCCGCGTAAGGCGGTGGTCGATATGATCAGATTGACCGGATATCTGATGTTGTTCAACGCCGGAGCTGATGTTTTAAAAGATTTACTGTTCGGTCGGCCAATTAATGTTCCGGATACACTGGTAGATAATATCTTCATTGGCGGATCTATCAATCGTTATCAGGCTATGAACGTCAAACGTGAAGGGTTGTTCAAAACCCTACAAAAACAGCTTATGTTTCCGGTTATGTTAGATGAATTAGTTGTTGATGTTTTGAGTGATAAAAAGATTGCTGACTGGAATACTTGGAAAAATGTGCCGTTGGCCGGTCGGCCATATTATTGGTGGTGGGGCGGCGGCCGCACCAAACTGGAGAAAAAGAACAAAACGAAACTGAAATAAATTGACTATTTTATGACCATGGGATAAGGTAAACAACAAATCTTATAGTGGTGGAGAAAATGATGAAAAGTTTAACTTTAATGGTTTGTTGTATATTGGTGTTAGGTTTTCTTCCCATGCCGTATGGCTATTATACGTTGTTGAGACTGTGTGTTTGTGGATATGCCGGGTATATTTTTTATCTGCGTTATCCGCAAGAACAGCTTTCATTTGTGAATATCCTGTTTCTTTTTGTCGCCCTTTTGTATAATCCAATCATAAAAGTTGGTTTTGAGCGAGAGGTTTGGGTATTTATCAATTTTATCACTGTGCTGTTTATTTTGTTTTGTGTCTTTTTTGCCGGGAAGGATAAAAAATGAAGATATTTTCTTTTTTTTCGACATCGTTTTATTTAATTTCTTCAGCACTTTTGTATTTTTTTGCTTATTGGGGGTTGGACGAATTATTGGGAGGCCATGATAGCTGGTTTTCTTTTGAATTTATTTTATGTGCTTTTATTATGGCTTTCCTATTAATAATTCCTTTTAATATGGCAATATTTTACCTTTTGGCGTTATATGGAATTTATTTTTTGCCTGATTATAATTGGATTTTTGCTATTATAGTTACATATCGTTTTGCTGTTTTTGCGGTTGTAATGGTAGCATTGTTTCTAGACTGGAAAAAAGCATACAAGCAAGAAAGATAAGGATACTTTGGGAGTTTATGCTCTTGAAAAGGTAAAGCTGAAGATTATATCCCAAGGCCAAAAGGAGGTAGCAAAATGGATATAATAACGCTGTACTACTTGGTCTTCTTAGCTTTTGGCCTGTCTAAAAACCATACGGGGGGGGGTAAACAAATGGTTAATTTTTTATCTTTTCCCTGATTTTGGAAATGCCGGTTGCCGGCAGGGTTGTCGGGTGGTGGTAAAAAACTCTTGACAACGGGGTCACCCCTAAGGTATATTTTTTAGTATGGTGGGAGAGTAGGCATTAAAAGCCGCTCTCTTTTTGTTTATCTGCTGTTCGTCTGAACAGCGTTTTTTTTATAGAGAAAACGATGACTTTAGCAAATAATTACAATCCTACAAGACAATTGGCTAACGGTGTTACCACAAGCTTTACTTTTACGTATGATATGATTAACAGTGAATATGCAGCTGTTTATCAGGAGGCTGACGGTGTTCAGACACTGGTTGATCCTGGCTTATATACGGTTGAGTTTGATGTAAACGGCGGTAATGTAGTGTTTAAGACTGCTCCGGCCGCCGGAACATATATCGTTGTCGGGCGTAGTGTACCGTTAAACCAAGAAACGCCGTATAAAACATCAAGCGGATTTCCGGCGAATAGGGTAGAAGAAAACCTTGATAAACTGACGGCAATCACACAGCAGTTGGCAGATGATAGTGAGCGTAGTCCAAAAATTCCCATCGGTATGACAGGGGTTGATCTTAATTTGCCGGCTCCATCAGCTGGAAAGGCTTTGGTGTGGAATCAAGAAGGTGATGCCTTAACAAACTCAAGCATTAATCTTGATGATACCGTTGCCGAGGTAACCGCTCAAGCTGACAGGGCAGAAGACAAAGCCGATGCCGCGGCTGCTTCGGCTGCTGAGGCATTAAACAGCCAGAATGCCGCATCTCTTAGTGAAAGCGCTGCGCAAACATCTGCAAGTCAGGCCTCGGCGAGTGCTGCGGCGGCGGAGGAAGCCAAAAATCTGGCTAATCAGGCGGTAACCGAACTTGGTGATTTTGATACCACGGTCAGCACTGCCAAAAGCGAGATTACCACGCTTACCAATACATCAAAGAGCGAAATCAGCACTTTGGCGACCACGGAAAAAACAGCAATTGAAACCATGGCTGATGAGGCCGAGACCGCTGCCGTTGCCGGTATCAATACCGCTAAAGACAGCGCTGTTGCGGCTGTCAGTGCTGCCGGCGAGGCAATAGCCGATTATCAGCAGCCGATTGTTCAGATTGCGGAAACTTCCGGGACGGTTACGCTGGAAACAACCAAAATCTATCAAATGAGCATCAGCGGCGATACGACATTCAGTCTGCCGACAAGCGTGACAGGCGGATATTTTAACCAGATTAAGGTGATGGCGGCCGTTACCGGTACACCGGTGATAACCTGGGGAACAACCAATTTCTTTAATAAAGAAACGCCGGAAATCGAAGCCGGGAATTATGACTTTTATTTTGATTATGACAATGCGCTGGGTGCCTGGGTTGCCGGCGCCTTGCCGAAAGGAGCGGCGGAATGAGGGAAGCGTGGAGTAAGAATTTGTTATTGAAGTCTGATCCGTATAAGAAAAACCAGGTTATTTTTGAAAGCTCAACACCGAGAACCTATAATGTCGAAATTTTGGGTAAAGGAAAATATGAGGTTTATTGTATTGCCGGAGGTGGAGGAGGTAGATATGGAGATAGTAGCCGTGATTATATGCAGGGAGGCGGGTCTGGTTCTGGCTTTATAGGAATTATAAGAATTAACGCTGGCACATTAAATGTCACCGTGGGTGCTGGAGGCAGATACCAAAGCTATCCTGGAAATAATTCTGCAATAGCTGGAATTGTAAAAACTTATGGCGGAGGTGCTGGCGGAGGTGGTGGCGGTGCTATTCCAACCCTTAGTGTCATCCCCATATCTACAACTTTAAATTCTTCAGGAAATAGAGGTGAAACTTCTAGAGGGGGTGTCGCTAAAGGTGGAGCTTCATTATACGAGGGCTACGGAGCTGGTGGTGACGGAGAATTTCTTAGGAATAATTCAGGAAAGCCTGGTTATATAAAGGTTGTTTACAAAGGATAAAAGACAATGACAGAATATGCTAAGATTTTAGAAAACGGAACTCTTGAATATGCTCCTAGAGATATTCCCGGTGTTTCCAATTGGGGGCTAAATGAGGCGAATGTGCTGGCGGCCGGTTACCTGCCGGTTGATTTTACGGCGGCACCTGAAGGAAAACAGCAGACGGGCTGTAAGATTGAAAATAGCCGGATTGTACCTGATTTTGTTGATATACCGCCGATGCAAGAGCCGACTTATATCGAATTGCGGCAGGCGGCATATCCGCCGGTCGGTGATCAGTTGGATATGATTTATTGGGATCAGGTTAACGGAACCGACATCTGGCGACAGACAATTGCCGCTATTAAGGCCGAGTACCCGAAACCGGAAATAACGGAGGGAAATACCGAAAATGCTTGAAATGCTTAAGTTCGTAGGGGGGGGGGTAAAGGCCTAAGGCCGGCAAGACATCGGGGGTTGTCCTTTAGGAGGGCAAGCCGATGATGGAATTATGGAGTAAGAATTTATTATTAAAATATGATCCGTATAAGAAAGATCAGGTCATTTTTGAAAGCTCAACCCCAGGGACATATAACGTCGAACTTCTGGCCGATGGCAAATATGAGGTCTACTGTATCGGTGGTGGTGCCGGAGCTGCTCATACTTCAGAAAGAATAAGTGGAAACGTACGTTACTCTAGAGCTGGAGGAGGTTCTGGTTCTGGTTTTGTGGGTATTATTAAATTAAAAAAATCTACATTATCTTGTGTAGTAGGAAATGGGGGTGCCCCTTTAAGGGTTCCTAGTACTACAGCCTTACTTACTGGTTATCCTGGTGGAGATAGTAAAATCCAAGATTTTGTAATATCTTATGGGGCTCCTGCCTCAGTGGTTAGATCTTACCCCAGCTATTGCGAGTCCTACGCGGCGCCCATCCCTGAGATATCTATAGTGCCATTATCACAAGAATTAAATATTGCAGGAAATGTAGGACAAACAGGTACTGGTTCTTCTGGTCGCGGCTATGCTGGCGGTGCTTCTGTTTATAATGGTTATGGAACAGGCGGAACTGCTTCTGCAGACTTAAGCGCTCATGCCGGTACCGCAGGTTACGTTAAAATTGTTTATAAAGGAAAATGATAAAGTGAGGCAATAAATGTTTGATTTTTATATGAAAATAGCGAACGGGGGGGGGTAAAGGCCTAAGGCCGGCAAGACATCGGGGGTTGTCCTTTAGGAGGGCAGGCCGATGATGGAATTATGGAGTAAGGGTTTATTATTAAAATCTGGTCCGTATAAGAAAGACCAGGTTATTTTTGAAAGCTCAACACCGGGAACCTATAATGTCGAAATTTTGGGCAAAGGAAAATATGAGGTTTATTGTATCGGCGGTGGTGGCGGCGGATATTACAATAGAAATAACAGGATCGTCGCTGGCGGCGGTTCTGGCTCTGGTTTTATTGGCATCATTAAAATTGAGGCTTCAACAATATCCGTATCTATAGGAGCCGGAGGTAGGTATCAAAGTTATGATGGTGCAGGATCATCAATTGGCAATTTGGTAATAACCTATGGCGGAGGTCGCGGAAGTACAAGTAGTGCGGCCGGTGCTCAGCCTACGATTAATGCTACAATTATATCTACAACTTTGAATTCAGCAGGAAATCCGGGCGAACGTAGAGCTGGAAGCGGTCCCGTTGCCGGCGGTGCAAGCCTGTATAATGGCTATGGAGCAGGAGGTGTTGGACAAATGGGTGTTAATTACAGTGGTGTATCTGGTTATGTTAAAATCGTTTATAAAGGAAAATGATGAAAGGAAATTAAATGGATTGGGGATTAGTTACAGGATTAGCAGCCATATGCGGGGTTATTGTTAATTTTATCCGTATTGGCCGTTGGCAAGGCAATATTGAAACCAGGGTGTCAACATTGGAAAAAATTTATGATAGTCATGATTTGCGTATGGAAAACCTGACCCGACTGTTGTCCAAACAAAACGACCTGCTGACCGAAGTCAAGGTCAAGTTGGATATGTTGTTCAGTGAAAAGAAAATGAGGCAGAAACCATGAAGAAAAAATATATCAAATACTTAATTTTGGCGGCGGTGTTGGTTTACTCCGCCGTTTGTTTTATCTGGCCGGAACAGGCCGAGACCGTCGGTCGCGGCTGGCAGGCGATGATTAACGGCCTGATGCTGCTGATAGGAGTTTAAGGCAATGCTTGATTTATATACGATTTCGCAGCGGTTGCAGATACACGAGGGCTTGAGATTAAAGCCCTATTTTTGTACCCGCGGCAAACAGACCATCGGCGTCGGCCGGTGTCTGGATACCAA
>CALXTL010000019.1 GCA_944391445.1 uncultured Alphaproteobacteria bacterium | reverse complement strand
AGGCGATGGGCGGAAGATTTCCTAGTCAGAGAAAGGTAATATGCAATAATCTTGAATATTGCCGTTGCGCCTTAAAAGACTGCGGAACATTTACAAACGCAAGCAAAGCCGGACAAGCCGCGGCAACATGCTGTTCAGGTCTGGACGGAAGTATTGATATTGTGACGTCAGGCGGCAATTATCACGTCTATTGCTCATAGTAATAATCCGTTTAGAGCCGCGTAATTGATGCGCGGCTCTTTTTTATGCGGCAAAAAGGTCTTTGATTTTGTCAAAAAAGCTTTTGGCCTCCGGCTGGCATTTGTCATCCTGACTGAGAGTGCGAAACTCTTCCAGCAGTTCTTTTTCCCGCGCGGAGAGGTTAACCGGTGTTTCTACCCGTAATTTGACAAACAAATCTCCTCGACGCGAGGAGCGGATAATGCTCATGCCTTGGTTCTTCACCCTGACAACATCATCATTCTGTGCTCCGGGTTCAATTTTGAGCTCGATTTTTTCTCCGGTGACCGACGGAATTTCAATACTGCCGCCAAGCGCCGCACAGCACATCGAAATGGGGACGCGAGTGTAGAGGTTGGCGCCGTCACGGGTGTAGAGCTTGTGTTTTTTGACGGAGATAAAAACGTAAAGATCGCCGTTTTCACCACCGCGAACACCAGCTTCGCCACCGCCGGGCACTCGCATGCGCGTGTCATCCTCAACACCTGCGGGAATTTTTATTTTAATCAGTTTTTCTTTGTTGATGGCTCCGCGGCCTTTGCATTTGGCGCAGGATTCCGTCACCACGTGCCCCGTGCCGCGGCAATGCGGACAGCTTTGTTCGACAACAAAAAAGCCTTTTTGCAGCCTGACCTTGCCACTGCCCTGGCAATGCGGGCAAACCGGCGCCGGTTTGCCATCTTTGGTGCCGTGACCATGGCACTCATCACAAGTTTCGCTTGAGGGAATTTTGATTTCTTTTTCTATGCCGGTGAAGGCTTCTTCCAGACTGATTTCCATATTGTAGCGGATATCACTGCCCCGGACGGCATAACTCTGACGACGGCTGCCGCCACCCATAAATTCGGAAAAAACATCAGAAAAAATATCGGCAAAACCACCGGCACCGCCAAAGTTGAAGTCAAAACCGCCAAAAGGATTACCGCCGGCGCCGCCGGAAAAAGCCTGATGCCCATAGCGATCATAAGCGGCACGTTTTTGCTCGTCTTTCAAGACTTCGTAGGCCTCGTTGATCTCTTTGAACTTCTGCTCGGCTTCTTTGTTGCCTGGATTGCGGTCCGGATGATATTGCATGGCCAAACGGCGGAAAGCTTTTTTGATCTCTTCCCCGCTGGCGGTTTTTGACACTTCCAGAACTTCGTAGTAATCTTTCTCTGTCATTTCCTTTTATCTTTTCAGCCTGTTTGTTCATAATGTCCGCGTCAACGCTGGTGCGCTGATAAGTTTATATTTTACTTAGGGCTTTTATTCTTAAAAAGCAAGCAATTAAATAAAATTTAAGCGTTTTTGCTTTATGATATTCTGGTCAGATGTATTTTAGACAAAAATTGTTGTCAAAATGCCCAAAATATGCTATAAATTTTTATATGGATAAATTCGCACTTAGGAGCATTGGCATGGCCAGAACATTTACCCCAGAAGAACTTGAGATAATCCGCAACAGCACGGAGTTTAAAAATTATCTGGCAGAAGCCGGCGAAGACGAAACCAACCTCGCGTTGACTCATTACCTGCAAAATGCCAAAAATCTTTCTTTGTGGGAAGAGCGTTTTAATCAGGCTCCACAGTCGGAAATGCGTACGGAAGAGCGGGAAATCCCTGATTTATCACAGCTTGTTTTGCATATTCGCAACCGCAATGATTCAATGACCGCTTCCATTTTGCAGGAGCGTCTGGACGACATTCGCATCAACCGGCCGAACAACACCCGCGCGATTGAAATATATGAAAATGTCATCAACGCTTATCGCAGCGGCAACGGCATCGACCGGCTTAACGACATGATTAAAACCGAAGAAGATGCCCGGATTGCCGAAAGTATTGCCGGCGAAGTCGAGTATGACAATGCTTACGACGTGCCGAGATCAATCCAAAAAATCATTGTCCCCGGCCCGGCTCCTCAGTTGCAGCCCGGCTCCCGCCCCGGCTCGAACCCGATTACTCTCGACGGCGTGCTTATGCGCGGGTGGAATGCCGATGAGTGGCAACAATTGCTTGACGGGCAAAACACCGAATTCCTGAATGCCGTCGATTTTGTTGAAGGCGTTGAAATTACGGCTCTCAAGGCAATCAACAAACTGCCGGACAACTTCGACGACATGACGCCTGATGAACGCCGCGCCATCATTGAAAACCTCTCTCCGATTGAAATGGCCAAATTTAACGGCGCTATGAATGCTGCCAGCCAGAAAATTCTGGAAACCTATCCGCCGAAATTTATGGTCTTTCTGCATCAGAGAATCGGCGAAGAGCTCCAAACCGAAGAAGCCAAAAAAGACAAAGACGCCCAAACGATTGAAATGCTGAAAGAACAGCAAACCCAAATCCATGAAGCAATGATTAAAAAGCTGGATGCTTATGTCAAAGGAGAGCTTGTTGTTGATCAAACAAATATTGCCGATGTTTATGACGGCGCAAGCGAAATGTTTGCTTATCTGAAAGAGCTGAACAAAAATTCCGCTGTCATTGCCAAAGCCGCTGACGAGGCTCAAAAGAAACTTGACGTGGAAATCAAAGTATATGATGAAAACAACGGTTTTGACAAAGTAGAGCCTAAAGATGCAAAAGCAATTGAAAAGGCCTTTGACAAAACATCGAAAATGGCTGACGAGCTCAAATTGGAAGATTATCCTGAAATCAAACAAATGATTGACGGTCTTGAATTTGAGACTGACGAACAGAAAAAAATCTTTACCGACATTATTAAAGAGGAAGCCGCAAGACAGGCTGCTATCAAAGGTTTCTCCTCTGACGATGATGAACTTAAAAACAAATTTACAGATGCGTATAAAGAAGCTGCAACCGTCCAAATCGGTGCTTTGCTCTCAACTAATGAATTGTTAAAGTTTGAGGGTAAAAAAGAGCCGAAAGACATTGATCCTAAGGTTCTTGAAGCTAATGTTGCTCAAACAATTGCTGATATTAAAAACGGCAAAAAAGTTAAGATTGCCCAAAATGCCGCTATGGCTCATGCTGCAAATGCCGTTAATAGTGCCGCGGGTTGGTTAAACCGCCTGGCAACACGCAAGAATTCAAACGGGCAAACTGCCGGTATTGGTGTTAATGCGCCGGTTTTGAAAAAAATATTTAACAAAATCCAACATATTGATAAAACCTGTATAAAACGTTTTGGGCCGGCTTATGAAACCTTACGCAGCTACAAAAAAGCTGTCGGGCAAAATATGATAAGCCAAATTGTCAACCAAGGTGCTCGCTACGGTATAAATGCGGCATGTATGGCTCTTGGGCAGCCTGGGCTCGGAGCTCCTTTGTATGCCGCTTTCTATGTGGGTCAGGCAACTTGGAGACTGCATAAACAATACAAACTTGAAAAAGAGCAATTAGCTAAAGAAGGCAATGGCAAAAAACTCAGCTTCTGGGGCTTTATGGGAAGACATGTTCCCGAGATTGCCCAGACGACATTGATTACCGCGGCAACTCTGGTTGGCGGCGTATGGGGCGGAAAAGCAGTTGAAGCACTCGGACACGCCTTGCCTCTGGACAGATGTTTGTCTTACGCCGGTATGGCTATCGGCGGGTGCACTTCTTTGATTAAGGGCTTTAAGGCTGCTCGAAAAGAAGGAAACAGCGTTTGGAAATCTTTAACCAAAAGTTTCGGAAATACGGCTCTTTCCACAGGTACGGCTCTGGCCTGCGGATACGGAATCGGCGCAGGTATTAACACATTAGATACAGGCCTGCATTCCTCAGGAATTTTTGGCGAGCACATGACGAAAGACATTACTGCCGACGAATATCGCCAAAATGCCGATGATACACTTCATTATCATAAAGAAGTTCTTCCCGCTGAGATTGGAAAAGAACACTCTGATTTATCCGAAAGCGAGCTAAATGAAAAGGGCCTGATTAAAGAATCGGCTCAGGCCGACGAGGAGGGTGCTTATATGGTCAGACCGGAAATCCCCGGGTATGATAGAACTGTTTATGCCGACGGTGTCCATGAAGCAACAGACAAAATTCTTCATCAATGGTATGCCGGTCATGAAGATCTGCTGACCGAACGGGTGTCCGCATTAATGAATGAAGGGCATCTGTCAAAAACAGAAGCTATGCGCTGTCTGATGCAGGTGCATGATGCCGGCGCGCATGTCCCCGCAGAGCAAACTTTGTATAACGAACACGGCACGCATCCGAATCATGGTGATCCGTTTATTGAAAAATCTACAAATATGAAAGTTTTCGGCGAAGGCTGGAGTCAGGCCAGCGGCATTTCACAGGAAAGTGTTGATCATTTGGCCGGCATGATTGATGAAAACGGTCATATCAAAGTCACGCAAGAAGGCCTGAATGCTTTCAGACAAACAGACCAGATTGTCGGTACTCACAATACTGTCGGCCATGTCGACGGCAGCCCGCATTTTCACAATTCCCCGCTGGGACATAATTCCTTTGTTGATGAAAACGGCGTTGTCCGCGAAGGCTATGGCAAAGACGGAAATACTCAATGGACCACTTATGCCCAAAGCGATGCTGTTGTTCAGGTTGATCATCATGATCCTGTCCCCGCCCAATATGAAAAAATATCGCATGTCGAAATGCAACAGGAAATTCCGATGACCACAACTTTCGACCGCTATTGGAACAAAGTAAAGTCTGTATGCCTGCTTGGAAGAACCGGCGCTAACGGAAAAGATAAAAATAAAGAGAAAGATATTCGTCCTGCTCGTACGGATGACAAAACAAATGCCGCCTTGCGAGCGGCTGTCAGCGGCAAAGGTTCTGCCTCAAAATAGACTTTGCTCTTGTTCAAAAAAATCCCTCTGACTTCAGAGGGATTTTTTGAGTATAAATTATAAGTTATTTGACTTCTTCAAAATCGGCATCAACAACCTTTTCATCACCTGAAGGCTGATCTGCTGCCGGCTGCTCGGCTCCGGCTGCTCCGGCGGTGCCGCCGGCGGCCTGGGCTTGAGCTTTGTACATGGCTTCGCCAAGTTTCATGGATGCCTGCATCAGACTTTCGGTTTTTTCTTTGATCACCGACAGGTCATCAGCTTCCAGCGCGGTTTTGAGCGCTTTGATTTCATTTTCAATCGCCTCTTTTTCAGCAGCGCTGATTTTATCACCGTGCTCTTTTAAGGTCTTTTCCGTAGAGTGAACCAAAGATTCACCCTGATTTTTGGCTTCAACCAGTTCTTTCTTTTTCTTATCCGCATCAGCATTGGCTTCGGCGTCTTTAACCATCTTTTCAATATCGGCATCTGACAAACCGCCGCTGGCCTGAATGCGGATGGCCTGTTCTTTGTTGGTGGCTTTATCTTTGGCTGAGACATTAACAATACCATTGGCATCAATGTCGAAAGTCACTTCAATCTGCGGCATGCCGCGCGGTGCCGGCGGAATACCAACCAAGTCAAACTGTCCTAACAGTTTGTTATCTGCCGCCATTTCACGTTCACCCTGAAAGACTCGAATGGTGACCGCCGTCTGACCGTCTTCTGCTGTTGAGAAAACCTGAGATTTGCGGGTCGGGATTGTGGTGTTGCGATCAATCAAACGCGTGAAGACACCGCCCAACGTCTCAATACCCAGGGACAACGGCGTCACATCCAGCAACAAAACATCTTTGACATCGCCCATCAAAACACCGCCCTGAATGGCTGCGCCGACGGCGACAACTTCATCCGGGTTGACGCCTTTATGCGGCTCTTTGCCAAAGATTTCTTTGACTTTTTCCTGGACCTTTGGCATACGGGTCATGCCGCCGACCAAAATGACTTCACTGATCTCGGAGGGCGTGATGCCGGCATCGGCCATCGCCTTTTTGCAGGGTTCGACGGTTTGATCGATCAGATCCTCAACCAGAGATTCAAATTTGGCACGAGTCAGTTTGATGTTAAGGTGCTTCGGTCCGGTCTGATCCGCGGTGATAAACGGCAGATTAACTTCCGTCTGCGTGGTTGAAGACAGTTCAATCTTGGCTTTTTCAGCAGCTTCTTTTAAACGTTGCAGAGCCAGACGGTCACCTCGCAGATCAATGCCGTTTTCCTTCTTAAATTCGTCCGCAAGATAGTTGACCAGGCGCTGGTCAAAATCCTCACCGCCGAGGAAAGTGTTACCGTTGGTGGATTTTACCTCAAAAACGCCGTCACCGATTTCCAAAATGGAAATATCAAACGTGCCACCGCCCAGGTCGTAAACGGCGATTGTGCCGGATGTTTTCTTGTCCATACCATAGGCCAAGGCTGCTGCCGTCGGCTCGTTGATGATACGCAGGACATCAAGGCCCGCGATCTTACCGGCGTCTTTTGTGGCCTGACGCTGAGAATCATTAAAATATGCCGGAACAGTAATGACGGCTTTATCAATTTTCTCGCCAAGATAGCTTTCAGCATATTCCTTGATTTTTTGCAATACGATAGCCGAAATCTGCGACGGGGCATATTTCTGCCCTTTGACTTCAACCCAAGCGTCGCCGTTGTCACCTTCAATAATTTTGAAAGGCGCATGCTCTTTGTCTTTGGCAACTTCGGGCGAATCAAAACGGCGGCCGATCAAACGCTTGATGGCAAACAAAGTGTTTTCAGGGTTCGTGACCGCCTGACGTTTGGCCGGGAAACCGACCAAGCGCTCCGTGTCGGTAAATGCAACCATTGACGGCGTCGTGCGGGCGCCTTCGGAGTTCTCAAGAACCTTGGCCTCTCCGCCTTCCATAACCGCAAAGCAGGAGTTGGTTGTTCCAAGGTCAATACCAATGACTTTATTGCTCATGATCTCTTATCCTTATTTATATAGCAGTCCTACAAATTTTAACTTTCTACCTGCTTATATAGGAAAGGGATTCTATTGATGCAAGAGCTGACACGTTTTTTTTGGAAAAATATTCAAAATGCCGATTCATGCAGACCGTCGGCAGAGATATTTTTTAATATCCTTTGGCGTTGATTTCATATCCATTGTTGCCGTCAACAACCGAATTGGCATAGGCAAAATCGGTTGAGGTCAGCGAATGGATGCGGAATAAAGTTTCACCCTGCTCAACGCGGTCGCCGACTTTTTTCAGCAAATCAAGACCGGCTCCCGGATATTGTCCGGCGCCGGCCAAGATACCGATTTTGTTGATGCGCTCGTTATTAATACTTTCCACCACGCCATCGGTTGTCGCCACAATGTCGCGGGTCAGGTGGCCAAGCTGCGGCTGCGGTGCTTTGCCCTGCGCATAAATTGCCCGGTTCATTGCCTCCAGCGCGCGACCGGAATTTAAGATCTCCTTGGCGACGGCATAGCCCTGACCGCCGCGCAACTTGGGATCAAATTCAAGGATACGCCCGGCCATAAACAATGATTTTTCCAATAAATCTTGCGGTGCATCGGGTTTGTTACGCAGAACTTTCATCACATCACGAGCTTCCAAGACCGCCCCGACACCGTTGCCGATCGGCTCGCTGCCATCCGTGATTACGGCATCAATCTCCAGTGATAACATATCGCCAACATACTCAATCAGCTTGCGCAGCCGCATTGCTTCGTTGGTTGATTTGACTCGGGAATTCGGACCGACAGGAATGTCCACCACCAGATGCGTGATACCGGCGGCCAATTTGATGGCCAAAATTGATGCCGCTAAATGTTGTTGCTGAGTAAAACCGATATGCCGCTCAACCTTGGAAACGATTTTATTTGCCGCAGCAATCGGCAGACTCTCATAACAAGCAATAGCGCCCCGATTTTCCTTGACTAATTTGATGAGCTTGTCTTCGTCAATATCAACATTGGCCAGTACGCCAAAAGTATCCGCCACACCAGCACAAGATGTCAACGACCGGGAGCAAGTTGTCGGCATTGGTAAGCCATACGCAGCAATGATGGCGTTGATAATAATATCAACCTTATTACCAGGAACACCGCCAAAACAATGATAATCAACAACAATGCTCTCATTATCCCAGCGGATGACATCTTCTCCTATCAAGGCTTCCGTCATTGCCAAAACTTCCGAAGCCGTCATAAATGAACCGGAAGCCACCAGAAATGATGCTATATCAAGATTGGAATAACGTTTGGCAACAATATCGTTGATGATGGCCGCATATTCGTTGGCACTCAAAATGTTGCCGGCAACCTTGCGTTTGACAATCGGCAGACTCGGCGCCGGCGGCGCCAAAGTTACCGACACGTTGGCCCCTTCGGGAAGATTTATCTGCCGAAAAGCTTCATTATTCAGACCAAGCTCGTTGGGTTTGACTATCTTGGGATCATCCGTAATCTCCAACAGGGCATATACTGGCTGCATGCCGCCATGAATCTCTACCTTAGTCATGGTTTTGATGTCATCAACCTTGTAAGCGCTGCAGTCGCTGTGCACATAAGCGACATTTTCATTAAAAGAGCTGATGGCAACATGTTTGAGATTAAGCATTTTCTATCCCTCGGACACAGTTCTGTTCTTTTGATAAGTTTAATCGCGCAGAGTTTAATATTGGTTAACGGCCTGAACCTTATATCCCAAAAAAGGCCTCTAAACCGAGGCCTCTAAACTATTCTTTATGATTCTCAAGCGCAAGCTGGCTGATTTGCGGTTTCTGATGCATCAGAATGCTGATGACGCGAATCAGGGTGTCGCGCATTTCCGGCCGGCGCACGACAATGTCTACCATGCCGTGTTCTTTCAGGTATTCGGCTTTTTGAAAGCCATCGGGCAATTTTTCGCGAATGGTTTGCTCGATCACGCGGGCACCGGCAAAGCCGATGACACAGCCTTTTTCAGCAATATTAACATCTCCCAGCATCGCAAAAGAGGCCGAAACACCGCCGGTGGTCGGATCCGTGAGAATCGACACAAACGGCAGTTTTTTTTCTTTGATCATATTGACAGCTGCGGTTGTTCGTGCCATTTGCATCAGAGAAAGAATCCCCTCCTGCATCCGCGCACCGCCGGAAGCCGCTATGGTGATCAGCGGATAACCGCCGCGCACCGCAATGTCGGCTGCCTTGACAATTCCTTCGCCGACAGCCGTTCCCATTGAGCCTCCCATAAAACCGAAGTCCAATGCGGCAATGATGCTGACAATGCCGCCTATTTCTCCTTGGGCAACCTTGACGGCATCATCATTACCGGTAACTTTGCGATAGTTTTTCAAACGATCGGTATATTTTTTGGAATCCTTAAAATTCAACGGATCTTCCTGCAACTTCGGCAACGCAATCAATTTGTATTCGCCGTTGTCAAACAACATCTCAAAACGGCGGTTCAGCGGCAGGCGCAAATGATGATCGCAGCCACTGCATACAAAGTCGTTCTTTTCAAGCTCTTTGTTGAAAAGCATTTTGCCGCATTGCGGACACTTGGTCCACAAATTATCGGCAATGTCTTTGGTGGCAATTTTTTTTATTTTCGGACGTACAAAGTCAGATAACCAGTTCATGTCTTAATTCCTATTTGTCATTCGCATCGGAAGCGTTTGCCGAACCGGCAGAAAAAACCTTTTTCAGGCGCTCTCCCAAACCCGGCTTGGGCGTTTGAGCCTCGGCTTCTTTCAGATTATCAAGATTCTCCTGCAGAACCTCCATCTCCTTAACTAATTTTTGCTGTTCTTTGTTCAGTTGTTTGTTTTGCTTCTTTTGCTGGCGCAGCGATGCTCTGACCGGGGCGTAGGAAAGCCATAAATACAGCACCCCGAAAATAAAGCCGAGCAGAACAAAAAACAAGACAGCCACACTCAAAGACACGGTCACTTCAATATTGAAGGGCCACAAGCTGAATGTTGCCAAGTCGTTGTTAACAAAAGCAAAAACGAGCAGGACGGCAATCAGCGGAATTCCTATCAGCATTTTTATAAAACCCATGAGCGCGGCTCCTTTATCGGCAAAAGCTGTGCGAAATTATTTATTCAACAACTCAAACAGTTGTTTTCCTGTTTTAAAATGGGGAATATTGCGTTCTTCAACCTTTACACGTTCACCCGTACGCGGATTTTTGGCAATACGCGGACTGCGCGTGCGAACGGAAAATGCGCCAAAACCTCTGAACTCAACCCGGTCACCGGCAGCCAAAGAACTGATAATCTTGTCAAAAACAACATTGACAATGCGCTCGACGTCTTTGAGCATCAAATGCGGATTTTTGCTAGCTATTCTTTCAATTAATTCTGATTTTGTCACTTTACTTACCTCTTTATATTACTTATCAGTGTTGCATTTATCAATATCGTAATTTTTTGAAAAAGTCCAATGTTTAAATACGGATTTATCCCAAGCCCGTCAATCATCATTGGAAACTCGACCGACGGCCAGACGAGGCGTGTTTTCGCCAAGTTCCAGATCTTCTATTTTCTGGATGCGGCGACCGATCTTGGCCGAAGATATTTTGATGTTGTCCACATCTTCGCCGGCCAGTTTAAAATGTTTGCTCAGGCTGTCTATCCGAGCATCCAAACGCGAAATGTCTTCAGTCAGCGTGCCGACCTCTTTCTGAATCACACCGGCCTGTTCACGCATCTGAGCATCTTTGAGCACAGCTCGAACAGTATTGAGCGTGGCCATCAGCGTGGTCGGCGACACAATCCAGACCTTAGCCCGGTATGAAGCCTCAACCACATCGGTAAAATGTGCATGCAGTTCGGCATAGACGGCTTCGCTAGGCAAAAACATAAGCGCAGATTCCGCCGTTTCACCGGCAAGAATATATTTTTCGGAAATATCTTTAATGTGTTTTAAAACCGAAAACCGAAAAGAACGCTCAGCATCGGCCTTTTCTCTTTCGCCGGAAGCCGACCGCAAAGCGCTATAACTCTCCAACGGAAATTTGGCATCAATTACAATGCTGCCCGGCGGGTTCGGCAGATGCAGCAGGCAGTCGGCGCGTTTGCCATTAGAAAGAACAGCCTGAAATTCATATACGGAAGGGGGCAGAATCGACGTTACCAAATCATTTAGCTGGATTTCCCCAAAAGCACCCCGAGCCTGTTTGTTCGAAAGCACTTCCTGCAGCGAAACAACCTGCTCTGACAAAGAAGATATTTTTTGCTGCGCAACGTCTATCTTGGCCAGGCGTTCCCGCAGGTCTGTCAGCGTCTCGGCTGTTTTGGCCGTGTTTTGCTGCAGACCTTCGCCGACGGATTTGGTCACGGCAAGGAGTTTTTCATCCATCAGTTTCAGCACAGCCAGTTTTTGTTCCTCTATTGCCCGAGCGATTTTACCCTGCTCAAGCTGACTGTGCTCGCCAAGCTGCGCCAAACGACCGGCAAGCTCTGCCTGACCGCGCAGCAGAATATCCCCAAAAGCCGTCATGTTTTTGGAGCGACGACCGAGCAACAATACGGCAAAACCGGACAATAGCGCGGCAATCAGCATTGCCGACACAATCAGCCAGAGAACTTCGGTTGATATGCTACTTAGATTCTGCAAAATGGCGTCCCATTCTAAAAAATTTATCAGTGCGGCGTTTTTTGAGTTCATCACGACTTTGCGCCATCAACTCTTTGAGATGCTTGGCAATACTTTCGCCAACACGTTCTATTGCCTGTGCCGGATTGCGGTGCGCGCCACCCAGAGGCTCGGCTATGATCTCGTCAATAACGCCCAGTCGGCGCAGATCCTGAGCTGTCAGCCGGAGCGCTTCCGTGGCTTCTTTAACCTTGTCGGCCGAGCGCCACAGAATGGAAGCGCAGCCTTCCGGCGAAATGACCGAATAAATCGAATGTTCAAGCATCAGCACACGGTTGGCCGTGGCAATGGCTATAGCGCCGCCGGAGCCACCCTCGCCAATGATGACCGAAATCATCGGCACGCTGATCTGCAGACATTTCTCTATGGAAGAAGCAATTGCTTCGGCCTGGCCACGAGCTTCGGCCTCAACGCCGGGGAAAGCCCCGGAAGTGTCAACAAAAGCAATAACCGGCAAATTGAATTTGTCTGCCATTTCCATCAATCTTTTGGCCTTGCGGTAGCCTTCGGGCTTGGCCATGCCAAAATTATATTTGACGCGGGATTCAATATCGTGCCCCTTTTCCTGACCGAGAACAACCACGGAAGTACCCTGGAAGCGCCCGATTCCGCCGACCATCGCCTCATCATCAGCAAAGCAGCGGTCTCCGCACAGCGGCGTGAAATCCTCAATCAACGCATATACATAGTCCAAGCAATGCGGCCGCGACGGATGTCTGGCAACTTGAGATTTTTGCCACGGAGACAAATTGGAATAAGAAGCGCGCATTTGTTTCTCAAGCTTGTGCTGCAGGCGGTTGACCTCCTGAGAAATATCGACCTTTTCATCCTGAGCCAAATATTTCAGGCTTTCGATTTTGGTTTCTATTTCAAAAATTGTCTTTTCAAAATCAAGTATCAGCGTATTTGTGCCTGTGTTCATTATAGATCTCTTCTTCGTGATGATAAAAATTCGTTTTTGGCATAGCACATTTTTTTGAAAAATTCGACTCTTATTTTTCTTTTTGTGCAAGAAGCGGCGATTTTTGTTGGAAAAAACGACTTTTTCTACTAGGATACCCCATTATAAACGGAAATGATATCTTTTTGAGGAGCTCCGCCCGTGTTAGCCGCTGCTTTTTTCACCGTGATTTTTTCCTCTTTGGTTTGGCTGATCTTTGCCATTCGTTTTATTAACGACGCTCTGGCAGGTATTTCCTTTTTTGAGGCGGGAATCGCCAATGTTTTACTCTATGCCCTGCTGGTCTGCGCCCCGATTTTTCTGATTTGGAGCGTGTTTGGGCAGATTAACCAGTATTTTTGCAACCGAAACATTAATCTTCAACTGCGCAAATTGATGTCACAGGCCAAGCGAAATCAGGATTATTCGGATTTGCTGGCCAGAGCTTTGATTGAAACGGAGGGGCACATTAAAGACGGGTTTGTGCTCGGTAAATTTGATTTGCTGATTGCCGATATGAATGAATTGCTTTCGGAAATTATCCGAAACTGCAAAATTGCTTCTGCCGAACAAATCGAAAATTTGTGGAGCAGAGTGCAAAACGGCGGGAAATGGGCTTTTGGCAAAGTCATTATTGAAGTGAATAATTCCCAGCCGAATTTCAGAAAAAGAATCTTTGAAAAAGCTTCCTTTGACAACATTTTGGCCGGGACCATCATGGAATTTTGCGCCCGCTATGCTTCGGTCATCAAAATGCTTGAACGACATGACAGCGACAAAGTTTTTCTTAAAATGATTGAGAACGGGATCATGGGTAAGGTTTTTTCCATTTTGGCGCCAATTTCCGACGAGCTCCGGCGCAACCGAGAAACTGCGCAGATTTTTGCCGAAGAAGACGATGAAGAGGAAAGGCCGCAGCCGCCCCGGAAAAAAGCACCTAAGCGTTTGCCCTTGGCTGCAAGTCAATCGCTGCGCGCCGAACGGCCGGTGAGCGGAGCGGCACATGCCAAGCTTTCTTTTCTGGATAAATTGGGCAATTTACGGAAGAAAAAGATAAAAGACGGCATTGAGCCGGTTTTCCGCGATGAAAAAGATGCTTTTTCTCTGGCTTTGGAAAAAAGCTTCAGTGAAGATGAAGAGATTTTGCCGCCTCCGGCGGAAGAAGAGCCTTTGCCGCCGGAAATGCCTGCCGCGGAAGAAATAACACAAGATCCCGATGAACAGTTTTTTGCGGAAACAACGCCGACAGCGGATATTTCTCCAGCGGAAGAAAAACCCGCCGACGCGATGATGACCGATACGCAAAAAACGCTCGACAGCCTGAAAAAAGAATGGGCGCAAATGGAGACAAAAGAAACATCACCGTTTGTCTCCCGCGCCAAAACAGGTACCGACAATGAGGAGGAAAATTTTATCTACCCGTTTGGCAGTTGGGCAGACGAGAAAAATTATCAAAAATGAAAATGAGAAAGCTCTTTTTGCTCTTGTTGAGTTGTTTTTGCCAGGCGAGCGTAGTCAACGCGGCGGAAATCCGCTTGAGCGATGCGTTTTCTCTGTATGATACGCCGAAATACGCCTCAGGTTTTACGCATTTTGATTATGTCAATCCGCAAGCGCCGAAGCGTGGTAAAATTGTGCTGCCGGCTTATGGCGGATTTGACAATTTTAATCCTTTTATCTTTAAAGGCATTGCTGCTCCCGAAGTTGCCGAACTGACGCTGGACAGTCTGGGAGTTTCCCCCGCAGATGACCCGGCCAGTGTTTATCCTCTGATTGCCGCAAAATTTGAGAGGCCGGATGATAATTCCTTTATCGGCTTTATCCTTGACAAGCGCGCCCGTTTTGCCAATGGCGACAAAGTAACTGCGGATGACGTCATTTTCAGCTTTGACAGCCTGGTCAAAAAAGGCTCGCCCCTCTACCGCGTTTATTATGGTGATGTCGACAGAGTGGAAAAAGTGAATGATAGACACGTGCGGTTTTATTTTAAGAAAGGCAGCAATAATCGCGAACTCCCCCTGATTTTGGCACAATTTAAAATCTATTCCGCCAAAGACTGGTCCGGCCTGGATTTTGCCAAACCCGAGCTGCGCGTGCCGCTTGGCAGCGGCCCGTATCTGGTTGAGAAATTTCAACCCGGAAAATATATTGTTTTGCGGAGGAATCCAAAATATTGGGCCGAAAACCTGCCCTCGCGAAAAGGATTTTATAACTTTGAGCGAATCCGCTATGATTATTATCAGGATACGACCGTTACGCTGCAGGCTCTGTTTGCCGGAAATATTGACGTCCGAGAGGAATATATCGCCAAAATCTGGATGAGCGGCTACGACAATGATATTGTCAAAAGCGGCAAAGTCATTCGCGAAAATATTGCGCACAATCATCCGGCGGTGCTACAATTTTTCGGCTTTAATCTGCGGTTGCCAAAATTTAAGGATAAACGTGTCCGCGAGGCTATCGGTTTGGCCTTTAACTTTGACTGGGCCAACGAAAATTTGTTTTATAACCAATATCGTCGGATATACAGCTATTTTACCAATACCGGCATGGAAGCAACCGGCCTGCCCAAAGGGCGGGAGCTGGAAATTCTTTATCAATACCGCAACGCTCTTGATCCCGACGTGTTTAACAAAGCTTTGACTTTACCTTCGCATAAGACGCCCGTGGAAACCCGTGCAAATTTGCGCCGCGCCGTTAGTCTGTTGCAAGAGGCCGGATATGATTTTATCGACGGTAAAATGACATATCTGCAAACAGGAGAAGCTCTGGAAATTGAGGTTTTGAGCAATTCAGCCAACGGGGCTTCTTTTACTCGCGTGATGCTTCCTTTTATTGACAACCTGAAAAAAATCGGCATCAAAATGACTTTCCGCAATCTGGAAACCAATATTTTTAAAAACCGGCTTGATAATTTTGACTTTGAAATGGCCATCCTGGCTCTCGGGGTCAGCCAGATGCCGGGCAACGAACAAAAAGAGATGTGGGGATCAGCCGCTGCCGACGTCCATGGCAGTTATAATATCATGGGCATTAAAAATCCGGTGGCGGATAAGCTTATTGACCGACTGATTGCCGCTCATGACCAAAAAGAATTTCAAGCCAGCGTCAGAGCTCTAGACCGGGTTTTGCTGCATGAGCATTATATGATTCCGCAATGGTATTCGCCTTATCAGCGTGTTGCTTACCGAGCCGGAAAACTTGCGCATCCGTCTACATCTCTTAAAACCGGTTTCAATATTTTTACCTGGTGGGCCCAAAAATGAGAAACTACATTTTTAAAAGAATCCTGCTGATTCCGCTGACTTTGCTCGGTATTTTGACAATCAATTTTGTTATTGTTCAGTTTGCTCCGGGAGGTCCGGTTGAACACACGCTGGCCAAATTTCAGGGAATGAATGTCAGTGCTACTGGCAAACTCGCCAGCGCCGGCGCCGAACTTGCCAAAAGTTCGCGCTATCAGGGTGCTCAGGGAGTGCCCGAAGACATGGTTAAAGAGCTGGAAAAACAATTTGGTTTTGACAAACCTGCTTATCAGCGTTTTGGCAAAATGCTGCTTGACTATGCGCGATTTGACTTTGGCAAAAGTTTTTATCAGGATAAAACCGTCGCCCGGCTGATTTGGGAGCGTATGCCGGTTTCAATTTCACTTGGGTTTTGGTCAACCCTGATCATTTATCTGGTGGCTATCCCGCTCGGTATCAAAAAAGCCGTTCTTGACGGTTCCCGTTTTGATATATGGACTTCTTTTGCCGTCATCCTCGGCTCGGCGATTCCGGTTTTTTTGTTTGCGGTTTTTCTGATTGTCTTTTTTGCCGGCGGCACATATCTGCAATGGTTTCCGCTACACGGCCTGACATCCGACAACTGGGACAGTTTGTCATGTTTTGGTAAAATCAAAGATTATTTCTGGCATATTACTTTGCCGGTGACGGCCATGGTTATCGGCGGATTTGCCAGCCTGACCATGCTGACAAAAAACTCTTTTCTGGACGAGATTAATAAACAATATGTCATGACAGCCCGAGCCAAAGGACTGTCGGAAAACCGGATTTTGTACGGACATGTCTTCCGCAATGCCATGTTGATCGTAATTGCGGGCTTTCCTTCGCTTTTGATCAAGATGCTGTTTACCGGCTCGCTGCTGATTGAGGTGATTTTTTCGCTGAACGGAATCGGCCTGCTCGGCTACGAAGCCATTATGACCCGAGATTATCCGGTTATTTTCGGAACGATGTATATTTTTGCCCTGCTCGGTCTGGTGCTGAAGCTTATTTCAGACATTACTTATTCGCTGATTGACCCGCGAATCAGTTTTGAAAGAATATGATCTTCCGCTGCGACGCGACCCTGTGCTTTTCCTCAAAAGATTGGCGCTATTTACCAAGGCAGCCGTGCGTTTCTCTGGCAAAATGGACATAACGCTTGTAGAAAAAGTCCAGACCCTCCTGCACTGCGCGGTTAACGGTCTTTTTGGGATAAATCCCCCGCTTATCCGGCGCGCCGGCCTTTATCCCGGTGAGAATCTCAATCCCGTCGTCAACGGTATCTACTGCCCAGACATGGAATTTGCCTTCATCAACCGCTTTAAGCACATCTTCACGCAGCATCAGATCCGGCACATTGGTTCGCGGAATAATCACGCCATGCTCGCCGGTCAGTCCGTTGCGCGCACAAACATCAAAGAAGCCTTCTATTTTCTCATTGACGCCGCCGATCGGCTGAATCTCGCCAAATTGATTAATTGAACCTGTGACGGCAATGCTTTGTTTGATCGGTATGCCGGAAATGGCTGACAATAAACAATAATATTCGGTTGACGATGCGCTGTCGCCATCCACGCCGCCGTATGATTGTTCAAAAACGATTGAAGCGCTGAGTGACAACGGTGAATATTTGGCAAAACGGTTGGCCAGCAAGCTTTCCAAAATCAACACCCCTTTGGAATGGATCGGACCGCTCATCTCAACTTCACGCTCAATGTTGACGAACTCGCCTTTGCCAATGCGAACCTGAGCGGTTATACGCGCAGGTTTGCCAAAACTGGTACGCGAAAAATTGTAAACAACAAGTCCGTTAATCTGTCCGACCTTGGCTCCTTTGGTGTCAATCAGAATTGTCCCTTTGTCAATTTGTTCGAGCATCTCCTGTTTGATGCGGTCATTACGATATATCTGCGCCTCCACCGCCTGCTCAATATGATTTTTGCCAATCTGGTTGGCCTTGGACTTGCGCGCCCAGTAATCTGCCTCGCGCAGCAGATCGCCGATGGAAGCAATATGCGCGGTCAGTTTTTCCGAACTTTCAGCCTGACGAGACGCATATTCAATGACCCGGGCCACCGCCTGTTTATTCAGCGAACGCAGCTTTTTCTTTTTGGACAGCGACCCAATCAGTTTGGCATATTCGATTTCATTGTCCGGCGTACGATCCATTAAAACCCCAAAATCGGCCTCAACCTTGAAGAAATCGGAAAAATCCGGATCACGTTCGGATAAAAGCTCATAAAGTTCTTCATCTCCGGTAAGAATGACCTTGATATTGAGCGGAATCGGCTCCGGATCAAGCGAAATGGTGGTGAAAGTCGTTTCATCATTGGGGGCTTCAATTTTGACGGTCTTGGATGCCAGCGCGCGTTTGAGCGAATCCCAAGCAAAAGGCTGAATGAGCAGCTTACGGGCATCAATCAGCAAAAAACCGCCGTTGGCCTGATGCAGCGCACCGGCCTTGATCAGGGTGAAGTCCGTCAGCAAAGCCCCGTATTGTTGGATGCGCTCAACTTTGCCAACCAAATTTCCCTGAGTCGGGTGATCTAACAAAACGATGGGGGCACCGGCACCCGGCTCATTTTTGACAATGACATTTACCTTAAATTTGGCAAATTTGTCTTCTTCAGGCTGCTTGATGCGGGAAAAGATTGCGCTGAGCGGGTCTTCCGGCGCGTTTTCGGCCGTACCATTTTCGGCGGCATCCTGATTAGGCAAAAATTCTTCGCTGTTGTTGATGATGTATTTCTGCACACTGCGCAAAAAGTCGTTGGCTTGTTTGTGGCCTTTATATTTATTATGCAGCGCATCTATCGGATTTTTGACTGCCATTTTAAGAAATTTTTCACGTAACTCGGTGATCTCGCGGCGCTGTTTATCTTCCCACTGCGGCAAATCCGTGGCTGTGTTTTCTATCTCTTCCTGCATCTGATTAAGATCTTCCATCAGCTGCTTTTTTTCTTCTTCGGGCAGTTCGTCAAAAGCCTCAGGGCTTAAAACTTCGCCATTTTTAACCGGCGCCACAACCAGGCCAACCGGCATGTGCAACAGCGATACGCTCTTGCCTTTGGCCTTTTTCTGCAGCATTTTGATGTATTTTTCTTTATATTGGCGGTATTTTTCATGAATAATATTAATTCCGGCCTTGTATTCATCACTGTCAGAAATGGCCGGAATAGTCACCGAAAGATTTTCAACCAGCTTGTCGATATCTTTGGCAAACTCAACCGCCGTGCCCGCAGGAAAGTTGATGGCACAGGGCTTGTATGGCTCGTCAAAATTGTAGACATAAGCCCAATCATCCGGCGTGGGGCGATTTTGCGCTTCTTTGCGAAGCACTCGTTTAACCAGACTGGTTTTGCCCGTGCCCTCAGGACCAAGACAAAACAGATTATAGCCCTTGGAACGAATGTTGATGCCGATTTCAACCGCGCTTAAAGCCCGATCCTGCCCGAGAGCAGAAAGACGTTCTTCCAGCTCGGCCGTACTGGAAAATTTGAATTTTTTGGGATCACATTTGGTGTACAGCTGAGACGACTTCAATCTGGTAATGGTCATAATAAAAACCCCGTGCATTAAATTTTTGATAAGCTTTGTTTGATATTATCGCGACAAAAGCTAACATTGAGTAAAGAAATCGCAAATTTTATGCAATATTTCCATTTTGCCATTGTTATTTGTTTCGGTATCGGCGCCTTGTGGCTGTCATGGCGTTATTTTCGACGACTGAAGCAAGATTATCTGCGACGCATCCTGGAGAAGATGCTCTCAGAAAGCCGCAATAAGCTGCCGACTGACCCGCCCTATTCTACGGAAGCTGTCTTAGCTGCCGCCGAATATGCCGCCGGGGCTCCTCGTGCCTTGCAAAATGAATTTGTCCGTTTATGTCTTCAAAAAAAGATAAGCCCGCTTATACGTCTTTTGGAGACGCAGGGACAAAAAAACACAGCCCGGTGTTTTTCGGTTATGACCGGCAAAAGAGTCCGGATGCCGCCTTATATCGGCACAAAAGCGCAAAAAGCCGCTCTTTTTTTGGCGGAAGCCAAAAAACATCTGAATGAGGGAGATCTTTTGTCGGCAACGGAAAAAAGTTCCGCAGCCGCGCAAATATTTAACCGGCTCAACTTTATTTACGAAGAAGCCGAGGCTTATCTGCTGTTGGGGACGGTATACCGTGTCAGCGCGGTGTTTGACGTGGCGGATTTTATGCTGCGAACTGCCCGGAAAATATTTTGCCTGCTTGGCGCCCGCGGCAAAGAAGCTGAATGTCTCGGAACTCTCGGGATGTTAACGGCGACACAGAAACGCTTTGACGAGGCATTTGATTTTTTTGATCAGGCCGAGGATATTTATGCCCGTATCGGCCGAAAAACCGGCGAGGCCGACATTGTCAATCAGAAGGCTCTGACCAGGCTGTTGCAAGGCGATATGACAACGGCCCGTAAAGAAGTTGTCCGCGCTCTGCACCAACATCGGGCTCAACAAAATCTCCGCGGCGAGGCTTTTGCTTTGGAAATCCGCGCCTATATCAATCGGGCGGAAAAAAACTGGACCGCGGTGCGACAAAATGCGCGCCAGGCCGCTAAATTGCATGACAAACTGCAAAATCTTCCGGCAACTTTGGAAATGCGTTTTTTACAGGCCGAAGCACTGTTTGCCCGCGAAATGCTTGAACAAGCCGAAAAGCTTCTGCGCGAGATTGTTGCCGCAGATAAAAAACAAAGAAGCTGTTTTCAAGTGGCTAATTCGTATAATCTGCTGGGCCTGATTTATCTGCTGCGGCATGATCTGAAACGCGCCCGCGCGCTGTTTGCACAATCTTTGGCCTGCGAAATTCAAAATGACCGTTCACTCGGCGCTTTGATTGATTATGCCAATATGGCTAATATCGAATCCAAAAGCGGTCATTTTGCGCAAGCGCAAAAATATCTGCAACTGGCTATTGATCAAGCGCGTTCTTTAGATGAAAAAGAGCTGCAAAATCTTTTGGAAAAAAGACTTATTCAAAACGAAGCCGCAGCGACACGACGGGAAAAGAATCCGCCTGAGGCGAAGCAACGCTGAGATCTTCAATCCCCAATCCGGAAAAACTCAGAACATAAAAACACGGTAAGGCAAAAAAGTCAAATGCCTTGCCTTCGGCTGCAAACACGAGATGATTTTTGACTTTAAGACCCGTTTTTTGTAAAAATTTCCGCATGCTGGAACTCCAGGCCGCCTCACCAAAATTTCCGTAAAGGATGACCGGGTCGTTCTGTGTATCAACAAAAGCTGCCAACTGACGCAATGCCTTATCCCGCTCGGATGAAGTCGTTTCGGAAAGATCAACACGGATCAGATTGAAGGCACGGTTGTCTTTTTCAACCTCCCAATAGCGAATTTCAGCCGGTAAGCCAAGTTCCAGGTAGCCCGAGCGCAAAACCAAAACATCGGACTGAGCCAAATCCGCCTCAAAACCAGACGTGTAACGCAAAGAAACCTCATGGCTGCCGGCATTTCGCGTATTGAACAAAATATTTGCGAAAGCCGAAACATGGAAAAAATTAACCGCCAGCAAAAATAAAAAAATACCGCCGTATATAAATCTGCCGACGTAAACGGAGTAAGCAAAAAGCAGAAAGTTTAAAAAGTAAAAATGAAACAATAGATCAGGGAATATCCCCCCGGATGCGGGTATGAAAGACAGAATCGTCAAAAAGACAAAAGCAACCGAGCTTATTTTTAAGAATATGCTTTCCCGTTCGTGCTTTTTTCTTTGGCTGAGGTAACCCATTTTAAATCTTTTTCTTATAATGTTTGATGCAATCCGGGCGAAAACCCTATTTATCTTGACATTCTAAAGCTTAAAATGTATTTTGTAAATGGTTTGAAAAACATGTATGAACAACTAGCAGCCATATTTTCTTCAGCCGATATTATCGGCGTACTCTCCAGTAAAATAGACTTGCTGACCGGCTTTGTCGACGGTTATTTGTCCGGCGCCGACAATTTGCGGCTTATCTCCATCATCCTGATGATCTTGGCGCTAATTCTGTTCTTATTTCTGATTATCATCATTTATGTTAAGACTATTGTCGCCTTTTTGAAAAAAGAACCGCACACAGAAGCTGCGGAAGAAGACGGAGACGATATCTTTAATGACGAGGACGCCGAACGTCTGCGCGAAATTATCCGCAACCAAGAACGAGATATGGAACTCGAAAAAGAACTGCAAAAAGAATTGGACATGGCCCGCGCCGAAAGAAACCAGAATCTGATTGAACAGGCGGAAACGGCCGAGCAGCAACAAAAAAAGAAGAAAGAACTCCAAAAAGAAAGACTAAAAGAAGAATCCGCTGAAGAAGAAAAAACACAGGAAGCAAATATCTCTCACCGCTCATCCCGCCAAGAACCGCAGATTGACCTGGACTGGAAAAAAGGCGTTCATCCCGATATTTCTGCAGAAAAACTTGATGCAAACGCCCTTTCCTATCATCAAAGCCGCAAAAGCCTCGGTGATTTGCTCGGATTAATTATTGATATGCTCGGCCGCGGGGTTGATGATCTGAAAATTGCCCAGACAATTATGTTCCGCAATCAAAACCAGGATTCTGAAGACGATATTCTGCAAATGATTGACGCCATTAAATATTTTGTTGCCCTTTCCCGCGGCAAATCTTTTGCCAAACTGCCCAACACCGGCCAGCTTCCGAGTGAAGAAGAGGCTCTGTATCACTTGGCAAACGGAGATTCATCTTTGGCTCTGGCTTTAATGGAAAGCCTGATGGACAACGGCATTGAACGAGCCGCCAAAACAACGTCTGCCACCAAGCGGGATGCTTTATACAAACAGATTTCCGAACAGGCCTGTGCTTTTGGAACACTGGCTTCAGTTAACGATGTGATGCTGGCTACCGGCGCTTTTGAACTGGCTATTGAACTCTCCCCCAATAATCCGCTGGCCTGGAGCAGGGTCGGAGATATGTATTTGCGGGCAAACTCTCAAAATAAAGCTTTTTGGGCTTATCAGAATGCCGTCAGTTTTGCCGATGAGGAAATGAACGCCCGCGAGCTGGCCAACGCACATAAACATTTGTCGCAGCATCTTTATGATCAGGGCAACAGCCTGCAGGCCGCAAAGCTGTATAACAGTAGTAAACAATTTTATGACTCTCTCGGTATCAGCCGCCGGCTGGATAAACAAGAAATTGAAATTATCGAAATTATTGAAGCGCATCATAAAGAAGATTTGACCATGACCGTGCATAATCTGCTCGGAGCGGTCTCGCGGGAAAATGCCTAATCAGGCTTTGGGGACGCTGACATCCGGCGCACGCAGATAAAGCGGCTTCGGATAATCTTGCCTGCCAGCGTCCATGCGCGCCAGTCCGGCACGGACAAGATCGGCAATATCAAGCCCTTCAGAAAGCCGGATGCAATGCAAACTCAGCCCGCTGTTTTTGGACAAGAAGCGCTCTACGCCATCGCCGATTAAAGATATCTTTTTATAACGCAGCAGCGGAATAATGTCTTCATAAAGCAATGCCTGCGGCGGGGTTATTTTTTGCAAATTGCGGTCAAACAACTGGATGTAAAAATCTTCTCGCTTGGTTTCAATGATCACGGCGTTGATTTCTCCGCGTTCTTCAGGCTTTAAGCCGACGGCATAAGCCTCAAAAGCAGAAACGCCGTCCAAGCGAAGTTCCGGACAGGCAAACTGAAATGTCCGCGCGGCAGCAATCCCCGCCCGCACCCCGGTGAAAGACCCCGGCCCGACACAAACCAACAGCAAACCTATCTCCCCAAAGCCAAGGCCGGCAGACAAAAGCATCTTCCGGATTTGCGGGATCAAAACCTCCGCCTGACCAAAATCCATATATTCACAGAAACGGGAAATCTCCTCCTCGTTTTTTTGCAAAATGATGGCGCATTGCGCCGCCGTCGTATCAAATGCCAGAATATACATGTTTTCCACTTGTACAAAAAATAGGTTTAATTCATGAGGGTTATATAATAAAATCTTGCTAAGCACAACATTTTTATGGATCAGAATCGCAAATGATCGACAAATCACTTTTGTTGGATATTTATTATGCCGCTCCGGAATTTTGGCATTTGATTTTTGCCGGCGGTACGGTTTTGTTGGTTTTGGTGTTTACCAGCCTTTTTAAAATTTTGCGACTGCGGCAAAAAAACTATTTTCTCAACCGTGACCGTGAACGCTATGCAGAAACGCTTTATGCCTCTCGCGACGGTTATTTTGCTTTTATTTATCCTGATCAAAAAGTAAATGATCCGCGCCAGCACGTGACCGAACGCTGCTCCCGACGATTGGCCGTGCTGCTGAATCTGCCAAACGGTACGTTGTCCAGTTTTGCCGATATTTTGAAAAATTTTTACAAAGATGATGTCAAACGTATTCAAAAATATGTTGATTTTCTGCGTGAAGAGGGCATCGCTTTTGACGATGAGTTTGCTTTGAAAAGCTCAAATCGCCGCATCCGTCTGGTCGGCTCGCGGATTAACGGCGCCGATGGTGATATTTACTGCGACATGATCTGGTTTCGGGATGTCAGCTTTGAAACAAATAAAATCGTTGAACTGGAAAATTCCCGCAAAGAAATTTCCAAAGAATTGCTGCAATTGCATGATTTGATTGATAACCTGCCGTTTCCGATCTGGCTGCGCGATAATCGGCAAAAAATTGTTGTACATAACAAAAAATTCAATGACTTTTTGAACAAAGGCAAATCGGAAAATCTTAATGACGAAGCAGAAATCACCACCGCCAGCGGCGACAGCGTTTCCAGAAATTTGGCACAAAAAGCCCAAGACACCAATAAACCTCAAAAAAGCACGGTCAGTGTGGTCAAAAATGGTGACCGGCTGGTGATGCAGGCATTTGAAACACCTTTTCATGCCGAGGAAAATTTAGAAAGCCTTTTCACGGCCGGATGCCTGATTGACATTAATGAGCTTGAGGAACTTAAACGCAATTTGAAACTTCACCAAAACGCTCAGCTTGAAATTCTGCGCACGCTCGGCACCGCTTTTGCCGTGTTTGACCAACACTGCCATCTTTCATTTTATAACTCTTCTTTTGCCGATTTGTGGAAACTTGAAACCAAATGGCTTGATGACACGCCGACTTATTCGGCCTTTCTTGACCTTATCCGCGAGAACAGACTCTTGCCCGAAGTCCCCGATTATCTGATGTTTAAGGCTGAAGAACAAAAAGCTTTTTCGCAAATTATCCGGCCGCAAAAAGACATGTTGCATCTACCTAACGGTATAACCCTGAGCCGGCTGCGCGCCCCTTATCCGATGGGCGGACTTATTTTTGCCTATGAGGACATATCCGATAAATTGGCGGCAACCAGCGCTTACAATGCCCTGCTTTCCGTTCAGCAAGAGATTTTGGAAAATATTTTTGACGCCGTTCTGATTTTTGGTACCGACGGACGTTTAACTTTTTACAATGAGGCTTATCTTAAATTGTGGAAAGGCACGCGCGTTTTCTTGGACAATGAACCAACTTTGGACGAATTGTTGGATTCTCAAAAAGAATTTTTGGCCATTGACGGCGATTGGGAAAAGATGAAAAAAGATATTGCCGAACATTTGCTCTCTATGACGGCCAAAACCTTTATTCTAAGCAGAATCAACGACGGCACCCTTGAAGTTTCTGCAAAAAATCTGTCGGACGGCTCATTTATCATCAGCTACCGCCGGCAGCCAATTTTGGAATAATTTGACAAAAAAATGTTTTTATGAGACACTATTAACAGAAAGAAGACCGATTATTGCGGCGGCAAAAGTATTTTGGAGCAAAGAATGGCAGACGAAACGTCAAATCCGAATATTGAATGGAAAAAAGACAAAGGGTTCGGCACCGCAGAAAAAATGTCGCGCCGAATCGACAAAGAAAAGCTTATGGAAGAAGAAGCCAAAGCCAAAAAGCCGCTTTCCGTCACTAACGCCGCCAAACCCTTACCCCATGAACTGCCTCAGGGCTTGAAAAAGCTTCGAAACAAAATAAAAGACGTTTATGACGACGAGGAAGAGGACGAAGAAGACTTTTATACCTTTTTACCCAATGATATTACCTCCTCATTGGTTAATGCGCTGTATGAAGATGAACGCCGGCAACTCGGTATTCAGGAAAATACGCTGAAAAATCAAAACATGCAGCAAGCCGCCGGTAAAATGGAAGCTGTCCGAATAGCCAATAAATTGTCTAAAGAATTCGGCTTTGGCAACATCGACAAAAAAATCGTTAACAAAAATATGCTGGATGCCACCCTCAACAACCGTGACTTTGAAAAGGTTCTCAAAGACGACGTGATGAGCAAAGCCAAGATCAGCACCCGACAGCTCTCAAAAGCAGAAACGGTTAATTTGCTGCGTGGCATTAAACGAATCAAGCGTATTGCCATGCAAAACAAGGAAGGCGATCTCAAAGCCATTGAGGGCCTCAAAATCGACGATATCATCCATGCCGGCGAACGCAGTGCCGACGACAACAAAGTGGCGGAAATCATCCTGAAAAAATCGGGGCGGAAAACCAAAAAAACAAACGCCAAGGTCATTAAAGAGAAGAATCCGCATTTATCCCAGAAGAATCGGGACATTATCCGTAAAATAGAAAATGAGCGCGGTTAAGCTATTTTGTTGAGAATACTTTTATAAGCGGTGCTGAGAAGTTTGAATTTTTCTTCCGCCTCTTTATTGTTCTGATTGAGGTCCGGATGGTATTTTTTGGCCATTTTTTTATACTGCTTCTTAAGCAAAGCAATGTTCAAATCTTCAACATCAATTTCCAGAATCCTGAGGCATTGACGTTCTTGCGGCGTAAATCTTATTTCGGTCAGAGGCGAAAGACGCGGCCCTTCCTCGGCCATAAAATCGAAATTGCCGTCAAAATCAAATCCGAAGTTATATTTGATTTTTGAACTAAAGCGAAAACGACGAAAAATTTTTTCAGCCTCGTTTTCAGCCGAATCTTCCATTCCGTCATAGTAATTCCACCGCGCATTATATTCCTGAACGTGTTTTAAGCAAAACCAGTAATATTCCCGGAGGCTTCTGTCTTTGGGAGCCCGGTATTCTCCGGGTTCCGTGCAGCCTTCGTGATCACACTGATGATAGGTGTTTTCATTTTGCGGCGCATAATATTTGCTGCGGCGGCGTTTGGTCTGTTTCATCTCTGTTGTTCCGGTTATCCGGAATAATATATCCTATTTGCAAACGCGGAGCAATTAAAATATGAACCTGCAGAACCGACAATATTGCTTCCGGCGGAAAAATCTTTTATCATCAGAAACAAGGGAGGAAAAACATGCCGGAAATGCCCGAAGTCGAAACAATCAAAAACGCTCTGGAGCGCTATATCGGCAAAGCCAAAATTGAAGATATCATCGTTCGCAACGGACATCTGCGCCGGTTTGTGCCCGGAGATATCAAACAACGTCTGTGCGGCGCGTTTATCCGCGGTTACCGGCGGCGCGCCAAATATATCCTGATTGATCTTAGCAATGCTCTGAGCATCATCTGGCATATGGGCATGAGCGGCAAAGTTTTGATTTGTGACCAAGCGCCTGAGCCGCCGGACAAACATGACCATATTCTAGTGCGTACTTCTGCCGGCTGGATGATTTATAACGACGCGCGGCGGTTTGGCTTTTTTACCTATGCCGAAACCGATTGTCTCGACCGTCTGTCTCCTTTTGACAATATGGGCCCTGAGCCCTTTGACAACACTTTTGACGACGCTTACCTTTTCAGCAAATTTCAACAAAAGAAAATTCCGGTTAAAGCGGCATTACTGGACCAGAGAATCGTGACGGGAATCGGAAATATATATGCTTCAGAAGCTTTGTTTCGCGCCGGTATCTCACCGCTGCGGCCGGCTGAAAATATCTCCAGACCAGAATGCAAAAAACTGGTTGCTGCCGTCCGCGAAACATTGCAAAAAGCCATTGACGCCGGAGGGTCCAGCCTGCGGGATTACAAAAAACCGGACGGAAGTCTGGGGTATTTTCAAAATTTACATTGTGTTTATAACAAAACTGGGCAAAAATGTCCTCAGTGCACTTGTGACGTGCTGAAGACCGGCGGTATCAAAAAAACGATTATTGCCGGGCGGTCCAGTTTTTACTGTCCGCAAAAACAAAAATAGGACATGCGATCATGAAGCAACTGATTTTTATCTTGGCGGCCTGTCTGTTTTGCTTTGAGAGCCAAGCCGCTTTTATCGAAGGTCTTGAGGATGTTCCTCTGCAGGAAGGCATGGAACAGCGCAGCAGCGATAATGTCTCTTTCGGTAATGAAGAAAGCCGCTTTGTCGATACCGTGCTGACCAGCGATACGCTTAATTTTAAGCAGGTTGAAGAATTTTATGGCAAAAACCTGCCTGAGTTTGGTTGGACTTATCAGGGGAAACGAGGTACAACCCTCGTTTTTGAACGCGAAGGCGAAGTGATGGACATTTCTTGCGAATCGACCAGCCCGCTGACCGTGCGCGTGACCGTTAAAAGTAAAATGTAGCAGGAACCCAGCATGGAAGAAGAAACAAATATTCTTACCGAAACAAACGGCAATATCGGACTTATCACACTGAACCGCCCCGATAAGGCGAATGCCGTCAATCTTGAAATGCTTAACGATATTTCATATCAGGTGCAAACCTGGGAATATGATGATTCCATACGCTGCATCATCATCAAAGGGTTGCCGGATGTTTTTGCTTCGGGAATCGATATTGCGGAACTCAGCGCCGAAGTTGCCCAGCAAAGTTTTGCGCTGAAAGCCTGGAAAGATGAATTCGGCAAAATTGCACATTGTGCCAAACCTCTGATTGCCGCCGTTTCCGGCTATGCTTTGGGAATCGGCTGTGATCTGGCACTGGCCTGCGATATTATTTTGGCTTCCGAATCCGCTCAGTTCGGCTATCCTGAAGTCAGTATCGGTTTTATCCCGTCCTTTGGCGGCTGCAGCCGACTGGTGCATGCCATCGGCCGTGCCAAAACCATGGAAGCCGTCTTGACAGGGAAGGCCATCAGCGCAGAAGAAGCGGCCGCCTGCGGTCTAATCAGCAGAGTTGTGAACCTTAGCGACCTTGAAAACGAGGCCTTAAAAACGGCAATGCGAATCTCCTCGTTGCCGTATCAGGCTGTCATTCAGGCTAAAGAAACAATCGCCCAGGTTGAAAATATGAACCTCAGCAACGGGTATGAGCTGGAAGCAAAAAGCTGCCGACTCAGTCTCAATACTCCCGAATTTCAGCAAATTCTGGCGCAATTTGAACAAAAATGACCTTAGAATCCGGGTCAAGACCAAAATTATTGTTGACTTCCGGCGCGCTTAGCGTTTATAAAGCATTACATTTAAAAATTTGTGTTTAACTTTATTTGAAGGAAATGGAACAAAAAAATGGCCAATCATAAGTCGGCAAAAAATAGAATCGTCAGAAACAATAAAAGAGCCGTGATTAACGGTGCCCGCAGAAGTCGCGTCCGCACTTTTGTCAAAAAGGTTGAAGCTGAGATTTTGGGCGGAAACAAGGAAAAAGCAGCGGCCGCTTTTAAAACGGCAGAATCCGAAATGATGAAAGCTGTCAATAAAGGCGTTTTCAAGCTGAATACTGCTTCACGCACAATTTCCCGCCTGTCAAAAAAAATCAAAGCTTTGGCATAATCTCCCACAGGCAGAATTTTGTTGAAACACAAACCATTATTCCGGTCTTGTCCGGGTATTTTGGTTTGTGTTTTTTTATGCAAAAAAGCAAAGAATCCCGGCGACTCTGCAACGAATCTTTGTCAAGAAATTTAATTGCGATGTTCTGCTAATGTTCTGTCGTTTTTAGGTTGTTTTTGGATTCAATAGCCGATAACATCCGAATCACTTTTTGAGAATTTGTAAAGAATGAGTGCTTCTCAAAAATCAAGAAAGAATATCTTGTTCGAGGCTGCGGTCTTTAATCCGCTGAATGATGAGCCAGATGTCTTTGCCTGAAATAAAACAGGCTTCGGGAGAAAATGACATTTTCTCCTCTGACAAAAAAAGATAATGTCTCAGGCAGAACAGAGCTTACTCTGCGGAAGATGTTTATTCCTGAAAGGCCGTGCCGCGAAAAAAATATATAAAAGTAATGAGCGCTCGTTTTTGGCAAAAGACTGAAAAATATTAGTTTGTTAACGACTACGCGGTCCGCCCCGGGGGAATGTTCCGCTCTGACGACGGAACAAAGGGGTCGGCAGAAGATTGTAGCGAGGCTTGGCGGCCGGAAGATGCATCTTCAAAAAACCGAAACGGAGTGCGCAAGGTTAATCTCGGGTTTAATTTTAGTTTAAATTGGGGAGTAAAAATGGCTGAAGAAGCAACAAACAACGACAATTCTGTTCAGGATCAATGGGGGCAGATTTGCAGCCAACTAAAAACCGAAGTCGGAGAAACAGCTTTTGACAGCTGGCTGAAGCCGCTTACCCTCGGCTCTTTCAGTGACGGGGTTATGAATATTTGCGTTCCGACGCGCTTTATGAGAAGCTGGGTTGTGACGCATTACAGCGACAGAATCCACAAGATCTGGGAAAAGAAAAATCCCGCCATTAAAAATGTTAATTTTATTGTTCAGTCTGTTCAAGACGGAGCTCACGGTTTGTACAGCCCGACTGACCGCTCTTTGATGAAAAGAGTCGTGTCCACGCCAACTCCGCAGCGTATGTATCAGTCCGGAATCAACAATCTTTTTGCCAATAACAATGAAAGCGCCATGAACGATTCCCTGTCGGTGCCGTTGAATCCGCAATACACTTTTGACAATTTTGTTGTCGGCAAGACAAATGAGTTTGCTTATGCCGCCGCGCGCAAGGTTGCCGAATCCAGAAATATCTCTTTCAATCCTTTGTTTTTGTACTCGGGGGTTGGTCTTGGCAAAACGCATTTGATGCATGCTATTGCCTGGCATATCAAACAGCAGGATCCTTCCCGGAATATTGTTTATCTGTCTGCCGAAAAATTCATGTATAAATTTGTCCGCGCTCTGCGTTATAAGGACACCACCGCTTTTAAGGAGCAGTTCCGCTCCGTCGACGTTTTAATGGTTGATGACGTGCAGTTTATGGGCGGTAAAGACACGACCCAGGAAGAGTTTTTCTATACGTTTAATTCGCTGATTGAAGAAGGGCGGCAGATTATTATTTCAGCTGATAAATCTCCCGCCGATCTTGAGGGAATTGAGACGCGTCTGAAATCGCGTCTGGGGTGCGGGTTGGTGGCTGATATTCACCCGACGGATTTTGACCTCAGGATGGGTATTCTGAACAGTAAAGCCCGACAGCTCGGCATTGAACTTCCTGAGCGCGTTGCCGAATTTCTGGCGCAAAAGATCTCTTCAAACATCCGCGAACTGGAAGGCGCGCTGCGTCGCGTGATTGCCCATTCGCAATTATTGTCAGACAAAGAAATTACTTTGGATATGACACAAGATGTTCTGAAAGACATGCTGCGCTCGTTTGACAAACGCACAACTATTGATGAGATTCAGAAAAAAGTCGCCGAACATTTTAATATTTCGGTTAAAGAAATGCAGTCTTCGCGCAGAGCCCGTACTGTAGCCCGGCCACGGCAGATTGCCATGTACCTGGCCAAACAGCTGACATCGCGCTCATTGCCGGAAATCGGCCGGAAATTTGATCGCGATCACACAACGGTGATGCATGCGGTGCGTAAAGTGGAGGAGCTGATTCTTGAAGATGCTTCACTAGCTGAAAATATTGACGCGTTGCGCCGGACTTTGGAAGCCTGAACCTTTTAGGACGACAAAAAAACAGGCGGCTGATTTCAGCCGCCTGTTTTTATACCCCGAGCAGGTACTAAAACAAAGAAAAAAGTTGTTGATGATTCGCCGAATACTGTTCTGGTTTGCGGCAGTTTGTGCTAGGTTTGATTATAATTGACGGGAGACCGTTTTTTTGATTTTTGCAAACACGAGTGGAAACTGAAAATGAAATTTACTATTGAACGCGCAAATTTGCTCAAAACGCTGAGTCACGTCCAGAGCATTGTCGAGAAAAGAAATACCATTCCGGTTTTATCCAATGTCCGGATTGAGGCTTTGGAAGACGGTATCAGCTTTAAGGCGACGGATATGGATACCGAAATTACCGAAATTACCGACGCCAAAATCAGCGAAACCGGAGCAACAACCGCACCGGCTCATATGCTGTATGACATTGTACGCAAACTTTCTGACGGTTCACAGGTTGAATTGACGTTTCCGGATGAAAAAGGCCAGTTGACGATTGCTTCCGGACGTTCAAAATTTTCTTTGCCGACAATCGGGGTTGAGGACTTTCCGGTTATTTCCGGCGATAAGCTGCCGACCAGTTTTGTCATGGCCAAAGATGAGCTGAAAGACGTTATTGACCGGACACAGTTTGCCGTATCAACCGAGGAAACACGTTATTATCTCAACGGCTTATATGTTCATGCCAAAAAAGAAGGCGCTTCCAACGTGTTGCGGGTTGTTGCCACTGACGGTCATCGTCTGGCCTGTGTCGAGACGCCTCTGCCCAAAGGCGCGGAAGAACTCAAGGGTGTTATTATTCCGCGCAAAACCATCAGCGAAATCCGAAAATTGCTTGATGACAACAGCGTGGAAAACGTGACGGTGGAAATTTCCGAAAATAAAGTTCGTTTTTCTTTTGCTGATGTTATTTTGACATCTAAGCTGATTGACGGGACTTATCCTGACTATGAGCGGGTGATTCCGACCGACAACGACAAAAATTTGGAATTAAACGTTAAAGAACTGGCCGCGGCGGTTGATCGTGTTTCGGTGGTGGCCGAAAGAACCCGCGCCATCAAAATGCTAACCCACCCGGACAAGGTCACGATTATCACTTCCAGCCCTGACTTGGGCAGTGCTTCGGAGGATTTGGAAGCAAAATATGATAACGAAGCTTTGGAAATCGGCTATAATTTCCGTTATCTTCTGGACATTTTGGCCGAAATCAAAGGCGAAACAGTGCGCCTTTCTTTTGCAGACGGCTCATCGCCTTCGGTTATTCATGATACATCGGACGCCAGCGCTATTTATGTTTTGATGCCGATGAGAGTATAACAGCCGAAAATGGACAATTTGGCTTATAATCTGGATCATTTTGCTGTTGAAAAGTCAGGCGTTATGCGCCTGACTTTAACTGACTTCAGAAATTATCCGTTTCTGCGTATTAATACCGGAACGGAACCGATTGTCATAACCGGCGATAACGGCGCCGGCAAAACGAATATTCTGGAAGCCATTTCCTTTTTGACACCGGGACGCGGTCTGCGCGGCGCCAGGCTGGCTGATCTCAAACGCCTTGCGGCTCAAAAAGACAATTCCTTCGGCGGCAGCGTCAGTTGGGCAATTGCGGCCAAAGTTTCCCGCGGAGACGATTGTTTTGATATTGCGACCGCGGTGGAACCCCTTTTACGAGAAGTCGGCGGCGAAGATGACGCGCAACGCCATTTTGAACGACGAATTGTCAAAATTAACGGCAACAAAATTTCTTCACAAGCAGAGTTAGGCAACTATATCTCGGCCATTTGGCTCACGCCGCAAATGGACCGCCTGTTTCGCGGCGGAAGTCAGCCTCGGCGCAGCTTTTTGGATCGGCTTGTCTATGATTTTGACATGGAGCATGCTAAAAGAATTTCCTCGTTTGAGCATTTATACAAGGAATGGTATCGTCTGCTTAAAGAAGGACGACATGATGATTTCTGGCTTAACGGGCTGGAAGAAAGCATGGCCTCGGCCGGCGTGGCAATTGCCGCCGCAAGAAGAGAACAGATTGCCCGGTTGAATACGTTTATTGAACATGAGCCGGATGATGTGTTTCCCAGTGTGCGATTGGAGCTGGACGGCACTATTGAAAAAATGTTAGATACGCTGCCGGCTATTGATGTTGAAGACAGATATCGCGGCATTTTAAGGAAAATGCGGTCAAATGTTGTTTACAATGATGCTATCGACGGCGTTAACCGAACAGATTTTAAGGTCTATTACCGCAAGAAAGAAATGCCGGCAGATCTATGTTCGACGGGCGAACAGAAATCTCTGCTGATCAGTATTATTCTTGCCCAAAGTAAGTGCCAATCTCTGTATAAAGGTTTTGCGCCGATTTTGCTGTTGGACGAAGTTGTGGCGCATCTGGATGACCTTAAGCGAGAAGCTTTAATTTATAAAATTCAGGAACTGAATGTGCAGGCCTGGATCACGGCAACTGATGCCGATTTATTTGACAGTCTGCGCGGAAAAGCCCGTTTTCTCAGAATCAGCGACAATCAAGCTTTTGAAGAATAATTCAGAAAGCCGCCGGCCTGCATATTGTATAATTTGTAGTAAAGACCTTTTTTGCGCAAAAGTGTTTGATGCGACCCTTCTTCCACGACTTTCCCTTTGTTTAAGACCAAAATGCGATCCATTTCCCGCAGAGTGGACAAACGGTGGGCAATAGCAATGACGGTTTTATTTTTCATTAATTCCGACAAAGATCTCTGAATATGTTTTTCGCTTTCACTGTCAAGCGCCGATGTGGCTTCATCAAAAATGAGTATTGGTGCATTTTTCAAAATTGCACGGGCAATAGCTATCCGTTGGCGCTCGCCGCCGGAAAGAACAATGCCCCGATCACCGACCTTGGTTTGATATTTGGCGGGAAAACGACTGATAAATTTATCTGCCGCCGCTTTTTGGGCCGCGGAAAAAACCTCTTGTGCAGAGGCGGAAGTACGGCCATAGCGGATATTTTCATACAAAGAACGGTTAAACAGGCAAACATCCTGCGGAATAGTTGCAATATTGCGGTGCAGCGAATCCTGTTTTATGTCTCTGATATCAATACCGTTGATTTTTATGGCGCCGTTGGTGACATCAAAGTAACGAGAAATCAGCTTGATAAAAGTTGATTTGCCGGCGCCGGAAGGCCCGACCAAACCAATTTTTTCTCCCGGGCGAATATCCAAATTGAGAGCATTAAAAATCTTGCGGCGTCCTTTATATGCAAAACTGACGTTTTCAAAAGAAATTTGCGCCGTTTGAAACCTTATGCTTTGAGCCTGTGGCGAATCGATGATTTCCGGCTCAGGAGACAGAGTTTCCAGCGCCGCACTGATGCGGCCGAAAATTCGCAAAATATTATTATATGTCCAAGTGATGCCAAAAATCGTACCACTCATGGTCATGAACAGCGTGTTGGCAAAGATAAAATCCGTTGAACTTAAGCGGCCGGTTTTGAACAGCCAGGCCGTGTAAAGCATAAAGATTAAAAACGAAAACACCACCACCGCATGCTGCACCAAAATAATCAACGCCCGCCCAAACTCCTCTTTACTTTCGGCGCGACGAAGCAGTTTCAGCGCTTTGAGCAGATTGAGTCTTTCAAAACGGAAATTGGCAAAACTTTTGATTTCGCTGTAGTTGGCCAAGGAATCCACAATCATGCCATTGGCCCGGCTCTGATTGGCGCCGGAATCTTTCGACCAGCGGTGAATCTTTCGTCCAAAAAAAATGCCCAATCCGACCACCGCCGCTGCCCACAGCATGAAAAGCGGCGCCAGCCATAAGCTGACCCAGCTCAGAATAAACAGAGCAATCAATACATAAAAAATACTATAGCTGCTGTCTATACAATGGCGGATCAAATCTGTTACTCCGCTTTGTAACTGCTGCACTTTGTTGGAAATATTGCCAGACATTTCTTCTGTGAAATAGGCTATTGAATGTTTATTGACATAGTCAAACACATCGCGGATCACCATTGTGCGCAACCGAGGCGTGATTTTTGCGCCCAAAACAAAGCCGATGTTGGGCACAAGCGTGCCCAAAAACTGAAGCCCAAAAGCGGCGAAAACAAACCACAAAATACTTTGCCAGATTTCAGGGGTTTTGTGAAACGAGGCTATGGTTTCGTACAGCCTGGCCAGATAATAGGGTGTAAACTGACGGCAAATCTGCCCAATGATCAACAACCCCAGCATTGTCAGCAAATATAGTTTGAAAATTCTGACATAATGCCATACAAATTTTAAGGCAGTTTTTTCCATCGTTTTAACTCAAAATTGACACTTTTTGATTATTGTAATAACATGAATTCGAAATTTATTCAATAATAAGGCCCTGACGATATGGAAACACAATATTATACTCTGATCGAAAAACAGGATTTTTACGAAATCATTGAAAATAAATATGGCGAACTGGCTATCTTTATTGATGCCCGCGACGGATTGCCGGAAAACCCGGTGTTGGAGTTTGACGGCAAACAAACTGCTTTGCTCAAAAGAGATCAGCATCTGGCCGTGCGGCTTGATGATATTCATGAAGAAACTGTTGCTCCTCTGGCCGAATCAGAATTTGTTATGATTGTCGAACTTAAGGGCAAAATGGTTGAAAGAGTATATGCTGTTCCGGTTGAGAATGTCGAAGAAATTGTTTTTGAAGGGCACCAGACCCGGGCTGACGAAATTGTTAAAGCAAAAAGCCGTGATGAACTGCTGCATAGTTTTGGCGCCATTAAAATATGGTCCAACGGACCGGCCGGAAAATAGAGGCAAAAGCAATGATAGGTTTAGTATTAGTTACGCACGGCAATTTGGCTAACGAATTTATCTCGGCAATGCAACATGTTGTCGGCAAGCAGACACAGGTGGAAGCTGTATGCATCGGGCCGGAAGACGATATGGAAATGCGCCGCTCCGAAATTTTGCAAAAAGTTGAAAATGTGAACGACGGTACAGGGGTTGTGGTTTTGACCGACATGTTCGGCGGGACGCCTTCTAATTTGGCAATCTCAATTATGGATCGCGCCAAAGTTGAGATTATTGCCGGAATGAATTTGCCAATGCTTATTAAAATTGCTTCTCTGCGCAAAGAAAAAGATTTGCGCGGTACGGTGGAGGGCGCTCAGGAAGCCGGAAAGAAATATATCAATGTTGCTTCGCAACTTCTGGGGCTTTGAGATAATGAGCGATACTTACACCAAGGAATTGGAAATAAAGAATAAAAAAGGTCTGCATGCGCGGGCGGCGGCGGCGTTTGTTAAAACGGTGGAACCGTTTGACGCCGAAGTTGAAGTTGAGAGGATCGGCCAGAGTGTCAGCGGCAGCTCCATTATGGGACTGATGATGCTGGCGGCTTCCAAAGGAACGGTTATCAAAGTAACAACCTCTGGCAAACAGAGCAAAGAAGCCATGACAGCCATTGAAAGTCTTCTTAATAACAAATTCGGAGAAGAATAGGTTGGCGCCGCGCTGCAAAGCTCCCCGAAATAAAACCATTGAGCTGACCCCAAAACAAACGGGGCATTATGCGGCTTTGGCTCTGCGCGCAAAGAAAAAATTTGCTCCTGAAGAGATTGAAAATAAAATTATTTTCGGTGACAGTTTGGAGATTATGCCCAGGCTGCCGGAACAGTGTGTTGACCTGCTGATTGTCGACCCGCCTTATAATCTGACAAAAACTTTCGGTGAAAATATTTTCCGCCAGCGCGATTTTGATACCTACAAACAATGGCTTGACCGCTGGCTGCGCCTGACGGTGCCTTTGCTGAAAGAAAACGCCTCCGTGTATATTTGCGCTGACTGGAAAACATCTCTTGCCATTCCGGAAGTTGCCGGTCGCTATTTTATTTTGCGAAACCGTATTTCCTGGGAAAGAGAAAAAGGGCGCGGCGCAAAAAATAACTGGAAAAATTGTCTGGAGGATATTTGGTTTTTTACCAAAAGCGACCGCTATATTTTTAACCTTGATGCCGTTAAAATCCAGCGACCGGTTATTGCCCCTTACCGAGATAAAACGGGGCATCCCAAAGATTGGCAGGAGATCGGCCATGAAAAATTACGGTGGACACATCCTTCCAACGTTTGGACGGATATTTCCATTCCTTTTTGGTCTATGCGCGAAAATACCCCCCACCCCACTCAAAAACCCGAAAAACTGATGGCCAAGCTGATTTTGGCTTCATCTGATCCCGGCGGCCTGGTTTTTGATCCATTCGTCGGCTCCGGCACAACCGCGGTGGCCGCAAAGAAACTTGGCCGAAAATTTTTGGGAATCGAGCAAGAAAAAGAATATGTGGCTTTGGCTTGCAAAAGACTCGAAATGGCCGATGAGGATTCCTCTATCCAAGGGTTTGAAAACGGGCTCTTCAAAGCTCGCAATACTTAAGTTCAGGTTCTATTGTTTTTTAATCTGCCGCAGCATACATTCTTCTGCGGCGTCGGCAGAAACCGCGCGAAAAAAAAAAAAAAAAACAAGGAGATATGATATGATGTGCAATGATATGAGA
>CALXTL010000018.1 GCA_944391445.1 uncultured Alphaproteobacteria bacterium | reverse complement strand
TGGCAGGGGCAGAAGGATTCGAACCCTCGACACTCGGTTTTGGAGACCGATGCTCTACCAACTGAGCTATACCCCTATCAAAACTGTGTTATACAGATACACAAGATTGAACAAACAATCAAGACCTTTTTTGAGCGAAAGAATAAATTTTCGCATCACATTTCCGCAATTTGTTCCAAACGCCGATTATCGGCATCCAAACGATAACAAACCCCGCAAGGCAAAACAAACCTCTCTCTGAAATGGCCAAAATCAAAATCTCCAAGAACCGGCACCCGAACCCGGCTGACAAAATCAGCAATAACCTCGCTCAGACTGCCTTGCGTCGGGTGATCCGCACAGTCGCTGAAACGGCCAAAAACAATTCCCCTAACTTTCTCAAACTGCGGATGATATCTGAGCTGTGTCAGCATCAGTGAAATCTTATAAGCGCTTTCACATTCATCTTCCAAAAGCAAAATCGCATCTGCAATATTTGGATAATAAGGCGAGCCGCTCAAATCGCTGATTGTGCTCAGACATTCGCCCAGCAAAACACCTTCTGCCGCACCGCCGCGAAGTGTTTGGCCGCTTTGCGCCGCAAATTTGCGCCCGGCCAAAAAATCCTTTACCCCGATATCCACCAGGGAGTGAATATCCATCCCGCCGCGAAAGTCATATTCAGGCAAAAATCCTGTCACAAACGGCGCGCCGGTTTTGGCATAAACGGCCAACTGCAACGATGTTGTGTCACTAAAACCGACAATCGGCTTTGGGTGTTTTTTGATGACGGCATAATCAAGATATTCCAATACATGCAACGCACCGGCACCGCCATGAGCCGCCAACAGCAAATCCACTTCATCATCCAGATACATCGCCATGATGTCTGCTGCTTTTTCCTGCACATTACCGTCATAGCGACGCATCCCCCGGCAAACCGAGGGCGCCGTTTTCACCTTCAGCCCGAGCCGCTCCAAATAGGCAATTCCGGCGGAAATATCTATGTCCTCGCACGGACGCAACCCCGTAGAAGGCGAAATAATGCCGACGCAGTGGTATTTTTTCATCTTACTGTCTCCTCTTGAAAGGAGTATATACATCAATTCTTAAAAGCTGTTTAAAATAAAGAAAAGGTTGTTCCCGTAACGGCAACAACCTTTGTAATTTCTTCTGGTTTAATTTCTGACAAGCACTGACTCGTCATAATATTTAAACCAATTGAACTTGGTCTTAACGACCGAAGGCACAACGGCCTTCTTTAATATGACGTCATCAACCGCCAAGTCCAAAATTTCGCCGTTGTCCAGCAGACACAGCAGCAACCGGCCTTTGCCATTGGTGGAAACGACGGAAACCCAAGCCTGGGTTTTAATGCCGTTAAACTCCACGTTAAAGACGCTGCAACCGCCAAGCAGGCGATACTCGCGCAAAGCGGCAATATTGGCAAAGGCTTTCTTTACAGCTTCACCTTTGAGCCACTGCTCGTTTTCCAGCAAACATTCAGCGACCCACTGGCCGTTCTGCAATCGCCGAACAACATAGCTCTGGGAATAGCCGATTTGCTTTTCCCCAGCGTCAGCCGGATGGATGAATTTCGTCGCCCGGTACAGATAGGGCTTCAAAGCATAATTTGCCGGCACGATCGCAAAATCAGAAAAGATTTCGCCACACACGCCATTCATCTCCGGCATAAAATCTCCACGCACGATCCACACCAGCGAACCGTTGTGAATGCCGTTGGCTTCAAGATTACAGTAATCTTGAAAATCAGGAGACTTTAAAAAATCCTTCAGGCGAGACTTTAACGTCTTGCAATTTTTTCTTCTGCAGCCGAAATCTGCTTCGGGTGCCAGGGAGGGAATCTCCTGTCCGTTCATCATCATCATAAACTTGGGTTTTATGCAGAAAACATCTTCTCAGAAACCTATTAAGCTGAAAATCTGCCTCTGCGGGTTTAATTATAAAATTTAATAATAGGTTCTCATAAGAAGTAATATAACCGATTCTGCCTTTTTTTGTCAACACAATTTTGTCTATTTTTTTCATCAAAAAAACAAAGGCGGAATTTTTCCGCCTCCGCAAAATGAGTTCAATCTGCCACCGGCTCACACCCGCTTAAAAACACCCTCTTCAATTTCCGGCAAAAAACAACTGATCCGCCCAACCGCAAACTCAACGCTGTCCACTCGGGCAAACATCGGCCCTTTCCGACAGGCAAGGATCATCCGGTCAATATTCTCTTCATCTCCGCGCATCCGTATCTCAACACTGCCGTCAGCGGCATTATGCACCCAGCCCGAAAGTCCGCCGATCCGCCGCGCTTCGTCAACGGCAAAGCGCCGAAAGCCTATTCCCTGAACCCGGCCTTTGATTTTGATGTAAACTTCTTTCATTTTTTCAGAAAATTTTCAACTTCAACAAGCTCATTTTTACGCTCGGCCAACTTAGCCGCGGCCTCCTCGTCTTCCCCCCAGATTTCTGCCTGAAAAAGCTGCTCCAGATAAGCCGCTTTATACGCTTCTTCCGCGTTAATTCTACCTTTAACCAAAGCCGCTGCCAGCAAAACCGAACGCATATTCAGCGCCGCCAAGTAATAAGCCGCCAGCTCCCGGTCGCTCAGACTTTCCAAAAAAGCTTTCAGTCGATAACCGGACTTCTGGTTTTCTTCGCTGACTTCCAATGTATGCGTTTTTTTGAACTCTTCGCCAAACTCCTGCGCCGCCCATTGCAGCAGGGGGCCCCATTCTTTTTCCTGCCGCAGAATCAAATCTTTGTCCGTTCCCCAGAAAAGCAGCATATCGGTTGCGGCAAATTTCATCAGCTTATCAATAATTTCCGGCCGGTATTTTTTAATCTCCGCGGCCGCTTGTTCCAGTTTGGCAGACATAAACTTCTCCTTATTTGACTTGAAAAGACTTCAATATATCTTTAGCCGTATTTTTCAAATCTTTCAAGCCTTGCTTCAATTGCTTCTGCGTATCATCCACCACGTTCTGGGTTGTCGCTTTCACGCCGGTTGGCTTGGGGAATCTGTCGGCATAAGGCGTTCCCGTCAAAGCCGTATAGCAAGGGCTGCCGTCTCCGTTCAAAAAGACCTGTGACCCCAGATAAGAAGCGCCGCCTGTCGCCGCAACGCCAATCAGCGTCTTGAGAGCTTCTTTGTCATCAATTCTGAGCTTGGGATCTTCAAGTGTTCCGCTCAATTTGATAAATGAAGCCAAAGCCTGCGTGACATTACCGCTGGCCAGTTTATTCATGGAGGGCTCAATCGTGAAATTAAGCTTATCATTCAACAGATTAATCTGTCCGTCGCTGACAATGGTTACCTGCTTGGAATCAAAAGCAATCCCTTTTGGAAAAACAGCTTTACCTCCGGCAATATCACTACGCACCACCGCACAAGTCAGATCAAGCCGGCTTGTTTTCTGCGCATCAATCTTCAAAACATTGAGCAACTGCGTCAGAATATTGCCTTTAAAAATTTCCAAAGCGCCGGTTTGTACTTCCGACTTGCCGACAACCGCCGCCACTTGGCCGCTCAAGTTGCCAAGCAACTGCCGATAGGTGGCGCCGAAAGTCGTTCCCTCAAAATAAACATCCAAATCACCGCCGCTCAAAATACCAAAATCACCCTGCCGGCTGACAACAAATTCCGAGTGCAGATTCTGCAGGCGCATTCCGTTGCCGCTGAGCTCAAAGTCAATCAATTGTCGGTTGGCATCAATATTCATACCGGCGTTTATTTTGCCGCCGCCAAGCTCAAATTGAAGCGGGTTCACCCGCAAAATACCATTGTCTGCCTTGGCCGTAACTGAAACATTATTCGCCTGCATTTGCGAAGAAATAATCAGCTGTTTGACATTCAAAAGAGCTGTGCCGTTAAATTCTTTAAGCAGCGCATACGGCACCTTGTCATCGGAAATTTCCAAAGCCTGCGCTTCTCCGATAAAAGAAGGCAGCGCCGCCAGCGGAGAAGATTTTGTCTGCAACGACTCCAAATTGATCTTGTCGCTTTTCAAATCTGACGCAAACTGAGGAAATTCGCCGTTCCACTTGGCATCAAGCCGCCCCGTTATCAGATTATCTGCCAAATTCAAAGCAAAAATTTCAGCCTGCGCGCCTGAAACATCCCCGTCGATTCTGGCCTTAAATGTGGCTTCCGGTGCGCCGAAATTTCCGGCCGGATTATACAAATTGCACTCAAAAGCATACACCGGATTATCCGTCAATAAGCCGACAACACTGCCGTTCAAAGCCAAATCCGCCCGATATGCCGAAACATCAAGCAGGATCGGATAAGCTTCATTTTCTTTCAACAACGCATTCACCGAACCAAGCGTTGCTTTTCCTTTGATATCATTGCCATTATAAGCCACATTGAAATCCAGGCTTATTTGTTCGTCAAGGCTTGGAATTTCCAAAGAAATTTCTTCAATATTAAGCTGATGAAGCGTTTGCTTGTCCGCATATTGCACCACCCCGTTTTCAATCAAAACATTTTTAGCCGCAAAACCGGCCAACAGAGCGGTTGAAGCCGTATTGGATTTTCGGGAAGCAGGCTGCACCGCCGCTGCAGTTTGCTGTGGCGTATCTTCTGCGCCAAAATTCCAGTTGGCACGGCCGTCATCAGCTTTTTGCAAGTAGATTTCCGGTGCCGAAAGCAAAATCCGGTCAATCACGATTTGCTTTTTCAACAACGGCATCAGAGCGAATTTGACTTCGGCTTGCTTGACCTTAATCATCTGCGGCTGAGCAGCCCAATCGGGATTGGAAAAAGCAACGTCATTGATCACAACTGTCGGTGACAGTGAAATGGCAAGTTTTGCCTCGCCGTTAATACTCAGCTCGCGCCCCGTTTCCCGGCGGACAATATCCTCAACATAAGATTTATATTGATTCAAATCAAAATGGCGCGCCACCAAATACATACCGATAGCCAAAATAATCAGCAAACTGAAAATGACCGATGACAAAACTTTGATAAATTTCATAATCTACTTCTCCATTGTTAAACCGAGAGCCGACAGCGTCGTCTGAAAATAGTCAGGCAACGGCGCGCAAATTTCCATTTTTCTACGATATATGCCTGATAAATCAATTTTGTATGCATGCAAATAAAGTTTGGCTGCAATACCATCTGTTTTTTCTTTCAGCCGGCCAAAATATTTATCATCGCCGACAATCGGACAGCCCAGATGTGCCAAATGAGCGCGAATTTGGTGCGTCCGTCCTGTCAGCGGCGACGCCTCAATCAAAGCAAATTTTTTGCCCAGTCTGTCCAACACCCGATAGTCCGTCAGAGCCGGTTTGCCGTTCTCGCTCACCACAACCCTGTCGCCGCACTTTTCCAAACGGGCATCAATTTGTCCGCTGTTTTGAGACGGACATCCGTTAACCAGAGCCAAATAAGTTTTATGCGGCATGCGTTCCCGAAAAGCACGCGTCAAAATTTCGGCACCTTGCCGATTGCGTGCCAACACCAAAAGACCGCTGGTATTTTTATCAATCCGGTGCACGAGTCTCGGTTCTTCCGCCCCGTCAGCGCATAAAGCCGCCAGCATGCCGTCAATATGCCGTATGGTATTGGTTCCGCCCTGCACGGCCAAACCCGAAGGCTTGTTCAACACAATTATTGTTTCATCTTCATAAATCACCAGCGAGCGGATAAAATCGGCATCGCGGGCAGAAACGCCGGGCTTATCCTCTTTTGCAACAGCTTCCCGCGCCAGTGGCGGCACCCGCAATTCCTGCCCGGCGGCAAGTTTCAAACCGGCCTCGGCTTTTTTGCCGTCAACTTTAATTTGTTTGGTTCGCAAAAGCTTCTGCAACCGCCCCAAACTAAGCCCCGGATAATATTTCAAAAACCAGCGGTTTAGCCGCATACCCTCATCCGCCGGCTTAACTTTAATCAGTTCAACACCCGGCATCTGCTTTCTCCGAATATAAAAGGCCCCCAACCGGCAAATCAATCATGTTTTTGTCCTTTGGCACGTTGTTTCTCGGCCCGCAGCCGGTCAAAATATTCGATTCTCTTTTTGATCTCGCGTTCAAATCCTCGGTCTGCCGGATGATACAGCTTCACCCGAGCCACACCGTCCGGGAAATAATTGGCGCCGGAAAAACCGTCCTCGCAGTCGGGGTCATACTCATATCCGTCACCATACCCAAGCTGTTTCATCAATTTTGTCGGCGCATTCAGAATATTTTTCGGCGGCATCAACGATCCTGTCCGTCTGGCCAGATCCCGCGCCGCATACATCGCTTTATAAACGCCGACCGATTTAGGCGCCGTTGCCAAATATGCGGCCAATTGCATAATCGCCAAATCTCCTTCAGGAGATCCCAGCCGATCATAAGTCTCCCAGCAGGCAATGGCCTGCACAATGGCCTGAGGATCGGCCAAAGACACGTCTTCCACCGCAAAACGTGTCATCCGCCGCAACAAATATTTCGGATCTTCGCCGGATTCCAACATACGCGCCACCCAATACAAAGCGGCATCGACATCCGAACCGCGCAAAGACTTATGCACGGCGGAAATCAAATTATAATGCCCATCGCGGCCTTTGTCATAAACCGGCGCGCGCGAACGGATAATTTTAACAATACTGTCTTTATTGAAAATTTCGCCGTTTTGCGCATAATTCCACACGCTCTCGGCCAGATTAAGGATATAGCGGCCGTCGCCGTCGGCAATTTCTTTCATAAAATCGCGGGCTTCCTCGTCAACCGGAAGTTTGCGGCCTTCTTCCTTTTCGGCTCGTTGCAGCAGCTCCTCAAAATTTTCTGTGCTGAGTCGGTTCAGAACAAACACCTGACATCGAGACAATAACGCCGCATTGAGTTCAAAAGAGGGATTTTCCGTCGTTGCGCCGACCAAAATAATCGTGCCGTCTTCCACATACGGCAAAAAACCGTCTTGCTGCGATTTATTAAAACGGTGAATTTCATCAACAAATAAGAGCGTTCCCTGCCCCTGATGCGCACGACGCTCCTGCGCATACTGGAAAACGCGTTTCAAATCAGCAACGCCAGAAAACACGGCAGAAATCTGTTCAAAATAAAGTTTTGTATTTTCAGCAATCAACCGAGCAATGGTTGTTTTACCGCAGCCCGGAGGCCCCCACAAAATAAATGAAGAAATTTTACCGCTCCGAACCATTCGGCCGAGCGGTGCATTTTCGCCGACAATATGATCCTGACCAACAACTTCCTCTAAAGTTTTCGGACGCAGCCGATCGGCCAGCGGGCGTTTGACTGTCGATGAAAAAAGCGTTTCTTCCATAAAATTTTCGATTCTCCCTGACAACTGAGGTAATATAACAGAATCTTTTCTTTTTTACATCTGTTTTTTTGCAAACGGATTCTGCTCCTGCGGGGTGTCTCCCACATCAAAAGCCTTTTCGCCGAGCCACCAGGCATCACGATTTTCCTCTGCACTGCCGGCCAAAGCACCGTTGCTTTCACCTTGCCATTTATCGGAAATATTGCTGGCCAGCACGCTGTTAATGTCTGTTTCTTCCGGCATTTTGCTCTTAGCTTCATCATAAGCCATATTCATAAATTGCTTAAGCTCTGTTTCATCATCAATACCAAGATCAATATCACACAACACATCGTCAATCGTCGGCACGGCCGTATCCTGCCGATTGCGGCGCAAGACAATTTCTTCGGCCAAACCGTAACTTGCTTCTTTAATTGCCTTCACTTTAAACTTGGCATCTTTGATATAGTGAATATTATGAGCCAAAACAGGCCGGTGATAATAACCCTCTTTCAAAACAACCTGATATTCTCGGGTTTTGACACGTAGATTCCGATCTGTTTCAAAATCTTTGGCCAAACGATGAAAATAGTTGGCATCGGCATAAAACTTCCGATGCCGGAACCTGCGCCGTCCGTCCAGCGCAATCTGCACCGATTTGGTGGCAAAAATCGCCAGTTTTTTCAATTGCCGGCTCATTTTTTTGTTATCATCGGCCAAAATGATTTTGTAATTGGAATTGGTAACCAATTCCTCAAGCATGTCGCGGCTGTATGTATTTTCAACCATACTCAGACTATTACACAGCAGCAAAAAAGATGTCCGCGCCGATGGCCCCTTGGCAACCGCCTCAGGCAGAGCTCTGACCCGCAGCATCTGTCCGACATCGTCCAAAACCACCAGCAACGGGAAGCTTCCTTTAGCCTTACCTTCGATAACACCTTGCTCCAACACCAGTTCCATAAACATCCGCGCCACAAATTTTGAGCTTTTGGTATTTGCCACAACATAAACCGTCACCGGCTCGTTTTTACCGGTTTCTTCATTGCGTATTCCTCTGAAATCAGTCACATTGAAATCATTAACGCTGGTTTTCTCGCGAATAATCTGGTTAATAAAACTTTTCAGAGGTTTAATCATACAAACAAACACAATCTGTCGCTGCTGCCTCGACAAATACAAAAACTGCTCCAAGCCGCGAAGGATCTGATCTCCATAGCCAAACACACCGCCCTCCACCATCAGCCGTTCAAGCCAATGCCGCCAATCGCCGCGGCCGCCGCCTTTTGATGCCAGATAATGGTAAAGTAGCCAATCTGTCAGCATCCCGAAGCACAAATCTTTGCCTTTCCACGAATCAGGTATGCCGTCCCAGCTTCCGATCGGCACATACTCTTCCGCGTTGAGCAGCCCTGAATGTTTCAGTTTTTCAATCACCGGCCCCGTATATTGCCGGGGCATCAGCACATAATAGCTGAGTAAAGTCTCTCTTTCTTCTTTTTTCAATGTATGTTTTTGCAAAATTCTATCCAGGAAATAGTCATTTGCCATAGCCTGCGACACTTTTTCTGCCAGAAAAGACAACATGGTATTCATAACATTCTGACACAACCAATGCCAATAATTTCCCTCTTCCTGTTCTTCATCGGCAGAAGCCAGATAAGAGGCAATTTTCTTCAAATAATCGTCCCGCTGTTTCCCTTTGGGCGGCAGTTGAGAAATACTGAGCGGATTCCACTTCGGGTAAAAAATACCTTTATCCGCGTCATCGGGCAAATCCCAGTTAAAATAAAAAATTTTACCGAGTTCGGCACGATGACCGCTGGTATGCCTGGCCAAAGTACCGGCATTATCCACAGACAAAATACTCATGCCGTCGGCACGTAAAATCGACGGAATGCCAACCGATGTCGTCTTGCCGCTGCCCGTTTCGCCGACACACAGAATATTCGCCGGCCGAGACACCCCGAGCACATAGTTCTGAAAACGCCCCAACACCAGCAAAATACCTTTAGTAAGCCCCATTTTTTCAACATCTTTAAGATTGGCAAAATGACGATTCAACACATACCAGAAATTAAAAGAATACGAGCTTTTTATAAAAGCAAAGCACAAAGCCCCGACCGACAATAAGGGCGCTAACAGCGGCAACAGCAAAATCGGCTCCAATTCATGAACACGCAACCCGTGCAGCAAAGCCTCCCACCATTGGGCATAAATCAAAAACACCCGCAGCGGATTATCCCAAATGGCAAAGTCATCATGTGTAAACAAATGTATATGAACGCCGCCATCGCGAAAAACATACCAATGAACCGCACCAAACAAAAGAAACGAAATTGCCATAAAAAAAACCAGCGTAAACGCCAGCACCAAAAAAACATTAAACAATGCTTTTGCGGGGCTGACTTCGTCTTCCAGTGTCAAATGAGTGACCATATGCTATCGACCGTCTCTTCCTCGGCTGATGATTCTTTCATCCAGCTCGCGTTTAACCTCTTTTTGCGTTTCTTCTTTAACGGCCTCTTTTTCAAGTTCTTGCTTCATGGCAATACGCACTTCAAGTTCTTTGCGTTTACGTTCTTCAATAACGCGGCGCAGCTCTTCATTATGAGACTTGGCCTTATTTTCCTGTTCAGTGCGAATATTTTTCAATGCTTCTTCGTCCTTGACCGGCGGTTTTTCGGCGCCCCGGCGAAAAACCTTTTTACCAAGTTTCATCAGACTTTCGATACTGATTCCCTTATCATGGGCAAAATCCAGCACCCCAAACTCTCTGCCGTCACCAAGAAAAATATCGCTGATATCAAGACCGCGATAATTTTTCTGAGTCTTTTTCTTCGGAGCCAAAATCCGCGCCAATTCTTCTTTGCTCGGCACACGCCCGAGTGCCTGAGCAATTTGCTGCGGTGTAATGATACATTCGCTCAAGTCCAGTTCCATAATATTGACGCCGGTAAAATCAACACCGGTAAAATCAACGCCGCGCAGATTAACTTTGCTAAGATCAATTTTCGACAGATCCAGCAGTGTAAGATTCATCTTCGTCAGATTCAGTTTGTGCGGATAATATTTAGCCAGATATTCAATCAGAGCCTGTAGCTCCTCAATTCCCAGTTCGTCAATTTCAATATCAAGCAGAATGGCATTATCCAAGTCAACATCCGTCAGTTTAACGCCGTTGAGTTTAGCCCCGGTAAAATTTGTGCCATGCAACACTGCACCCGATAACACCGCTCCTGACAAATCCGCGCCGGAAAGATTTGCCCCCGAAAGATTCGCCCCGGAGAAATCAACACCGCGTAAATCTGCACCGGAAAAGTCAACATTTGTCAAATTGGCAACGGAAAAATTGGCATTTTGAAAACTTTCGTTGGCAAATTTTCCGTCCTCAAGATTTTTCCCGACAAAGTCAATTGCGCTGGAAACGCCGGACGCGGCATCGCCTTCATTGAAAGTGTTTGACACCGCCTGCCACACCGGCCGGCCGTCACCGATAGAATACGAACTTCCGTCGGTATGACGACCTTCCTGAATCCGCGAGCGGATATGATTAATCTTGTTTTCTTTGTCTTCTGCCATCTGCCATTGCTTTCACAAATCCGGTCATTCTTTTATCATAAAAGAAGTTTTGCTTTTTGACAAACAAATTATAAAGCTATTGCAGCAGACAGTCCTGCCCTCTTTGCCGCAATTTCCCGCACAAACGGCTCAAAACATCAGGCCGACCGTATATCCGCAGACGATACCACTTTTTCCCGTCGACGAAGGCCTCCTCAATTTTGGGCTGATATTGTCCGAGCTCGGCATCAAGAGTGCTGAGCTGTTTCCAGTCGGCGACGGCGCTGTCACGCCTTTCATATGAGCCAAGCTGAAGCAGGCGAGCATCCTTTTTCATAGAAGCGGGTCGAGACAGATTTGTTCTAGACTGCCGGCCTTCCTTGACAACTTCTTCCAACCAGTTGTCCCCGCGCGCCCACCCGGTTTGTTCCATTAAAGGATGCTCTTTCATCTGCATTGAAACCGTTGACAGCATTTCAACCAAATCTTTGTTAAAAGCTTCCCGCAAAGAAACGCTGATATCATCTATCTTACCGCGTAAAAGTGTCTTGTTAAACGGCGACAACCCCGCATAAAAGTAAAGATTGCGCAAAGACGACGCACGTTCGGCCTTAATCTGGGATGAACGTCTCTCCAAAACAATCAAACTGAGCTGTTCATTCAAAAGTTCGGATTTTTCGGCTGCCGTCGGACGGTGTTTTTTGCTCAGGGTTTTTATTGCCTGACGAACCTTGGCAATACGGCGTTCATTGGCTTCATAATCGGCATCGGCTTGTTCCACCAGTTGGTAGGCGACCTCAATTTGTGTCAGAATTGCCGCGGCCAGATCATCAAAAACCGTACGTTGCCGACGGCGCCATTCGTCGCTTCCGTCTTTGCTGTCGCGCATATCGCGAACATCCTCAAGCAATTTATGAGCCAAAGAAATCACCTTATCATACAAAGCCTGCTCATAAACGGCGTCTTCCACTTCCAACCCGTTGATATCCAAACGTTTAACCAGCGGATAACGGCGCAAAACATCGTGTCTGACCTCGTGGACGCCATAATTTTTAACCTTTTCTTTAGCCAGGGCAAATTCGCTGCGGTTGCGCACCGCCGCCTCCTGAAAAACATCAATATTGTAACCTTCGTCAAAATCTTCCAGTTCATAAAAACGCCGGCCCTCAAGCTTAATATCTTTAGGCAGAACTTTGGCCATTTGCTCATACTCTGCCAAATTCATAGTCAGAGACTGCTGCAATTCGCCAAGCTTCATCAACGCAACATCCAGATCTTTCTTATACGACAACTCTTCGGCGCTCAGACGTCCCTGCGTATTCAATTTTTTCTGCAGGCGGTCTGATTTCTTTTTTTCAGCCCGCATCAGGCGGGAAATTTCCTTAAGCTTCCTGCTGGCAAACCAGGCATCCTGATGTGTTTTGATTGCGGCCGAGGCCAAATGCTGCGCCGATTTTTTATACAGATAATTTTCCATAAACAGAGCGTTGTTTTCCAAATTTGCCACGGCATAAATGGTCACAAACTCCAACACGCGCGAAGCGGCAAACAGACGGCTTTGGTCATTAACGTCAGAGCTGATGATATTTTCAATGATTTCGTCCGGTTTTAGATTAGGATTCTGATTATAAATTTTTTTACTCAAATTCCGGGCAGCAACATCAACATTATACTTTGAAGCCCGGGCCATAGTTTCATAAACATCCAATCGGCCGTCAACCGGCTCCGGATTCGAAGCAAAAACCAGTGTGTCGGTATGAATCTCGTTGTTTTTGCCTTCTTTATCAACGCTGCATGCTGCCAGCGCCATCAAAACAAAAGCCACGCCAACTCTAATTTTTCCGGAAGTTTTCATTGGCAATTCCCTATTGTGTAACAATATGTAACAAGAATTTAAAAGCTTTTTATCAAATTTCTTGGTATATGTAAACTAAAACTTGGATCACGTGAACAAATCAGAGGTAAAACGAATGTCTGACAACGTTAAAGTAGCTGTCATTGGTGCCGGTATGATGGGCAAAAACCATCTTAAAACATACAAATCTCTTCCCGGCGTTGAACTGGTAGGCGTCTACGATATTTTCCCCGAAGCCTGCAAAGCCGCTGCCGAAACTTTTGGCATTAAAGCTTTTTCTTCCTTGGAAGAAGTTGCGGCTAATGTTGAGGCCGTAAGTGTTGTGACCACGTCTGTCACGCATGCCGATGTCGGTGAATTTTTTCTCAATAAAGGCATCCATTGCCTGATGGAAAAACCCTTGGCCACCACCGAAGCCGAATGCCAACGCCTGATCAATGCCGCAAAAAAACACAATGTAACACTGCTGGTCGGCCATATTGAGCAATTCAACCCTGCGGTTGAGCAAATGCATAAGCTTTTAAGCGACACTTCCAAAATCTGCTCTCTGACGGCGCAGCGTATGTCGGCGGCTTCCGGTCGCATTACCGATGTTGACGTCTCGATGGATCTGATGATTCATGACATGGAAGTTATCCAGTCTCTGGTTCAGTCACCGGTCACAAAGGTACATGCTGCCAGTGTCAAAACGCCGTCCAGCCCGCAAGGCAAAGACTATATCACCGCGCTGCTTGAATTTGAAAACGGCGTCACGGCCAATCTGACAGCCAGCCGCATCACCCAGGCGCGTGTGCGCACCTTGTCGGTCACCACGGACACCAACTATATTGATATGGACTTCATCAGCCAGAGCATCAATGTTCATACGCAGGGGCGTATGCCTTATGTCAATCAGGATGAAATCCCTGAATGGATGCACTATGGTCTCAAAGGCAGCGTCGAACAGTTGTTCATTCCGACAAACCAACCGCTCCAGGCGGAATTGAGCCATTTCATCAATTGTGTCAACGGCAAAGATACGCCGCGCATTACCGGAGAAAAAGCTCTGGCGGCATTGCGCACCATCTGGACAATTCAGGAGCAACTCGGTTTTTTTGTGCAAGATAACAAAGCGCTGAAAATAGCGGCCGAGTAAAATTTCTCTTGCCGAAATAACAACAAAAGGGCATAAATTCTTATGCCCTTTTTAATTAAGTTTACAAACATACAGCAACAAAATCATGCGTTATAAAATCACAATTGAATATGACGGAACCAATATTCTCGGCTGGCAACGCCAGCTTGACGGCCCCAGCGTGCAGGAATATCTGGAAAATGCGTTGGAACATCTGTTGCCATCTGAAGAAAAAAAAACAATCACGGACTTGAATAACGAAAAAGAATTGAGTGCCGAATTACAACCGCAGTTTCCCGCCATAATCAGATCAACACCGGAAATTCAGGGAGCCGGCCGCACCGATGCGGGTGTCCATGCGTTGGCACAAGTTGCTCATTTTGATTTAAATAGAGAAATGGAAGATTGGAAACTGCGCGATGCGTTAAATTTTCACTTACGCGAACAAAATGCCCCGGTTGTCATTTTGCAGGTTGAAGCGGTTCCGGAAAATTTTAATGCCCGATTCTCAGCCGTCGGCCGCGGATATATATACCGGATTCTCAACCGGCGCACGCCGCCGATCTTGGAAAAAAACAGGGTTTGGTGGGTTCCGGTGCCATTGGATGTTGAAAAAATGCGACAAGGCGCCAAATACCTGCTGGGGTACCACGACTTCACCTCGTTCCGCGCGGCAGCCTGCCAGGCAAAATCACCGCTTAAAACGCTGGATAAACTGGGAATTGAAACCTGCGGCGAGGAAATTATCTTTACCGTTGAAGCGCGCTCATTTTTGCACCATCAGGTTCGCAACATGGTCGGGACGCTCAAACTTGTCGGCGACGGACATCTGTCTCCTGAGGCCGTGAAATACATTTTAGAAGCGCGCGACCGCAAAGCCGCCGGCCCGACGGCACCGGCCTGTGGCTTATATCTCAGCAAAGTAATGTACTAAATCAGAGGGGCTCTGTGCTCAGAACTTTTACCGCCGTGTCATAATCAAAACCGGCTCGGACCAAAATAGCCAAATCTTTGCTACGGCGTTCTCTCCGCAAATTTTCATCAGCACAAAAAGGACCGATTTTTTTCTTTTTTGCCAGACGAAGAGCCATATCATAGGCATTATATTCCTGCATATCCAGCAAAGCATTAACAACCGCCTCATCAACGCCTTTTTCGCGCAATTTCCCCATAATATAGCGCGGCGACTTGCCGGCGCTCATATAATCTTTAATTTTTATCTCGGTATATCTTTCATCGTTCAGATAACCGTAACGCTGAAAATCCGCCAAAATTTCCTCAATCCAGTCATAGGCCTCCGCCCGGTCAAAATCTTTGACTTGCCGGGCATAAGCGTCAACCCTGCGTTTCAACACCATGCGCAAGTTTGCCACTGAAGACTCAAAACGCTTCAGATAATAAAGGCCGATGTTTTTCACCCGTTGCGGCGTCATCTTCCGCAGAGCTTTCGGCTTACCGACTTTCTTCTGATTTTCTGACACTTGAAAAATCCTTCGAACTAGATTATACAGTTTATCAATAAAATAACATACAGGGAAAAAACATCAATGCCTATCAAAAAGAATACAAATTTCGATTCATGTGCATCATTCTTTATTGACAACGGCGCTTGCCAGGGCCGCTTTATCCGACTGAGCGGCGTTCTTGACACCATTCTTGGCAAACACAACTACCCGTTGCCGGTTTCGGCCGTCATTGCCGAAAGCACCGTTCTTGCGGCAATGTTAGCCAGCATGCTCAAATATAAGGGGCTGTTTACGTTACAAATCCAAAGCAACGGCGCTGTTTCCCTGACCGTCGTAGACGTAACTTCGGAAGGAAAAATCCGTGCATGCGCGCGCTTTGACAAAAAGCGCCTGGAACAAAATCAAACTTTGCGCAAAACTTCAGGTGAAATTGAACCGGCGCCGCACCTGCTGGGTAAAGGGCATTTAGCTTTCACCGTAGATCAGGGCAAAGACACCCAGCTTTATCAGGGAATTGTTGATTTGCAGGGCAAAACCCTGACCGAATGTGCCTTGCGCTACTTCAAACAATCCGAACAAATCGACACGGATCTCAAACTGTTTCTCAAAGCACCCGCAGGTGATTCCCGTTCTTGGGCTGCTGCAGGAATTATGCTGCAAAAGATGCCTGCAAACGGCGGCCAAAATATTCAAGACGACGAAACCCTCTCCGAAAATTGGAATCAAGCCAAAATTTTCATGGAAAGCCTCACCGATGACGAGGTTTTCAACGCGGAACTTTCAGCGCAGGACATTCTCCACCGCTTGTTTCATGCCAACAACCTGAATGTTTCCGACAATCGTGAATATACTTTCGGCTGCCGTTGTTCCCGCGACAAACTGCTAAACACGCTGAGCACTTTTTCGGAAGACGACATCAATGCTATGGTAAAAAACGGCAAGATTACCGCCACTTGTAATTTCTGCTCAGAGAAATATGTGTTTGAACGGGGTGAGCTTCTAAAACAGTAGTTGCAGATTTAACCAGTTTTTAATGAATATCTAATATGTTAAAAGAAGCTCTGCTGTTCAGAGCTTTTTTGTGTTATAACATACGGACAAAAGAACATGACGATTTCGAAAAGAATTTTAGCCTTTTGCGCTGTCTGCGGATTACTTTCCGGCTGCGCCTATCTGTTTCCGTCAGACAACGAAGCGCTTCCCCGTTACACCGAACCACGTTACGACACGGAAGAACCGATTCAGCTGAAAGTCAGCAAAGTCAACGTCGTTTCAGAATTTACACCGTCATTCACCCGCCCGCACGTTGAACATCTCTTTCCTGTTTCCATAGAAAAAACAGCCAAACTCTGGGCGCATGACAGGCTCAAACCCGTTGATTTCTCAAGCGAAAATATTGCCGATGTCATTATCAAAGATGCCAGTGTCACCGAGACACTTGAGCCGACAGACAAAATGTGGGCTAAAGACCGTATCAAATACAAAGCAACGCTGATTGTTGCCGTCCGCATTTATAACCCGAACAATATGTCCGAGGCCACCACGCAAGTAGAAGGCTGGCGCGAACTAACAATCGACGCCGATACTGATATTGCCGACAAAGAACAATATTGGAGTGCCATGGTAAACAAACTTTTTGACGACTTTAACAATAAAATGACCGCCAACATCTACCAATATCTGAATTTATACGTCGTCAATCAGCCGCTGGTGCCGACTTATTACTAATTAACGATTCGCCGGCGTCTATGGCGGAGTTGCGGCGCTGAAAGGCTGAAAGTCGGAATCTTTACCTCATGCGGAACATTCTGTCCTTCGCGCAATACTTGGCAAGACCCATAAAATACCGCATTGGCAAAATCAAGCGGAGCTTCTGAAGTGAACTCAAAATACTCTCCCGGCTCAAGCTCAGGCAGCTCTCCTTTGAAACCGACTGTATTGTCGACATAGCTGTTGCCGGCTTCATCTGTAATTTTCCAGTTTTTGCCAAGCAGGCGGATTTTATCATTGGTTTGATTTTCAATACACAAATAATACCCCCACCAAAACTTTTTATCACAGTCTTCTTGCATCAGAACCGGCCGGGCAGAAACCACTATCCCGTCACTTTCCTGAATCCAAAAATCCTGTGTCTGCATGCCTGTCTCTCCGCTTAAGATTAGCCACAAAACGGTCAATGCCACCGCTCTTTAATTAACCTTTAGTTAACCTTTACCTGATTCGCAAGCGCAGAAAACTCTTATCCACCCTTTTTTTGCAGCCTCGCATAAATTTATTTTAATCAAAAAAAATGCCGCAGGATTTTCCTGCGGCATCAATAAAAAATTTCCATAAAAGCTATTTAGCCAAAATACTCAAAATTTTAGCCGTTGCTTCAGCCGGCGCAATATTTTCGCAAACAGCATATTCATTAGCCAGCCGGTCCAGTGCCTGTTCATAAATCTGACGTTCACTGTACGACTGTTCCGCCAGATTCTCACTACGGTACAAATCGCGGATCACCTCGGCAATCGCCACTGGACTGCCGGAATTAATTTTATTCTCATATTCCTGAGCGCGGCGCGACCACATCACTTTTTTGACTTTAGCCTTCCCTTTCAGGGTTGAAAGAGCATCAGCCATCGTACTCTCTTCAGAAATCTTCCTCAGTCCGGTCGTTTCGGCTTTAGCCATGGGAATACGCAATGTCATTTTATCTTTGGCAAAATTGACAACAATCAGTTCCAGTTCCGATCCGGCCACAGTCTGCTTGGTAATATCCGCAACTTTGCCGACGCCGTGCGCCGGATAAACGACATATTCGCCGGAGCAAAAAGGATTTTTCACTGAAATTTTTTTATTCATGGCATTTCCTTAACTTTGGTTGATTATGGCGGTTTTATTCAAACACAGCGCTACCATACCACAAAATTGAGTTTAAATCTAGTCAAAAAATCAATTTTTGTCAAAAGACGCAAAAATTTTTAACGCAAAATTAATTCCGTCTCATTATGATAAATTCATATAGTCTGTCATAGCGGGAATATCACCATGAAAAACATCAAGTCGCTTGTTTTCATAGCTTTGTTCAGTCTGGGCGCCGGTATTACGGCCCGGGCCTCGGTCGTGCCGGAATACGCAACCAACACCTATACCAATCATGAACTTTCCAGAGCCGAGCAAAAATGCCTTGATGAAGGCTATAAAATAACTTATGCCAACTGCTCCAACCAAACAGCTCCGGCTGAGCGCTGTCCGCATCACGATGCCTACTACCGCAGTTGCTCGCAGGAACAATGGTGCCGTAACAACAATTTTACCTTTTTGGAAAAAGACTGCAAACTTCCGCTTTACCCGCACAAAATGTGCGACAATAAATTTCCGCTTTACCGCATTTGCATTGAAAACATTGGCAAAGCCTGCGAAGAAAAAGGATTTGTTCATAAAGACAAATGCCAGCTGAATGATAAAAAATGCCCCTATTCGCCGGATTATGGCAAATGTTGTGATACTTGCCCGAAATTTTCTCATTTGATTGATGCCATCCCGGAAGGATATGTGGCTGACGGCGAAACCTGCACAACTTGCGCCGGTGAGGTAAAAACCAACATCAAACCAGCCGCCTGCGAAGGATTTGAAGATTGTGTTTTTGGCCCGATGAGTGCGCAGACATCCTCTTGTTTGCAAGGCAAAAAACGTTTATACAGCGTTTGCAAAACAGCGGCCATGGTCTGTCAAGAAAAAGGCTTCGTCGCCAATTCCTGTGCTGAGGTGGAAGACACCTTTGACTGTCCGGAAAATCCTAGTTTCAAACATTGCAAAATCAATTGTCTTAAACTGGCTCGCGCCAACAATTCCGATGCCGATGTCTTCGGTGCCGATCAGGAAAATCCACCGCTTGACCCTGCCAAAAAGAAACTGACATCCCTTGTTGGCATGAGCGAAATTGAATGCCGCGATCAAAGCCGCCCGACTCTGACATTCCGTCTGAACAATGAAAATCGCGAACAATACGCAGCTTTACTTGACCGCGAAATCAGCAATATTAATCTTCATCTGATTTTTGAAGAACCAGTCACCCTTTCGGTCAACGGCATCTTTCGCAACACCAAAATCTCCGCGCAGGGAGAAATGCCGGATTGTCCGCTGACAGGCCTGAAGACACAAATCTTGGGCGTTGTCAATTTTGAAAATTTCCCGGCGGTCTGCACCAATTTTGAAGTCGCGCCGGAAAGCAAACTTCTGATCACCGGAAATGTCAACGGCAATATCAATCTCGGAAAAGACGCCGCTCTTGGTATCAGAGGAAATCTCAACGGCGCGCTGCAGAGCAAAAGTTTTGCCGAAATATTCATCAAAGGCAGCCTCAACTACACTGATGAGCTCAATAACAGTTTGGATAAAGAAAGCATTGTCTTCGGCTGTAATACAAAGGCCCGGATCACCGACGGCATCAATGCCAAAACCGCCAATATTGTCATCAAACAATGGAGCAAGCTGGATACTCCGCATATCCGGATCACCTCCACCAGCGAAAGCGCCGCCTTGCCCAACACCTTGTCAAGTATCCACCTTTACAAATATACCAAGTTGTTCAGTACATATGAGGAAACCGTTTTCCCGCTGGTTGAAAACAACGACGCACAATGCGACGACAAATACTACCGGCATTTGGGTTCGGCAACCGACCAGTCTTTACAAAATTTCACTCTGGAGCCGTCCAACCTGGGTGAGGGCAAATGGCAATGCCGCGCCTTAAGCTTCAAACAGCAGGAATGCGACTAAGGATTGACATTCGGTGAATAAATCGTTTCCGGATTGCTGGAATTGCCAATAGCCTGCAAATCCTCAACCGGGTAAGCTTGCACGTCGTAGACCATGCCATTGGCTTCCATCAGCGTATTTTGAAATTGTTTGCCGAGAGTTTCCGCATTTGTGTTTTCATCAGATGACGCCTTCGGCACAGCCGCTGCAGCCTGAACCGGCGCGGCAACGGGAACATCTGCCGTTGTCGCCGTCGGCGCAGCAGTTTCCGACAGCGGATCTCCTAACGGGTTTTCTGCGCCGGCCGGCTGTTCAAGCACCGTTTCATCTTCGCCGCCGTCTGCCTGCGCGGCGCGTCCGACAATAATTGTCGGGGCATTGGCCGCGGCAGTATTTTCTTCTTGTACGCCTTGTGCATGAGCCGAAACCATCCCGCTGTTAAGCGCACAGCCAATCCACAACAGCATGGTCAAATTTCTCAGAGCCTCCGGCATAAACAAAATCTCCTCCGTTTTTTCATTAAATAAGCGCCGCTATAAAAAAAACAAGAGATATTTTTTAAGAATACTTTAAATAAATTTGTGCTATAATGGAAGAAGTAAGAAGTTAAGGAGAATTCCGATGCCGGAACTGGGAGCATTAAGCAGTTATGCACTGGCACTGCAGCAAATGCAGATGAGTCTGATAAAAAATAGTGTTGAAATGCAACAAATGGCTGTTGAAGTCTTGTTGGAAGAAAGCCGCAGCGTGCCTTCCTCGCCGACCCTTGGGCAACATATTGATGTTTCGCTCTAAAAACTGAAAAGCAGAATCACAAAAGAAATTGTCAGACCACAGGCCAGAACAAAGCGGACGACTCCGGCTGCAGCCGCCAGCAGCATAACCGCATAATCAAGCTGGATGCCGTCATCTTTATAAACTTTCTTAAAAATAAACGTGTAAACAACCGAAATTAAAGCTGCCAGAGCATACAAATGATAATCGCTGAACAAATCTTTCATTTGTTCGGCAGACATTTTAATCATACAAAATAAAGCCAGAAAAATCCCCAGCAACACCATCGGATTAAAAATCAGCCCGGAAGTAAATAAAGCCGCAATTCCCTTAAACATAGGATTTATCGTGCTCCCCAAATCCGCTTGCTGAGATATCTTGAATCGGCATTTTTGCCGCTTGTCGGCCAAACGCATCTGGTTGTGCCGCCACGAGCCGTGAAATCACCTGTTGCCGACTTAATCTGCACAGCCGCCAAAGAAGCAAGTCCGCGACTCTGAATACCGACAGTCCGTCCGCGCTGCCAGTCAAACAAAGACCTGTCTATATTTTTCTGCATTTTGTTTTCTCCAAAGAAACGCTTTTATTTCTTAAGTTTAGGCGCAATAAGTAAAGAAAAACTTAACAATTGCCGATTGAAAATTCAATAAGCATCCCGTAACTGCTCAATCAATGTTTTCAGATGCCGGCCGGCAGCATCGACTTTATCCGCGTCGCTGCCGCAAACCCAAACCCGGATCAACGGCTCTGTACCTGACGGACGGAGAACAACCCGGCCAATTCCTTTAAGCTCTTCGCAATATTGCCTGAAAGCGGCCTGCAGCCGTTCATTACCGGCAATTTCTTTTACTTGTTCACGGCTCTGCAACCGTGGATTTTCAAAAAACAAATGATCCTCAGCAAACAATGGAAATACCGCGCTCATCTTTTGCCCCGAAGCCTTCAGTCCCCGAGCCAAAACCAAAGCCGCCATCATTGCGTCACCTGAACATCCGTAATCAGACAGCACAATATGCCCCGATTCTTCGCCGCCGACAGCACCGCCTGTTTCAAGCATTTTTTCAACCACCGGCCTTTCTCCGACCGGCGTTGAATAATAATCCAGCCCAAGCTCTTCTCTTACAAATTTTTCCAAAGCCGTATTTGATAAAATTGTTGACACCACCGGACGTGATTTATTTTCGCCGCTTTCTTGTAAATACCGAGCCAAAAAAGCAATCAGCTGTTCACTGCGGATTAATCTGCCTTGATCATCGCAAACTTTAATCCTGTCGCCGTCACCATCAACTGCAATGCCAAAATCGGCTTTTTGTTTTCGGACTTCCGCCTGCATGGCTTCTGGATGCTGAGAACCGCATTCTCGGTTAATATTGCAGCCGTCGGGACAACAGGCCAGCGCAATAACATCTGCGCCTGCCTGCACAAATAATTCCGGCATAATTTCCGAAAAACAACCGTTGGCACAATCCAGCACAACCTTCAATCCATGCAAAGCTGCGCCGTTGCCGGCCACCGTCAAAACTTTCTGCCTATAGCCGACAAGTGCAGCATCGGAACAACGACGGCAGCCAAGCTTATCTGCCTCAAAAGTAAAATCACCCGCCGCAATCAAAGTTTCCAGTTCGGCCGTCAACGTGTCGGAAAATTTATTACCGTCAGCCGTAATCAACTTGATGCCGTTATCTTGATACGGATTATGCGATGCCGTAATCATCAAAGCCATATCAACATCAAGCAAAGCAACCTGCCCGGTCACTGCCGGCGTTGGTAACACGCCAAGACTGATCACGTCTACGCCGCTTGCCATAAATCCTGCCCCAAGAGCCGCTTCCAGCATATCGCCGGAAAGACGCGTATCCCGAGCAATTGCAACTGTCTTTCGCCGGGTGCAGATCAACCGGGCCGCAGCGCATGCCAGCCGGAAAGCAAACTCGGCCGTCATTGGAAAAACATTGGCAACACCGCGTACACCATCTGTTCCGAACCATTTATTTTTTGCCATCAGAAATCTCCGTATTAATTAGATTTATTCTTATTTTCGCAGATATCCGGCAAAAAACAACCGAGAAAAAAGATATTCACCGCTGTCATTTTGAAAAAAAACGCTCTCCCGCAGGAAAGCGTTTTCAAAAAATTATTGTGGCAAAAATGCCTTAGGCTTTAGCCTCTTCCTTGGCAGCTTCGGCAGCAGCGGCCTTCTCGGCGGCAACGCGGGCCAAATCTTTGGCGCCTTTAGCATTGACATCACGGTCCACCAGTTCGATAATCGCCATATCGGCAGCATCACCATAGCGGAAACCGGCGCGCAGAACACGGGTATAACCACCGTTGCGGCTTTTATAGCGTTCAGCCAGTGTAGAAAACAACTTGGCCACAACCTCATTATCGCGCAAAAAAGACAATGCCAGACGACGATTGGCCAGTCCGCCTTTCTTACCCAGAGTAATCATTTTGTCAACGAATGTTCTCAATTCTTTAGCGCGCTGAACCGTAACCTTAATTTGCTCATGTGTCAAAACGGCAGCCGTCAAATTGGAAAACAAAGCTTTGCGGGCATTGGTATCCATATTCAGTTTTCTATGTTTCATTCCATGTCTCATGGCATTTCCTTTCATATTCTTTCAATGGCCTGCAAGGGCAGACCGGATCAAAACAAAGCCTTTACTACGGACTCGGCATCGCCGCTCATACATAAAGACTCCTCATTCGCTTGCGTTTCTAGCACATGAATATTATAATTGCAAGCAAAAAAAGAAGAAGAGCGGAAGCAACGCAATGTCTCCCAAAAAAAGACCGGAACTCTGCCGCACAGGCATATGCTTCCGGTCTTTGAAATCAGCGGAACACCGCCGACACGCTGCTTAGAAATGCTCGTCGCAACGGCGGATCAATTCCTCAATATTCTCAGGCGGCCAACCCGGTGTATCCATACCCAGATGAATACCCATTTTGGCCAAAACTTCTTTGATCTCGTTCAAAGATTTACGACCGAAATTCGGTGTTCTGAGCATTTCGGCTTCGGTCTTTTGAACCAGATCCCCGATATAAACAATATTATCATTTTTCAGGCAGTTTGCCGAACGAACGGACAATTCAAGCTCCTCAACCTTCTTCAGCAGATTTCTGTTGAAGGGCAGCTCTTCTTTTTCTGTTTCGACTTCAGCTTCCGGCTCATCAAAATTGATAAACGGTTTCAACTGATCTTGCAAAATACGCGCAGCCAGAGCAACCGCATCTTCCGGATTAACAACGCCGTTGGTCTCAACCACCATTGTCAGCTTATCATAGTCGGTCGCCTGCCCGACGCGGGTATTCTCAACTTTGTAAGAAACCTTTCTCACCGGCGAATAAATCGCATCAATCGGGATCAGGCCGATCGGAGCGTCTGCGGCTTTGTTTAATGCGGCCGGAACATATCCTTTGCCCGTGCCGACAGTCATCTCCATATTGATCTTGGCACCGGCATCAAGCGTGCAGATAACCAAATCCGGATTCTTGATTTCGACATCATGTCCGGTCTCGATCATGGCCGCGGTGACCACACAAGGGCCTTCCGCTTTCAAAGTCATGGTTTTCTGGCCTTCGCTGTGAACGGCAACCGCCAGTCCTTTAACATTCAGGACAATATCGGTCACATCTTCTCTGACACCGGGGACAACGGAAAATTCATGCAAAACGCCGTCAATTTTGATGCTGGTGACAGCACCGCCCTGCAAGGAGGAAAGCAAAACTCTTCTCAGGGCATTGCCCAGGGTTAAGCCGAACCCTCTTTCCAAAGGTTCAACGACTATTTTGGCCTTGTTGGCACCTTCGGCGGAAACATCCAAATTAGTCGGTTTAATAAGTTCTTGCCAATTCTTTTGAATCACTGGTATGTCCTCTATATTACTGCATATGCAAAGTTCATAAACGAAAGATTATGAGGCAATAAAAGCCTCATAATCAAAATTCAAACAAAATTAGACGCGGCGTCTTTTTCTCAAACGACAACCATTATGCGGAATAGGAGTAACATCACGAATTGTCGTGATCGTAAAACCTATAACTTGCAATGCTCTGATAGCAGACTCTCTGCCAGAACCTGGACCTTTTACCTCGACTTCCAGAGTCTTCATACCATGTTCCTGAGCCTTCTTGCCGGCTTCTTCAGCGGCAACCTGAGCCGCATACGGCGTAGACTTACGCGAACCCTTAAAGCCCTGCGCACCGGAAGTCGACCAGGCGACGGTATTTCCCTGAGCGTCGGTTATTGTAACTCTTGTATTGTTGAAAGTAGAATTGATATGGGCAACACCTGCCGTAATATTCTTCTTCTCTTTCTTTTTAACACGTTGTGATACTGCTTTTGCCATTTAACAATCCACCTTATTTCTTCTTGTTTGCAACAGTCTTGCGTTTGCCTTTACGGGTTCTCGCGTTCTGTTTGGTACTCTGACCACGAACGGGCAAACCTTTACGATGCCGCAAACCTCTGTAACAACCCAAATCCATCAGTCTTTTGATGTTGACGCCGACTTCACGACGAAGTTCGCCCTCGACAACAACATCGTTGTCAATGACTTCGCGGATTCTGGCAACCTCGTCATCGCTCAGCTCCTGAACGCGGCGATCGCAAGAAACACCAGATTTTGCACAAATGTCTTGAGCAGTTTTTCTACCAATACCATAGATATAAGTCAGCGCGACTTCAATTTTCTTGGCAGTTGGAATATTTACACCAGCTATACGAGCCAAATTAACTCTCCATTTTCTATATTAATGACGCATTTAAAAAGTTGATCACCACTTTTCAAAATTAAGCCGGATTATAGGCTAAAATTCGTTTGTGTCAACCACAGATTACATAAAAAAATTCAAAAACTTACATTTTTTTTAATTTTTTATTTGCCAACGGCCAACAGACTGCCGATTTTATTTGCCACCGCGTCAATAGACCCCGTACCGTCAACACAGCGCAACAACCCTTTTTCCTCAAAATACGGAATTGTCGGATAAGTCAGCGCCCGATAATTGACGAGTCGATTCTGCACCGTAGCTTTATTATCATCGATTCTACGATAAAATTCCGTGCCGCCACACTTGTCGCAAACGCCATAGACCCTGGGTTTTTGATATTTATCATGATACCCCTGGCCGCATTTCATACAAGCGTAGCGTCCCAAAATACGTTCCATAATAATTTCGTCGGGCACCTGAATTTCAATAACCGCATCAAGCGTAATGCCTTTTTGAGCCAAAAGCTCTTCCAAAGCTTTGGCCTGCGGCAACGTCCGCGGAAATCCGTCAAGAATAAAACCGTTTTTGCAATCGTCTTCGTCGATTCTTTCAGACAGCATTTTGATAATCATCTCGTCGGGAACCAGATTTCCGCCGTCAATCAGCGCTTTGATCTCCAAACCGAGGGGCGTGCCCTTGGCCGCTTCAGCACGCAGCATCTCGCCGGTTGAAAGATGCGGAATAGCAACTTTCTCTTTCAGCAAGCGAGCCTGCGTTCCTTTGCCGCACCCGGGCGCACCGGTCAAAACAATATGCAGTCCCAAACCGTTTTGATTCATCTTAACGTTTCTTTCTGTTGGCTAAAGAAGCTTTCTTAATCAGAGATTCATACTGATAGGCAATCAGATGCGACTGAATCTGAGTCACAAAATCCATAGTCACCTGCACCACGATCAACAAAGTCGTGCCGCCCAAAACAAACGGAACCGCCAGTTTGCTGATCAGAATCTCCGGCAAAATACACAAACCGACCAAATAAACGGCGCCAACCACCGTCAGCCGTGTAATGACATAGTCAAGATACTCTGCCGTATTCTTTCCCGGGCGAATGCCGGCAATAAAACCGCCGTGTTTCTTAAGATTATCGGCCGTCTCTTCCGGATTAAACACAATAGCCGTATAGAAAAAGGCAAAAAAGGCAATCAAAAAAGCATACAGCGCCAAATAAAGCGGCTGACCATGTCCAAGCATCTGGCTCAGAGTTTGCACCCAGGACGGGCCACTCTCTGCGCTGAAGTTGGCAATCGTAATCGGCAGCAGCAGCAAAGAAGAAGCAAAAATCGGCGGAATAACGCCCGTCGGGTTAATCTTCAACGGCAAATGCGAACTTTCCGAAGCGCCCATCCGTCCCATCATCTGGCGTTTGGGATATTGAATAACAATTTTGCGCTGAGCTCTTTCAACAAAAACAATCAAATAAATCAAAGCCACAACCATCGCCATCAGCATAATGATAACCGGAGCCGACATTGAACCGACGCGGCCAAGTTCAAAAGTCTGCGCCAGCGCCGAAGGAATATTGGCAATAATACCGACGGTAATAATCAATGATGAACCATTGCCGACACCGCGAGCTGTAATTTGCTCACCAAGCCAGACAATAAACATCGTGCCGCCGACCAGAGAAACAATTGTCGTAAATTTAAAAATAAAACCGGGCATAACCACCGCCGACAAACCGGCAGATCCCGTCATGCTCTCCAAACCAACGGCAATACCGTAACCCTGCACGATCGTAATCAGAACGGTCAGATAGCGGGTATACTGGGTCACTTTGCGATGTCCGGCCTCACCTTCTTTTTTCAACGCCTGCAAAGACGGAATCACCGACTGCCCGAGCTGAATAATGATGGAAGCCGAAATATAAGGCATAATATTCAGGGCAAAAATTGTCATACGCTCCAGCGCGCCGCCGGCAAACATATTGAACATTCCCAAAATACCGCCGGAATTGCGTTCAAAAATTTCAGCCAAAATATGAGGATCAATTCCCGGCAGCGGGATAAACGTACCCAACCTGAACACAATCAGCGCCAGCACCGTAAACCACAATCTTTTCTTGAGTTCTTCCGCTTTGCCAAAGGCCGACATATCTATATTGGCAGCCATTTTCTCCGCAAGTGAAACCATCTTTATTTCCTTATCATTCTAACAAATACGATCAATATGAGCCTTCCGGCCCATTAAGCTAAGATATTAATACACTAAAAAATTTTTAATGCAACTGTTTTATCCCTTTACCGCACATAAAAGAGGCTGCCGCGCTTTTGTTGTGAAAACAGGCTTTTTTTGGGTTTACAGATAGTCTTTATTTACCCTCCCCCTGTTTTCTGTATGCCATTTCAACCAGCAATCGGGTATTAAATAAAGTAATTTTTTTTATAAAACAGTATAAAAAAAAGAGACTCAACCGAGCCTCTTTTTTTTATCAGACTGTTCAATCAATCCCTAGGCAACAACATTAACTTTGCCGCCGGCTTTTTCTACCGCCGCCACAGCAGCTTTGGAGGCCGAATTAACGCTAATGGTGACATTGGAAGTAATTGCGCCGCGGGCCAGCAAACGGACACCATCCAGCTTTTGACTGACCAAACCTGCCGCAACCAAAGCCTCAATGGTAATCTCGCCGGCATTCAGCTTGCCGGCATCAATTGCCTTTTGAATCGTGTCCAGATTAACAACAGCAAACTGCTTGCCAAACGGATTCTTAAAACCGCGTTTCGGAAGTCTGCGGTAAATCGGCATCTGACCGCCTTCAAAACCATTGACGGCGACGCCCGAACGAGACTTCTGCCCCTTTTGGCCGCGTCCGCCGGTTTTTCCCTTACCGCTGCCGATTCCGCGGGCAACGCGGGTGCGGGATTTTCTGGCGCCTTCATTGTCTTTAATTTCATTAAGTTTCATGACTTTTCCACCTTAAATCTATATTGCAAAGGATCAATCAAAGGGTTGCTCAACACTGTTCTTTGTCCCCGTCAAGGGATAATCACTCAACAGAAAAACCGTAGACAACCCTTTGCCAATTCCTCTCTTATTCTTCAACGCGAACGAGATGGCTGACCTTCTGAATCATGCCGCGAATAGAAGAAGTATCTTCTAAAACGACCGTTTTATTCATCTTATTCAGCCCCAGACCGATCAGAGTCGCCTTTTGGACGGCCGGACGGCCGATACCGCTGCGGATCTGAGTCACTTTAATCGTCTTTTTGTTAGCCATGGCTTAGGCCTCCTCTACGCTGAGTTTTGCGTTGCCCGAATTTTCGCGGCGGCTGACAATATCGCCAACTTTCTTGCCGCGTTTGGCAGCAACCATCCGGGGAGAATTAATACCCTCCAGAGCGTTAAACGTTGCTTTAATCATATTATACGGGTTGTTAGAGCCCATCGATTTGGCAACGACATCCTGAACACCCAAAACTTCAAAAATGGCGCGCATCGGACCACCGGCAATCACACCGGTACCGGCAGGAGCAGTTCTCAAAAACACTTTGCCCGCACCAAAACGACCGGCAATATCATGATGCAGCGTTCTGCCTTCACGCAACGGAATGCGAACCATGTTTCTTTTTGCTTCGTTGGTGGCTTTGGTAATAGCTTCCGGAACTTCCGAAGCTTTACCCGAACCGTAACCGGCACGGCCTTTCTGATCACCGACGACAACGACGGCGGCAAAAGACATGGTGCGGCCGCCTTTAACAGTCTTGGCCACGCGGTTAATATGAACCAGTTTTTCAACCAATTCATCTTTCTTTTCTGTCTTATTACGACGATCTGCTTGTTGTGTCATTTCCATTCAACTCCTAGAATTTCAGGCCGGCTTCGCGGGCAGCGTCAGCCAAAGCTTTGACACGACCGTGATAAATATACCCGCCCCTGTCAAAAACCACTTCGTTCACACCGGACTTAACGGCACGCTCGGCAACAACTTTACCGATAAAGCTTGCAGCTTCAACCGTCGAAGACTTTTTAATGCTGTCTCTGACTTCTTTATCCAAAGTAGAAGCGGATACAACCGTCACTCCTTTGGCATCGTCAATAACTTGAGCATAAATATGCTTGCCGCTGCGGAAAACAGAAAGTCTCATTTTCCCGTTGGCAGCCTTCTTAAGAGCAGACCGGATGCGGCCTCTTCTCTTTTCAAACAATTCTCTTGGCGTACTCATTTAATTTTTCCTTACTTCTTCTTGCCTTCCTTACGACGGACATATTCGCCGACATACTTCACGCCTTTGCCTTTATACGGCTCGGGTTTTCTGAACTCGCGCAGTTCGGCGGCCATCTGGCCGACAAGTTGTTTATCAGCACCAGAGATACTAATCTGTGTGGGCGACGCGCAGGTAATTTTCAAACCTTTCGGTGTTTCAACAACAACATCGTGCGAAAAACCGAGAGACATGATCAGCTTGCTACCTTCAACACGGGCTTTATAACCAACACCAATCAGCTCCAATTCTTTCTTAAAACCTTCATGAACGCCTTTAACAATGACGTTAATGTTGGCTCTTGTCGTTCCCCACAAGGCGCGGGCTTCTTTGGCATCCGACTTCGGAGTAACGACAACATGATTGCCGTCGACCTTGACGTCGATATGGGCGGCATCATAACTGTGGCTCAACTCGCCCAGTTTGCCTTTAGCCGTAACCATACCGTCTGCAACGGCAACGCTAACGCCTTCAGGGACGATAACCGGATATTTTCCAACTCTAGACATCCACTTTCTCCCTTAAAATACTTGGCACAAAATTTCACCGCCGACATTGGCCTTGCGGGCTTCATTATCGCTCATAACGCCTTGCGGGGTGGAAATAATCGAGATTCCCAAACCGTTATATACTCTGGGCAAATCTTTAACGCTGGAATAAACCCGGCGCCCCGGAGTGGAAACACGGTAAATCTCAGTAATGACAGAAGTACCTTCATGATACTTCAGTTTAATATGAAGCTCATCAATTCCGGCGCGGACATTCGTTTTTTCATAACCAAGAATGTAGCCTTCTTTCTTCAGAACTTCAAGGACATTTTCACGCAAGCGAGAAGCAGGTGATACAACTTCACTTTTCTTCGCTCTTTGTGCGTTTCTAATGCGTGTGAGCATATCGCCCAAAGGATCAGACATAGACATATTCTTCTGCCTCCTACCAGCTTGATTTTACTAAACCAGGAATTTCGCCAAAGCTCGCCATATCTCTGAGTTCAATACGAGCCAAACCGAATTTCCGATAAACACCACGAGAACGACCGGTAATTCTGCAACGGTTCCGATAACGGATTTTAGCAGAATTGCGCGGCAGCTCGGCCAATTTTAAAGTAGCCTGGAATCTCTCTTCGGGAGAAGCATTCTTGTCCATGACCACTTTCTTGAGCTTTGCACGGCGGCTAGCATATTTCTCCGCCATTTTAGCTCTTTTCAAGTTTCTGAAAATTGAACTTGTTTTTGCCATAGTAAAATCTCCGACTATTTCTTATAAGGAAAGTTGAAGCCGGTCAGAAGAGCTTTCGCTTCTTCGTCGGTCTTGGCAGAAGTGCAGATGCAGATGTCCATACCTCTGATATTTTCAACTTTGTCATAGTTAATTTCAGGGAAAATAATCTGCTCTTTGATACCAAAAGCAAAATTACCTCTGCCGTCAAAGTTTTTCCCCTGAACGCCGTGGAAGTCTCTTACCCGAGGCAAAGCCATATTGATAAGTCTTTCCAGAAACTCATACATTCTGGTTGAACGCAGAGTAACTTTGCAGCCGATCGGCATTCCTTCTCTGACTTTGAAGGTTGCAATCGACTTGCGGGCCTTGGTAACAACCGGTTTCTGACCGGCAATCAAAGCCAACTCCTCAACAGCATTGTTGAGTTTTTTCTTATCGGTAACAGCATCGCCGACACCGATATTCAGGACAATTTTCGTCAGTTTCGGAATCTCGTGTGGGTTGGTGTAACCGAATTTCTCCACAAGAGATTTTTTTATGACGTCATTGTACAAAGTCTCAAAATTTGCCATAAATTTTTCTCCTATTTATCGATTACTTCACCGGACTTGCGGGCAACGCGCACTTTTTTGCCGTCAACAACTTTATAACCCACTTTGGTCGCTTTTCCGTCTTTGTTTGTCAAAGCAACATTCGAAACGTGAATCGGCGCTTCTTTGGTCACAATACCGCCCGGGTTGGTCTGGCTCGGCTTGGTGTGTCTCTTAACCAGATTAACACCCTGAACCACAACTTTACCCTCGGAAGGCATGGCTTTAACCACTTCACCAGTTTTGCCTTTGTCATCACCTGACAAAATAACAACTTGGTCACCCTTTTTAATTTTCATTTTAGGCATTACAATACCTCCGGTGCTAATGAAATAATTTTCATAAATTTCTTGGCGCGCAGCTCTCTGGTAACAGGACCAAAGATACGGGTACCGATCGGTTCGCCGTCTTTGTTAATCAGAACTGCGGCATTCTTGTCAAAGCGGATGACGGATCCGTCTTTGCGTCTGATGTCCGACGCCGTACGAACAATAACGGCTTTATGAACATCACCTTTTTTGACACGGCCTCTCGGAATGGCGTCTTTAACAGACACGACGATCACGTCGCCGACCGAGGCGTGCATTCTCTTGGAACCACCAAGAACCTTAATGCACTGCACCTGACGAGCGCCAGAATTATCGGCCACATCAAGGTTGGTTTGCATCTGTATCATTTTCTAATTCCTTTTCTCTGTTTTGTTGCTGCCGAGGTCTCAGCCGCGGCAGTAGACTCCTAGGCATTGTCGGTAATAACAGTCCAGCACTTGGTTTTGGAATAAGGTACGGATTCAATAATACGTACAACATCACCAACCTTGAACTGGTTGTTCTCATCATGAGCAGAATATTTTTTGCTCTTTTTGATGAACTTTTTATAAACAGGATGCATCACCTGACGCTCAACGCGAACGACGACGGTTTTATCCTGTTTGTCGCTGACCACAACACCTTGAAGAATTCTTTTAGGCATATTTTTTCTCCTAACTATTCTTCTTGCGCTCGGCAATGAGCGTGTTGATTTTTGCCACCTCACGACGGACGCTTCTTAATACCGCAGTATTTTGAAGTTGTCCAGTGGATTGTTGCACTCTCAGGTTAAACTGCTCTTTTTTCTTCTCCAGCAGCTTAGCCTCGAGTTCATCAAGACTCATTGAACGAAGATCTTTTGTTTTTACCATTATTCTGCTCCCAGTTCTGAATTCAATTTCTTAACAAATTTGCTCTTCACCGGTAATTTGGCAGCCCCGAGTGCAAAAGCCTGACGCGCGGTAGCTTCGTCAACGCCTTCGCATTCGAACATAATTCTGCCGGGTTTCACCCGGGCAACCCAGAACTCGACAGAGCCCTTGCCTTTACCCATACGAACTTCGGCAGGTTTGTCAGAAACCGGAACGTCTGGGAAAATTCTGATCCAAAGTCTGCCGACCCTTTTCATCTCGCGGGTAATTGCGCGACGAGCCGCCTCAATCTGACGGGCAGTCACGCGTTCGGGAGTCAGAGCCTTCAAACCGTACGAACCAAAACTCAATTCTGATCCGCCCTTGGCCAGACCGTGAATACGGCCCTTATGCTGCTTGCGGAACTTTAATCTTTTTGGACTTAACATCTCTCTTTATCCTTACTTTTGCTCAGCCAATTTCTTATCCTGCGCCATCGGATCATGAGCCATAATATCGCCCTTATAGATCCAGACTTTAACGCCGCAGGCACCATAAGTTGTATGAGCCGTCGAAGTTGCATAATCAATATCGGCACGCAGGGTGTGCAGAGGCACACGGCCTTCGCGATAATATTCGGTCCGGGCAATCTCAGCGCCGCCCAAACGACCCGAGCAGCTCACCTTAATACCTTCGGCACCCAAACGCAGCGCCGACTGCATCACGCGCTTCATGGCGCGACGGAAAGCAACACGGCGTTCCAGCTGCTGAGCCACGCTGTCGGCAACCAGCTGAGCATCAAGTTCGGGTTTTCTGACTTCCAGAATGTTGAGCTGGACTTCCGAAGACGTCATCTTCTGAATTTCCTTTCTCAACCCTTCAATGTCTTGACCTTTTTTACCGATAACAACACCGGGTCTTGCCGAGTGAATGGTTACTCTGGCTTTTTTAGCCGGACGTTCAACCACAATACGGCTGATTCCCGCCTGAGCCAGCTTTTCTTTCAAAAATTCTTTAATTTTAACATCTTCGAGGAGATAGTCAGCGTATTTGTCATCTGCATACCAACGAGAGTCCCAGGTGCGGTTAACTCCCAAACGAAGACTGGTAGGATTTACTTTTTGTCCCATTAACTTACTCCCCACGCTCAGCAACAACGATGGTCATGTTGGAGAAAGGCTTCAAAACCCGAGCCCCTCTGCCGCGGCCACGCGCGTGCATACGTTTCATTACTAAACCTTTTCCGACATAAGCTTCCTTAACGACAAGCTTGTCAATATTCAACTGATGATTGTTTTCGGCATTGGCAATCGCAGATTGCAACACAGCCAAAACAACCTTCGCAATTCTCTTCTTGGAAAAGCTCAGCTCAGCAACAGCCTTGGAGGCAGTCAGTCCGCGGATCGACTGGGCAACCAGGTTCAGCTTACGAGGAGATGTGCGGACAGAGTGGCAAACGGCTAAAGCCTCGTTTGCGGCTACTCTTCTTGCGTCTTTTGACTTACTCATCATTAACCTCTCTTAGCTTTCTTATCACCCGCGTGGCCGTAGAATGTACGGGTCGGGGCAAATTCACCAAATTTGTGACCAATCATATCCTCGGTAACCAAAACCGGGATAAATTTGTGGCCGTTGTGCACACCAAATGTCAAACCGACAAACTGCGGCAGCATGGTGGAACGGCGAGACCAAATTTTAATCACCTCATTACGGCTGGAAGCTTTCGCCGCTTCAGCTTTTTTCAGAAGATAGCCATCAACAAACGGCCCTTTCCATACGGAACGTGTCATATGCAAATCTCCTTATTTCTTTTTGTTTTCATGACGGCTTCTCATAATGAACTTATCCGTCTTCTTGTTAGTACGAGTCTTAGCGCCCTTAGTCGGTTTGCCCCAAGGAGTAACCGGATGACGACCGCCTGAAGTGCGGCCTTCGCCACCACCATGCGGGTGATCAACCGGGTTCATGGCGACACCGCGGGAAACCGGACGGTTGCCGAGCCAACGGTTACGACCAGCTTTGCCAAGTGATTTGTTTTGGTTATCAGGGTTGGAAACAGCGCCGACCGTTGCCAGACACTCTTCACGAACAACCCTCAATTCGCCGGAGCTCAACTTCAATTGGGCATACCCGGCATCTTTGCCGACCAGCTGGGCATAACAACCGGCCGAACGAACCAGCTGTCCGCCTTTACCCGCTTTGAGCTCGATATTATGAATAATCGTACCAACCGGCATGCTCTTCAGAGGCATGGCGTTACCCGGCTTAATATCTGCCTTGGCAGAGGAAACGATTTTATCGCCGGCTTTTAATCTTTGCGGTGCCAGAATATAGGCCTTTGTGCCATCTTCATAGCTGACCAGAGCAATAAAAGCCGAACGATTCGGATCATACTCGATTCTCTCAACGGTAGCTTCCGCGTCAAATTTATTGCGTTTAAAGTCAATCACGCGCAGTTTGCGTTTATGACCGCCACCAATTCTGCGACTTGTCACATGACCGAAGTTATCGCGGCCGCCGGTTTTCTTCAAGCCGACAGTCAACGTTTTTTCGGGTTTGCCTTTATACAACTCGCTTCTATCAACGATAACGAGTTGACGAAGTCCAGGAGATGTGGGCTTATAATTTTTCAATGCCATTTTTTAAATTCCTGTTGTAACATCAATGTTTTGACCTTCGGCAAGGGTAACAACCGCTTTTTTGAAGTCGGAGCGCTGGCCGATATAGCCTTTAAAGCGTTTTTCTTTGCCGAGCTGACGAATTGTATTTACCTTGTTTACCTTGACGTTGAAAATCGCCTCAACCGCGGCTTTAACGTCATCTTTGCTGGCAGACAGAGGAACCATAAACGTAACCTTTCCGGCCTCGGAAGAAACCATTGATTTCTCGGTAATAACCGGACGTACGAGGGTATCATACATTTTTGCAGTTACATTGTTTGTTTTTTTAGACTTACTCATTTCAATCTCTCTCCTAAGCAAACAACTGCATCTTTAGTCAAAACCAGTTTGTCCTTTTTCAAGATGTCGTAAACATTGGCACCGATGGTCGGCAAAACATCAACGCCGACAATATTTCTCGAAGCCAGAGCAAAGTTCAGATCAACTTCTTTGCCGTCAATAAACAGGCAGTTAGTCAACCCGCAGGCAGACAACTTGTTTTTCAGCTCTTTGGTCTTCGGCTCAGCCAGCTTGGCTTCGTCAATAATAACCAGATTGCCTTCTTTGGCCTTGGCCGAAAGAGCAGTCTTCAGACCGAGCTGTCTGAACTTCTTGGTCAGATCATGCGAATGATCGCGGACAACCGGACCAAACACAATACCGCCTTTTCTGAACTGAGTACCCTTGCGGCTGCCCTGACGAGCGCGGCCGCCGCCTTTTTGCTTAAACGGCTTGGCAGGCGTCAGCGCAACCTCGGAACGACCCTTGGTTTTGTGAGTACCGGCCTGCTGTCTGGCCAACTGCCAAACAACAACGCGGTGCAAAATATCGGCACGAACTTCCAAACCGAAAATAGATTCGTCAAGTTCAATTGAGCCGACATTTTTATTATCTAAATTTAAGATGTCCTGTTTCATTTTTTCAATCCTTATCGCTTATGCATTCTCAGCCGGAGCTTGCTCTTCGGCTTTAACTGCAACAGGTTCATCAGCCTTTTTCAAACCGGCAGGCATCGGCAGCTTAACTGAAGCGGTCTTTTTAATGGCATCGGTAACATAAACCCAGCTGTTGTCACAACCCGGAACGCCGCCCTTAACCATAATCAGACCCTTGTCAGCATCAACCGAAACAACCTTCAGGTTCTGAACAGTAACCCGCTCATTACCCAGATGTCCGGCCATCTTTTTGCCTTTGAATACTTTGCCGGGATCCTGTCTTTGTCCTGTAGAACCATGAGAACGGTGAGAAATAGACACACCGTGGGACGCCTCCAAACCGGCAAAATTATGGCGTTTCATAACGCCGGCAAATCCTTTACCGATTGATGTTCCGCAAACGTCAACAAACTGACCGGGAACAAAATGTTCTGCAGATAATTTGTCGCCGACCGACAACAGACAATCATCGGAAACTCTGAATTCAGCCAGTTTCTGTTTCGGTTCGACTTTAGCTTTGGCAAAATGTCCTTTCAGCGGTTTAGACAAGTTTTTGGCTTTGACATTGCCGATACCGAGCTGAACAGCGCTGTAGCCGTCTCTCTCTTTGGTTCTGACATCGACAACTTCCAAACCTTCGACCTGCAAAACCGTAACCGGAACATGAGTTCCGTCAGCTTCAAACAAGCGGGACATTCCCAATTTTTTTGCGATTAGACCCGTACGCATTATTATTTTTTCCTTTTTCAATTGGTTGACTTTATCTTCCAAAAGCCAACATTAAAATTATAACTTGATTTCTACATTCACACCGGCTGCCAGATCAAGTTTCATCAAGGCATCAACGGTCTGAGGTGTAGGATCTACAATGTCAAGAAGTCTCTTGTGAGTGCGGATTTCAAACTGCTCGCGCGACTTTTTGTCAACGTGCGGAGAACGGTTTACCGTAAACTTCTCGATTCTGGTCGGAAGAGGAATAGGCCCTCTAACGTTTGCCCCGGTTCTTTTGGCTGTATGCACGATCTCTTTGGTAGAAAGATCAAGCAGACGATGATCAAAAGCCTTAAGGCGAATTCTGATATTTTGTGTATCCATCATGTTAAACATTTTTCCTATAACTAGACGGCACAAACCTCTGGCTTAGAAGCCTGCCGTCTAAACGTTAAACTCTGCAGAGCCTTGAATTTTCAAGGAGTGCGGTATGTTTTATATCGCAAGATCATGGCAGAGTCTCCCCTTCCTAAGCCTTGCTGTGCGCCTCTTGTAACATAGACAAATATTAAATGCAAGCAAAAAATGCGTCAAAAAATAAAATTTTATCAGCCGAACCCCTTGCAAAGACTCTTTTTGAGTCTGCCGCGTCCTCACGCAAAAACTGTTCTTTTTTTTTCTTTTCCGATTCGTTTTTAGACAAAAAAGCAAATTAAAATCTACCAAGTATATATTTGTAAAAAAATATACACGCAGCAATTGATAAAATTAAAACTTTAATATATAATATTTATAAAATAACAATCATTAGTTGGGAAAATATGATGAAACTCACAAATAAAATCCTCAAAATAAACAATCGCCGAACCAGTATGCGATTATGCACCAAAGAATGGAATGCCATTGACAACATTTGTTTGCGTGAAAAAATTCACCGAAACAAACTCATCACCATGATTGAAGAAAATAAAGATCAAAGTCTCGGCCTTGCTTATGCCACCAGGGTCTTTGCGCTGCTATATTACCAAGAAGCCGCCGCAGATCACTCAACCAACCTCAAACGCTTGCTCAAACATCTGGTTTAATTCATCACAAACCTTCATGTAGCGGCAAATTTGCGCCTGCACGCTTTCTCTCAAAAAAAAGGAACTCCCGACCTGGCAAACCCGGGCGGGGAGTTCTTTTCTTCTAAAGCACCAAACGGAACTGTT
>CALXTL010000017.1 GCA_944391445.1 uncultured Alphaproteobacteria bacterium | reverse complement strand
CTTGCCGTGGTCTACGTGCCCGATCGTTCCGATATTGCAGTGCGGCTTCGTCCGCTCAAACTTCTCTTTTGCCATGTCAAAATATCCTAATGTTTTAGAGTTAAGACTGTTCTTGAAATTAAGGGGAAAATATGGAGCGGGTGAGGGGAATCGAACCCCCGTAATAAGCTTGGAAGGCTTCTGCTCTACCATTGAGCTACACCCGCTTAATCAACCTCTTATTCCAAGAGTTAAACCTTATACAATAATGGTGGAGGGGGATGGATTCGAACCATCGTAGACGAAAGTCGACGGATTTACAGTCCGTTGCATTTGACCGCTCTGCCACCCCTCCGTTATCTTCCGATAAGGTTTCGAGGATTTCTCTTCTAGCATAACGCTACTCTGCAAATAATAGCATTTTGCCCGCTTTGTCAACATATTTTTTAACAATTCTTAATTAAATCACATTATTATTTGCGCATAAGATGTTTAGCCCCAAGGAGCAAAAAATGCCGACACTGGCTCTTACCGAAAAACGCAACCCTAATACAACCGATATTGACCTGATGGACGCCGAAACCATTGTCCGCGCTATTAACAACGAAGATAAAAAAGTTGCTTTGGCTGTAGAAAAGACAATACCGCAAATCGGCAAAGCCGTTGAGCTGATTGCGCAGGCCTTTCTTCACGGTGGCCGTCTGGCATACTTTGGCGCAGGCACTTCCGGACGGCTCGGCGTGCTGGACGCTTCCGAATGCTGGCCGACTTTCGGCGTAGAACACGGCATGGTTTGCGGTTTCATTGCCGGCGGAGACAAAGCGCTCCGATTCTCGGTTGAAAATGCTGAAGACAGCACTGAACTAGGCCTGCAGGATCTAAATACTTTTGCGCCGACCCCTTGCGATATTGTGGTTGGCATTTCTGCCGGCGGCGGCCCGCGCTATGTTCTGACGATTCTGGAAGAAGCGCAAAAACGCGGATGCAAGACCATCGGCATCAGCTCCAATCCCGAAGCTGAACTACAAAAATTTTCCGATATTTTCATCAACCCGGTTGTCGGAGAAGAAGCCTTAACCGGCTCCTCGCGGATGAAATCCGGCACCGCGCAAAAAATGATTCTCAACATGCTCTCGACCGGTGCCATGATTCGCATCGGCAAAACCTATGAAAATTATATGATTGATCTGCGCATGGTCAACCAAAAGCTGATTGATCGAGGTTGCCGCATCGTTGCGGAAATTTCCGGCCTGCCCTATGCGCAAGCCATGAGCTATATTGAGCAAAGCGGCCGCAATGTCAAAACCGCCTGTGTCATGGCCGTAAAAAACTGCTCCCGCGATCAGGCAGAAACCTTGTTGAGCACGGCCGGCGGCATTCTGCGCAAAGTCCTTTCCAAATAAAATAAGTAGTTTTTTAAATCTTTTGAATTATAATATTTTCGAAAAATTCGAAAGGATATTGCATGTTAAAAAAATCTGCTGCCGACCGTCCGTCCAAAACAACGCTGATACTTTACGGACGACACCCGGTGCTGGCCGCCGTAGCCAATCCTTTCCGGCAGATCAGCCGGATTTTGGTGACTCCGGAAAATGCGCGTGACTTGCTTGCTGCCTGCGACAAAGCCGGTCGTCATCGGGATATTGTCAATATCGTCGAGCGCCGGGAAATTGATAAAATGCTTTCCCCCGATACCGTACATCAAGGCTTTGCCGCCTGCTGCCGCGAACTGGAAAATCCTGACATTGAAGATATCTGCCGCATGGCCGACACTAAAAAGAACAGCCATATCCTGATTCTTGACCAGGTAACCGACCCGCAAAATATCGGTGCCATCATCCGCTCCTGTGTGGCTTTTGATACTCTGGCCCTGATCATGCAAGACAAAAACGCCCCGCTCGAAACCGGCGCCATGGCCAAAGCCTCTGCCGGCATGATTGAGCATTTGCCGCTGGTGCGCGTTACCAACCTGTCGCGAGCCATCAGCCGCCTCAAAGAAGCCGGCTTTTGGGTTATCGGCATGGACGGCTACGCCAAAACTTCCGTCGCCGAACTGAAAAAAGGCGGCAAGACGGCAATTGTCATGGGGTCCGAGGGCAAAGGCATGCGCCGGCTGGTGGAAGAATCCTGCGATCTGACCGTCCGCCTGCCAATCAGCAATAAAGTTGAAAGTCTGAATGTCTCCACCGCTGCCGCCATCATTTTATATGAAATCAGCTGCAAAAACGGAGATTAAAAAATGCCGGACAGTTTGGAAATCAGCAATCTAACCAAAAAATTCGGAACAATAACCGCGGTTGACAATCTCAGTCTGAATGCCAAACCCGGCGAAATCATTGCCCTGCTCGGCCCAAACGGCGCCGGAAAGTCAACTTTGATGAATATGATTGCCGGATATTTGGCGCCTGATTCCGGTGAAATTCGTGTGTTGGGATGCAATATTTTCGATGACCCTCTGGCCGGACGGAAAAACATCGGCTTTTTGCCGGAAGGTGCGCCATTGTACCCTGACATGACGGTCTCGCGTTTTCTTCACTATATGGGCGAATTACGCGGGGTTAACGCCGATGCTGTTGCCGACGTCGTCAAAGCCGCCCAGATCTCCGAAGTATACAATTGCAAAATTGAAACTCTTTCCAAGGGCTATCTGCGCCGTGTCGGTTTTGCTCAAAGCCTGCTTTCTGATCCGCCGTTGCTTTTGCTGGATGAACCCACCGACGGTCTTGACCCCAACCAAAAAGACCATATTCGCCGATTGATCATCTCCATGGGCAAGGCCAAAACTATCCTGATTTCAACCCACCTGTTGGAAGAAGCGGAAACAATTGCTTCGCGCATTGTTATCATCGCCCGCGGGCGGATTCGGGCGGAAGGTACGCTGAACCGCATTCTCAACAACAGCAACTGCGCCACTTTGCATGATGCATTTCAAAAATTGACGAGGCAGCCCTGATGAATAAACTCTGGATTGTAAGCAAAAACGAATTTTATCGCTATTTCGCGTCGCCTTTGGCTTATGTCTATCTGATCAGCTTTTTGCTATTAAACGGTTCTTTTGCCATTTATTTCGGACATTTTTTTGAAATCGGACAGGCCGGCTTGCTGCCAATGTTTTCCTTCCAGCCTTGGCTTTATTTGTTGTTTGTACCGGGCATTGCCATGCGCCTCTGGGCAGAAGAATTCCGCACCAAAACCGCGCTGCAAATTATCACCATGCCGGTTTCGCTGAACAGCCTGGTCTGGGGAAAATTTCTGGCGGCCTGGTTTTTCTGCGGCATTGCGCTGGCGTTGACTTTCCCGTTTTGGATCACCGTCAACATCCTCGGCAACCCCGACAATGCCGTCATCTTTTGCGGCTACTTTGGCTCATTTATCCTGGCCGGCGCAATGTTGGCCATTTCTCAGACAATGTCGGCATTAACCAAAAATCAGGTTGTTGCGTTGGTTTTGTCTGTATTTGCCAATTTGCTCTTTTTCCTGAGCGGGCTGGAATATGTTTTGGATCTGTTTCGCTCTTTTTTGCCGCCCTCAGCGGTTGACACCATTGCCTCATTCAGCTTTCTCACGCATTTTGCAAACATCAGCTATGGTTTGCTCGAACTGCGCGATCTTGTCTTTTTTGCTTCGCTGATTCTGCTCTTTAATTTTATGACGGTTCTGATTGTCAGTTTCAAAACATCAGGCACCACCGCCTGGTTCAAATCGACGCAAAGCGGCTTTTACGTCATTTTGTTTATCTGCCTGTTGCTCGGCTTTTCAGGCCTGAATATGCTGGCCAATGCCCATTTGCGCAGTTTTCGAGCAGATTTCACCGAAGAAAAATTTTTCACGCTTACGCCTTCCACGCGCAATATTTTGCAAAATCTGCCGGGCAGAATCACCGCTAAGCTCTATTTTTCGGCAATAATCGCCGAACGCAGCCCGCAAACACGGATTCTTTTTGACAAGGTCAGACTGCTGCTGGAGCAATACGCTCGTCTTTCTGAAGGTAAGCTTCGCTTACAAATTCTCGACCCAAAACCGCTGAGCCGCACCGAAGACGAAGCCATTGCCGCCGGCTTGCAGCCGTTTCCGCTGGTTGACAGCAATATAAACACATATTTTGGGTTAGTTCTGATTGATGAAACTGACCGGCGGCAGGTCATCCGCCTGTTTCCGCTTGAGCGGCAAAACTTTTTGGAACAAGATCTGACTGAAGCCGTCTATCTGTTAAACTACCAGAAAAAAAATCTGGGCATCCTGACATCACTGCCGATGTTCCAAGAGGTCATCGAAAACGTTGCCACCCCGCAGTGGGAAATAATCAACCAGCTTGAAAAATTTTACAACATCCGTCGTATAGACAATAACAACAATAATCTGGACGGCTTAGATGCGCTGTTGATAGCGCACCCGCGGGAACTCAGCTCCGAAACCGTTGAAAACATCAAAAATTTCAACGGCAATGGCGGTAAAGTCTTAGCTTTTTTTGACATTGCTCCTGAAGCTTTGCGTATTTTCTCCCCGGCAACCGATCTGCTCAAAGCCTCCGATTTTGACTCTTTACCCGTTTTTTGGGGTATCAAATATCTGGACCGTGCGGTTTTAGCTGACTTTGAAAATTCCACACTGATTGATGCATCGGCAGATTATCAGAATAACCCTGAATTTACACAGGATCTGATTCAATTTTATCTGCCGCGCCCTTCGTTCAACCCGCAACTGCCGGCAACGCGTCTGCTGCAAAAGATGCTGACGACTTCCGCCTCAATCTTTATCCCGCGCAAAAACATTCCTGTCGACATTTTGCCGCTGATAACCATTGATGGCAACTCACAGCTTTTTTCAGCCGATGTCGTTTATCAAAACGTTCACCCGTCCTACATGCTGCGCAATTTCAAAGCCGACGGCAAATATAAAATCTTTGCCGCCTACATCAAAAGCCGCAACCCCGAAAAGCCGTTTGAAGTCATTGTTGTCGGCGACAGCGATCTGCTGTATGATAATTTTTGGATGCGGCACTCTGCGGTTCTTGGCACCGATTATGCGGTTCCGGTTCTGGACAATGCCAATTTTGTATTCAATGCGCTGGACTTTCTGCTCAACGACACAACACTGACCTCTCTTCGCGGCAAAAGTGTTATCGACAGGCCTTTCCGCTTGGTTGAAAGCATCCGCCGCCAGGCTTTGCAAAAATTCAAAATTAACGAAGTCGAAATTTTCAGCAATATTGAAAAAGCCAAAAAAGGCCTGGAAGAAATCACCGCCAAACGCCGTTTTGAAGGCCGGGAAAATTTTTCCGTCGACGAACTTGCGCTGATTGCCAAAATCCGCCGCCAGTTGGACCAGGAACGGCAAAATCTGATGAACATCCGCACTGGCTTAAATGAAGACGTTGCGACAATCGCCGACCGCATCAAATTTTACAACATCTATGCCGTACCGCTGCTGATTGTTCTGTTTCTGCTGCTGACCAGACTACGCCGGGGCTTCTGCCGAAAACCGGAGTTGCCCAAAATCGACCGTACTCTGCTGTTGGCTGCCGGAGGTGCTGCAGCTTTATTACTGTTTGGTCTGGCTTCATCCTGGCGTTTGCAAAACACCTGGCAGCCGCCGACAACCCGCAGACTGTTTGCCGATTTTGCCGAACAAATCAACAAAATTGATACGTTGTCTTTGCAAAACAAAAAACAAAACCTGCTTTTGCAACGCCGAAACGATCTCTGGGAAATTAGCGGCAAACCGCATATTTTGGCCAACCAGCAGCGCATCAGCCATTTATTGGCCGCCTTGCTGAACGGCAGCCTTTTGGAACAGCGTACCGCCAAACTTGAAAATTTTGGTTATTTCGGACTGTCTCCTCTTTCTTCCGAAGATTCTAACCAGACAAAACTGGAACTGGCCGCCGGCAACAAACGTTTATACGCTCTTGAAATCGGCAACTACGACATCGACCTCGGCCGGGGTGCACGAGGTGCATATGTCAAATTTCCCGATGATTACGAAGTCTGGCTCTCCGACCTTGACCTGATCAACCTTGATTTAGATTGGCACAATTGGAGTTTCAGCCACCTTTGGAACTTACATTTCGGCCGTTTTGTCAGCATCAACGGCCAAACCGACGCCGTCTGGTTGTCAGACATCGTCCGGCTTTTACTCAACACGCCTTTCATTTCAACATCGCCTGTTTTGCCGGATTCGGCGCAAAATTTGACCGCTTTGCACATTCTAAGCGAAGGCGGTAATGAATTTTGGCTTGAATTTTATCAGGCAAAAGACAAAATATATGCCGCCTACCGCTTTATAAAAACAACTCCCGGAAATGATCTGCAACTTTTTGCCGACCGGGCTCAATCTGTTTATTATGAAATTTCCGCGGCTAAATGGAAGGAAATAAACGATGTCATCCGCCGATTCGCTCCGACAAAATAAGCTCAAAAAACAAGCGGCCGCGGCCAGCGTTGCCCTTGCCGTTTTTCTGACTTTGCTCAAAACTGCCGGTGTTTTTTACACCGGCTCCCTGGCCGTTTTATCATCCATGATTGACAGTCTGGCCGATCTGTTTGCCTCATCAGTCACTTATGTGGCTGTCCGCGTCTCATCGCAGCCGGCAGACAAAACACATCGTTACGGCCATGGCAAAGCCGAAGCATTGAGCGCATTGCTGCAAGCCGCTTTCATCAGCGGATCCGGCTTATTTGTTTTGTATGACGGCATCTGCCGCCTGATCACGCCGACATCGCTGACACAAACATCTTTTGGCATCACGATTATGTTTATCAGCCTGTTGCTCACTTTCGGATTAATTTTGTTTCAACGTCATGTGGCGGCGCAAACAAATTCACAGGCCATTCGCGCCGACGCCGCACACTATACCGTAGACATTGTGACCAATGCCTCAATCATATTGACCTTGCTGATCGTAACATTTTTTGAAATCGGATGGTTTGATACATTCACCGCCGTTGCCATTGCACTATACCTGATTGCCAATGCATATAAATTGGCCAACGACGCCTTAGCTTTGCTGATGGACAAAGAACTTTCCTCAGAAATTCGTGAACAGCTCCAAAAACTGATTTTATCCTGCGGTCATGTTGAAGGCGTACATGACTTGCGCACACGCGACCTTGGCGGGCAATATATGTTTGAACTACATCTGGAACTTGACGGAAACTTACCTTTGTTTAAAGCGCATGAATACGCCGATAATGTTGAAGAAAAAATCCGCGAGGTTTTCCCCGGGGCTCAGATTATCATTCATCAAGATCCGGCCGGTCTATATGAACAGAGGCTTGACGCCGAGCTGGACCGTGCGGAAAACAAATAACCTGTCTTCACCCATCAAAAAAAAACGCCCGACCGCGAGCGTTTTTTTCATTTTCAAACCAACATGGTATCAAGCAGTTCCCGGCAATACGCACGTAAATCCGGATCTTCCATCAGACCGAGTTTCAGATTGGACCGCTCCAAATCCTTATTTGTACCGCAGTCAAAGCGCAGCGCATCACACAAAACACCGGTCAGCTTCATGCCTCGTTCGGCGGCAAGCCCCATGGCATCGGCCAAATTAATTTCGCCGTTGGTACCTTTGCGCACCTCCGGCAAAATATCCATAATTTCATTCGGTAAAATATACGGCCCCATACTGGCATAGTTTGAAGGCACATTTTCCAAGGCGGGTTTCTCGATTTTACCTTTGGCATGAACAATCCGTCCGTCACGCACCGCACCAATCAACGCGCCGTAACGCACCATCTGCTCGCGCGGAAACTCCATGATATTTTCAACCATACCGCCTTCTTGTTCGTAAACTTCCAAAAGTTGTGCCAAAATACCTTTGCCTTTGTGGATATTGACATAAACATCATCAGGCCACATAACCACAAAATCTCGGCTGCCGACAATATCCTTGGCCATCAGCACCGCATGTCCGTTGCCCTTGGGCTCAGACTGCTCGGCAAAGGAAAACTTCATACCCTCGGGGATAATATCCTGAACAACCTTAAGCAAATCCAGTTTGTTTTTCTCACGCAGATGATTTTCCAGCCAGGGATACGGCGAAAAATGCGTTTCAAACAGATGTTTGCAGGACTGATCACTGTATATAAATACAATTTCTTTGATGCCGATTTCCGCACAAGCATCAACAGCATATTGAATGATCGGCTTGCCGTGCAGTGTCAGAAACCCTTTGTGAAGGGCCTTCGTAGCGGGAAGATTACGGGTTGACAAACCGGCAACGGGAAGGATACAAACCTCAGGTTTTCTACTCATGTTCTAAACTCCAAATAATCAAAAATCTTATGTCCAGAACTATACCATAAAAAAACGATTCGACAACCTTAATTGACTTTTCCCCTGCCTTTTTTCACAACGTTTTCATCGGCTTTGGGCGCCGGAGTATAACGTTTGTGTTTGGGCTTAGAGAAATCCAAAACGCGGACTTCTTTATCTTCAACCAGTTCTTCGGCTTTTTCAATATCTTCAATATCGCGGACAACTTCCACCACGCGGCCGCTTTTTTTAATACTGATTGACCCCTTGTTTTCCTCCACCTTGCGTTCAACTTCTGCCCGGCGCAGCATCTTGCCGTAATGTTCTTCCTCAGCTTTAACTTTTTCTTCGGCGTATTTGCTCATCTCGCTCAGCGTTTCTTCCATACTGGCCAGATCTGTTTCCAGTCCGGCAAGTAAATCTATACTGTTTCGATCATACGCGGTAACCTCGGCTTCATCTAAAGATTGCAGAATATTGTTTTTCTCATCAAGGATTCTTAATTCATCCGTTTCAAAACCGGCAGCCTTATCCTTAACAAAAGTATCCCAGCCCTGAATATTGACATCATCATCAAGTTTATAAGAAGTCTCAATTCCCGCCAGCCGCGAATTAAAAACATCCCGGGCTGAATTATACTGGAACAAAATCTGTTTGGACTTATTGACGCTGCTGACAATGCGTGCATATATCTCGGCAATGTTTTTCTTCACATCATCCAAATAAACCCGCTTCAGTTCTTGTTTCATTTTTTCAAACGAGGCCAAACTCTGTTGATTGATTTTTTTAAGTTCTTCCACCGTTTTGGCATCCGGAATGTTCACATTGTCAAAACCGACCTTTTCAACCAGGTCTGCCGCAAGTTTTCCCCCTTTCTGCCGAATGGCATCATATTTGTACAACGTGCTTTGCTCATATACATTCTTAGATTTAGCCGCAATACTTTCGTCAATTTCTCTGCGGATCTCCGCCACAATGCCGTTAGCAATATTTTTTTGCTCCTCGACCAGCAGCTTCAATCGATTTTCTTCGGCTTCGCGGGCAATGCGCGCATCATTGTCTATCTTGTCCTGCCGGCTCTTATACAAATCAAACAAGGCACTGACGTTCACATCCGGCAGCGGCGCATCAACCGGCCCCTTCATGCTGAAACTGTATCCCGGCAAATATTTAGCTTCATCATACTTAACGTCAAACGTCATATTCATTTCCCAGGGATCAAGCGTACCGCCGCCATAAACCTTAACCTCGGCGCCATTACCTTTCATTATGGCTTTTGAAAACGTATAAGCGCCGTTTTCAAACATCAATTCGCCGTTAAAGGTATTAAAAGAGGAGGCGCCCGCTGCCAAATTATTTTTAACGTTCATAGCCAGACCATCGGCTTTTTCACGCTGTTTGATGTCATCCCAGTTAGCGGCAAGATTCCAGCCTTTGATCGTCAAATCGGAAAAACCGAATGTCCCGCGACCGGACAAAGTTTTAACAAAATCTTCCTGGCTGTCCGCACTTCCTTCCAAATTAAACCGGGCTTGCAAAACACCCTTGGTGATACCGTATACTTTTCCGCTCCAGCCGAAAGTCGCCGTATCAATTCCCTCCGCAGAAAACTGCATGCTAAGCCGCGGCTGATCAATCATTTTCAAACTACCCTGAGCCGACAAACTGCCGCCGCTTGTCTTGCCGTTTAAATCCTGCACGTCAAGCATACCGTTAAGCAACGACAAACCAAAACTGGCATCGTAGATTCGCGCGGTATAATAAGACAAATCCTGAACTCTAAATTTACCGCTCAGATCAAAGCCGTTATAAAACGTATAGTCGATTTTCCGATTATCCCAGTTGGGATCTGCCAGAAAATCTGCCGGACCGGAATTGCCGGCATTAACGGAAATACGAGACGCCGGACCGGTATCCTTATTCAAAAAGTTTTCAATTTCAAATTTGTTAATAGCCAGATCCGCCATCAGGTGCGGTCTGTCTCCGCTTTTGTCATAATCAAGCGATCCGGCAAACGTATTATAACCGATATTTGTCTCTCCGAGTTCAAGTTTAAACTGATTTTTATTGCCGCTGATCCGGGAACGCATATTAAACGGTCCCGTAGCTTGATTGCGCGGGCGGTATGCCGAATTAAAATCTTCCAGCATTTTGCCGAAATCCGGATGCCGAATATTCAAGTCGCCGTTCAAATTAACATCACCGTTTTCGCGCACAACCTGCCCTTGATAGTCAACCGCCAGATCAGCCAGCCGTGTCTGTGAGTTAAGGGCAAAATGATTCAAATCACCGCTGATAACGCCCTGAGCCTCCAAGCGGCTGAGTTTTTTATAATTCAGATCCGGCGTTTTAAGTTCAAGTTTATTAATAAAAGCCGCCATATTATCCGTTTTCACGCCATAGTTCAATTCGTTCAGCGCAGGTACACCGCCAAAACCCGAAATTTCCCCCGCGGCAGTAATAGTGGCATTGGCCACCGAACCGATCTGCAGTTGATTGACATCCAGTTTGCCATTAAGCAAAACCGCATCAAAATCAATTTTTTCAAAAGGCAGGCTTTCATAAATTCCCAAATCGACCTTGGCCGTCATCTGCATATCAAAGTCGTTCATAAAGCCGAGCTTGGAAAAGCGGTATTGCATCCGTTCGCCCCAGCTTTTTTCCTTTTCCTCAACCGGCAAAGTACCGATATAATTGTCAAAATTAATCATATCCGTATTCAACACCAGCATCAAATCCGGCCGCCCGGTCAGTTTGACGCCGGCTTCACCCGAAAGTGAACTTTTGTCAATATTAACGCTAAACGGAGAAATTTGTATTTTTTCAAGTGTTCCGGACAATTTAGCCGTACCGGAAGCTTTTTTGTATGTTGATGCGGCGCTGACAACCGGCCTGATCCCGGCCCAGTTCAATGTCCGCAAAAAATCATTCGACCGGAAAGAAAGATCCAGATTATAAAAAGGCTTGTCCTCAAAAGAAGAAATGCTTCCTTTAAGTTTCAGTTCAGTATCCCCGGGCAACACGGCAGAAATACTGTTAACCGTCACAATATTCTCAATAACGTCAAAACTTGTTTCAAAATTTTTGACAGCCTGACCGTTATACTGCGTTCTAACCGATTTCAGATCAGCCAGCAGATCAAATGGCAGCTTCGGCGCGTAAACACCGTCGCCTTTATAGAGCGTCAGCAGATTCTGCAAGGTATAAACCGCCGGATCCAAATTAAAATCCGTAAAATTAAAGGCCAAATCCACCCGGGGTTTTACACCGTCTTTCCCGGCTCCGAAGACACCGTCATTCAGAGGAATTTGCATATTGCCGGCGCCTTGCGTCTCGCCGTATTTGACCACAATATTGGAAAGGTTGAGCTGCCGCTCATTAAAAGCAACATCGAAAGTCAACGCCAAAGGATAGTCATAGGCTTTGTCAAACTTAACATCTCCGAAGTTGGCATTAACAAAGTCTTTCAGTTGCGTCGATTCAAAAATCACATTGCCGTTCAGCACTTTGTTTTTAAGCATAAAACTTCCGTCAAAACGGACATAACTTTTAGATGTCGGATGCGTAAACACCAGATTTAAAGACGTCGCAAAACTATCCGAAAGTTTACCGACTGAAACCGCAAAGCCCTGAGGATTCCCGTCTTTGATATAATTTCCTTCAAGACGATAAGGTCCGTACAAACTTTGCGCCATAATTTCGCCGCTCAGATTTTCCAGCTTCAGTTCAATGTTGCGGCCGGCATTTTCAAACAAAACCGAAGCATCGTTCAAACTCACGCTGTTGAGCGCAATTTCTGCCTTAGGGGCTTCGGCGTTTTCATCGTTTTGCCAGTTCAGGCGGCCATCATCCCGCAATTCAATATTAATCTGCGGACTTTCCAAAACCATCCGCCGCACGTCAAACACACCGGAAAGCAAAGGTTTGGTTGACAGTTCGGCCACCATTTTTTTGACTTCGACCAGCGGCCGCGCCTGCATATCTTTTGGGTCAAGGATTTTAACATTTTCGGCGGTCAGTGACGGATAAGGCATAAACCGCAATGACACCGGTCCGCCAAAAGAAATCTTCTTGCCGGTCATTTCATAAAATTGCGTCGCCAATTTATCTTTATGCTCGTTCCAGTCAATGGAAGAGATATAAACAACCGCGCCGATGCCTCCGGCCACAATCACACCCAATATCAGCAGGATCAGCTTTTTCACCTTTTCTCTCCCCGACAGTTGTTGCACGAACTGCAAATAAGCTTTGCTTTTATCTTAAACTACAATTATTATAAAGTCATAATAATTAATAAAACTTTTAACACCTGAAGGCAAGATATGAATAATCTCACTCATCTTCTTACTCTGGCCAGAGAAGCAGCCGCCAAAGCCTACTGCCCGTATTCGCATTTTGCGGTCGGCGCCGCAGTTGAAAGTACCGACGGACGTTTCTATGTCGGTTGCAATGTTGAAAACATATCCTACCCTGTCGGCACCTGTGCCGAAGCCGGAGCCATTGCCGCAATGATTGCCGGCGGCAGTACCAAAATAAAAACCATTGTGGTTTATGCCTCTTCGGCACAATTGATAACGCCTTGCGGCGCCTGCCGACAACGGATTGCCGAATTTTCCGTTCCTGAAACCCTAATCTGTCTGGCCGATGACAACGGCATCCGCCGTCAAACCGGCATCCAAGATCTTTTGCCCGATTCTTTTACGGAGTTTTAATGATGAATACTGCGCACCAACTTGCCGCCGAGCTCAAATCCCTGCTGGGAAATTTTGTGCCGCAGACAGCCCTGATTCTGGGCAGTGGTCTCGGAACTATCGCCGATGCCGTGGAAAATCCTCTCATTATTGAATACGCCGATATCAAAGGCTTTCCCCAAAGCACGGTCAGCGGTCATCGCGGCCGGCTGGTTTGCGGGCGTATCGGACAGCAAAACGTTCTCTGTATGCAGGGGCGTTTTCATCTTTACGAAGGCTATGCCGCGACATTAATCGCCGACATTATCCACGCCTACAAACTCATCGGTGTACAAAATCTGATTGTCACCAATGCAGCCGGCTCACTGCGACGTGAACTTGAGCCTGGCGCACTGATGCTGATTGCGGATCACATCAATTTTAGCGGGCGCAATCCGCTGGTTGGCCCCAATGATGACTCGTTAGGGCCGCGTTTTCCGGACATGAGCAACGCCTATGACCAAGAACTCCGCCTCAAGGCTCATCAGATTGCCCGACAGGAAATGATACCCCTTGCCGATGGTGTTTATCTGTGGGTTCTGGGGCCGAATTTTGAAACGGCGGCGGAGATTAGGGCTTTTCAGGCGCTCGGTGCCGATGCTGTCGGAATGTCGACCGTGCCCGAAGTCATTGCCGCCGTTCATGCCGGCATGCGGGTATTGGGCTTTTCGGTCATCACCAATTACGGTACCGGATTGCAAACACAGCCCCAAACTCATGCCGAAACTTTAGCCAAGGCCGACGCCGCGGCACAAAACCTGCAAAAACTCATTTTCGCCCTTTTAAAGGAGATGAACGAATGACTGATGCCGAAGCCGCCAAAGTTCTGATTCGCTCGCTTGATCTGACTTCCCTCAATCGCGATGATACTGAAGCCGGCATCAAAGAACTTTGCACACGCGCCACCACTCCGTACGGCGCAGTGGCCGCAATCTGTATTTTGCCGGACTTCATCCCCGTGGCTCTGAATATGCTGACAGAGAATATCAAAATAGCCACTGTCATTAATTTTCCGGACGGCAGCACTGATGTCAAACGGCTGGAAAAAGAAATTCGTCGTGCACTAAAACTTGGAGCCGATGAAGTTGATGTTGTTTTGCCCTATCGGGATTTTCTTTCCGAACATATGGATATTTGCACCGATTTCTTAAAACGCGCACGCCAGTGCTGTGCCGATAAAACCCTCAAAATCATTATTGAAAGCGGCGAGCTGAAATCAACTCTCAATATCAAAAAAGCCGCTTCCCTGTGTATCGAAACCGGGGCTGACTTTGTCAAAACTTCAACCGGCAAAACCCCCGTTTCCGCCACACCGGAAGCGGCCAACGCCATTTTGGAAACAATCCGCGCCAGCGGCAAAAATGTCGGCTTCAAAGCCAGCGGCGGAATCAAAACATTGGAAGAAGCAAAAAAATATCTATCTCTGGCCGTTTCCGTCATGGGACCAGAATGGATATCGACACAACATTTCCGCATTGGCGCGAGTTCTCTTTTAAACAACTTACTTGAACGTCTGCACAAAGGATATTGATATGTTGCCACAGGAAATCATCCGCAAAAAACGTAATGGCTCAGCTCTGACAAAAGAAGAAATCAATTTTTTCATCCGCGGCGTTACCGACGGTTCAATTGTTGATGCGCAAACGGCCGCTTTGACCATGGCCGTTTTCCTGAACGGAATGAACACCATAGAAACCGCCGAGCTGACCATGGCTATGCGTGATTCCGGCGATGTTCTTGTCTGGAAAGAATTAAACGGCCCCGTTGTTGACAAACATTCCTCCGGCGGTGTGGGAGATAAAGTCAGTTTGATGCTGGCACCGATGATTGCCGCCTGCGGCGGATATGTCCCGATGATTTCCGGCCGCGGCCTCGGCCACACCGGCGGCACGCTGGATAAATTTGATTCTATTCCCGGATATCAGACAGCGCCATCCAACGAGCTCTTCCGCAAAGTTGTCCGGCAAGTCGGTTGTGCCATCATCGGCCAAACGGGAAATTTGGCGCCTGCCGATAAAAAAATCTATGCCATCCGCGATGTTTGCGCCACGGTTGAATCCGTGCAGCTGATTACAGCATCCATCCTTTCCAAAAAACTGGCCGCCGGTCTTGATTGTCTGGTTATGGATTTAAAATGCGGCAACGGTGCATTTATGGAAAGCCTGGAAAGCGGACGCGAACTTGCGCACTCCATTGTCCGTGTTGCCAATGCCGCCGGCACCAAAACCAAAGCTGTGCTTACCGACATGAATCAGGTTTTGGGACACGCGGCCGGAAATGCGGTTGAAGTCGCCGAAGCCGTTGAATACCTCAAAGGCCGCCGTAATCCGCGCCTGCACGAAATAACCATGGAACTCTGCGCCGAACTGCTTTTATCCGCCGGCCTTTCAACTTCGCTGACAGAAGCGCGTGCCAAACTGCTCAAAGCTCTGGATTCCGGAGTCGCTCTGGAAATATTTGGGCGGATGGTCACAGCGTTGGGCGGTCCGGCCGATTTTTGTGATGCGCCGCAGAAATATCTGCCGCAAGCAGCCGTCATCCGCCCGGTTTATCCGCAAACGGCCGGTTGGGTCATCGGCATGGATACCCGCGGCATCGGCTTAAGTATCATCGAATTGAAAGGCGGACGCACCACTCCGGAGCAAAAACTGGACCATGCCGTCGGTTATAGCGAATTTTGTCAGATTGGCGACTTTGTCGACAACCAAAAGCCTCTGGCCGTCATTCATGCCCAGACAGAAGAGCAATTCAAACAAGCGGCCGAAAAGCTGCGCCGTTTGATCCGTCTTGGCGAAAAACCCAAATTGACACCTTGCATCATCGAGAAAATAACCGCCTGAAAAAACAAAACCGCCACAGCCTCGTGCTCTGGCGGTTTTTGAAGCAGTCTGTTCTTTTTACGGCAGGAGCGGTGACCACGCCGGATCAGAACCGTCCGCCGGCGTAATAATCTGCCGCTCATTGTACCCTGTCAAATCAATAGAGTACAGCTTGACCGGGGCCGTCGCCCGCCGGCCGCCTTTTTCCTGGCGGAAATACATCAGCACGCGTCCGTTCGGCGACCATGTCGGCCCTTCAACCAAATACCCGCTGGCTAACAAACGTTCGCCGCTGCCGTCAGGATACATCACGCCGATATAAAATTGCCCGCCGGCCATTTTGGTAAAGGCAATATAATCGCCGCGCGGCGACCAAACCGGAGTTGCATAACGTCCGGATCCGAAGCTGATGCGCCGAATATCAGATCCGTCAGCATTCATCACATAAAGCTGCTGGTTGCCGCCACGATCCGAGTTAAACACAATTTGTGACCCGTCCGGCGAATAACTTGGCGAAGTATCAATTGCACTGCCAAACGTCAATTGCTTGCTGATACGCTTTTTCAAATCCATTTCATAAATATTTGTTTTACCGCGTGAAGCAAAACTGAGCAGGACTTTGGAGCTGTCCGGCGAAAAACGCGGTGCAAACGTCATTCCCGGGAAATTTCCCAGCAATTCCTGTTTGCCGGTTTCAATATCCAAAATATAAACCCGCGGCACATTGCCGGCATAAGACATATAGGTGATTTTTTGCAGATTCGGCGAAAAACGCGGTGTCAATGCCATAGAAGCACCGGACGTCAAAAATTTATGATTTTCGCCATCCTGATCCATAATTGCCAGACGTTTGACACGGCGGGTTGCCGGCCCTGTTTCCGACACATAAACAATGCGAGTATCAAAATAGCCTTTCTCGCCTGTTAGCCGCTCATAAATGGCATCGGCCATCACATGAGCCACCCGGCGCCAGTTATCCTTGGTGGTTGTAAAAGACTGCCCCTTCATCTGGTTTTCGGCAAAAACATCCCACAAACGAAATTCTACCCGCAGATTATTGGCGTCAACTTCTTTTATGGCCGACTGAATCAATGCCGTTGCATTAATTGCTTTCCAGTCGACAAATGCAGGCTCTTCCTCCATGGAAGAAAATTCCTGAATATAACTGCGTTCATCAATAAACTTAAACAATCCCGAACGTTCCAAATCAGCCATCACCACCTTGCGAATGTCGTCGCCGTACCGGCCGACCCAAAATCCGTCATGCACCATTTCCGGAAAAGCCACCGGCATCGGCTCGCGCATGGCACCGGTCACATCAATGCTGAGTTCTGCCCGGGCAACGCCGCAAGTCATAAAAATCCAAACAAAAGCCAATAAAAATCCGCGTTTCATATTGTTTCTCTCTGCCAAAATAAAATACCGTACTCATATTAGCCGCAGATTCTTAAAAATCAATTAGCGCAACACAAAAAAACATAATTTTCAAAGTCGGGAATTGCAAAAGAGCAAAACTTGACAGGATGACAAAATGTTCTAAACTGTCTGATGAAAGGATTTTTCCGATGGAACTGACAGAATTTAAGGCCACGCTCAAGCCGCACACCGCTATCATGGGATTTGATTATGGCGAAAAACGCCTCGGCATTGCCGTTTCAGATCCGCTTTGGCTGGTCGCCACCGCGCAGAAAATCATCTTTCGGACATCGCTTTGTCAGGATATTGCGGTAATTGGCAAAATGGTAGACGAACGTCAAATAGGAGCTTTTATCTACGGACTGCCCCGGCAGATGGACGGTGCTGAAGGCTCAACCGCCGCTGCCGTGCGCAATTTTGCTGCCGAAGTGTTTAAAAAAATTCCGTTGCCTTATGCTTTTTGGGATGAACGGCTCTCCTCGCGCGCTATGGAAAATTTTTTAATCAAAGAAGCTGATCTTTCCCGCGCCAGACGCAAACAAGTTCTGGACAGCTCATCCGCCGCTTATATTTTGCAAGGCGCATTAGACTGGCTCAAGCGCTGATAGGCATAGGCCGTTGCCCGCAAAATCCGCTGAAAACCGTCCTCTTTCATAAATGCAAAATCCGCCGGCAAAACATGCTCAACCAAATGCCGGATATCTGGATCTGCCGCCACATATGCGGGAGCAAAATGCCGGCAAAAAGCATAAGCCGAGGCGCACACGGCTTCAGACGTCCGCGTGTCATAACCGATAATTTTCAGCCATTCTTCTGGCGTGCCGACTGTCATTTTATCTGCATCTTCCGGTTTATACCACACGCCGATTCCCTCTTCCGACAATCGTTGCCAGGGGAAAGCCGGGCCCGGATCAGCCTTACGCAAAGGCGCAATATCCGAATGCCCAACCACATTAACCGCTGCAATATCATAATCCCGGATAAGTCGTTGGCACAACGGAACAAGCGCCTCAAACTGAGCCTCGGCCAAAGCTGTCTGTCCCAAGCTCGGCGAACAAATTTCAATTCCGACGGAATGCGAATTCAGATCCGCCGCCGTCCCGCGCCAAAATCCCATACCGGCATGCCAAGCCCGATGATCATCGGCCACCAGACGGATCAACTCTCCCGAACACGTCAGTAGATAATGCGCGCTCAGACCGAGCCTGTCCAAACACTCGGCGGCTTCTGCACCTTCATGCGCGGTTGTATGCAAAACCAACATATCAATTTTCGTTTTGCGGTCGTTGAAATGCGGCAACAAATATTCTTTCATCTCACTCCCCGAAATTTCATAACTTCCTGATAAGCATAATTAATCTCGGCAATTTTGGCTGTTGTTTCCCTAATTTCTTTTTCACTTGCGCCCTGTGCTTGCAAGCGATCGGGATGATAGCAGACAATCAAAGTCTTCCAGCGCGCGCGGATATCCTCGTCGGCAGCCGTGCACAAAACACCGAGGATATCATAACATTTCTGCAACTTTTTATCCTTGGCTTTGGGCATATATAATTTTTTTACCATTTCATAATTACCGGCCGGCAGCCCGATTTCAGCAGCGGCCTTTGCCAAAAAATCCAGTTCTTCTTGCTTGGGCTCACCATCGGCACAGGCAATCTGAAACAACCCGTCAATAATCTCTTCTTTAAGCTCAAGTTTTTTTTCCGTTAACCGCTGCAGCTGCCGACAAAAAGGCTCAAAACCTTTGGCGCTTTTCTTGGCCTCGTTAAAAATCCGGGAAATTTTCGGACTTTCATCGTCGCTGATTTCAAACAAACGCTTAAAAGCCCGAATTTCATGTTCATTCACCGCGCCATCCGCTTTGGCCGTTTTGGCAGCTAGGCCGGCCATCGCCCGGATATAAGCCCGATGCCGTGCCTGATGCGAATATTTCCACAGCCGCAGCGGATTCAAACTCTGCCAAAAATGACAAACTTTCCGCCATGGCAACAACGATGCATTTTCAATACGCACGTAATCGGCAAAAAAACCGATAATCACCCCGCAAAACAAAATAATGTCGCTGCGGCAGACAAAGCCGACAACCGCACCGGTTATTTTGCCCCAATGCGCATCCCAAAAATTATCAAAATCGTGAACCGCCTGTCTGACCCGGCGGCAATCCGGCATATCAAACACCACATGCCCGAGAACAAACAGAAAAACAAACCCCGGCCAGCCAAACAAAAACCCGCCCAGCAATGCACCCCAGACCTTGCCCCAGAAACGTCCCTCAATCTGATTGTAATAATGATAATATTTATAAGGCAGCAGCAAACGGATATTATCGTCAATCATGCCGAGGCGCCGCCCTAAAAGCGCCATCAGTTTTGTTCGGTCAAAAATAAAATGCCCGAGCAGCATTCCGATAAAAAAACCTTCTGCCCCGAAAAACCGGAGACCTGTGACGGCAAATGTCAATTTTCCGAACAATGGCATAAAATTACCCTCGCAGCACAATTCCCGACAACTCTGTCGGAAAACATTTCGTTTTTTTTACCAATCCTTGATGTGTAAAACGTCGAAAACTGTAATATTCGGCCGGCAAAGCATAAGTATCCTGCCCGGACACGCTGACATTAAAAACACCGGCCGCTTCCAGTCTGGCGCGGCAAAATCCTTCCAAATCAAACAAATAGTGTCCGGCACGTCCGGTCGCAAAAAAAGTAGCATAACCGGCATCTTTATCACAAAACTGTCGGAAAAAAGCATCGTCAACTTCATATGATTTCTGGCCGATACACGGCCCGACCGCAGCTGCAATCCGAGAAAGAGAAGCTCCCTTTTCAACCATTAGAGCCAGAGTATTCTCAATCACACCGGCAAACGCGCCCCGCCAGCCGGCGTGAGCCGCCCCGATAATGCCTTTTGCATAATCAGCCAGCAAAACCGGTGCACAATCAGCCGTCCGGATGCATAAAACAATATTTTTTTGATCGGTAACAACGCCGTCGGCCGTCATCTGGTCTTGTGTCGGCTCCGCCACATACGCCACATTTGCCGACACGCCTTGGTTCAGCAGATGCAGCCGCGATGCATCCAACCCGAAAACAGAAGCGGCTTTTTGCAAATTAGCCGCTACCCGCACCGGATCATCATCACTTTTTGTGTTCACATTTAACCCGCAGTAAAAACCGGTTGAACAACCACCGGCCGAACCGAAAAAACAATGCCCGTCCGGCAATAAGTTTGCCGCCCGATAAGTCATGCCGCCGCCTTCAGAAAAGATTTGCCATAAGCAAACGGAGCCAAGCCAAACATCTCCGCTACTGTCTGAGCAATATCGGCAAAAGTTTCGCGTTGCCCCAAATCTTCATGGCGAACTTTTGCGCCAAACATCAGCACCGGCACCTGCTCACGGGTATGATCTGTCCCTCTCCAGGTCGGATCATTACCATGATCGGCGGTAATAAAAACAATATCGTCCGGACGAAGATATGCCTCAATCTCAGGCAGACGTCTGTCAAAAGCCTCCAGCGCCCGTGCATACCCGTAAACATCGCGACGATGCCCGTAAAGCATGTCAAAATCAACAAAATTTGTAAATATAATAGCATTTTCAGGCGTTTGAAGCATTGCCGCAAATGTTTTGTCCCACAACTCGTCATGTCCGCTGGCCGAAATTTTTTCCGTAACGCCGCAGCCTGCATATATATCGCTGATTTTACCGATAGCCACGACTTGACCGCCGGCGGCCTTCATCTTGTCAAGCAACGTCGGTGCCGGCGGCACAACCGAATAATCATGCCGGTTTTTAGTCCGGACAAATTCGCCGGCTTTTTCGCCGATAAACGGCCGGGCAATAATCCGGGCAATCCGATAAGGCTTTACCTGCTCAAAAGCAATCTCGCACAACCGATACAAACGTTCCAGTCCGAAATGTTTTTCATGCGCCGCAATCTGCAGACAGCTGTCGGCTGAAGTATAAAAAATCGGTTTGCCTGTCTGAATATGTTCACCGCCGAGTTCTTGAATAATAACCGTACCGGAAGCCGCTTTATTTCCGAGAATGCCGTCAAGCCCGGCGGCATCGCAAATACGACGCACCAACTCTTCCGGAAAAGAAGGATAATCCGGCTTAAAATATCCCCACTTCTGCAAAACCGGCACCCCGGCCATTTCCCAATGACCGGATGTCGTATCTTTGGCTTTGCTGATCTCCTTGGCATGGCCGAAACAACCGCGCAACGTCAAACGAGGAGATTCTTGTGGTCCCAAAAGCGGCCTGCTCCCTGTTGCGCCGATAGCTGCTTGTTCAAGCCCGAGAAAAACCAAGTTGGGAATCTTCAATCCTTTATTGGCCGATGCAATATGCCCCAGCGTATCTGCGCCGGCATTATCAAACGCATCAGCATCGGGGGCACCGCCGATCCCAAAAGAATCCATCATCAAAATGATTGCCCGTGCCATAAATAAACTCCTTACCGGTAAATTTTCGAACAGCAGAAGTTTAGCATAGCTGAAATTAAAATCCATTAAAAAGCAAAACTTATCGCAAAGAAACCTTGGAAAAGAAAAACGCGAAGCAGTCAAAAATCGGATTGCTACTGACTGTCCGACATCCGCAAAGCTTCGATAAACGCCGATTGCGGTACATTGACTTTGCCAAACTGACGCATTCTGAGTTTGCCCTTTTTCTGCTTATCCAGAAGCTTGCGTTTACGGGTAACATCTCCGCCATAACACTTGGCCGTAACATCTTTGCGCAGGGCAGAAATGGTCTCGCGGGCAACCACCCGGCCGCCGATACAAGCCTGCAGCGGGATTTTAAATAAATGCCGGGGGATAAGATCTTTAAGTCTCTCGCATATTTGCCGGCCACGGGCTTCTGCCTCGCTTTTATGACAAAGAAACGCCAAAGCGTCAACCGGCTCTTCATTAATCAGAATTTGCACTTTCACCAATTCCGATTCCTGATAACCGATCAGCTCATAGTCAAAACTGGCATACCCGCTGGTAATAGACTTCAGCCGATCATAAAAATCAAACACAATTTCATTAAGCGGAATTTTATAAACCACCATGGCGCGCGAGCCGACATATGTCAGCTCTTCCTGCGCACCGCGACGTTCGGTGCACAGCTTAAGCACGGCGCCAAGATAAGTATCTGGAACCAAAATAGTCGCTTTAACCATCGGCTCTTCAATAGACTTGATCTGTGTCGGCTCGGGCATATCAGCCGGATTATGCAGTGTAATTGTCTCTCCGTTGGTCAGATGCAGTTTATAAGCCACTGACGGCGCGGTCGTAATCAGATCAAGGTCAAATTCCCTGCCTAGGCGCTCCTGAATAATTTCCATATGCAGCAACCCCAGAAAACCGCATCGGAATCCTAACCCGAGCGCGGCCGAATTTTCATTCTGATAATCAATGCTGGCATCATTCAGCTTCAGCTTGGCCAAAGCATCTTTCAACAAACCGTACTGACTCGAATCAACCGGAAAAATCGAACAAAAAACCACCGGCACCGAAGGCTTAAACCCGTGCAACGGCTGAGCGCAGGGGCGTTTGTTGTCGGTTATTGTATCGCCGACGCTGCAATCGCCGACACTTTTGATGCTCGCCGTGATATAACCAACTTCACCAGGAAAAAGAGCCTCGACTTCCATCATCTTGGGCGAAAAAATACCGACTCTGTCAACCAGATAAGTCGCGTTATTGGACATCATCCGGATCTGCGTTTTGCGGCGCAGAACACCGTCATAAATCCGCACCAGAATAATCACGCCGAGATAACTGTCATACCAACTGTCGATCAACAAAGCTTTCAGCGGCGCTTCTTCATCGCCGGCAGGCGCAGGCAAACGATGCACAATAGCCTCCAAAAGTTCCGGCACACCGAGTCCTGTTTTGCCCGATGTCTCAATAGCGTCAGAAGCATCCAGCCCTATAACGTCCTCAATCTGAGCCTTAACCCGGGCCGGATCAGCCGAGGGCAGATCTACTTTGTTTAAGACCGGAACAATCTCATGGTTATTTTCAATTGCCAGGTAAACATTCGCCAGTGTTTGTGCCTCCACCCCCTGAGTCGCGTCAACCACCAGCACCGACCCTTCGCAGGAAGCCAGTGAGCGTGATACTTCATAAGAAAAATCAACATGCCCCGGCGTGTCAATCAGATTAAGCTGATAAGTTTGACCGTCATCCGCTTTGTAATTCAGACGCACGGTTTGGGCTTTGATCGTGATGCCGCGCTCTTTTTCAATCTCCATATTGTCCAATACTTGCTCGGTCATCTCGCGTTTTTCCAAACCGCCGCAGGCCTCGATCAATCTGTCGGCCAAAGTTGACTTGCCGTGATCAATATGGGCAATGATAGCAAAATTTCTGATCAGATCTAAACGATGTTGGCTCATATTTTCCTTCTTGCTGAAAATTTCAAAGTCAGTAAGAAAATACTAGATTTTCCCAAAAGCGCAACCACAAAATGCAGATTGGAAAAAATCTATAACGATTGACGAAACGCGCAAAAAAGACTATGATCAGTTTATAGATATTATTAAGGTCAGGAGAGCCGCCATGAGAAAGATTATTGACATAGACTTTGGATCCACCCGTTATGATGAACTGGTGCAACTGCGTTATAAAATTCTGCTTGAACCGCTGGGGCTGAAATTTTTGGATTCTCACCGCCAACAAGAAATGAACTACCTTCATGTTGGTTGTATTGAATGTCTGGACGACAAACTGATTGGCGGCCTGATGCTGGCACCCCTGGACAATGACAACATCCGTCTGATGCAAGTTGCGGTCGATACCAAATACCAACATGAAGGCATTGGCCGTGAACTGGTGCATTATGCTGAACAACGAGCCAAAGAAGCCGGATATAAAAAAATTGTCATGCACGCCATGCTGACCGTTGTGAATTTCTATGAGAAGAACGGCTACCATCAGGAAGGTGACATTTTTGAAGAAAAAGGCATCACTTTTGCTAAAATGGTCAAATCTCTGTAAAGCAGACAAAAAAAACCCGCTTAAACACCGCGGGCTTTCAGAGTATATCACAATTATCAACTAACCCTGACGCGCTTTCAGCTTGGGGTTCTTTTTGTTGATAACATAAACACGACCTTTACGGCGGACAATTTTGCAGTCCTTATCGCGTGTTTTCTTGCTTTTCAAAGAGCTGTAGATTTTCATTTCCGTATCCTTAACTGTCAAAATTTACCCGCAACTTATGCTAAATAATATGCTTTGTCAACTCAAAATTTTAAATTTGGTAAATTTTTAAGATTACTTTTGCTTTTTACGGCAGATTTTGTATACTCTTCTTTAGTTTATAGTCAACCAAAGGAAAAAGATGAAAAAAACATTCGTCTGCTTGATTTTCTTTTTACCGGCGCTGTTTTGTGCCGCACCGGCTCAGGCACAAATGCCCTACATGGAAGAAGTACGGGCTTTAGGCGCCATTGCCGGACAAGGGCTGGCCTGCGGCTCAACCAAATATGATACGTTTGAGCTTCTGGCACGCGCCATTTTGCTGACCAAATCCCCTTCTGACAAACTCCAAAACGACGCCATTTATGCTTATTCCGAAGAAAAAGCCAATGCCTATATTTCCAAAGAAATGGATGGTTTTTACGAATGCGCGGCCATCAACCGTCGTTTTGATAATCAGGATATTTTCAAGGCTGTTCTTTACGCCGACGGCACCATCAAAATGCCCGACGGCCAAATTCTGACACCGCGGCGCCCTTACGATGCCACCATGATCTATAAGAAAAATCCCGATAGTCTCAAAGAAGCCAAAGCCATTTATAACGGCGGCAAAGAAACGCGTGTCGGCAAAATTGACATCCGCGACGACAATCTGACCGCCTTGCAGCGAGAACCTGCAGCAACACCTCAGGTACCGCTGCCAAGCAGCGTCGGACGCCTCAGCCGGCGGCGTTAATATAAAAAACTTGCAATTTCCGCACTTGTCGATATAGTCAAATCCAACCATTTGTTTTTTAGGAGAGTTAAAAAATGGCTTCTGTTCAATATGTCTATGTCATGCAAAACCTCAGCAAAGTCTTTCCGGGCGGCAGGGAGCTGTTCAAAGGCATCACTCTGTCATTTTTACCCGGTGCCAAAATCGGCGTCTTGGGCGTGAACGGCGCCGGTAAATCGACCTTGCTCAAAATCATGGCCGGTGTTGATAAAGAATTCAACGGCGAGGCCTGGGCGGCCGATGGCATTAAAGTCGGCTATCTTGAACAGGAGCCCAAACTTGATCCGTCCAAAAATGTTATGGAAAACGTTATAGACGGCCTGGGCGAAATTCGCGATCTTCTCAAAAAGTTTGAAGAAGTATCTTTGCGCTTCGGCGAAGAACTGACCGATGAGGAAATGACCAATCTGATCAATGAACAGGCCGAACTTCAAGAAAAAATTGATGCCTGCAACGGCTGGGATCTGGAGCGCACCGTCGAAATAGCCATGGATGCACTGCGCTGTCCGCCGGCCGATGCCGATGTCACAAAGCTCTCCGGCGGAGAAAAACGCCGTGTGGCGCTGTGTCGTCTGTTGTTGTCCAAACCGGACATGCTGCTGCTGGATGAGCCGACCAACCATCTGGATGCCGAATCCGTTGCTTGGCTGGAAAACCATCTTAAAGAATATCCCGGCACGGTTGTCATGGTCACTCATGACCGTTACTTCCTCGACAATGTCACCGGCTGGATTCTCGAACTTGATCGCGGTCAGGGCATTCCTTATGAAGGCAATTATTCTTCCTGGCTGGAGCAAAAACAAAAACGCCTTGAACAGGAAGCGCGTGAAGAAACCGCCCGGCAGAAAACTCTGGCCAACGAACTGGAATGGATCCGCAAAAATCCCAAAGCCCGCCAGGCCAAGTCCAAAGCCCGCATCAATGCCTATGATGAGCTTTTGGCTCAATCCGCCAAGGAAAAAGTGCTCACCGCCAACATCAATATTCCGATGACTGAGCGCCTGGGTGACCTGGTTATTGAAGCCAATCACATCAGCAAGGCATATGGCGACCGTGTGCTGATTGATGATCTGTCTTTCAAAATTCCCAAAGGCGCAATTGTCGGCATTATCGGCCCGAACGGCGCCGGTAAAACCACGTTGTTTCGCATGATTACCGGCCAGGAAAAGCCCGATTCCGGAGAAATCCGCCTCGGCGACACAGTTGACCTCGGTTATGTTGACCAAAGCCGTGATGAGCTCGATCCCAATAAAACCGTCTGGGAAGAAATCTCCGACGGCTTGGACATGATCCAGCTTGGCAAACGCGAATTTCCTTCCCGTGCTTATGTCGGCCAGTTCAACTTCAAAGGCACCGACCAACAGAAAAAAGTTGGCCAGCTTTCCGGCGGCGAACGCAACCGCGTTCATATGGCAAAAATGCTCAAAAAAGGCGCAAATGTCATTCTGCTGGACGAGCCGACCAATGATCTGGATGTTGACACGCTGCGCTCTCTGGAAGAAGGCATCATGGAATATCCGGGCTGTGTTCTTGTAACTTCGCACGATCGCTGGTTTTTGGATCGGCTGGCCACTCATATCATTGCTTATGAAGATGACGGCCATGTCGAATGGTTTGAAGGCAATTTTGAAGAATATGAAAAAGACAAAATTCGTCGTCTGGGCGAAGAAGCCGTCCGTCCGCACCGTGTCCGTTATAAAAAACTTGAGCGCTGAACACCTGCACCCAAGCTTAGATAATAAAGTTTAGGCACCTTTAATCGGCACTTTTCCCGATTATATCAACTCCCGTCCCGCCGCAAAAGGATTGGGAGTTTTTTCTTTTTACATTGAAAGGTAACATCTATGGCAAAAGGCACTGTAAAATGGTTCAACACCAAAAAAGGCTATGGTTTCATCGTTCCCGAGGCTGGCGAGCATGACATTTTCGTACACATCACGCAGTTAGAACTTTTGGGGCTGCGCGATTTAAAAGAAGGTCAGAGAATATCCTATGAACTTTATGCCGACCGTAACGGACGTGCCGCCGCCGGTAATCTCAAAATTTTATAATCAATTGTTTTTAAAAGCCAAAGCGCCGGTTAAAAACCGGCGCTTTTTTCAGAACAGCTTTTACAGCTTCTCGATTCTCATCCGATAGAAAGATCTCCAAACAAAGATCAGTCCAAGAATAAAGAAGAAACTGCCCAAACCAAGCGAGACACAGCGCGGCGCGGCGACAGCCATTTCGACCGCCAGCAGACCGAACAAAGTCGTAAACTTGATAATCGGGTTAAGCGCCACCGAAGACGTGTCTTTATACGGATCGCCGACCGTATCGCCGACAACCGAAGCCGCGTGCAACGGTGTGCCTTTCTCGTTCAGATCAACCTCAACCACTTTTTTGGCATTATCCCAGGCACCGCCGGCATTCGCCATATACAGAGCCTGAAACAACCCAAAGACCGCAATCGAGATCAAATAACTGGCAAACAAACTGGCATCAAAGCAAGCAAATGCAATTGTAAACGAGAAAATAACGATAAAGATGTTAAACATCCCTTTCTGCGCATACAAAGTGCAAATCTGAACAACCTTTTTGGAATCTTCAATAGAAGCCGCTTTGGCCGTATCCAGTTTGATATGCTTTTTAATATAATTGACCGCGCGGTATGCACCGGTTGAAACCGCCTGCATGGAAGCACCGGAAAACCAGAAGATCACCGCACCGCCGAGAATAATACCGAACAAAACCTCGGGATTCAGCAGATTCAGCTGCAGATTCAAAAGCAGAATAATCGAAAAGATCATGGTTGTCGCACCAATAACCGCCGTACCGATCAAAACCGGCTTAGCCGTTGCTTTGAAGGTGTTGCCGGCACTGTCATTGGCTTCCAGATAGTGCTTGCCGCCTTCAAAATTAGGTTTGAAACCATATTCTTTTTCAATTTCTTTATTAATACCTTTAATGTTTTCAATCTGTGACAATTCAAACACGGATTGTGCATTGTCAGTCACCGGCCCGTAGGAATCAACGGCAATTGTCACCGGCCCCATGCCAAGCATACCGAACGCCACTAAACCGAACGCAAAAATGGTCGGATAAACCATATAAGCGTCCAAACCGCTGCGAGCCGTAAAGAAAGCAACCGCCATCAGGCCGACCATGACCAGTCCCTGCCAAAAAGCAGAGAAATTGCCCGCCACAATACCGGAAATGATATTCAGCGACGCGCCGGCTTCGCGGCTGGCGTTAACCACTTCTTCAACATGCTTAGACTTGGAAGAAGTAAAGATTTTGGTAAATTCCGGAATCAGAGCCGCGGCCAAAGTACCGCAGGAAATGATTGTCGAAAGTTTCCACCACAAATCGTCACCCATGGAACCGATCATCACATAAGAAACACCGAACGTAACCAGAATGGAAACGACCGAAGTCAGCCAAATCAAAGAAGTCAGCGGAGTTTCAAAATTAAACGATGATTTTTGACCAAACACAACTTTGGAAATACGAGCGTTCAGCCAATAAGAAAAGATTGAGGTCAGCACCATCAGCAAACGCATGGCAAAAATCCACACGATCAAGCGGGCCTGAATATCGACACCGCCTTGGATCAAAGCCAGTTCGCCGTTGGGCGCATACATCATACCGGCGCCCAGCACGATAAAGCTGATCAGCGCCACACCGGTCACGCCATATGTTTCAAAACCGTCAGCCGTTGGCCCGACCGAGTCGCCGGCATTATCACCGGTACAATCGGCAATCACCCCCGGATTACGAGCGTCATCTTCATCAATTTTGAAAATAATTTTCATCAAATCGGCGCCGATATCGGCAATTTTGGTAAAAATACCGCCGCAAATACGCAATGCAGCCGCACCGAGCGATTCACCGATGGCAAAGCCGATAAAGCAGGCGCCGGCATTTTCTCTGGCCACAAACAATAAAATCGCGATCATCATTGTCAGTTCGACGCAAATCAACAACACGCCGATAGACATACCCGAACGCAGCGGCAAGTTCATCACCGGATAAGGCTGCCCCTTAAGTGACAAAAACGCGGTTCTGGAATTGGCGTAAGTATTGATACGCATACCAAACCAGGCCACCGCAAAAGAACCAAGAATACCGAAAACCGACCACATCAAAATGGTCAACACCTTTGGCAGCGGCGTTGCATTCAGATAAAAAAAGTAATAAAAGATGCAGACCGCAATAAACAATTCCAGCAACACCAGCAGCTTGGCCTGCTGTTTCATATAGGTCTTGCAGGTTTCATAAATCGTGTTGGACACCGCCAGCATCGATTTATGTGCAGGCATTTTTTTAATCATCAAAAATTCTGCCAAACCGAACAACGCGCCCAAAACGCAGATGCTCAAACCGTAAAACAAAATTTGCGAGCCGGTCACCGACCAGCCAAAAAGGTCATAAGCGACATCCAGAGACGGTATCTTCAGATCAATCTCGGACGCCAGAGCATTCCCGGACAGGAAGCCCAAAGCCAGCAAACAGGTACAGACCAGTTTGCCGAGTTTCTTCAAGTTTATCATATCCGATTCCCTTAATGTTAATCCCAAAAAATTATAACAAATAACCCGTCAAAAAAACGGATTCCGGATTCCTGTTATGGCAACAGCCTACTCCCAAGATTCTAAAAATTCTATTAAATAACGTCGGTTGAGCACAAGACAGTTTTGCACCTTATGTTTACAACATCAAAAATAATGAAATGAAAATAAAGCCATACATAACAACGCCGGAAAGATACATCCTGGCCACGCGGAAATCCGCGCCCGACGGCATGGCGTTTTCAATAATAATGGTTTGCAGCAGAACATATAAAACATAATTGACGAATGTCGGCTCCATTGTCGGCAAATAATACCGGTTCAAATAAAAACCGATCGGCAGCAGCAGCAGCGGCGCCATGGCCGCCGGCACCGCATTATAAAAAGTAACATTGCGAAAACCGACACTGCCCATGACATAGTTCCCGTCTTCGCCTCGCCGTGGAAAGATTGTAAAATTACACGGATGCGCATTCAACGCCAAACCAACCAGAAAATGCATTAATTCGTGCAAAACCGTCCCCGGAATATTGACCAAAGAACTCAGCCACATGGAACTATACGTCGTATATTTAAAACGCAGCAACACAATCACCAACAAAATCAGATAAAATCTGTTGTCAAAAAAACCGCGTAAAAATTCAGGACTGTTGATGAGAGACAAAAATTTATAATAGACATTCTCCAAAATATCCATATCATCCCCCCTGACGCAAAGTGGCCAGACCGGCCAAATAGGTATTCAGCAGCAATTTGCAAATATTGTTTTTATTCACGCGGCGCAGTCCGCCCCAAACGGAAGTCGTCAAGAAACCGCTCAGTGAAAACAATGACATTTCCAAAACCTGCGCGGCCACTCTTTTTTCGGCATAGCTGAGATTCCCGTATATTTTGGCGACCTCATCGTCAATCAGCCGCTCGATTCGCCGAAGTTTGCGTATATAGGCAAACGGCAGTTTAAGCTCGTCTTGGTGCAAATGCTCGTCATAAAGTAGCATCCACAACCGGGCATTAGTTGTCACAAAAGAACTGAAAGCTTCCGCATATCGATTCAGATTAACAAACGGATTCGTCTGCGGTACCACCAGATTCATTTGGGCAAAAAGTTCATCCAGCGTTTGCATGTTTTGCTGCTGAACAAACAGCTCCATCCCTTCAAAAATATTATAAATGGTTCCGACCGAAATATTAGAAGCCTCCGAAAGCTTGCGAGCTGTCAGAAAAGACGGCCCTTTTTCCATCACCAGCCGGCGCCCTATTTTCAGCAGTGTCGCCCGAATCTGTTCTTTTGCAAAAGCTCTTAATTTGCTTTCTTTTGAAGAGACCATTGCCTTTGTCCGTTTGCAAAATATATTTTTGATTTAATAAATTATTTGGAATTACACATTACAATAAACCAAACTTGAACACTGTTCAAATTAATTTTGCAAGATTTCAAGGAGTTTCTGATGAAAACAAGTTCAATAATCTTTTTGTTTTTTCTGCTGCTCAGCGGAACAATTGCTTTAGCTCAGGCGCCCGCAGATGCCATGCGCGGGGTTATGCTGGACGAAAGCGCGGACTATGTTGATGAAGAAGCCTCTGCCGATGCCGTTGACGCTGCACGCAAACTTTTGCGCGAGCGGCCGCAGTCGCTGCGGCGTCAGAATTTTCCCAAATTGCGTCAAAAAACGCACGCTGACACCGCCCGTATCATCACCCGTTCACAAGCTGCGCCGTTTGGTCTGATTTGGGGCGCCAGCATCGGTGAAACCAAAAATCAGGGCATCCTTCTGACCCCTATTGAAGAAAAAGACTACGTCAATAATTTCACGGCAGCCAAACTTCCCAAACCTATTGCCGATTTTGACAAAGTTGACCTCACTTTCGGCGAAGAGAACAAACTCTGGCGCATTATTGCCTATGGCAATTTGCTAAATGACGATTCTACAGCCTCAAAGGTTCTACGCGAATATAAAATTTATTCGGCCTTGCTGGCTAAAAAATATGGCAACAAACAAGAGTTTTTTACACCGGCGCAAATCAATGTCACCGAAAAAAACGCCCGAGGGCAGGACATCACCGTTCAAAAAGAAGCCCCGCTCGGCAACCCCGACTTTCTAAACCAACTTGCGCAGGGCACCGCCTCGCTTTATTCCACTTATCATAATGACGAAGTCGGTGCAGCGCTTGCTATAAATGTTGACGGCGACAAAAAAAGCTATATAGTCATTGACTACAAAAATCTGAAAATTCTCCAAGCGCAGGAACAAAAAACGCTTGATGCGCTCTGAGATAGTTAGAGAGTAAGGACGATTCTGATGAAAAAAATTGCATTTTGCGGAGCTTCGGGCAACGGCATCAGCCCGCTGGAACAAATCATGATCAAAAAAGGCTGGGAAGTATACGGCTCCGATCTGAGTTTTGACGAGGGACGGGACCAAAGCCGCAAAGAAGCGCTCTGCAAAGTCGGTCTGCATATCATTCCGCAGGACGGCAGCGGCATCACCCCGGACATGCAGGCGCTGTATGTCTCTTCCATCATCAACGAAAACAACCCGGATGTTAAAGCCGCCCGCCGGTTTGGCATTCCAATAAAAAAACGCTCTGACTTACTGTGTGAACTTTTCTCGCAATATGCCAAAGGCATCGCTGTCGGCGGTACGGCCGGCAAAACCACAACCACCGCCATGATCGGCTATATTCTGGACCGCCTTGGCCAACGCCCCTGCATGATCAACGGCGGCATGCTGTGCAATTATCAGGATCAGCCGGGCATGCCCAACTATCTTTATTATGAAGACAGCCAGTATTGCGTAATCGAAGCTGATGAAAGCGACGGTTCCATCCGCAAATATCATCCCTATGTTGGCATCATCAACAATATCTCGCACGACCACACCAGCATGGAAAAACTGGTTGAATATTTCACCGCTTTTGCCGGCAATATCACCCACGCGCTGATCATCAACAAGGACTGCCCGTTTTGCTCCAAAATAAAAGCTCCGGCCGCACGCACCGTCACATTTTCACTGAAAGACCCCGCTGCCGATATATACGCCTCCGGCATCAAAGCCGTAGACGGCGGCGTTGAATATCGGCTGAGCGATCGGATCTTCCGCCTGAATATTATCGGCACTTTTAATGTTGCCAATGCCCTGGCCGCCATCGCCGCCTGCATGATGACCGGCATTGATAAATATGCCGCCGCCGAAGCGCTTGAAAGTTTTTGCGGCGTTAAAGCCCGCCTGGAAAAAATCGGCACTTCTGCCAAAGGGATCACAATATACAATGATTTTGCGCATAATCCGAGCAAGCTCTCGGCCTCCGTCTCTGCATTAAGAGAACATCCGGGACGTGTCATTGCCATGTACCAGCCGCACACGCCTTTTTCGGTCACCAATACTCGGGCGGAAATGGCGCCGGCGCTGGTTTCTGCTTTAGGACAGGATGACATCCTGCTGATGCAGGAAATTTATGAACGAACGCCGCAAGACACAATTTCTTCGGCCGACGTGATTGAAGACGTTAAAAAGCTGGGCCATGACAAAGCCTGTTTTTTCAAAACCCGCGCGCCGCTGGAGCAATTTATTTTGCAAAATGCCCGCCCCGGCGACCGAATTGTGATTATGGGCGCTCATGACAACTCTCTGGCAGATTTCAGCCGCGAATTGCTGACACGGCTCTAAGCTGTTTACACAAAACCCGGCAGAATGCCGGGTTTTTTATTTTGCTTTATTCACATGGAAAGAAAATTCCGTACATAGTCAAGATTTTTGCCGTTCAGATATGATATCAGCTTCATATAGGTCCAAACCCCCTCCCAACCGCGGGTATTAAAAGCCAGCATGGAACCAATAGCCCAAAGATTGGCCGAAGGCAGAAACATAACACAGAATTTATACGAAACTTTGGGTAAATCGGTCTGCTTTTCATGAATTTGTGACCCGACCGCATCTAAATGATAGCCGATAAAATAGCCGAGCACACCGTTCAAAATCAGATTACTCGGTGCAAACGACGTATAAATACTCATGGCAATCATATAAATCATGCCAAATAACGGGAAAAAATACGGCGCAATAATAATCAGCCAGTTTCCCTCGCCTTCAAAAGCGATTGTTCCGCCGGAATTATCTCCTTCAATTTGAATTTTTTTAATTTTATGCAGAGTCAATATGGCAAAAAAAGCATGTGTAAACTCATGAGCCATAATTTCCATATTGGCCTTCACCGAGCTGTCCATCATACTGCGGGAAATAAAAAACAGAAAAAAACCACCAAACAAAGCTATATATTGTATGTTGGCAAATCTAAAATAAGCCTGCGACTGAATATATGCAGGGAAAGAAAGCAGCATATAAACCGCAATCGGCCATTTACACAATTCAATAAAGCGGTTAATCAGTGTTTGCATGACAATCCCCTTACTGAAAGCAATTATATCAGTCCTGCGGCAAAATTCATCTTTTATCTGAAATATATTAACACTTCTTCAACCCTTAGCGGATATACTGATAACAAAAGATTATCAAACAGAGGGCAAAAAAATGGCCGCACAGGATATAAATACCTACGATTTTCTGATTAACGACGAAGATGAAGTCATGCTTTTGTTATACGCGCGTGACACCGAACCCCATGACTCCAGCATAGAGATTAATGCCGCGGAAAAATCGGCCGTGTTACACCGCACGCCGACAGATGACGTCTGGCTGGACGGCATTCCCGATGATGTTCTTGACAGTCTGCAGGATTCCGACAAATTGCTGGTATGCGAATTAAGCGTCGAAAAAGACGACAAAGACACCAAAATCATTTATGCTTATGAGGCAGATATTACCGATTAATTTTCCGCTACGGTAAACAAAAAGCGAATCAACCAGACGATTCGCTTTTTTATATATCGCAAAGTTTAAAAAGAAAGCCGGAATAATTCCGGCTTCTTCGCAACTTGGATCTAAACTTTCTCAACCTGAGAATATTCCAGCTCAACCGGTGTTGCCCGGCCGAAAATGGAAACAGAAACCTTAACTCGAGACTTTTCGGTGTCAATTTCTTCAATAGAACCGACAAAAGAAGCAAACGGCCCGTCGCAGACACGCACCTGCTCACCAATCTCGAACTCAACCGTCGACTCCGGACTTTTAATCCCTTCCTGCATCTGTGTAATAATCCGCTGCACTTCTGCTTCGGTAATCGGATACGGCTTATTGCGGCTGCCGAGGAAATTGGTCACATTGGGATTATCCTTGATCAAATGCCAGGCATTGTCGGTCATAATCATCTTAACCAGAATATAGCCGGGAAAAAACTTATGTTCGCTAGGTGCCTTGTTTCCTTTTTTATCTCTCTTGTCTTTATCGACAACAGTCGGCACCATTACGTCAAAGATTTTATCTTCCATTTTTTTGACAACGGTCTGTTCTTTAATTGATTCCGCAACTTTTTTCTCGCAGCCGGAATGAACATTGACCACATACCATTTGGCTTCCATAAAACTATACTCCAAGACCAAAGATTAATTTGACAGCCCAGCCGAAGAACTGATCGACAAAAAAGAAAAACGTCGCCGCAATGGCCACAAGAACCAAAACCATAATCGACGTCTGTACCACTTCTTTGCGGGTTGGCCAGGTCACCTTTTTGATCTCTTGTTTAACCTGCCTGAAAAACTGTATCGGACTGATTTTGGCCATCATCTTTTCCATTTCGTAAAAAATTAAGAATGTCTTTCAATTTCATACCGGAACAAACAGCCAGATCTGCGGCGTCAGACAAACGGCCGCAAAGGCTACCTGCGCCCGGGCTTATTGTCGCCAACATATTAAATAATTTTAAGCATGTCAATAGATATATTTTGGCGCCTTCGGGATAAATCCGCTTGCTTTTCTTGCAAAATCAAACTACAATCCTGCCGAAATGAAATTATATTGTCAAACTATTAAAATCTAGCTTTATGGGAATTGTTTTTTATCTGAGCATTTTGCTCAACGCCGTTTTGATAATTATGCTCAGCATGCTGACATTTAAAATGCGGCAATTATCTTGGAATCTGCCCCAGCGTCAGAAATCCGAACCGGAAGAAGAGCAGCCTGCGGCATCCCCGCCGCCGGTAAGAAACAAACGGCTTCATGATTTGGCGCTTGCCTGCGAAGCAAAACTTCCGGCCGAACGTCGGAATATGGCCAAAATTCTGGTTGAGACCGATGAACCGGACTTACCGGCATTGCTGCAAATCGGCGAGCTGAAAATCAGCCTGAAAAGAGACGGGAAAAATCGATCATTGTATGAGGTAGACAGTGCCGCGGCTGCCTTACACATTGCCAGATACGGACATCCCGGCACGGGGCGCTACATTCCTGTTCCTGCCGAAGTGGAGTTTGTATTGGCGCATTTGGACATCATCAATACCTATCTTGAAGCTCTCGGACTGGAACTGTTTTTTGCCCAAAGCAAATTTTGGACGGTTAATACCCAAACCGGCTATAGCACCGGCTGGAAGCGGTTTAACTGGGATATCAAAACAGCCTTGGAAAAACTTCAGGACAAATTCCAAATCCGTCAAAGCGACGGAACTTACCAAACCCCGCCGCCCAATCAGCCGGCCAAAGCGAAGCTCTTTGTTTTGCTCAAAGGTTGGGAACACTTATTTGCTGAAGCTTAAAAAAACAATTTTTGCCAAACGTTTCTCTTGGTTTACAAGAGAAACGTTTTTTATGCGCAAAAAGCATATCTGTAAAATAACCGTCATTTTAGCCCTCGCAACAAATTTCTTGACTTTCCTTACAAAAAAAACGACAATCCCGTGCAATAAAAAAATTATTATGTTGCACCTTAAAAATTTATTATTTATGGAAAAATTCAATCCGCAGGACTTTTGTGATCTCCTGAATCGCAAAAAAGCCCGGCAAAAAAATCAAGAACTTTCCGATCATGAGATTGATGCGTTGATAAAAAAATTTGCATCCATCTGCTGGTCACTGGAAAAATTGCAGGAAACATGTTTTTGCATTTTTTCGGAAATCATTTTGAATGTTCCGCAAGCTTCATACGGCTTCGTTGCCAAAAGACTGACGGATCTGAGCATCAATTTTCCACAATTTGTGCTTCTGGCCAACCGGATTTTTGAAAAAATTCCGCCCGCACACCAAAAAGACATCCCGATTGATCCCATTTCTTGGACAGACGGTGAATTTGCTCTCATATCCGATGAAGAATACCGCTGGCGGAAAAAACACAACCTCTCCTGCCCGGATAACAAAAAACGCCCGGCAGATTTGTCAGATCAAAGATATTTTTCAATCTCTCTGGACATGGCGACAACTTCCGGCGCTTTGGGAGCTGACCCGGATCTTTAAATCATGAATCTCCACCGGCTAACGTCGATGGAGATTTGTCTTATCTTGCTTCATCAAAAACTCGAACCTAAAGACCGCCTTGAAAGGTGACCTTCTTTTCATGAACAGGAAATATAAAACGATATACGGACTACTTTTGCTGCTTGTGACTAAAAAAGCTGAGTATCTAACATAACTATATAACCATTTTCAGATTTAGCTTTTTGAATACCTTCTTTTGACAGTTCATTTCCTTTGTATTTATTTAACTCTATTAGTCGCTTTTCCATTGTTATTCTCCTAAAACTATTGATACGTAGAAAAATTAAAAAAATCACCGTGTTGTCATTTCAGCAACACGGTAAATCACTAATCGACATCTGAAGGAGGAATAAACCTGGGTCTGTTTTGGAACTCTTTACAGTAAATTTCATATTTTAAATTATGAAACCATCCGTCTTCCCACTCTTTGAATTGAGCATCAATAAGTTCCATGTCCGTCATTTTCTTCGCTTTGCGCACAAAATAACACTTTATACAGCACACAATCAAAGCTCTGAATGCGGCAACAATAAGAATAGCCAAAACAACGGCTAACAAAATGACTGAGATTACAATTTTCATACGCAATTATATTTAGTTGTTATACATAATGATATCATTTAAGGCTTTTAATTTATCAAATTATTTGTCAAAGGCAAGATAATTGTTCCGCTTGCTCCGCATAACAAGCGGGAAACTTCTCTTAGTTTTGCTAGGCTTTAGCCCCAGCAAAACTTAGTTGTTCGCGCAAGTAGAAAGCTTAAAGCTTTCGTAGCAGCGCAAATAGCCTCTTTGACAACATCTCACACGGACTCGGCTGTTTAATACTAAAATCTCGGATAATTGAGTTTATAGAGTTGTTTGAAAGGCGAAAGTACCACAGCGTACAAAGAAGTACGTGAGGACACTTTCGACCTGAACAAACGGCTCTAGAAAAACATTAGACGAGATTTTATAAAGAAAAAAGACGCTTTTCAGCGTCTTCATCTTGATTGGCAGGGGATATAGGATAATACACGGACTAATTGCCATTCCCTCCACTCCTTAATCAAAATAAAACATCAAACAAAAAGGTAGCAAAATATCTATTTAGCCTCCTTAAATTTTATACAATAAGAAACAACACAATGGCTAAAATAATTGCCAACCATATCCAACTTTGAAACATTTTATGTAATCCTTGCGTTGGATAACCCGTTTCATATTCATCGACAACCCATTCCTGACAACCTTTCTCATAGAATACATCATTCCAAAGAAGAACCCCTAGAGCACAAAGAAAATATTTCCAGTGAACGAAAAGCAATAAAACGGCTACGATCAAAACAAACCAAAAAATAAGCTTGTAAATCAGCTTCGCAGATTTTTCTTCCATAAAAATATAGTGATTTAATTACACAACAATTTTATTTAACGATTTATGAATAACTCTTTTCTATTTAAATTGCAAATAAATTATCCATAGTGATTTAATTACTTATTCCAAACTTCCCAAAACAAAATATAATTTCAGCGAACTAACTACGTATAAAACAACGAATTTTGTTTTGTGTAGTCCGTGTAACAAGCGGGAAATGGCCTTTTTTATGGCACCTCACACGGACTCGGTTAAATACTTGATTTATAAAGAAAAAAGACGCTTTTCGGCGTCTTTATCTTGATTGGCAGGGGCAGAAGGATTCGAACCCTCGACACTCGGTTTTGGAGACCGATGCTCTACCAACTGAGCTATACCCCTA
>CALXTL010000016.1 GCA_944391445.1 uncultured Alphaproteobacteria bacterium | reverse complement strand
ATTGCGGGAAAATACGTTCAGATCGCCGTGGGCAGCCGCATCTTCATAATAAGCAATTTTGAAGTTAATTTTTTTCATATAACCGTTGAACTGCCGGATTTGTTCTTCCAGCCGCTGTTTTTGTCTTTGCAGCAATTCCAGGCGCTTATTGATGGTTGAATTGCCTTCGCGGCACCAGTCGACATAGCAGCGAATATCTTTTAGCTGCATGCCGCAGCCTTTCAGGCATTCAATCACCATCAGCATTTCCAAATCTGAATCTTCAAAAACGCGTAAACCGGAAGAAGCCTTTTTTACAAAAGGCAGCAAACCTTCCTTGTCATAATAACGCAGTGTATGCGTTGTCAGCCCCATTTTTTTGGCCACTTGGCCGATAGAATATCCCATGATATATCACCTCCGATACAAAGCAGCCTAGCTGATTTCCACACCTGTGTCAATAAAATGCTTGACTTAGAGTAAACTCGAAAGTTTATGCTGTTTTCAGAATCACAGATGAATAAGGAGAAAATAAATGGGGTGGATGAGCGCAACAGCTTTGGCCGGCTGCACCATAACGAGTTATCTTTTCTTTCGTTACACTTGGTGTTTGTCTTTAAGCTTACCGGCAAAAATAGCGGCTTTTGCAGCTTGCCTGCTGGTGGGAATATTTCCGCTGCTGACTGGCTATCGTTTTGAAAAAATATTAGGGACATTATTTACGCCGTATCGTTATGCGTTGTACTTTGTTTTCATTTTTTGCGTCATTTTATTTACGGTAACGCTGATTTCGGATACGATTTTTGGTATTTTGTGCTACACCACTTCCTGGTTGCGTCATATGAGCATGGTTGGATGCCTGTGGTTTAAATACGGCAATATTTTGCTGGCGCTGCTGTTCACGGTTTGGGCGTTATATGCAGGTTTACGCGTCCCCGGGGTAAAAGAGGTGACGTTGACATCACCCAAAATAACCCAACCGCAAAAAATTGTCATTCTGAGCGATATCCACCTGCATCGTGTAATCAGTCCGAACAAAATCAAGGGAATTGTAGATAAGACAAATGCCCTGCGGCCGGATGCCGTTTTGCTGGTCGGAGATGTTTTGGACGACAATCCCGCCCGCATCAAAAACATAACGGCGTTGCTTAAAGGCTTACAGGCCAGAAACGGCATTTATTTTGTGACCGGCAATCATGAATTTTATGCCGGTTATAAGGAGACTGTTGCTGAATTGAAAAAGCTTGGTTTCACTTTTTTGGAAAACAGTGCCACAACGCTGCCCGGTAACATATGCCTCGGGGGCATTCCCGACATACCTTCGGCAGAACGTTTTGGCCGTAAGGTGGATCTGCAAAAAACTTTTGCCAAAGCAGATGCGAACAGCTACCGCCTGCTGATGTCGCATACGCCGACGGATTTTGGCGCGGAAAACAATTTTGATCTGGAGGTTTCCGGCCATACGCACGGCGGCCAGATTTTCCCGTTCCACATTTTGGTTAAATGGCGGCATCATTATTTATCCGGATTATACAAACTGCCGCAACAGGCTTGGTTGTATGTTTCGCGCGGGGCAGGGCAATGGGGACCGCAGATGCGTTTCCTGTCGCCTTCGGAAATCACGGTTTTGAACTTGCAGCAGGAGAAAAAATAAGATGAGAAAATTTTTGCCGATTTTATTTTTAATAAGTTTTTCAACTATCGCGGGAGCACAGGAAATGAATAAAAGTGAAATAGATACGATTTTTGGTCGGGGTGAGCCAAATCCCTATGGCCGTTTCTTTACCGGGCAGACATACCTGAAAATGTTAAGTGCCAAGGACGATGTTTGGAACTCTTCCATTGGCAATGTTACGTTTGAACCCGGAGCACGCACCAACTGGCACAAACACAGCGGTGGTCAGATTTTGCTGGTATTGGACGGCCGGGGGCGTTATCAGGAGCGCGGCGGTGAAATTAGAACGTTGCACAAAGGTGATGTTGTCCGTATTGCGCCGGATGTTGAGCATTGGCACGGTGCGGCACCGGATGCCTGGATGACGCATATTTCGATTGAGACCAATCTGCCTCATAATGCGTCAACCTGGCTTGAACCGGTGAGTGAGGCGGAATATAAATGAACGGACGGCCGCGGAAAAAGCTTTCGGTGAAAGGTTTTTCAAGGAGACGCAATGAGACTTGTTGAGCCGGCAAGAGCAATCGCAGCCCCGGCGAAACATAGTCGGAATTGAACGAACCCTTGGGTTCAAAGCCCGGAAATGCAAAAAAATCTCCGCTTTTCGGCAGAGATTTTCATAAGTGGTGAGCGCGTCGGGATTCGAACCCGAGACCCTTTGATTAAAAGTCAAATGCTCTACCAGCTGAGCTACGCACCCGTCTCAAAATAACGAAGCAATGTATAGAAGATAAAAAAAAATTAGTCAACTAAAAAAATAAAAAAAGTTAAAAAAGTAAAAAATGTAATGTATTTGTTAATAATTATATGTTAACATCTCAACCAAATAAGATGATTTTATCCCAAAGAGGTTGCAATGAATAACGAAAAAACAACGGAGAATATGGAAGGTTCTTTTGACATTCTTCAAAATGCCGCCGGAGAAATTCTTCTGATGATTAAGCAGCGGCGTGGTGGGCCGGAAAATCCGCGTTTTGTATACGACGGCGGCGAAACCGCCTTATTATATAGAAGCCGCGAAAATTCGGTGTTTTTGCAAGGGATTAACGAAGAGGCGCGTTCTCCGCTTAAAAGTGTGGATGAAATCTTAGTCGCGGAGATTGACGGTGAGGAGGTTGCTCGTGAATATGTTGTTCCGGTGCGGATTGTCCGGAATCTGAAAGCCGTATTGAGCTGATTTTATACACATATTACATTACCAAATTCTGATAAGGGCTTTAAATGCCCTTATTTTTTGTTATATTGCAACTGATTAAAACAATTGGATTGGACATATGATTCTGCAACTGTTTCTGGGGCTGGTAACAATTTCGCTGTTGTTTTTTATGGTGCGACAGGAAAGACGCCGTCGGGTTTGGTCTGTTTTTTTGTTTTGCGCGGTTTTAGCTTTGCTGTACGCGTTTTTTGAACAGATTAATGCCATAGGGATCAACAATGTTATTTATTCATGGATTCCGCATCAGACGCTGCAGGCTAATATCAGTTTTTCGGCTGGCGGCAGCATGGCGCCTTGCATCAGAATCTTAGGCCTGTGCATGGTTGTGCTGATATATCTGAATACTTTGTACCGTCGGGAGGAATATTCGCTCTATGTCAATAATTTTTTGCTGCTGAATTTTGCCGTTTTGCTGATTTTGCTGGCCAGTCAGGATTTTATTCAGTTGATGATTGGCAGCAGCGGTTTTCTGATTATCGGATTTTACCTGATCAATAATACCGAAGCCAGAACTAAATTCATTTTTTACGGTTTTTTGGCTGAGTTGGCGTTATTTACGGCGTTGGCAGTGGTTTATGCCAATACCGGATCGGTTGCCCTGACGGCGATTCCTTCCTATTTGCACGAAGGCCGGCATCGTGACCTGGTTTCGGTTTTGTTGCTTGGCGTCGTTTTGTTAAAATGCGGCATGTTTTTGTTTCAAAATCACCTGTTGGCGCTCAAATCGCTCAATTTTAATCGTGTGCTTACTCTGGCAGTGTTTTCGGCGCCGTTATCGGGGATGGTCATTTTTGCCAAACTTTTTCCGTTGATTGCCGCCGCGAATTTTTCCCATTCTATTTTTTGCCTGATTATCGGATTATCGGCGGTGTGGGCTGTCGCCGGCGGTCTGTTGATAGATAATCTCAAAGCAAAAGTTTTTTATCTGGCCATGCTGATGCACAGTTTTATGCTGTGGACAATGTGGGCTGATCCCGGAATATTTTTCGAACGCTTGGTTTATCTGTATCCGCCGTTTTTGGCTGTCGGATTGTCTGTTTTATTCCTGAGCGTATCAACTTCTGACGGTTGTTGTCTTTCGGAAATGGGCGGATTGGGACATCGTCTGTGGAGCAACCTGATTTTGAGTCTGTTGGCCGTTTTTGCCTTTGGCGCCATGACGGCACATTGTGTTCCTTTCATTTCCGGTTGGATATTTTTGTCGGTATTTTTATTTATAACGGCAGCTCTCTGGCATGGCGCATACCTGGGACGCATGAATGCCGATGACAAAGTAGAAGCGTTGCTGAGAAATGTCGGATTTTTATACTGGGGGCCGTACACGGCCGCGGTTGTTTTTCTGATCTGGCAGTCGGGGAATGTTTTAGACCCGCTGATTTGGAAAATCTGGGCAGCATATCTGGCGGTTTTCCTTTTGCTGCCGACGCAGAAGCTTTTTATGGGAGCCCGTTGGGAAGGTCTGCAGTCGGCCGATGTATTTGGGCAAATTTATCAGAGTTGTTTTGTCGGGCCGTTGCGTTTCATCGGGCGTATTTTATGGCTGGCAATAGATTTTGTTGTCATTGAACGCAGCATCATCGGTTCTGTGTCGCAGTCAACGGCATTTGTCATTGGCGGGTTGCATCGTCTGCAAGATGAGGGGAAAGTCGGCTATTTACTGATGATCGGTATGGGCATGGTCATGATTTTGTCAGCTTTGGGGTGGTATTGCCATGGATAATTCGTTTGCCATGTTGTCGCTGATTGTCGTCTTCCCACTTCTGGGGATGTTGTTTGTTCTGGGCTCCAAAGATACGGAAGACACCATGCCCGGACGCAATGCTTTGAATGTTTGCTTGTTTACGATTGTTTCCAACATCATCCTGATCTGGCGCATTTTCATGATTTTGAATGAAAAATCGCCGGCTCTGCAGCTGATTGAGAAATTTGACTGGTTGAATATTCCCAATATTGATATTGTGCTTGGTGTTGATGTTTTTTCTCTGTTATTGATTTTGGCCGTGCATATTGCGGTTTTGATTGGTGTTTTGGGCGTGCGGGCGAATACGGAACGCCAAAAGACTCTGATGGTATTTACGCTGATGTTTCTGAGTATGATCACCGGTTTGTTTGTCGCGGCAGATATTTTTTCTTTTTACATTTTCTTTGAGGCGATGCTTCTGCCGTTGTTTATGGTGATTGGCATGTCCGGAGAAGTCAGGAAGCAAGGGGTTGTCAATCGTTTCTTTCTGTATAATTTTACCGGTGCGATTATTTTGTTCAGCGCCACCATGTTGATGTTTCGTTATGGTGGCAGTGTGCTTTTGTCTGAGGTTGGCGGTCTCAGACTTCCTTCGCCATTGAAATACTATGTATGGAGTGCAATTGCGCTGGCGTTTGTGTCACGCATCCCGGTCTGGCCGTTTCACTACTGGATATCATCAATTAATGCCGGCATCCGCAATCCTCTGGCATTTATCATCACGGCGCTTCTGCCGCTGACATCTATCTATGGTTTTATCCGTTTTTTGCCGGAGATTCTGCCTTCTGGCGTGGAAAATTACGCCATTTGCGGTGAGATCATTGCCGTTGTGACCATGTTGTTCATTGCGCTGATCGGTTTTACCAATAGGGATTATCAGTACAAGATTTTTGCCTATGTCACGGTATATTACGTACTGTATCTGTTAGGTATTTTATTGAATGACAAACTGGTCATGACCGGCATTGGCTATTCAATATTCAGCTTTTTGATCATTATGGCATCATTGGAAGTCGTTTCGAGTCATATTTATCATAAAGAGCAGGAAGCGGACAGCACGTCGACGGGGTTTTTATGTCGGGCGCGAAGATTATCTTTTATATATTCTTTTCTGACATTTGCCGCCGTAGGTTTGCCTGTTTCTGCCGTTTTTATCAACAATTTTTTGATCTTGTCGCAATTGCTGAACTTCAATGTCAAAATGGGAGTGCTTTTAATTTTGGCGCTGGCTTTTGTCGGAGTGTCGCTGATTCAGGAGCTGTTACGTCTCCGCCAAGACAACAAAGAGTGTCGTTTGGGCAAAAATGATGATATTTCCAAAGGTTTCTTTATATTTATGTCTTTTGTGATTTTTATCTTGCTGATGTCTTTTATCAAACCGCTGTGGTTTGTAGCATCTGCCGAGTAAGGAGGGTTTTCGATGCCTCAGAATTGGTTTGTTTTTGTTCCCGAGTTGTCTCTGCTGATGTATCTGCCGGTAGCCTTTTTAGTCAACCGCTATCGCGAAGAAAAAACGGCCATGACATTTTTTACGATCAGCAAGTTTTTTTTGATATTTGCGCTGCTGATGACCATTGTTTTTTACAACCAAAGTCCCTTGATGCCCTGGTTGAAAAACACAACTTATACAAGTTTGTTTAAGGTGTGGGTCTATATCATGTCTTTGGCATGGTTTTATCTAGCCTCAAAATGGTTTCTCAACAAAAACCGCAGTTCATACCTGTTTTATCAAACGGGGATGTTCATGCTGTTTTTGTTCAGCTTGCTGATCTCGGCGCGCCACTTGTTGGTTTTGTCCGTGATTATGCCGTTGCTCTGCCTTGGGGTCAGACGCCTTATCCTTTCTCACTGGGATGAAGAAAAAGTGGCGGGCATTGCGCGGTTGTACACCTTCTGCGCCGGTTGGTTCTGCCTGTTGCTCTGGGGCGGCGTCACGTTGCTTTTCAGGCAGTTCAAAGCAGGAGATTATGCATCTTTGCAGCAACTTTTGTCGGAATCCGGTTCGACAGATTTTCAAATAATGCTGGCGGTATCTCTGATTCTGGCCGCCGTTCTGTTTATGATGGCGGCGGCGCCGTTTCACTCATGGTTTGTTGATGCCATCAGTGGCTGTACGCTTCCTGTCTGTGGTTTTCTGACATTGATTACGCCGATAGCCTCTCTTTTTTGTCTGGTTGCGCTGATCGCCAAAGCTTTTTCCGGACTGATGCCGATGCTGCATCATATTTTGCTGGGTTTTGCGGTCTTTTCTCTGCTTATCGGCGCTTTTTCCGCCAATGGCCAGAAAGATATCAGGCGATTATTTGCTTTTATTGGAGTTTACAACACTGGTTTTCTGTTGTTCGGTTTGGTTAATTTTAGCAGCACCTCCATTGTCAGCACCTTTTCATTCGGCTTTATCTATATTTTGGCCATGCTTGGCGTATATACAGTTTTTCTAGGGTTAAAAAGCAAAAGTGAATACCTGAGCGATCTGGAAAAAATCAGTGGTTTGTCGACGATTCGTCCGTATTTGGCCGCCGCGTTTCTGGTTTTCATGTTTTCGTTGATCGGTATGCCGCCTTTGCTGGGATTCCTGGGGCGGTTGTCCATTGTCAGTATTTTGGTGGAAGAAGGGCAATGGGCTGAGTTTGCTGTTTTACTGACGTCATTTTTGTTTATGGCCAATGCATTTTTAAATGTCATTCGCACGGTTTATTTTGAGCCGCAGAGCAATACCTTTGACCGGACGGATAAAACTGTCTATATCAGCTTGTTTGCCAATTTAGTTTTGGTTGTCATTTCAATTGTCAATCCGTCTTATGTGCTGCTCGGCGCGGAAAGCTTTTTGAAAGGGGTGTTCTGAAATGCTTCAAATGGACGCCTGGGGTATTTATGATTACGCGGAAATAAGCTCCACTAATGACAAAGCCAAAGAACTAACCATAGCGCCGCCGCAAGAGTTTTTTGTGGTGACGGCGCAAAGGCAGACTGCCGGTCGTGGGCGCCGCGGCCGCACGTGGCAGAGCTTGGAAGGAAACTTATTTATGTCGCAGGCCTTTCCGCTGGAGACGCGTTTTCTGACAGATGCCGCATTTATAGTATCGTTGAGTTTGTTTGATGCCGTTGCCGTTCAGAAACCGCAAGGGCGCCTCCGGCTCAAATGGCCGAATGATATTTTGCTTGAAAATCGCAAAATATCGGGAATTTTGCTTGAAAAGGGTGAAAATGAGTATATAATCGCCGGCATTGGCGTAAACCTGAAGACAGCCCCGGCTGCTGAAAGCGGCTTGCTGTATCCGGCGGCGGCTTTGACGGATTTTGGCATACGCTGTAGCAAAGAACAGCTCTTGCGGGCATATCTTCAGGCTTTTGATGAAAATTATGCATTATGGCGGCGTTCGGGTTTCATGCCGATCCGCGAGCGCTGGCTGACACATGTGGTTGGTCTGCGGCAAGAAATTGTCGTGAATTTTGAACACGGGCGGGAAACGGGAATTTTTGAAGATATTGCCCCCAATGGCGCTTTGTTGTTGCGAAAAGGGGATGGCATTATCCCGGTTTTGGCCGCAGATATATTTTATAAAGAGGAAAATAAAGATTAATGAATACGGAAGAACAGCCGGCTAAGCCGGCGCTTTTTGACAAAGAGGGCGTTTATTTTATTGCGCTCGGCGGCGCCGAAGAAGTCGGCTTCAATTTGTACGCCTATGCCGTTGACGGCAAAATGATTGTGGTTGACGCAGGCTATGGTTTTTTGAACGATGATTTTCCCGGTATGGAGCTGGGGTTGGCCGACGCCACTTTTTTAGAGGCTTATCAAGATCGGATTGAGGCCTTGTTCATCACGCACGCGCATGAAGACCACTTTGGCGCAATTGCTCACATCTGGCCCAAGCTGCAATGCCCTGTTTATGCGGCGGATTTCACGCTCGGCCATATTCATAACCGCTTGGCCGAGTATAAGCTTGATCAGATTGTTGAAACACATTCAATCAATCAGCAGCGTCGTGTCAGGTTGCAAAATTTTGATGTTGAATTTGTGCCGGTTGTTCATTCGCTGCCGGACAGTTCTGTCCTGATGATCCGCACACGCTACGGCAATATTGTTCATGGCACGGACTGGCGTTTTGACGACGGCAAAATGAGTTTTATGCCGACAGATTTTAAGCGTTTGTCGGAGATAGCCGCCGAAGGGATAGATTTATATGTCGGAGATTCCACCAATATGGCGCATGATGTCACCGGGCCTTCGGAAAGTGAAATTCGCGAAAACCTGATCAAAATGGTGCCTAAATATAAGAATACGTTGGTCGCCACTTGTTTTGCTTCAAACATTGCCCGGCTGGAAAGTTTAATTCTGGCTGCCCATGCGGCGGACCGCACGCCGGTGATTGCGGGCATGAGCATGATCCAGAACATCAATATTGCCAAAGATTGCGGCTATCTTCCCGATCTGCCGCCGTATGTGGAGGCCAAGCAGGCGATGGACATTCCGCTGGACAAAATGCTCTACATCTGTGCCGGTTCACAGGCAAATTACCGCAGTGGTCTGAGCCGGATTGTTAACGGTGAAAACAAAGAGATAAAGCTTGGCAAGGGAGACGCGATTATTTTTTCCTCGCAGATTATCCCGGGCAATGAAGATAAAATTGAGCGTATGCAGGAAAAATTGCGTGATGCCGGCGTCGAAGTTATTTCATGCGAGGAATACCCGGTGCACACCTCCGGCCACGCCTGCAAAGATGAAATCAGGGAGATGTACCGCATCCTGCAACCCCGGCTGGTGTTGCCCGTGCATGGAGACAAACGCAATATCCGCGCGCAGAAGCGCTTTGCTCTGGAATGCGGCGTAAAGGATGTTGTTTTGGCACGTAACGGCGACGTTGTGTTAATTAAAGATGGTAAAGCCGAAATTGTTGCCGAAGTGCCGGCAACTTTGCTCGGGGTAGACCGCAACCAGATTACCGCACTCAACTCGCAACTGGTCAAAAATCGTAAAAGGATTGCGTTCAACTGCAGTTTGTTTATCAGCATTGTGTTTGATGAATGCTGGCATTTGCAGGATCTGCAGATTTCATCAATTGACATCTTAGAAGAAAATGCCTTTAACGAATTGCGCGATCGGGTGCTGGAACGTGTCCGGGCCGAGATTCCCGAAATCGTCATCCGGCACGATCACCGTGTCAAACAGGTGCAGGAATATATTAACGCGGCCATCCGTAAGGCAATTTTCAAAGAAACCGGCATCAAGCCCGTTGTCTTTTCACACTTTTTCAAAGCCGGCAACAATGGCTGCCAGCCCGAGGCTATGGCTCAACCGGCAGATAAATCGTAAAGGTCGTACCGTTATAATTATTTGAACTGACGGTCAGATTGCCGTTATGGCGGATGATGATTTGTTTGGCGATGGAAAGTCCCAATCCTGTTCCTTTGATATTCAGGTCTTTGTGTTCTTGCATACGGTAGAATCTTTCCGTCAGTCGCGCCAGCTCGTTGGGTTCAATTTTGGGCCCTTTGTTATTGACTGAAATAACCACGGCTTCTCCCCGGGAAATCTTAAAACTTTTTGAAGGCGGAATACTATCGCTGCGGCTGATCTTAATCGTCACGTCGGTGTCGGCCAGACCATATTTAACGGCATTGTCGGTCAGGTTCTGCACCACTTGCTTGATCAAAGGTTTGTCGGCGGTAATCACCGGAATTTCTTCATGGCAGACAACTTTGATTTTTATATTGCGTTCAGCGGCTTTCAGCGAAAGGGCTTCGGCAACGTCTTCAACAATCGGCAAAATTTCAGTTTTATCTTCGGGGCGTTGATCCTGTTTGAGCTCAATACGAGAAAGCGAAAGCAAATTTTCAATCAAGGCCGACATATAATCCGCCTGATCACGCATAACGGCCAAAAATTTGTCTTGAGCCTCGGGATCTCCTTTGGCTGTTGTCTGCAGAGTTTCGATAAAGCCGGAAATAATTGCCAGCGGCGTGCGCAGTTCATGACTGGCATTGGCAACAAAATCCGACTGCATCTTCTCGATTTTCATCGATTTGGTCAGATCATACACGGAAACAACGGCCACGGCTTTTCCTTTTGAGAGCCAGGGCAGTTGTTTGACATGGGCATATAGTTTTTGTTCCGCCGGTTTTTTAACATAAAAGATCAGGTTTTCAGATTTGCTCTCTTTTTGAATAACGCGTTTGACCGCGTTGATAAAATTGTTTGAATCAAAAACTTTATCGATATTTTTGCTGGTAATATTTTTGCCGAAGCTGGTTCGTGCCGATAAATTAGCCCCCAGAATATTGCCGGCGCGGTCAATCATCATAATCGGGTCAGGCAGAGAATCAAGCACGGCGGTATCCGAGATTGTCTGGGCTTCCAGCATGTCTGTTTTCTGAGCCCAGAAGCGGTGCATCGTATTGACGGCTTCAACAATATCACGGGCATCTTCTTCCGAAAGGGTCATTGATGTTTCGTCAAACGTTTCACCCCGAGCCAAAGCAGTAATGTATTTTTTGAGACGCTGGAGTTCAAAGGTCAGCGGAAACAGTAAAATGATGTTGAATAAAACAACCGCCGCCAAAGATATGACGGCCCAGAGCGGATCCACCAGCCGAAAAGCTGCCAGAGTAATAAAAACCAACGCTGTCGGAAAGCTGAGAAACAAAACCCTTTCGACAAATTTACTGTTTTTTTCAATGCCCAGATGGGCTCTGGCCCGCTCAAACATAATCAAATATCCTATATCTTGCAGATTCTCCTAGACTGGAATGATAAATATATTATGATAAAACAAGTTTAAAAAGATTAAATTTTTGCTGGAACCATGACTGAAAAAACTGACAAACTTGCCAACATGACGCCGATGATGGCGCAATACCTGCAAATCAAAAGAGAGCATGAGGGATATCTGCTGTTCTACCGCATGGGCGATTTCTACGAAATGTTTTTTGATGACGCGGTAGTTGCTTCAAAAGCTCTAGACATTGCGTTAACCAAGCGCGGTAAATACGAAGGCGCCGATATTCCGATGTGCGGAGTGCCGTTTCATGCCTATGAAAGCTATCTTTCCCGATTAATCAAACAGGGATATAAAGTGGCCATCTGCGAACAAACCGAAGATCCCAAAGAAGCCAAAAAAAGAGGGGCAAAAGCTGTTGTTCGTCGCGAGGTCATCCGTTTGGTAACAGCAGGCACACTGACCGAAGAACCGCTTCTTGATGCCAAGAAAAACAATTTTTTGCTCTGCCTGGTCAAGCAGGCGGAAAATCTCGGCCTGGCCTGGTTGGATATTTCCACCGGAGATTTTTATTTGCAGGAAATCGGGTTGCATGCGCGGGATGAAGCAGCCGTTCTTGCCGGTGTTTTGTCACGCCTGGCGCCGGTAGAAACGGTTGTATCCGATGCTTTCCTGCAAAATCCGGCCATTTTCCGTATTCTCAATGATTATCGTGATCAGTTGACGGTTTTGCCGCAAGCGCGGTTTGGCAGTGAAAATGCCGCCAAACGACTATGCGCATTGTATAAGGTTGAAACGCTGGAAGCTTTTGGCAGTTTTAGCCGGGCAGAAGTAACCGCCGCCGGCGTTTTGCTCGATTATGTCCAGACCACCCAAAAAGGGCAATGTCCCTATATTGCCAATCCCCAGCGGGTTTCCGAAAGTCAGATAATGGATATTGACAGCGCAACCAGACGCTCGCTGGAGCTGGTCGAGGCCTTAAACGGCGATAAGAACTCTTCGTTATTGGGTGTGATTGACCGTACCGTAACCGGTGCCGGCGGACGTTTGCTTGCCGCCAGAGTGTCTAATCCGCTGCGGGATATTGCAGCGATTAGCGAGCGTTTGGATATGGTTCAGTTTTTTGTTGATTATGGCTGGGTGCGCGAGGAGTTGCGCGATATTCTGAAAGCCTGTCCGGACATTGAACGCGCCGTTTCCCGTTTAACGGTCGGCCGCGGCGGACCGCGCGATTTGGCCAACATCAAAACGGCGCTAAAAGTTGTCCCGCAGCTGCGCAATGTTTTGCGGAGCTGCGCGCGGGAAAGCGAAGGCCGGATTTTGGGCGGCATTCCGGAAGTTTTGCAAAAAGTTATGCAGCGTCTGGGTGAACACAGCAATCTGGTCGCTGTTTTGGAAAGTGCGTTGGCGGAAGATTTGCCATTAATGGCGCGGGACGGCGGTTTTGTCCGCGAGGGGTATCTTCCCGCATTGGATCAGGTTCGCTCGCTTAAAAACGATAGCCACAAGACAATAGTTGAACTACAGGCGCGATATGCGGAAGCTGCCGGCATTGCTAATCTGAAAATCAAATATAACAATGTAATCGGCTATTTTATTGAAGTTCAGAGTAAATATGCGCCGCAATTGTTGGAAGATCCGAATTATATACACCGCCAGTCGGTATTGAACGCTTCGCGCTTCACGACGGTGGAGCTGAGCGAACTTGAGGACAGGATTCGCGGCGCGGCGGACAAGGCTCTGGCGCTTGAACAGGAAGTTTTTGACAATCTGGTACGCGACATCAAAGTTTGCTCCGACAATATTTTAAAAACAGCCAAAGCCTATGCCGAGCTGGATGTGGCATCGGCTCTGGCAGATCTTGCGATGGAAAAGCGTTATTGTCGTCCGGAAATTGATGACAGTCTCGCTTTTGAAATCAAAGAAGGGCGTCATCCGGTCGTGGAGCAGGCGCTGGAAAAAGAAGACGGCGCGGCTTTTGTCGGTAATGACTGCAGTCTGGGCGCTCAAAAAGGGCGGCTGTGGCTGATTACCGGGCCGAACATGGCCGGTAAGTCGACTTTTTTGCGGCAAAATGCAATTATTGCCGTCATGGCGCAGATGGGCGCGTTTGTGCCGGCGGCTTCGGCGCATATCGGCGTTATAGATAAGATATTTTCCCGCGTTGGGGCATCGGATGATCTTGCGCGCGGGCGATCGACTTTTATGGTCGAAATGGTTGAAACCGCTGCTATTCTAAATCAGGCAGACGAGCGCAGCTTTGTCATTTTGGATGAGATCGGTCGGGGTACGGCAACGTTTGACGGCTTGTCCATTGCCTGGGCAGTGGTGGAGCATTTGCACGAGGCCAATAAATGCCGCACTTTGTTTGCCACGCATTATCACGAACTGACGGCGCTGTCTTCAAGACTGCCGGAAATGAGCCTCCACTGTATGAAAATTAAAGAGTTTAACGACGAAGTCATCTTTTTGCATGAAGTAATAGACGGTGCGGCGGATCGTAGTTATGGTATCCATGTAGCCAAGCTGGCCGGGCTGCCTAAAACGGTATTAAAACGCGCCGGCCAAGTGCTGGAGCATCTGGAAAAAAGCGGCAAAGGCGGCGCTATAAGCCGTTTGGCCGATGATCTGCCGTTATTTGCCGCCCTGCGCGAAAGGGAGCAGCCGCAATTTTCACCGTTAAATGAAGCCCTCCGCGTACTTAACCCCGACGAGCTTTCACCGCGGGAAGCTCTGGAAAAATTATACGAGATCAAACGCCTGCAAGAAAGTTTGGAAAATAAATAAATTTGTGTTTGTTCCCGGTGCTGAGCAGGCAAAAAACTTATTTTTTTAAAATATGTCGCCGGTAAATTGCAATAGAATTGTGCAAAAACAACAAGTTGGCGAATGGTAATATAATACCGTTTTATAACATGCTGAAATATATAAATATTTTTATATTGACAATAGTTTTTTTTCCTGTATAGTCACACACGACTTAATAACCAATCTTTAAAGAGAGAAGACATGAATACATATACAGCAAAACCCTCGGAAATCGAGAGAAAATGGTATGTAGTTGATGCAGAGGGCGTTGTCCTGGGTCGTCTTTCTGCCGAAATCGCCAAGATTTTGCGCGGAAAGCACAAACCGATGTACTCGACCAACCTTGACTGCGGCGACTATGTTGTCGTTATCAATGCCGACAAAGTCAAATTGACCGGCAAAAAATTGACTGACAAAAAATATTACAAACACACCGGCTGGATCGGCGGTATCAAAGAGACTACTGCCGGCAAGATTTTGGACGGTCGTTTCCCTGAAAGAGTCATCATCAAAGCTGTTGAGCGTATGATTGCCCGTAATCCGATGGGCCGTCGTCAGATGACCAAGTTGAAAGTTTATGCAGGCAGCGAGCATCCGCACACTGCTCAGAATCCGGAAGTTCTGGACATTGCTTCCAGAAATCCCAAGAATAAAAGGAGCGCATAATAATGGCTGAAAAAATTGAATCTTTGCAGGATATTAAAGCTGCAAGCACCACCGCTTCTGCCGAGACTGTCGTCCGCAAAGCTAAAAAAGACAAACAGGGTCGTTCTTATGCCACCGGCAAAAGGAAAGACGCGGTTGCCCGTGTGTGGGTGATGCCTGGTAAAGGCAACATCACCATCAACGAGAAATCGATTGATCAGTACTTTGCCCGTCCGGTTTTGAAAATGATTATCAATCAGCCGTTCCAGATTACTAACCGTGAAAACGAGTTTGACGTTGTCTGCACGGTCAAAGGCGGCGGTTTGTCCGGCCAGGCCGGAGCCATCAAACACGGCATTTCCAAGGCTCTGAATTTGTATGAGCCGGAGCTGCGCGCTGTTTTGAAAAAGGCCGGCTTCCTGACCCGTGATGACAGAACGGTTGAACGTAAGAAATACGGCCGGGCCAAAGCCCGTCGTTCTTACCAGTTCTCTAAACGTTAATTGGTATCAAGAAAATATCAAATATTTTCAATGGGTTGCAAGAAATTGCAACCCATTTTTTGTACGAGCCATTCAAATCTGAAAAACGATAATTCTTGTAACAACGGGATAACAGAAACAGGGATATTCAAAATATCCCTGTTTCTTATAAATTGATTGTTTATTCCCTGTAATTAGAAGGCGTATCTCGCGCCAAGTAAAAACTCATGAGATGTCACATCAAATTTACCATCAACATTTAACGGAGCCCCTAAACCGGAAATTTGTTGAGAAACAGATTCTTTAACATTGCCATAATCAGTATATCTATATCCGGCATCAAGAGATAGATTATCCGTCAGAGCATAAGACACACCGGCTCCAATATTCCAGGCGAAATTTGTTTCGCTCTCGCTGCTGCTTATATCTAAAGCTCCTGCGGGGGTTGAACCGGCAACTTTAGATTTATTTTTGAGATGAGCAACACCAATACCGCCGCCGACATAAGGGGTAAATTTAGTTCCGGTATCAATATCATAATAGATATTTAACATGGCGGAATAAATAGATAATTCTGTAGCGAATTTATGGTTATAAGTATCTTTGACTTTAAAAGCAAAATTATTGGAATCTTTTGCATCATCATTCCAGCCAAATTCCAATTCACTTCTTATTTGGCCATATTTAACAGGAGCCGCTGCACCGGCAGCCAATCTCAAACCCCACACATCATCTTTGTGTTTTTCATTGGCCAAAGCGTTCTGATAATGTGTTACGCCGCTAAAAGAATAATCAGAGTTTACATTTGCATCATTTTCCATTTTTACAAATGCCGCTTTAGCTGAAACATAAGGATTTAATTCAATTGCGTTGGCATTAGCCGCGAGCAAAACAGAAGCCGCGCCGGCTAGTAATAAAGCTTTTTTCATTTAACTTCCTTTCATTTTATACATATAAAATTAAATCGCCTTGATGAGAGGCGACTGGAAGTTGAAAGCTATTTACAAGAATAGTGTAGTGTATTTGATATACAGATAACCATATATCTTATTAACTACCTTCCAGTCATAAAGACCAAAAGGTAGCTTTTTACGTTCGCTGAACGAACAACTTGTAAAGAGGCTTTCAAACCTCACTCTGGTAATCAACCAAAGCAAGATTAGGTTATTTGATATATATGTGAAAGTCAAATGTTTTTATTATATATAAAAATATGATGAAATTTTCTCACATCCGCAGCGGTCGGCAAAAACAAACCGCTTCCGCCTGATGTAAATAAAGGCAGATTTCTTTAATCAGGAATATTTAAAATTTTTATAATAAAAAGTCTCAAATACCCGGCTTCAGACGGCAATTTGCTGCAGATGCTCGGGGATAATCAGCTCAGCCTCAGTATCGCGGATAATATCATCCAGCGAAAACAGCGGGTTGATTTCTTTAAGCACCAAGCCGGCCGGGGTTACCTCCAAAACGCAACGCTCAGTCACAATCAGGTCAACTTCGCCTTTGGCTGTCAGCGGAATGGTGCAGTCTTTGACAATTCGTGGTTTGCCTTTGCTGGTGTGCTCCATGGCTATAATTACTTTTTTGGCGCCGACAACCAGATCCATGGCGCCGCCCATACCGGGCACAAATGCGCCGGGGATCATCCAGTTAGCCAGATTCCCGTGGCTGTCCACCTGCAACGCGCCCAAAACCGTTGCGTCAACATGGCCGCCGCGGATAATGGCAAATGACATGGCAGAATCAAAGAAAACTGCACCGGGTTTTGTTGTAACGGCTAAGCCGCCGGCGTTGGTAATTTTAGGGTTATCTGTCGCACTCAAATCACGGCGGCCGACACCGAGCATTCCGTTTTCGGACTGAAAAATAACCTGAATATTGTGCGGAATATAATTAGCCACTTCGGTCGGTAGTCCGATACCGAGCGTGATGACATCATTTTCTTTAAATTCGCGAGCCACACGACGGGCAATAATTTCGCGGCATTGTTCCTTGGAAAGAGTCATAAATTCCTCCTAAACGGCAATATAATCGATGAATATCCCCGGAATAGTGATTTCTGCCGGATCCAGGGGCTCATCCGTTATTTCATCGGCTTCAAGAATCACAGTCTGTGCCGCGGTGGCCATAACGGTGTTGAAGTTGCGGGTTGTTCCGTCCAGAAAAGCGTTGCCGAATTTATCGGCCTTGCTGGCATATATCAAGGCGCAGTCGGCTCTAAGCGGTTTTTCAAGCAGATAAGGCTTCCCGTCAATTTCAACAGTTTGCTTACCTTCGGCCACAACGGTGCCGATCCCGGTTGGCGTCAGCACACCGCCAAGTCCGGCGCCGGCAGAGCGAATTCTTTCCACCAAAGTGCCCATCGGCACAAGTTCAATATCCATTTCGCCGGCGTTCATCTGCCGCCCGGTTTCCGGGTTTGTGCCAATATGGGTGACGATGGCTTTTTTTACAAGCCTGTTGACCACAAGTTTGCCGCGATCATATTCCGGATAGGATGTGTCATTGGCAATCAGGGTCAGGCCGCCGGTCTTGTTCTTAACCAGTTCATCAATAACTTTGACCGGGGTGCCGCAACGCAAAAACCCGCCCACCATCAGCGACGAATTTTCTTTAATCAGTTGAGCAGCTTCGGCAATGGAAATTATTTTTTTCACTTAACTCTCGACAATTATTGAAACAAATCTGCAACAATATAGCTTATTTTTTTGCAAAAGTCACCAATTTTATTTTGTCTGTCTAAAAAATATAGACAAAAATATCCGGATATGCTATGCTGAAACTATGAAAAATATTAAAAACAAATTATATGAGACAAAAAAATTTTTTAGCAGGTTTGCTTATGCTGATATTGCTGAGCTCCTGCTCACAAAGACTTTACAAAGTCGGCCACGTGTATCGTTTTGCCGACAATCGGAAAGAAGCTTATTATCGTGCCGGCGGCCATGACATTTCTTCTCGTCACGAGAGAAATTCCGGCGCATTGGTGACCAAGTCGCAATATACCCAGACGGTCTATGAGGTTAATACCGGTTGGTTAATTGCCAAAAGCACGGTCAACGATGTTCGGGTGCTCTTCGGCAACAACGTCATCGTCATTCGCAAGGATGATTATGGAGCAAAGCGCGAATGGCAGGTGACCTCCGGCGGCAAGAAGAAGGTCTTTGTGATCGAGGTAACCCGCACCGCCACCTATGGCCGGCTGCTGGAAAACGGATTGATTGTCGGCCGCTACACTTTTTGAATGCGGCACACTTTCTAAAAAAAGGGAAAGATTTTTCTTTCCCTTTTTTTTATATCTTGTTAAAGTTGTAATCAAATAACAACAAACGGATTTATCGGATTATGCAATGCAGCGAATTTAATATCAATGCCGCCGAGGGCATCCGCCTTTTGGCAGATATCAGGTTGGGTGAGCAATTTTTTCCCAAAGGCCGCCAACTGACAGCGGAAGATATCCTGATCTTCAAGATGTATGGCATTCGCCGTATTTATGGCGTAAAAATGGAAGATTCCGATATCGACGCGGCAACAGCGGTTGGTATTGTTGCCGCTAAGCTCTGTGGCCGCAACACCGCTTTCCGGATTGACAAAGATGGTTTGTGTCGGATTGTGGCGCTGAGTGAAGGCGTTTTTCAGCTCTCGGCCGAGCGTCTGACCAAGTTTAACCGTCTGCATCAGGCGCTGGTGCTCAATGCTTTGGAGCCTTATGTAAAAGTTGCGCCGAATCAGGTTGTCGCGGAGCTTTTGTTGCGGATGCCGGTTGTGCCGCAGGCGGAAATTGATGAAGTAATCTTCAAACTTTCAGGCAACAGCGCTCTGCTGGAGGTGGCTGAGATTGCACCGCGCCGCGCCGCCTTGATTTATGCCAAACTGACGGATGATGTTCCCGCAACAGCGCATTTTACGGCGGCGGTCAAAAATCTGGTGACGGCCACAGCCGGTCTGGGGCTGGATTTTGATACCGAATATAATGTTTCCTACACGGTAGAAGCGGTTGCCGACGAAATCGAAAAGTCAATGCGCGGCGGACATGACATCAGCTTCATTCTGCCGGCGCTTCCGGTAGCCGGCATGGCAGATGTTTTGCCTGAGGCTCTAAGCAAAATTGTCGATGAAATTGCTTGTCCGCATTTGCCGGTTTTGGAAGCGGCAGATCTGATCGGCGCACAAAAGCGCAGTCATAAAATTATTGTCTTGCCGTACAACTACGATCAGGTATGGTCACCTTTGCTCAATCAGGCGATTCGCCAGATTATTTTTTCCGAAAAGCTTCACCCGCAAGACTTCAGCCATTTGCAGTCGGTTCCGCAAACGGAAGAATGGCTTTTAACAGAGGAAGAACAACGTGGTTTGATCATGCCCAAAAATTTTGGCGCCAACGGCCGCAAAGCCAATATTGCCGCTGTTGTCTTGGCCGCAGGGCAGGGACGCCGCGCCGGGCGCAACAAGTTGATGGTTGATGTCGGAAACAACACGCCCTTGTTTATGAAAGCGGTTAATGCGGCCATTGGCGCGGACGCAAGTCCCGTTTTTGTCATCACCGGTTATCATGATGAGGAGATGCAGCCGTTTCTGGATGAGGTAGACGTGAATGTGATTTACAATCCGTCCTTTCATGCCGGGGTGAAAACTTCAATAGAACTTGGGCTGAAATCCGTGCCGAATTTCTGCGACGGTGCCATGCTGTTGCCTGCAGATATGCCGAATTTGACAGCCTCGGATCTCAACAAACTGATTACCAGGTTCAAAACAGGAGTTGAAAAACAAGTGCTGATGTTTGCGAACAAAGGTGTCAAAGCTAATCCCGTCATCTGGAGCCGCGCCTTATTTGATAAAGCGGATATTGTACCTGAAAACGCCGCACAACGCCCGGTGTTTATGGAGCATGCTGACTACACGACGCTTGTGGACATCAAAGATAAAAATAAATTATTTGATGTGACTTTTCCTTCTGATGTTGACGCTGTTGCCGCCAAAGAAGAATAAGGGGCAATGGCTTTTGGCTTTCCGGGCAGGCATATCCGAAGCTGTCTTGGTTGTCCTCTGTCTGCAGCGCCTCATCTCGCATTATCATGCTCCGACCAGATCCGGACATCAGGGGTAAACACAAAAGCTATGTTTTTTTACAAACGCCAAATATGCTGATTCAGCCGGCCTGCTTCCAGCTGCCGCGGGCATCTTGCTGCCAATAAAAGCAGTCTGTGCCGACACTTTTTAATGTTTTCCAAAAATGGCGCGCCTGTGCCAGGGCTTCTTGTGAATTGCCATCAAAAATATTAAACACCCGTTCATAAGCAGCAACTTCTTCCGGGGAGGCGCTTGCGCCGTCAACTAAAAATAAAAAGCTGGCCAGATTGGGATTATCTGTGCCGCTGGTCAACCAAATCGGTTGCAATTCGGCGTTTCCGTCTTTTTTGCTGCCATGCGGCAGAAAAGACTGGTCACTATATGTCCACAGCAAAGCATTCAAAAATTCGACGCGTTCGTCATTGCCCACCCGCACCACAATACTTTTCTTTGTTTCATAGGCCTTTTCCAACAGTTTGGGCAAAACATTTTCCAATGTCTGACTTTGCAAATGATAAAAATCTGCTCTACTCATGGTTCACCAGCTTAACAGCCGCAAAATGCGGAATATTATTATTGTTGATCAACAGCAGAACCGGCCGGTTATTTTCCAGTTTTGCTTCCGCCACATAGGCTTCGACATCATCCAGGGTAAAAATGGCTTTTTTATCAATTTGCGAAATCAGATCGCCGCGCCGCAGGCCTTTGGCTTCAGCGTCGCTGCCGGGCAAAACCTGTCGCACCACCACGCCGTTGGCATCATCCGGAAATTGATATTGATTAATCAGTTCCGGCGTCAGCTCTTCCAGCTCCAGGCCAAGGGCATTACCTTGCCCCGCCAGGGGCGGGGTGTGTTTTTCCGGCAAAGCTTTCGCTTGCGGCAATGGCTTGTCTTCGGGCATTTTTTCAACCGGCAGCTCAATGCTCAAGACCTCGCGGTTGCGCCAGATATCAAGTCTGATTTTAGTTCCGGCCGGCGTTTCGGCAACCCGCCGGGAAAACATTTTCGGCTCCAAAACTTCTTGCCCGTTCATGGCAATAATGACATCTCCTGCTTCAATTCCGGCTTTGCGGGCCGCGCTTTCTTCTGAAATTGAGCTGATCATCACGCCGGTCGGCATTTTTTGCGCAACGCTTGAGGCCAGGTCTCGATTCTGTGGTTGAATCCGGATACCAAGCCAGCCGCGTTCAACTTTGCCTTTTTCCTTAATTTCCTTGATAACAAATTTCAGCAGATTAATCGGTGTCGCAAAGCCGATTCCCATACTGCCCCCCGAGGTGGAAAAAATCGCCGTATTAACGCCGATAACTTCCCCTTTCATATCAAACATCGGCCCGCCGGAGCTGCCTTGATTAATGGAGGCATCGGTTTGGATAAAATTATCATAAGCACCGGCTTCAATATCGCGTGATTTGGCAGAGACAATGCCGGCCGTGACGCTGCCGCCAAGTCCGAACGGATTGCCAATGGCCAAAATCCAATCACCCACACGGATATCATCTGAATCCCCAAGCTTCACCGGAGGTAGCTCTGTCGGAGCATCAATTTTAATCAGGGCAACATCGGTTTTTAAATCAGCGCCGACCAGCTTGGCTTCAAATTGCCGGTTGTCCGCCAAAGTGACCCAAATTTCTTTGGCATTTTCAATAACATGATTGTTTGTCAGAATATAACCGTCTTTATCAATGATAAATCCGGAGCCGAGAGCAGTACGCCCTGTGTTTTGCGGCGCAAAATATTTCTGAATGACTGCATTGCCGCTGAGAATACCAAGTGTATCGTCCTGTGTTTCATCATCAGCCGAGGGCAGGGTGGTTGTTGAAATATTTACAACACTCGGCTGGAGTTTTTCCACCAAATCTGCAAAAGAAACACCAACCTGAGCCGCGGCTTCCTGCCTGGACAACAAAATTGCCACAAGGAAAAAAACAAATTTTCTCATTTGTCTCAGCGTCCGGAAGAAGAAATGGTTTTGCCGAAGAAGTCAAAAAACTCTGAATTGGGAGACAGCACCAAAGATGTCCCTTCCGTTCCCAGGGCGTTACGATAGGCTTCCAAAGAGCGGTAGTAGGCATAGAATTTAGGATCGACACCGGCTGCTTTGTTCCAGATGGCAATAGCCTCTTTGTCGCCCTGTCCGCGGATAATCTGTGCCTTTTTTTCGGCTTCGGCGATAATAACCGCTTTTTCTTTCTCAGCCTTGGCGCGGATTTCCTGTGCTTCCTGCTGGCCTGTTGCACGGAATTCTTTGGCGTCGCGTTCACGTTCAGTTTTCATGCGGGCATTAATAGCCTGCAAAACTTCAACCGGCAGGTCCGCCCGGCGGATACGCACATCAGCTACGCTGACGCCGATCTGCTCGGCATCCACCTTGACCGTGCTGCTGATATCGGCCATGATCTGTGTGCGTTTTTGCGACAAAAGCTCTTGTAGAGTGATGCGCCCGAGCACTTTACGCAACGAGGAATTAACAATTTCTTCCAATTTGGAACGAGCCTGAAGCTCCGTGCGCACGGTTTTATAAAAGCGCAGCGGATCAATAATCCGATAGCGGGTAAAACTGTCCACGTCCAGACGTTTTTTGTCATTCAAAACAACTTCTTGTGCCGGCGGATCCAAGTTAAGCAAACGGTTGTCATAGAAAACAACATTTTGAATAAACGGAATCTTAAATTTCAATCCGGCATCTTTCACCACACGGACAGGTTCACCAAACTGCAGAACAATCGCCTGTTCTGTTTGTTTGACGACATAAAAGGAATTGGCCGCCACCAACAAAACAGCGGCAGCAATAACGCCGGCAGCAATTTTGATCTTATCATTCATGCTTATTCTCCTTTATCCAGACGTTTTTGCAGCCGGTCCAGCGGCAGATAAGGAACAACGCCGTTATTGCGCCCGGGCTGATCCAAAATAACTTTGTCGGAATGCGCCATAACTTCCTCCATGGTTTCCAGATACAAACGCTTGATTGTCACATCTTTCCCTTGTTTATAAGCTTCATATACCGACAAAAATCTTTCGGCCTCACCTTGAGCTTTATTGACAACGGCAGCGCGATAAGCTTCAGCATTCTGCAGACGCTGCGTTGCTTCGCCGCGCGACTTTGGCAAAATCTCATTACGATAAGCCTCCGCCTCGTTTTTGAAGCGCTCCATATCGGCTTTGGCGCGCTGAACTTCGTTGAAAGCATCCACAACTTGCTTGGGCGGATCGGCTTTTTGCAATTTAACGCGGACAATCTTAATACCGGCGCCAAACTCATCCAGCACTTTTTGCAATTCGGCCATGGTGTCGTCCTCAACTTTGCCGCGATCGCCGGAAATAATCGGCATCATTTGCGACTGTCCGACAATTTCGCGCAAAACAGACTGCGCAGCCACCCGCACCGTTTGGTCGGGGTTTTGCATATTGAACAAATAATCTTTGGCATTTTCAATCCGCCATACAATCGTCAAATTAATGTCGACAATATTTTCATCGCCGGTCAGCATATGACTTTCGCTGAATGATTTGCGCGGATTATTAAGCTCGGTCACGCCCAGGTTAATACTGCGTTCTTGAGTAATGTTGACTTTTACCACATTTTCAAAAGGCATCGGCAGGTGATAGTGCAAGCCAGGACCTGTCGTCCGATGATACGCGCCAAAACGCAGGACAATACCTTCTTCATTCGGCTGAACCTGATATAATCCGGAAGCCAGCCACACAATTAGAAGAGCCAAAACGCCCCATTGCCATTTAAATTCAAAGTTGCCGTTAGCTTGTTTAGAAAACTTGCCGGTCGTCTTTTGGGGTTTTGCCGGGGCGGGGGTGTCATGCCACGGATTATCGTCATTTTCTTCCCAGGGATTAGGAATTTTGGCCATTTTTTACCTCTATGCTTTTTTAGTTGCGTTACCTGAATATATAATATAAATATAGCAAAAACAACAATCGAAAACATCTATCAACAGGAGCCCGAAGCTTATGGAATCTCAGATAAAAGATATCGTTGCCGCATACTTTTCCAAAGACAGCATAGAAAATATCGGCATTTTCAACGGCCGGGTTATCATAACGCTGCAAAACACGGCGGAAGACCAGGTCAAAACTGCGGAAATAGAGAAAAAAATCAAAGAATTGCCGGGGATAGACAAAGTATCGTTGATATATACAAAAACCAAAGAAGCGCCGTCTCTTCAGCCGGAAATTGAAAAATGGCTTGTGCGCAACGTGCGCAAAATTGTGGCTGTAGCCTCGGGCAAGGGGGGGGTCGGCAAGTCGACCACAGCGGTCAATCTGGCACTGGCTCTTGCAAAACTCGGTCAAAAAGTTGCGCTGTTTGACGCTGATATTTATGGCCCGTCGATTCCCACCATGCTTGGGTTTGAGGGCATCGCGCCGATTTCCTACGATGGCAAAACCTTTGAAGCCTTTGAATTTCATTGTATCAAATCCATGTCTATCGGCACGCTGGTTGACCGGTCACAGCCGTTAATCTGGCGTGGCTCAAAAGCTTGCGGCGCGATAGAACAATTGTTAACCGACACCAACTGGGGTGAAATTGACATCATGGTTATCGACATGCCGCCCGGCACTGGCGACATTCAAATTACTATGTCACAGCGTTTGTCCTTAAGCGGCGCAGTAATCGTGTCAACACCGCAGGATATTGCTTTGATTGATGCGGTCAAAGGTGTCAATATGTTTAGGCGTGTTGAAGTGCCGATTTTGGGCATCATCGAAAATATGAGCTATTATATCTGCCCGCATTGCGGCATGCGTGCGGATATTTTCGGGCATGAAGGCGCAAAGACAACTTCTGCCGAACTCAATGTGCCGTTTTTGGGAGAAATTCCGCTGCATATGGATATTCGCACCAATGCCGACAACGGCACGCCGATCGTCCTTTCTGCGCCGGAAAGTCCGCACAGCAAAGCCTATCTGGATATTGCCCAAAAACTCTTGGATCAGCTAAAATAAAAACCGACAAAGCATGGATATTCCTTAGGGCACGTCGCCCCTGTCGGCACGGTCATCCTCAAACTTGATCCGGACATCCAGGTCAAACCATATAGCCTTATTAATCCCCTGGATCCCCGGGGCTATTCCTCGCTTCGCTCAGGTTTGATGAGGACGTTTTTTGTCAAACCGGGGTATGATTATATATTGACATCATTGGCGAAATAAGCGATACTGAATACAGAGCCTTGTGTCGTCATATTTCTTTTTTAAGGATGTCATGCGATGAACTACAATTATTTCTTACCCTGTTTCGTCTCCGCCGCGGCTATTCTGGCCGCCGGCGGGGCGCTCGCCCAGCAATGTGTTCAGGCGCCGTCCTGCATTGAACTCGGTTACACCGATTCTGTTTCTGATTGCGCCGATGACGGCGTGCTTTACTGCCCGTTTGACAAAACAAAAGTCTTTTGCCGGGAAATAAATGCCACTTCTGAAACACCGGATACCGGCGGCACTGACTGTTCGATGTATACACAGACGCCATGGGTTAAGAATGATTCCAATGCCACTCAGTTATGCAGCAACTTAGGGCGCGTTATAAGCGAAAGAAAAGTGACATGCAATGGTGTCGAATATCTCCGTTGTGCCTTAAAGCTTTGCGGAGCGTATACGGTGATGAGCTTGGTTACGGAAGCTGCAGAAACGTGTTGTTCCGGACTGAGCGGAAGTGTTGATATTGTTCAAACAAACGTAGCTTGGTTTGTTTACTGCACATAGTTCGACTGTTCGTAACCCGTTTGAGTGACGCTCTTAAAGACCCGACTCTTTTATAAAAAAAGCCCTCCGTTCGGAGGGCTTAATTTGAAATTTGTTAGATCTTTCCTTCATAAGCTTTGAGGTAGATTTCCTCAATTTCCTTAATCAACGGATAGCGCGGGTTGGCGCCGGTGCACTGATCGTCAAAGGCCAATTCTGACAGTTGGCTCAAACCTTCTTTGAAAGTTTTTTCATCAACGCCAGCCTCACGAATAGACATCGGAATGCCGATTTCTTTTTTCAGATGCTGAATGGCTTTGATCAGATTTTTGACCTTTTCATCGTCATTTTTGCCGCCCAAATTCAGAGCGTCGGCAACCTCGGCATAGCGATGTTTGGCTTCCGGATAGTGATATTGTGAGAAGATACCTTGTTTGACAGGCTTATCACTGGCATTAAAATCAATCACCTGGCAGATCAGCATCGCGTTTGCCACACCGTGAGCAATGCCATAAGCACTGCCGAGTTTGTGCGCCAGAGAATGACACACGCCCAGAAAGGCCTGAGCAAAACAGATACCGGCCATGGTGGCTGCATAATGCATATTTTCGCGCGCTTGCGGGTTGTTGGCGCCGTCATTGACGGATTTGGCCAGATTGGCAAAAATCATTTGAATTGCTTCTTTGGCCATGCCTTGCGTAAATGGTGTCGCCATAATGGATACATAAGCTTCCAACGCATGCGTCAAAGAATCAATTCCCGATGCGGCAGCCAAACCGCGCGGCATGGTTTTGACCAGATCGGGGTCGATAATGGCCATGTTTGGGGTGAGCGCATAATCGGCAATCGGATATTTGATGTGTGTTTGCGAGTCGGTAATAACGGCAAAAGGAGTAACCTCCGAGCCGGTACCAGAAGTTGTCGGAATGGCAATCATGGTTGCCTTTGATCCCAAATCGGGAAATGTGCAAATACGTTTGCGAATGTCCATAAAACGCAGAGCCAGATCATGGAACGAAACTTCCGGATGCTCATACATCAGCCAGACGATTTTTGCGGCATCCATCGGGGAGCCGCCGCCCAGCGCAATAATGACATCAGGTTCAAGATTGCGCACGATTTTGAGCGCATTTTCAATCGTAGCCGTGTCAGGATCCGGGTTAACATTGGAGAAAATCTGATAAGCTATATCCAATTCTTCCAGCACACTGGTAATTTTGTCGGTATAGCCCAGGCCAAACAAAGGTTTATCGGTAATGATAAAAGCTTTTTTGTGACCTTTGAGCTCACGCAGAGCAAAGCCTGTAGCACCTTGCTTGAAATAAATTTTCGGCGGAACACGGAACCACAGCATATTTTCACGTCTTTCCGCAACGGTTTTGATGTTGACCAAGTGTTTTACTCCTACATTTTCGCTGGCGGCATTTCCGCCCCATGAACCGCAGCCCAAAGTGAGCGACGGATCCAGTCTAAAGTTGTACAAATCGCCGATACCGCCCTGAGAAGAAGGGGTGTTGATCAGGATGCGTCCGGTATCTAGCTGGTCGCTGAAATATTGGATGCGGTCTTGGTTATGTTCGGCCGTATAGAGAACAGAAGTGTGGCCGCGTCCGGCAAAATGAACCAGTTCGGCGGCGTGAGAAACGCCTTCTTCAAAAGAAGAAACTTTATACATGGCCAAAACCGGTGAAAGTTTTTCATAAGAAAAAGGTTCCGAAATACCGATGGCAGAAACTTCGCCAATCAGAACTTTGGTTTCTTCAGGTACTTTAAGCCCGGCAAGCGCGGCAATTTTATAAGCAGGCTGGCCGACGATTGCCGAATTAAGCTTGCCGTTTTGGATAATGGTTTGTGCCAGTTTTTCTTTTTCTTTTTTGTTAAGAATATAAGCGCCGCGATAGGCAAATTCTTTTTTGACATCTTCATACACATCACGATGCACAATAACCGATTGTTCGGAAGCGCAGATCATGCCGTTGTCAAAAGTTTTACTCATCAGGATTGAGCTGACGGCAGTTTTAATATCGGCGGTTTCATCAATAACTGCCGGAGTATTGCCGGCGCCGACGCCCAATGCCGGTTTGCCCGAGCTGTAGGCGGCTTTAACCATGCCGGGGCCGCCGGTGGCCAAAATCATGGCGATGCCTTCATGGCTCATTAAATGTTGGGTTACTTCGATGGAAGGCTCGTCAATCCAGCCGATGATATGCTCCGGTGCGCCGGCCTTGACCGCGGCTTCCAACAGCAATTTGGCCGTATAGACAGTACATTTTTTTGCGCGGGGATGAGGCGAAAAGATAATACCGTTACGCGTTTTGAGCGCAATCAGTGTTTTGAAAATGGTCGTCGAGGTCGGATTGGTTGTCGGAATGACCCCGGCAATAACGCCGACAGGCTCGGCAACTTTGGTATAACCGTTGGTGGCGTCTTGTTCAATAATGCCGCAGGTCTTGGCTTCGCGGTATTTATTGTATATTTCTTCAGCGGCAAAGTGATTTTTAATGACTTTATCTTCGACAACGCCCATGCCGGTTTCTTCCACAGCCATTTTAGCCAGCGGAATTCGCGCATCATTGGCAGCGAGTGCGACCGCTGCAAAAATCTTATCAACCTGCTCCTGAGTATAGGTGGCAAAAACCTCTTGCGCGGTTTTGACACGGTCAATGACAACATTCAGATCATCAACCGTGCAAATTCCCTGAGAGGCTGCAATATCATGATTTTCTTTTTTTTGTTTCATTGGTGTATCTCTCCTCATATCCCAAAATGCGCCATCAGCACAAACGCCTATATACTAATGTAAAAAAAACAAAAAAATCGTTAATTCCGACGGTTTCGTCTGGCTTTTTGACGTTCAATACGTTCTTGAATCTTTCTCTCCCGTTCGGCGGCGCGTTCTTGAGCTTTTTTTTGAAAACGGGTGAGATTCTCTTTTTCAACAACGGCATTGGCTTTTTGCTCTTCAACTCTTTGGCGCTCGTCTTCCATGGCTTTTTTTTGGAAACGCGAGGCGCGTTCCAGTCTTTCTTCCTGCCGCAGCCTTTGTTTCTCCGCCCGTTCTTCAGCCCGTTCTATTGCTTTTTTGCGAAATCGGGTTGTGGCATTTTTTTTCTGTTCTTCAAAAACTTGTTCCCGGACAAGCTGTTTTTGCTCTTTAGCAGTGAGAATCTGAGGTTCGCTTTCCTCTGCCGCGACGACGGCGTTTGCTTCTTCGGAAGTGACCGCCTTCTTTCCTTCCGCCCGGAGCACGCCGGGAGCCAGCATGGCAGCGGCAACAACGCCGCAAAGATAAATTTTCATGTTGTTCTCCTTGCAAAACAATCCTTTTCCGAATATAAAATACTTTTTTATAAACAACAAGTTGACTGTTGCGCGATTGGTGATAAATTAGCAAAAATTATGCCGGAGGAGAAGAAAATGAAAGTTGTGGCGGCCGCGTTGCTGATTCGGAACGGAAAGTTGTTCATTGCCCAGAGACCCGAGGGTAAAACGCTTGCGCATTATTGGGAATTTCCCGGCGGCAAACAGGAAACGGGGGAAACGTTGGCGCAAACATTGCGGCGCGAATTGCGGGAAGAGCTGAATATTGATGCCGAAGTCGGCAACTTTTTTATGCAATCGGTATATGATTATGATTTTGGTCAGATACAGATGAATTGTTTTTGGGCAAAAGTAAATGATACGGTAGATGTCCGTTCCAACGAGCATGAAGCAACCGCCTGGGTCGGCCCAGATGAGCTGAAAAATTATCGTTTTGCGCCGGCAGATGTACCGGTGGTTGAAGCGCTTGGCCGAATTTCTTGGTAAAATCAAAGGCAAGAAAACAAAAAATCCGCCTTTTGCAAGACGGATTTTTTTGAGTAGGAACCTCAGTTTATGCTCACAATGCCGGATATGTATATCACATCTTGCGGCGTCAACTTTTTACCGGAAGCCGTTTGAAGACATTCCAACAACGGCAGCGGGGCATCGTGGCGATAACCAGGTTGATCCATTTCTTTCAGCATACGATTGATAAAACTGATGCTGTTTTTGACATTGCCGTCAGGCTGGCTGATTTTTTTGAACTCGGCCAGATCTTTTTCCAAAAGGCCTTTGATCTCATCAACATTTTCCGTGTTAAACACAATAACGTCCACGGTGTCGTTAGGGCTTTTGAAAGTGTCAATCCAACGGAAACTCACATTTTTTGAAAACTCCGGCATCGGAACCAGCAGGGTTGATTTGAAAATTACATTTTCCATCATAGTAATTTTTTTGGGTTAGACATAATGATAATTGCTTATAGATGCACCATACAGCACTTTGTCTATTTTGTCAATACTAATGCAAAAAAAATCCCCGGTGCAAAACCGGGGACGCAAAGACAGTGTGGTCAATCATCAAAACGATCAAACAGCATCTTAAGCTCTTCAATTTTTTTGTCTTTGTCTTTTTCGGTAAAAGACTGAGCCACACAATGTTGCAGGTGCTTTTTAAGAATATTGGCTTCAACCGCCTTGATAGCCGAACGAATGGCGCGCAGCTGAATGATAATGTCGGGACAATAGCGCCCATCTTCAATCATTTTTTTGACGCCTTCAATCTGGCCGCTGATACGGTTAAGACGCGGCATATTTTCAAGATGGCTGGGATTGTTTTCAGTCATAAAAAGCACCTTATATTATTTGCTGCCCGAGCATTTGTCGCCGCAGTGGCAGGTTGTGCCGTCGCATTGACAGTCATCGCCGCACTGGCAGTTTTCGCAAGTACATTTGGGATTATTGCATTTTGACATGTCTATACCTTTCCGTTGTTTTTTCATACCCTATGCAGGTATATTCTGTATATACCATCATGGGGTATTTGTCAAGCTGTTTTTAAGATTATAAAAACAAACCCCGGCGAACCGGGGTTTGTCTGGACAGCTTTACTTTTTGCTGATGGAAATTTTTTTCTTGCGGCTTTTTTCTTCAGTCGATTTCGGAATATAAACTTTTAGCAACCCGTTTTCAAAATCAGCTTTGGCATCATCAAACTTCAAATCCCACGGCAACGGAATGGTCCGTTTGAATGAGCCGTAAGAAATTTCCGAAAAATAGCTGCCTTTGCCTTTTTCTTTCTTTTCATGCTTCTTTTCGCCGGAAATGGTCAGATACCCGTCGGAAGAAACTTCCAGATCAATATCTTTTTCAGAAATACCCGGAACTTCGGCCGAAACGGTGACATCATTATCATTTTCCGAAACTTCAATTTTTGGTTCCAGATTTTTCAATGCGGAAATTTCCGGTGTTGCGGGCAGATCCAGCCAGTTGTTGAAAAAGCTGTTGACCAGATCGCTAAGATCTTTGCGATAGCCATAATGCATCGGTGTATTATGGCTGTTTTCTTTGCGTGTTATCAATGAATCAGACATGTTAACCTCCTTAAACTTGTTGGCGTCATCGCTTTCTATAAAGAGAGGTAGGAAACGCATTAGCCGCTGTCAAGAGCCATATGGTTTTTTGAAAAATATTTTTGCCCGATGTCCCTAGAAAATGTTGCAATTAAGAGAGATAAAAATTTTTTATTTCCGCGTTAAATTTCTTGTTTATGGGTCAAAACCATGCTAGTCTGACATTGTTTTTGAAAGGAAAGAAATATGGTCATTTATCCGAGCTTAAAATCTTTACCTGAATTTGATTTTTATTTGGTTGATGCTTATGGCCCGTTTGTCGGCAAAGAGGGAGTTTCGCAGACAGCCATTGCGGTTTTGGCGGCGCTTGTTGCCGCGGGGAAAAAAGTTTGCATCCTTTCAAATTCAGCCAGTTTGGCTGCAGAGGCCATGGCCGGCTACGCTCGAAAGGGATTGCTTCGGAATGTGCATTATACGGATTTTCTAACGTCGGGGCAAATTGCCCGGGAAATAATTCTGGCGGGAGCATTACCTGTTCAGGGTCATAAATTTTATTGCTTTGGAACGGCTAATTTTAAAAGTTCGGACAAGATGCCCGCGCTTTTTAAGGAATCTGTTTATATGGCGGTGGATGATCTTGCCCGGGCTGATTTTGTTTATTGCGGCATTCCGCAAATAAACGGCGAAGACCGGATGGAAATAGAGGCATTTATTCCTGAGTTGCAACAGATTGCGGCAGCCGGCTTGCCTATGATTTGCGCCAATCCGGATTTACGGGCCAATGAGGGCGGGCAGTTTGTGATTCGTCAGGGATCCATTGCCGGAGCATTTGCGCAAATGGGCGGCCGGGTTATATTATACGGCAAACCGGATATCCGTGTTTTTGAACGGGCTTTGCAGGGATATTCCGGGCCGCATGATCAAATACTGATGATCGGAGATACGCTCGGAACAGATATCCTGGGAGCTAACCGGGCAGGGATACGCTCCTGTTTGACATTGGAGGGCGGCATAAGCGAATATGAAATGCAATGTCAGGGGCTAAAGGCAGATGAAGCCGGCACGGCAGCTTTTATTTCTGCTCAGAAAGCCCGCCCGGATTATGTCTGCCGCCGTCTGCCGGAAGCACCGATGTTTCCCCAGGCAGTTAATTTTCAAGCAGAATAAAACAAAAAGAAGCAAATGATGTTCAGCTCGTCAGGGTTAGGGACGCGGCCTTGTTTGTCTTTCTTTTTTTGTTAAAAAAACGCCGTATTTTTTCAATCAGGCGAACTAATCTTTTCTTCTTTTTGACATTATCTGTTAAGAAAAAGCCGTCGACTTCCTTGACAGAAATGCCCTTTTCCGCAATCTGATATTGCAGCCAGATATTGAAAAAACGTTCTATAATATAGGCCGGTGTTCTGATATTTTCATAATTGTTATAATTTGTATAATCCGAAATCCGGCTCAATTCTTTTACCAGATTTTGTGACCAGGCAAGAAAATCATTCATCAGTTCTTTTTTCATGATGAATATCAGGCAGTAATAACCTTTGTTTCCTTTGAAAAAGGCATCGGCATATTTTTTGTATGCCGGATACATCTTTTCAAGCAGCTTGAGCGCTTTATCCAGATCTTCTGCGGGATGAAAAGCGAGATACTGCTCTCTTGTATTCATCTTAAATACAGATTTCTTGGGAAGAATAACATCGTATCCTTTGATCAGTTTATATGCTTTTTCAGCTTTTAATGCCTGAAAATATTTTGTGAATTCCGGGTAGGTTATTTTACACAAAGGACGTCGGGATAAAGATCTCCTGTGTTTTAGGTCCAAAAATCTTCGATAATGGCAAAAGCCGATGTATTTTTCTTTGCAGGAAGGGAGGTAATTTTTCCAAACCCAATAATGTCCGGTCAGCTCGCCATAGTTACGGTTTAGTTCAGAAATATTATCGCCTGTATGATCGCCGATCATACCCTTGTCTACTTTTTTGGCAAAGGCGCCGGTCAACAAAGGCTGGAATATTTCCGAACTGAAAATCGGTTTCGATGTATGGTAAAAGACAAAAATTTTAATGTCAGACATCAATATCTCTCACAATTTCATCAATTGCCGTTTCCAGTGTATATGCCGGCGTAAACCCGACTTCATTGGCAAGACGGCTGTTATTGCCGACAATCAGCCGGGGCTGGCCAGCACAATCATCGGCAAAATTCAGCAGATGCTCGCATCCGAGTTTGCGCCCGAATAAAAGGCAATAATCTTTGATACTGACGGCCCGGCCGGTGCAGATATTAACGACACCGCGGACATCTTTGTCAAGAAAAGCTGTAAAGGCGCCGGCGATATCTTTGGTATACATATAATCTTTTTGCAGAGGTCCGGCTTTAATCAACACTTCTTCGCCGCGTGAGAGTTTATCCAGCAGCACACCGGTCAGTCTGGATTTATTTTCTTGGTGGCCGAAGACATAAAAAATACGCCCGTAGCCAAAAGAAATACCGTTATCAATGCAAAATCGTTCAGCTGTTTCATGCAGTTTATTTTTACAAAAAGTATAGGTATTTTTGGAGGCATCAAGCGGATCAGTTTCTTGCAGCGGGGTATCTTTGAAAGCATACTCAAAGCAGGTTCCGGCGAAAACAGCTCTTTTGCCGCCGTTTTCGGAAAAGCTCTTCAGCAGATTTATTCCCGCGCTTAAAAACATGTAATTTAGGTTTGATGTCAAATAATCTCCGGTTGTGGCCCAAGCCAGATTCAGCAAATATTCCGGAGATATCTCCTTGATTGTTTTTTCAACAAAGTGGCTGTCAAACAGATTTCCTTTTATCCAATGGAAGCCGTTATCAGGATTCGTATCATCAAGTGTTATGGCATAAACATCAAAACCCGCTTTTTGCATATAGGGCGACAATTCACGCCCGATCAGACCGGTAGCTCCGGTGATCAAAACTTTTTTATTTGATGAGTTCATAAGCAGCATCCCTTTCATTGATAATTCGGCAATCACATTCCGGCCAGACAATGCCAAGTTTGGGGTCATTCCAACGGACGCCGGCATAATAATCCGGCATAAAAAATTCACTCAGTTGATAATAAATAAGCGTATCATCTTTCAGAGTCTGAAAGCCGTGCGCCACACCGGCCGGCACATAAACCGTTTTTGCGTTGTCCTGAGACAATTCCACGGCGGTCCACTGCAGATAGGTCGGGCTGTTTGGGCGGATATCGGCCAGAACGTCGTAAGCCGCCCCCCTAAAGCAAGAAACCAGCTTGATTTCGGGGAAAGGTTCTTTTTGATAATGCAGGCCTCTGAGAGTTCCTGCCTGCAGGTTCAGGGAGACATTGCACTGCCTGATATCAAAGTCCAAGCCGCGTGCAGCTAATTCTTTTTTGCAGAATTGACGGGCAAAATATCCTCGTTCGTCTTTGTAAGGCTCCTGCTCAATCAAAAAAGCGCCATCTATCGGTAATGGAGTTATTTTCATTTGTTTCCTTTCTGTGTTTCAAATCCCAGGTGTTTTTTTATGCTTTGTCTGACTTTTCTCAGAAAGCGCCTGATTAAGAAGTAAAGCATTCTCAATCTCTGTTTCCCGTTGAGGGTCATGAAGAAAAAGACAAAAAGCCTGAAGTCGCTTCCGTTTTCAGATAGCAGAAGTTTGTCAGCAATATATTTGAATGACAGATACTGTGTCGCTAAAAAGTCTGCCAGCCGATTATACAATTTTTTATCATCCAATACAGAAAAAGCATAAATAACCGATACATGCTGATTATTGGATCGGAAACGCTCCGGGACAGCAATGCTATTGCCGGTCACCCTGTCAACGTTATAGGTGTCAATATCTCTGATTTTTATATTTTTTCCATAATTGATGATGTTTTGCGATGTACAGGCAATCATCCGGTGATCTTTTTGTGCTTGGTTATAAATCAGTGCGGTCAGAGTACATTGCGCAAAAACGGTGTGAATGTTACACATGACGTGCGACATGACACAATCATTGATATATCGGGTATTGAAAATCATCGCCGGTAAAAATATGGATTGCGCAAGAACCGTTTCAATTTTTTGCGGATCTCTCGGAATGACGCATGATACGTTGATCAGCGCGGCATCTTGTGCTATAGCTTGTTCAACATCGGCAAAAGCGGAAAAGTCTATTTCATCATTATCGCATAGAACCCACAGATATTTTTTGCTGCAGAGTTCGACACATTTGGCAAAATTGCCCATCAGGCCGACATTGCGCCGATTTTTTATATAAATAACTTCTTGCTTTTGGCGGACGACTTCATCCGTACCGTCATCCGAATTATTGTCCAAACAAGTAATTTTACAAGCTCTTATTGGTGAATTTTCAGCTAACAGACGATCAAGAACTTCTGCCAAATATATTTTTCGGTTATAAGTGATGATAAAAATTTCGAGATCATCTCTAAGCATTTGTCTTTATCCTGATAAACTGGTGAATGACCTGTGATGTCCGTTTCATATCTTCGGGGGTATTGTTTTGAGCAACGCCGACCCAGAAAGTATTATTCATAATAAATTCGGTGCCGGGCAGCCGTGCATAGCAGGATTCGTCCAGTTGTTTTGCTTTCATTATCGGCGATGAGCCGATCCGCAATTTAACATCACTTTCCGCAATCATAGGCTGTCTCAGTATGTTGCCGGCAAATAACTGACGCGTGCCAATGCCGTTTGCTTCCAGATAAGTCACCATTTCTTGTTTGCTGAAAGGCGCATCTTCTTTGACGGAAATCAAAAAGCCAAACCACGATGGCGTGCAATTTGGGGTGATGCGGGGCAGAATCAGATATTGTTGCAGATCATCCAATTCATGAAGCAGTGTTTCGGCGTTTTGCCGACGCATTTCCAGAAATCGGTCAAGCTTACTCAGTTGGGCCAAAGCAATGGCTGCCTGCCAATCCGTAATTTTGAGATTATATCCGATATGGGAATAGGTATATTTATGGTCATAGCCTTCCGGCAGGTTGCCAAGCTTCATCTTAAAACGATTATGACAGGTGTCGTCGCATCCCGGTTTGCACCAGCAATCCCGTCCCCAATCGCGGAATGATAAAATGATGCGGTGCAAAAGCGGATCATTCGTTATGACGGCGCCGCCTTCGCCCATGGTAATATGGTGCGCGGGGTAAAAACTATAAGTTCCGATATGGCCGATTGTTCCGGCATATTTTCCTTTCCATTGGGCGCCAAGAGCGTCACAACTGTCCTCAATCACCCAAAGATGATGTTTGTCGGCAATATCCATGATCTTATCCATATCATACATGTTGCCCAGCGTATGCGCCAGAAAAATGGCTTTGGTTTTCGGCGAGATTGCTTCTTCAATTTTGCCGGCGTCAATATTATAGGTTCCGACTTCGCAATCCACAAAAACCGGAATCATGCCGTTTTGAATAATCGGGTTGATTGTGGTCGGAAAACCGGCCGCCACGGCAATCACTTCATCGCCTTTTTGCAAGGCGCGGTCTTTCAGTTTATGCGAAGTAAGCGCAGAAAAAGCCAGCAGATTGGCCGAAGAACCGGAATTTGTCGTCAGCGCATATTTAACGCCGAGTTTTTGCGCAAAGTTTTTTTCAAATTTATCATTAAACCGACCTGCCGTGAGCCACATGTCCAAAGATGCATCCAGCATATTAACCAATTCTTCAACGCCAATATTTTTACCTGAAGCCGGGATATATTTTTTTTCTTTGCCGGCATTTTCCTGTTCAACGGCAGTCATATAATCTCCGGCCAGGGAAAGAATCTTTTGTCTGATTTCTTCTTTGCTCATATCAAATGCTCCATTCAATTTTTTTCGCTTGCGCCGTTTGAATAAACTCGTCAATTTGGCTTTGAGTATAAGTAATGATATCCGTCTGACGCTCATAAAATGTTTTGTACCATTGCGTGGTCTTAATAATTGCTTCTTCCGCCGTGTAAACAGGTCTTACCCCTAATTCGCGTTCAGCTTTTTCAATATCAAGCTGAAGAAGTGTCGCTTCATGCAGGCCGTCGGCTTTTCCGACTTCGACTTTGCCAGATCCCCAAATCTCGGCAACTTTTTGCGCCACGGCACAAACTTTAATGCTTTTATTCGGCTCAGGGCCAAAATTGTAGCCTTGTGCATATTGCGCCCCTTTTTCCAAAAGCTTTTGCCCCAGTCGCAGATAACCGGCCAGAGGTTCAAGCACATGTTGCCAGGGTCTGGTCGCCAAAGGGTTGCGGATAAAAACAGTTTCTCCGGCGGCAAAGGCTTTGATACAGTCCGGGATCAGACGGTCCTTTGCCCAGTCGCCGCCGCCGATGACATTGCCCGCCCGGGCAGAAGCCAGAGCAAATGGATGTCCCTCAGATAAAAAAGAACGACGGTAAGATGAAGTCAAAAGCTCGGAACAGCCTTTTGATGAAGAGTACATATCATAACCGCCCATCGGTTCGTCTTCCCGATAGCCTTCTTGCTTTTCTTTATTTTCATAACATTTATCGGTGGTCACATTGACAAAGGATTTAACCGAAGAAGTTTTGCGCGCGGCTTCCAAAACTTTCAGCGTGCCGATCACATTGGTCTCGTATGTTTCCAAAGGTTCCAGGTAGCTTAACCGGACAATCGGCTGGGCCGCCAGATGAAAAACAATTTCAGGGTCATGTTTATGGAAAAAAGATTCGAGTTTTTCGGAATCGCGAATATCGGCAATCAGCACATCATCCAGAAGCTGTGACAAACCAAGCACTTCATACAGGCGTTCCGCTGTGTCGGGCAAAAGTGAATAACCGACAACTTTAGCACCTAGCCGTTTCAGCCAAAAAGACAGCCAGCTTCCCTTAAAGCCGGCACAGCCGGTGACAAGGACGGTCTTCCCTGCATAAATATTATTAAATATCATGGCTCAATCCTTCCATATCTTCCAGGGAGCTTTGCCTTCCGCCCACATCGCATTCAGATCGTTTTTGTCTTTCAACGTATCCATCGGTTTCCAAAAGCCGTCATGCCGATAGGCGGCAAGCTGCCGCTCAGCCACCATGCCGCGTAAAGGTTCTTGTTCCCAGATGATATCTTCGCCTTCGGGGATATAGTCAAAGACGCCCGGCTCGCACACCATGAAGCCGCCGTTGATCCATGAGCCGTCGCCTTTGGGCTTTTCCTTAAAATGAGTAATGAGCCCGTCCTCGGAGATTTCAACAGCGCCAAAACGCCCTGAAGGCTGAACGGATGTTAATGTGCATAACTTTCCGTTTTGACGATGAAACTCAAGCAGTTTCTTTATATTGACATCGGAAACGCCGTCGCCATATGTCAGCATGAAAGCTTCATTTCCGATAAAATCCTTGATTTTTCTGATTCGCGCGCCAGTCATTGTGTTCCGCCCGGTATAAAACATTGTCACTTTCCAGGGCTCGCACATTGTCTGATGAACATCAACAATGTTATTGCTCAGGTCAATCGTCACATTTGAATTATTCATATAGTAGTTGACGAAGTAGTCTTTAATAATTTCCTGCTTATAACCGGTCAGGATAACAAAATCATTAAAGCCGTAATGAGAATATATTTTCATAATATGCCATAAAATAGGATAGCCGCCAATACCAACCATCGGCTTAGGTTTAATATTTGTTTCTTCGCCCAGGCGCGTACCAAGTCCACCGGCCAGAATTACAACTTTCATTTTGCTCTCCTTGAGTATATGCACATTAATTTTTAGCTTTAGATAATTTTTTCGAGATGGTTATCCCGAAAACCTTAACGATTGTTTCTCCTGATTTTTTTCTTTTTTTGCAAAAGAAAAGGCGAATAAAATTTATAACGTATCGGTAGAATAATAACCGACTATGTTTATTATAGATATACTTTTTTAAAGTTTTACCCGTTTTTTTATCAATACGATGATTTCTGGAAGCAGAAGTGATGCGGTAGAATAACAATTTTTCCGGAATACAGCGGAATAATCTCCTGTCCAAAACAAAGTTTATCCAAAATTCCCAGTCTTCCCAGCCGGCGTTCATATGCGGGTCATAGCCGCCGTATTTTTCCCAGTCGGATTTTCGGAAAAGAGCGGCGCTGGTCACCTGATTGCCCAGACACATATTCCACACGGAGGGGAAATCTACCGGCAAAATGCCAGTCTCTTCACCAAAGCGCTCGGCAAGAGAATAAACAACGTCGACTTTTCCGCTGCTCATCACCTGATAAAGCTTTTCAAGACAATCAGGCGCAAGTTTGTCATCGGCATCCAGCGGATAAATATATTGGCCGCAAGCAGCGGAAATTGCGTTGTTCCGGGCGGAGACAACACCCTGATTTTTTTGTTTGATCAGACGGAGAACCGGACATCTGTCGGCATATTTTTGCACAATTGCGGCAGAACCATCGGTCGAACCGTCATCGACAACGATAATTTCATAATCGTCAAAAGTCTGCGCTAAAATTGAATCCAGACATTCGCCAATATACTGCTCCTGATTATAGCAGGGGATACAGATACTTATTTGACAGGGAATGCGCATCTTTTTTCTTTCAAAGAAAAAATCGGGAACATCCCGAATAAACGAACAATGGTTTTGTTTTTGTAAGATTCAATATCCAGCAGCGGGATAAAGCCGAACAGGCGGACAGAACGCCGATATGTTGATTGATAAAGACAGTTTTTGAAAAGTTGCGGATATTGTGCTCGGACATCATTTTGGATTCGTCTGGTCGCTTGTTGCATTTTTTGCTTTTGCCGTAAAGATGTATTGCTGTCATGCGTCCGGTATTTGAACAAAACTTCCGGAATATTGTAAAAACGGGTATGTTCCATCAGCCGGCACCATAAACGATAATCTTCCGCGGGGGAGAATGTTTCTTCATAGCCGAGAGCATTGTCAGCCAAAACAGATTTTCGAATCATGGCGGAAGGGTGAACCAGCGGGCAGACATCCGTCAATAAAGTTTTAATATCAAGATCATCTTCGGGAAAATGAAGCTCAACTTTTTTGGGAAAAGTGTCAACCCAGGTACCGACCACTCCCGTTTCAGGATGCGCGTCAAGATACGCCGCTTGCTTGGCAAATCTTTCAGGCAGGGAAACGTCATCATGATCCATGACGGCCAGATATTCTCCCCGTGCCATCCGGATAAGTTTGTTGCGCGATGGCGTAATGCCCAGATTGCAATCGTTCTGATGATAGATTATACGAGGATCGGCAAAAGATCTGACAACGGATTCGCGGTCATCATCCGGAGCATCATCAAGAATCAGAAATTCAAAGTCAGTAAAAGTTTGCTCTAAAATGCTTTGGATTGCCTCAAGGAGATATCCCTCTTTGGTTTTGTAAACAGGCATCAGAACAGATATTTTCGGCATGATCTTTTCATCTTTTTAGACAAAATTTAAATGGACGTACAATATATTGTATAGCCAATTGGTCAGAGGTTAGCAAGAAAAATAAAACATACTGGGGACAGAAGACGACGGCAGAAGAAGCAATGGCGCAAATATAAAAATTTATGCAAAAAAACTCCCCCGGATTTTCCGGGGGAGAGAGAATGACTTTAGTCAATTATTTAGATTTTTTATTTGTTTTTTTGAGCGTGGAAGTTTTGGAAGAAGTTGTTGTTCAACTTCGTAATGAAGCAGATTTGCTGCTGGCAGACTTAAGGCCGGCGGCTTTAATGACTGTTGCTTTGTTCAAAGAAGATTTGGCCGATGCCAGTCTTTTGGAAGCGGTTTTGACCGCATTCATGGCGGAAAGCTGATTGATGGCGGCGGCCCAATCCTGCGCCTGCGTATTAGCCGGGCAGCCGTTATTCTGCCAGATGTAGTATGCTGCTTCTGCAATTGCTTTATTGTCAAATTTCATTCTATCGTCTCCCAGTAAAGAAAATTTCTGTGTTCGAGAATTTAGACTAAGGCAAAAAGTTTAATATAAAGTAAAAGGAAACGATTTTCTTTACGCAAAATTAAACAGATAGGGATACAGTCACGGCCATGATTAAAAGAAACCTGACATTATTTGAAATTGACAGTTTTTTAGCAGGATTTTGGCCTTTATCGGCTGTGGCAGTTATTTATTTTGAGAGCATAACGCGCTCATATACCGAAGCGATGCTGATTTTCGCCATGATGAATCTGGCACAGGGTCTGTTTGAAATTCCGACCGGCGTTGTTTCAGACAAAATCGGCCGTAAGTACAGCATGGTTGGCTCCTGTTTATTGATTCTGGCGGGATATCTGATGTGGGCGGCAGCCGGCGACATGCAATGCTCGTTTTTGCTCTATGCCGGTGCAATGTTTATCGGCTGCGGACAGGCCTTTATTTCGGGAACGGATGACGCCTTTGTTTATGAGACGGTCAAAGAGCTTGGTCAGCCGCGTAATTTTGCCAAAGTTTTTTCCGCTAACAAAAGCTTCGGTGAGCTCGGTTTGGCTCTGAGCGCGGTGTTGGCAACAGTTGTTTTTTATTTCAGCTCGCTCAATGTGCTGGCGTGGATTTCTGTTATTCCGCCTTTCTTGCGGGCGGTGGCTGCTTTTTTCTATGTCGAGCCGCAATGTGTCAATCGGCCGAAGGAAAATCCGTGGAAACATTTTGTGCGCTCGCTGATACTGTTGCGCCGGCGCCCAAAATTAATTCGTCTGGCGCTTGTCAAAAGTTTCAACTACAGTTTCAACGCGGCGAACTGGCGCTTTGCCGGGGCTTATTATGAACAGTTAATTACGCCGTGGCTGATTAATGCGGTGCGTGTGCTGCAAGAGCTGATGGGTTTTGTCGGTTTTCGCCTGGTTCGGTTGTTTCACCGATATGAGGCCGGCAAAATTTTGTTTTTTTCTGTCTTGGGCAATGCGCTGGTTAAGTTGTTTGCGGTCATTCTTAATACGACCGCCACGCCGTTTATCATGGCGGCGGCAACTTTGGGGCACGGTCTGTCTTTGACAATGGAAAATTCTTTGCTGCAAAAACAGTTTACCGACCGTCAGCGGGCAACGATGGGATCGGTTGTGTCGTTGCTGGCCGGTCTTTTGAGTGTTTTTATTTTTGCTCTGACGGGGTGGTTTGCAGATCAGACATCGGCGCGGAGTGCCGTCTTGGCGCTGGTTTTGTGGCGAATTGCCATTGCTTTTGCTTATAAGCATATTTTAAATAAATAATTTTATGAAAAATTGTTTGCATTTTATTTTTAGTTGGTATATAAAATGCGACGTCGATATGATTGCTCCATCGTCTAATGGTAGGACAGCGGACTCTGACTCCGTTAATCGTGGTTCGAATCCATGTGGAGCAGCCAACAAAAAAACACCCCTTCGGGGGTGTTTTTTTGTTGCTGTTGATATCGCTGTCAGCCAAAAGCGGGCTCGCGCCTGTTGCTGGCATATTCGATAATTTCTACAATGCCGTACAACAAAAAATAACTTCCGATCAATGCGCTCAGCGTCACAGTTCCGACAACGGGATAAGCCAAAATCCACAGGCCGAAGCATAATCCCAGCAATCCCGCCGTTAAAGACCAGCCCCATGGCAAATCATCATTTTTTAGCCGGAAAGCGGAAATAATTTGTACGCTGCCGACAGCTATGCACCAAATGGCCAAAAGGACGGGTAGTGTGGCAGCAGTCAGACCGATATTTGCCGTAAAAATAATCCCCAACATCAGATCCAAAATCCCCACCAGCAGATACCAGCTTGAACGGGAGGCGAAAGATGCGCTGATATAGCCCAGGCCAATGACAATGAAAGCTATTCCCAAATATAAGGCCAGAGCGAGCAAACTGGCTGCAGGGTTAAACCACAGAAAGACACCCAGCAGGACCATGACAACGCCCGCAATCAGATGCCATAAGCTGATATGTTTTGTAGTTTCCATAATTTTTCTCCTCAGATATTTTGCCATTCTGGGCATAAGGTAGTCACTTTTTCGTATTTTCCAAGTCGGTCCCTTTGCAAGGCAAAGTTTTATTGTCTTGACTGAGGGGAAAAAAGTTGGTAGGATAGATAATAGATTACAATTAATTATCTATAGGTATTTGACAAAAAGAAGGAGGGCGAGATGAAGAGACATGCCAAGCAGCAATGTCGCCA
>CALXTL010000015.1 GCA_944391445.1 uncultured Alphaproteobacteria bacterium | reverse complement strand
ACTCTTTGTCTTTGGCATCTCAGGCTTCGCAGGCTGTTCTCAGCCTGTTCTAAAGCCACAGAGGCAAGAAAGCAAAAGGCAGCCCCGGAGAACCGGGGCTGTTTTTTTTGCTTATGACTTAAGGCACACCGCCCCGCCGGCACGGTCATGTTCGGACTTGATCCGGACATCCAGGTCAAATGATATAGCTATATTAATTTCCTGGATCCCCGGGTCTATTCTTCGCTTCGCTCAGGCCCGAGGATGACAAAGAAAAGAAACCTCGCTAAAGCTCAAACCCGAGGATGACAAAGAAAAAAATGCTCGCTAAAGCTCAGGCCCGAGGAGGACATTTCTTACCTGTCCCCTCAAACCGACCCCGGACATGGCGGCGATGCCAAAGATCAGGCTTGCGGCGGGGTGTTGTCATTACCTTCGGGTTTTTGCGCACGGCGCGCCTGATACATACCGGCAAAGTCAATCGGATTCAGCATCAGCGGCGGCAGACCGCCACTGCCCATGACATTGCTGATGGCCTGACGGGCAAAAGGAAACATCAGATGCGGCACCTCAATCATCAAAACCGGTTCAACATGCTCTTGCGGCACATTTAATTCGGCAACACCGCCATAAGTCATTTCCAAAATAAACAATTTTTTGTCTTGAACATCGCCCTCAATATGAAAAACCTGTTCGACCGCAAACAAATTTTCTTCCAAATGGCGCGCATTGATGTCAACGGTGATGTTGATTTTCGGTTCGCCGCGGTCTTCCCGGAAGATTTCGGGGGCATGCGGAATTTCCAGCGATAAGTCCCGAATGTACTGATGCCGAACCATAACCGGCGGACGGGGCGCCTGCTGTTTTTCACTCATTTTTTTCTCCTTTGGTTTATCAATATTGGCTATTGTTTTACACGCAAAATTTGTTTTGGTCAAACAATAATAAACAGTTGATAAAAGTTATAAATAAGCTATATTTAGGGAGACAAAAGAAGGGAATAAAAAATAAATGATGACGAATCTTGATATTTTGGTGCTGCTGGTGGTTGTGGTGCTGATCTTTCAACGCCTGAGAAGCCTGCTCGGCACCCGCCCGGCGGAAGAAAAGCATATCCGCCTGAGCAAGGAAAGCGCCGAAAAACTATATAATATCCTGAAGACGGAAAGCGAAAAATTTGAAGCGGCCGACCAAGAAAACGAACCCAAAACGCTGACCCCGGTTGATGACAAACCGCTGAGCGAAATTGATCAGACACTGCGCCAAATTCCGAATTTCCATAAAAGTCAGTTTTTGCGCAGTGCAGAGCGTGTATTTCAGATTACAACTGATGCCTTTAATAAAGGCGATACCGAAACGCTGGAGATGCTCCTCAGCCCCAAACTGATGAAAAAATTTCAGGAAATTATTGAACAACGCCGTCTTGACGGTATCAGCGCCGAAACCGATTTTATCTGCTTTGACCGGGTGGATATCATTAAAGCAGAGATTTCCGCCGAGCAAACCGCCCGCCTGACGGTAGAATTTGCCTCACAGCAGGTGAATATCCTGCGGGATAAGGACGGCAATGTCATTGAAGGCGATGAAAATTATATTCAGAATATCACCGACGTCTGGACATTTGAACGGGCGCTTAATTCAACATCTCCTAACTGGGTTTTGATTTCGACCAAAAAATGACAACCAAACGTTTTTTAATCTTTATTCTTCCGTTGTTATTTTTGTTTTCCTGCGGCGAGCCGGAAGAGCAAGAGCCTGAACCGACAGGATTTTCCTGTAAGCCCTGCAGCTTTGCGCAAATTGCGGGGTGGCGCAAAGACGCCGCTGAAGAGGTTTATGACGCTTTTGCACTGACCTGTGCGCGTCTGGCCAAAAGCGAGACGGAATTTTTGGGCGAAGCCGAGCTCAAAATCAAAAGAGCCGACTATCTGGACATCTGTCAAAAACTGCCGGAAAACAGAGCGGATTTCCAAGCCTTTTTAGAAGAAAATTTTCAACCTTGTCTGGTGCGTTTTGACGGCGACGCAGAAGGGAAATTTACATCTTATTATGAGGCGGAAATTCATGCCTCCACCACCCGGAGCGACAAATATAACGTGCCGATTTACGGCCGGCCGAATGACCTGATTGAATTTAACCCGCATGATTTTGACAAAACGATGCCCTCCAAACGTTTGGTCGGCCGTGTGGCTGACAACCGTTTGGTGCCTTATTTTGCACGCGCCGAGATTGTCAGTAATGGTATTGACGCGCCGGTGATTTTGTGGGGCGACAGTTATATTGACATTTATGTGATGCAAATTCAGGGGTCGGCTGTGGCCAAGCTGGAAGACGGCTCCAAAGTGAGAATCGGCTTTGCCGACACCAACGGTCGCGCGTTTAAGGGAATCGGCAGCATTCTTTTGGAGCATAAAGCCATCCGTCCGGGGCAGGCCTCAATGGGAAAAATCAAAAAATGGCTGAAAGAAAATCCCTATCTGGCACAAAAATATCTGGACAAAAACCAGCGCTATGTTTTTCACCGTCTGAGTGATGCCGAAGGGCCGCTCGGCGCGTTGGGCGTGCCGTTGACTGCCGGACGCTCGCTGGCCGTTGATAAAAAATATATTCCGCTGGGCACCTTGCTTTGGCTGGAAACAACCGGCCCTGAGCATGAGCCGATTGAAAAACTGGTGATTGCCCAAGATATCGGCGGCGCCATCAAAGGCGCGGTGCGCGGCGATTATTTCTGGGGCTCGGGCGGCGATGACGTGTTGGAGATGGCCGGCAAGATGCATGCCAAAGGCCGCTATTTTGCCCTGATACCCAAAAACGAAGGAGCGAACCATGCCAAAGAAACTGATTAACCGTGCCGAAGCTCTGACATTTAAAGCCCTGAAAAGAGCTGTCAATGAAGATAAAATTCATATCTGCCTGCTGACCAGCCAGGTGAATCGTCCCGGCTCGCCGATTTATGACCCGTGGGAAGTGTTGCTGCCGGTGCTGCTGCCGGTGCTGCTCGGCCTGATGCTGATCCTGCTTGTCGGGCCTTTGTTCGGCTTGGTGTTTATGGCCGCTTTGCTTTTGGTTTCGGCACATGTTGTCAAAAAAAAGCTTGATGCCAGGCTACTGCAAAGAGCTAAGGACTTTTTGCTGGCCTCGCTTGAGAACTACGAAAAATTGTGGCAATTCGGCGGGGTGGTATTGGTGAACCATGAAAATAAAAATCAGGGCTGCGTGGCTCCCGAAGGCGACTGGAAAGAATTTGTGGTCGGGAATTTTGCCGATCTGATGGTTGAGAAAAAAGAACCCCAAGCCGAAAATGAAAAAGCTCAGTAATATCCCCTGCCCCACAGATGACAATGCCTGGAGGGAAGCTTTGCAAGGCGTACAAAAAACCAGGCAGCCGGAAATTCCGCCCGAAGCCGAAGCGCCGCTGATTATCGGCGAGGTGCGCCCGACGATTGATTATGCCAACGTGTACAAAGGCAAAGATTTGAAACAGCTTGCTCCGGGAGATTTTGCCAATATTGACAGGCAGACTGCCGAAAAATTTCGCCGAGGAGCGTTTAAAATCGAACGCCGGCTGGACTTGCATGGCCTGAGCGAAAAAGAGGCTTTTGAAGCTGTGGACGCCTTTATCCGCGATGCTTATCTGCACAATAAACGCTGTGTGCTGATCATTACCGGCAAAGGCCTGAAAAAAGAAGATGATGCCTGGTATGAGAAAAAAGGCATTTTGAAAGAATGCGTGCCAGGCTGGCTGAACGCGCCCGGACTGCGGCCGCTGATTTTGGCCATATGTTCCGCTCTGCCCGAAGACGGCGGCGAAGGCGCTTTGTATGTTTTACTGCGGCGGCACAGAGACAGCCATACACGGGCTATTTTTTGAACTGCGCGTTATATAACGAGGCGTAAGCGCCGTTCTTGATTTGCAAAAGCTGCTCGTGCGAGCCTTTTTCCAAAATTTCCCCGTTATTAATGACAATAATTTCATCGGCATTCTGCACGGTGGATAAACGGTGCGCAATTACAAAAACAGTGCGGTCCTGCATCAGATTGTCAATTGCTTTTTGAACGACGGCTTCAGATTTATTGTCCAGTGCAGAAGTGGCTTCATCTAAAATGACTATCGGCGCATTTTTGATAAACGCGCGGGCAATGGCCAGGCGCTGACGCTGACCGCCCGACAACAAAGAGCCTCGCTCGCCAATATCGGTATCCAGACCATCTTCCTGCTCATCAACAAAATCTTTGAGATAAGCCATCTCCAGAGCCTTGTTTATCTCTTCATCGGTTGCATCTGGCTTGCCCAGCAAGATGTTGTCGCGGATGCTGCCGGAAAACAAAAAATTATCCTGAAAAACAACGGCAATGTTATCTCGCAAACTTGCCAAAGTGAGGTCGCGGATGTCATGTCCGTCGATGGTGATTTTGCCGGCGCAGACATCGTAAAAACGAGGCAAAAGGCTGACAATTGTCGATTTGCCGCCGCCGGAATTGCCGACAAAAGCCGTGGTGGTGCCCGCCGGTACATGCAGTGTGATGTCTTTTAAGACCGGGCTGTCGGGATTATAGGCAAAGGAAACATGATCAAAACAAATTCCTTTTTTAACACGATCAAGTTTGCGCGCATGCGGTTTATCGATGATCTGCGGACGGATTTTGAGAATTTCGGCAATACGCTCAATTGCCAAAAATGATACCTGCACGGCACTGAAATTTTTGCCGATGTTTTTTACCGGACCGTAAAGCATGATCAGCGCTGTCAGGAAAGAAACAAAATTACCGCTGGTGATTGTGCCGTTGACAATCAGATAGCTGCCATAGCCGATGACGGCACCGATACCAACCGAAGCGACAACATGCAACATCGGCGTCATCCATGCCGTTTTCTGAATCATCTTGATGCTCAGCTTAAACAATTTGGTGACGGTGTGGTCATATTTTTCATAAGCATGTTCCTGCAGATTATATGACGCAATGGTTTTGCAACCGGCATAAGTTTCGTTATAATTCGTCAGAACCGTGGCACTTTCCGCTACTTGCTTGCGAATGGTGTTTTTGATCATCCGGCGGACCTGCGACAAAGGCATCAGCGCGCAAACCAAAACCAAAATGGCGATAATCGACAATTGCCAGGAATTATAGATCAGCACGCCGACCAAGGCCAAAGACGAAAAAACGCGCGATAAAAAAAGACGAATGTTGTCAATTAATCCGTTGCAGGCGGCATCGGCATCGGAAGAAAAACGCTGAATAATGTAGCCGGAATCATTTTTGTCATAAAACGCCGGCTCCAAAAACAACAATTTACGAAACAGTGCGCGCTTGACATCAACAGTGATTTTGCCGCCGACCCAGCCGTTGAGATATGTGGCAATGTAATTGAGCGCGCCCTGAACCAGCGTGAAGGCCACGATGACCAACGGAATATAAGCCGGCGACTGTGCGGATTTGTCAACCAAGACAACATCCATATAGGGCTTGAGCGCCAGTGCAACAACCGCATCCAGCGCCCCGATCGGAATGCACAGACTGACCGAGAGCAGCGCACGAAAAAGATATGGCTTTACAAACGGCCACATGATTTTGTAATGATCCCAAAAAGGCAGCTTGGGAGACTCTTGCATTTTATATTCTTTGGACATTGGTGATCCTGTCGGTATCAGATGAGGTGGAGAAATTTCAAAATGACATAAACCGCGGCAAACTCCATGATAATCATGAGTTTGTATATGGCTTGATAACTTCGCTTGGCCGTTTTGTGGCGGAAAAATCTTTGCGCAATCCAGGCGCCAATCCAGCCGCCCAAAAACTCCAGCAGGTGCAAATCCCGCTCAGGTACACGCCAATCGCCGCGCCGCGCTGCGCGTTTATCGATGCCATAAGCCACAAACGTAGTGAAATTAATGCTGACAACCTGAAACACAATAAATAACAAAACCGTTTTCCAGGTAAAAGCCGGCGCGGTGAAATAATGTGTTTCCAAAAACCAGGCAACGCCGATGATCAGCGCACTGTTCAGCAGATAAAACCTGTTGCGGCGCAGCGGATAAATTAATGCCGCCAGCCCAAGCAAAATCGCCGTAAACGTCATAACCATTTTGTTTCTCTGTCTTTTATCTTTCGAGTGGGAAGTGTATTCTATTTTCTTTTAAATTGCAAATGGTGAATAAGTAAAAAAATATAATGTGACTTTTAAATTTTGCTTTTATACTATAAACAGGATTTAACCGACAAAGGACTGGATCATATGAAAAAGACAGGTTTGCTGATTGGCCTGACGGCTTTGCTTTTTGCTTGCCAGAACTCTCCCGACGTGACCATTTCCGAAATGGTTGTCGGCGAAGAAAAATTGCCACCGGACACAACCCTCAGCGAAATGCTTTTCGGCAAAGAATGCAAAAACTGCAAGAAAACTCAGCCTGTTGTCGTGACTGTTGACGCAGCTGAAGACGAAGTTGTCGAGGCGGACGAAACCGTGTATCTTGACTATGCCGAAAAAGATGTTTTGTTTCGCTTACCAACCCGCAGCAGCCGGTATATGGTTAATGAGCCGGCGCCGGAAACTTATGCTATTGCCGCCACTCGCGCAACGAACCGTATGCTCGATGAAACAGGCGCGCTGTTTGAAGAATCGGAAGGCAGCTTTATTTATGTAAAAGATTTGAAAAAAGCCGACCGGCAATTGCCCGACGGCGTATATAATGCGGCCAGAGCGACCAAAAACATTATCCGTAATTCGCGTACGTTCAAAGTTGTCGACAAGCCGGATGAGGCCGATTATATCTTGGAGACGGTGATTGATAATGCCGGAACGCCTGAAGAGCCAATCTTGGTTTATAAGTTGATTTTGTATGACGATGGCAATAATCTGGCCGGTCAGTGGACAGAAACACTGCGCCGCCTGCGCAATGATGACAGAAGCTGGTGGTAAGATTGGCTATGCGTTTTGCTTTTATCTTTCTGCTTTGTGGTATTGGTTTTGGTGTATTGCCGGCCGGAGCAGCGGAACAGCCGGATAACGGCGAAGCAATTTCCGTTTATGCTACAGCCTGCGAGCCGCTGCGTGTGAACGAAGCACGTTCAGGTGCGCGGGTGCGTGCGGCCGACAAAGCCAGTTTTAAAGCGATTGAAAATATTACCGAACTCAGCGATGTCCGCACCGATCTGCCGGCGCATGACTTTAATGTGCTGGTTTATCATCTGGCGGATAATTATCTTGAAGATATGGCCGTGCGCACATTGGAACAAAATGACGAACGCGTCTGCGTTGAAGTGACCGGATATTTATCCCCGCAAAATATTGCACTGGCTCTGCAAAAGCTGACTGAAGACAAACAAAAATCGGCCGAAGAAATGTCTGATGCATCGGAAGATGATTTTTTGGTGCTGGAAAACGATGTTGACAGCTTACCTGAGAGCGTCACCGAAATGCCGCCCAAACCGCAGCCGAAAATTCATCAGGATATTGCCTTTGACGCTCAGTCGGAAACGGCTGCCCGTGCGGAAAGCCATAAAATTGTCGTTTTTGTCAATAAAACAAAATTTTACAACGGCAGCGAAACCGGCGTTTTTTTTAAGGATATTCGTCAAGCCTTGGCTGAAAACCCGGATATTAAAGCCTCTACTTCCAAAGAAGGCGCCGATTATGTTCTGAGCACAAATGTTTTGCGCGCCAAAGTCGACCCGATCAATCAACATACCTATCGGCTGCAAATGGTTGTCCAGCTTGAGCTGACAAATACAGCCACCGGCCGTAAGATTACCGAGCACCAAAATCGTTTTATCCTGTTTGAAAGCGATGACGATGAACAACAGGTTGCTTCTTCGCTGATGCGAAAACTATTGAATAAAGGCTGCCAAAGGCTTTTGCCGAAAATTACTTACCAAGCGGATACATCCGCAAAAAACATGGCAGGCAATGCCATTATCACTCCGGCACAATCACCGGCAGGCGTCGATTAAACTTCGCTCTCTGCCGGCAACCAGGCTTCGTGAGATTTGATATTGAGGACAACGGGGCTGATCAGATCGGAGGCTGTTTCTCCGGCAGAAAGCAGATATGCCTGGATTTTTTGCCGAATTTGTTGTTGCAGGACAAGACAACGCGCTTCTTCAGCATTCAAATAAAGCCTGATTTCCAAATGCGGCGGATTTGCCTCTATCAGCAGGTATTCATAAGCGCAAATGTGTTCGCCCAATGCATCAAGGATGATTTTTTGAATATTCTTGAAAACATCGCTTTTACCGGCACGGGTAAAATTATTGGCGAAATCAAACAAAGGCGCATCATCTTTTGAAACGGCAGGAAAGCCCTCCATTCGGCGCAAAAGCGCGACATTGCCGGTCATGACCGAGAATTTAAGCAGGACAGAATAAAAATCTTCAATATTCTGGGCAAGCTGCTCGAATCTTGGTTTGAGAAGAATGGCCGCCATATCGACCAAGCCGAGACTCAGTAGATTTTCAATATAAATCATTTCAAAAAACGAGGGCAATTCGCCGCCGATTTCCCAGATTTTATAAGCCAATGACTGCGCCTTATACCTGTTTCCACGCATGATTTCAATAAACATCAGCACAATCAGGGCACAGATATTATCGTTTTTTTGCTGCAAAAAAGAATAGACGTCGGCTTCAACTTCCTTAATAGCTTCTTCCTCGTCAAAATCGAGTTCAAAAAGCTCATAAAGCAAATCTTCCAACTCTTCCTCGGGTGTTAATGTTTGTTCATTTTCCATGGAGCACCTCGTGTGAATTTCTTTCCAATAAAAAAGTTACAGGACCATCGTTAAGCAGAGAAACTTTCATCTCGGCCTGAAAGATTCCGGTTTGGGTCGGAATGCCCGTCTGCCGAAGACAAGAAACAAAATATTCATACAACCGGCGGGCTTTTTCCGGTTTTTCAGCCGTTTCAAACCCCGGGCGATTGCCGCGCGACGTGTCTCCGGCCAAAGTAAACTGCGACACAACCAGCAGCTCCCCGCCGATATCGCGTATCGATAAATTCATTTTTCCGTTTTGGTCCTCAAAAATACGCAAGTTTGACACTTTTTGCGCCAGATAGGCCGCATCGGCTTCGCCGTCATCTTTTTGAACCCCAAGCAAAACCAACATCCCCGGACCTATGGCCGCCACTTTTTGTCCGTTCACCGTTACATCCGAATTTGTAACTCTTTGTATCAATGCGCGCATTTTATCCTCTTTTTTTATTGTAGCCGCCGGATCTTTAATATCCGATTAATAAAACAAATAAGCCAAATATACGGCAGCCGATATTCCTGCAAGGTCTGCCAATAAGGCACAGGGCAAGGCCGCGCCGACTTTAGTGATTTTTACCGCGCCGAAATAAACAGCTAAAACATAAAAAGTTGTTTCCGTCGAGCCTTGGATAAGCGAGGCGGTAAAAGACGCAAAACTATCCACACCGTAGGTCTCAAAAGTTTCCAGCATCATTGAGCGCGCGGCATTGCCCGAAAGCGGCTTGAGCAATGCGGTTGGCAACGCCGGCACAAAACCGGTATCTATTCCCAAAAATACGCAAATCTGCCCCAAAGCCGAAACAATAATGTTTAAAATGCCGGAAACCCGTAATACCGCAATGGCTACCAGCATGGCTACAAGATACGGGATAATACGCACGGCAACTTCAAAGCCTTCTTTGGCTCCTTCGATAAATGTTTCGTATACATTCAGTCTTTTTAATAATCCGAATGCAATAAAGAAAGCCATTGCTCCGAAAATAATACAATTACCGAACGAACCCGCGGCCTGCAGGCGCAATTCTTCGGGCAGATGCTGAAAATACCAGGCCAGAGAGCCAATCAGCAGCAATGCTGCCGCAAGATACGCCGCCACAACCCGGTTAAAAATATTGAGCTTTTGCACATAGGCCACACTCAAAAATCCGACTAAAGTTGAGGCAGAGGTTGCCAGCAAAATCGGCAAAAACACTGCGGCCGGGCTGAGTGAACCAAATTTGGCCCGATACATGAGGATGCTGACCGGGATCAGCGTTACTGCCGAAGCATTAATCACCATAAACAAAATTTGCGCGTCAGACGCCTTTTTTTTGTTTGGGTTTAAACTTTGCAATTGTTCCATGGCCTTGAGCCCAAAAGGAGTGGCGGCATTGTCTAAGCCGAGCATATTGGCGGCCATGTTCATGATGATGGCCCCCATTGCCGGACTGTCTGCCGGTACAGAAGGCATGATTTTGGCAAACAACGGACGCAATGCTTTAGCCAAAAGATCCGTCAATCCGGACTTCTCGGCAATTTTGAGTAACCCAAGCCAAAGGCACAGCATGCCGGTCAGGCCGATAGCAATGTTAAACGCATTTTCGGCCGCGGCAAAAATTGCACCGACGGTTTCATCCCACAATTGCACATCTCCGGCAACAACGCTTTGGATTATAATCCAAACAAACGGCACCAGAAAAAAAGAAGCCCAAAGGATATTCAGCATTTTGTTTCTCCCTCAGGCTCTATCCTAGCGACTAAAAATGAATATATGATTAAACTGACAGCTTATGCTTTGCGCCCCTTGCGCCGATTTTTAAGTTTGGTCAATTTGTCGCTGACAATGGCGGTATCCCGCCCGGTTCGGGCTAACCGGTCATACATGCGCTCAATTTCTTTTTCAAGATATGCCTGTTCAATATCATTGGCCAGATTTTCCTGTTCTTCGGCACTGCCTCGCTCTTTGATCAGGCGCATATAGTCCAAAATGTGTTCCACCCAAATGCTGCTGTCGACCTTCTTTTTGAAAAAATACGGCAGCTCATAGGCAAGCTGACGCGCCTGAGCATATGCCTCCCGCGTGGTGGCACATTTGTTGTTTTTGAGCTTGAGCAAGCGAAAAGCTATTTCCAGCTCTTCGCTGTCATCTACCACAATAAACGGTATGCGATCTGCAAAACCGCTGGCTGACAATACTTTCAGATATTCCAGAATATGGTAAAAAAAGCCGTTGATATTATAGATGATGAAAGGTTTGGCCTGAATGAAACCATCCTGCATGGCCACGCAATCGTAAGCCAATTCATCCAAAGTGCCAACGCCGCCCGGCGCAAAAAGAATAATGTCGGCCTCAAAAAGTTTTTTCTTGCGGTTTTCCAGAGTATCGGTCAGCACCACATTGCTGATTTTTTTTAAAAACTCATCGGTTTTATATAGCTTAAAATATTCCTGTGTGGTTACACCGACAATCGGATCAATCCCCTGATAATGTTTGCCGGCATCTTTTTCCCAGGTATCCATCACGCCGCGGGCAACACTGCCCATAATGCCTGTATCGGAAAAGCCATAGTCCAGACGGAATCCCATTTTGGCAATTTTAACGCCCATGTTGTAGGCTTCTTCTTCGTATAAGGGATCATTGCCGGGACGCGACCCGCCGGAGACACAAACACGCAGGTGCGGTTCTTCACCATTTGCAACAGCCGTTGATTTTTCTTCCGTCATCCTTGCCTCCGTATAAAAGATTTCAGAGTTCTTCAATATCTCCCAACGCCTGTTTGGCATAAAACTCTTTGGCAAATTCATCCAAACGGCCTTCATCCAACGCCTTGCGGATACCCTGCATCAGACGCTGATAATAGCGGATATTATGCCAGGTCAGCAACATAACTGCAAGGACTTCATTGCATTTTTGCAAATGATGAATATAGGCGCGCGTATAATTCCGGCACAGAGGACAGTCACATTCGGCTTCCAACGGACGCGGATCTTCACGATGGCGGGCATTGCGAATATTGACCGTGCCGCGAGCGGTGAAAGCCTGCGATGTACGCCCTGAACGAGTCGGCATAACGCAGTCAAACATATCCACCCCGCGCAATACGGCTCCCATAATGTCATCGGGGCGGCCCACCCCCATCAGGTAACGCGGCTTATCTTGCGGCAACATTCCCGGAGCATAATCCAGAACCTCAAACATCGTCTCCTGCCCCTCACCAACAGCCAAACCGCCGATGGCATAACCGTCAAAGCCGATTTCGCACAGGCGATCGGCCGAAATGCGGCGCAAATCCTCATAAGTTCCGCCTTGCTGAATACCAAAAATACCATAGCCGTCACGTTCAACCCAGGCAGCACGCGAGCGCTTGGCCCAGCGCATGGACATTTCCATTGATTTTGCCACCTCGTTATGCGGCGCCGGCAGCTTGACGCATTCGTCAAAACACATGGTGATGTCAGAATCAAGCTTATGCTGAATTTTCATTGACTCTTCGGGCGAGAGAAAAAACTTTTTGCCGTCTACATGCGATGAAAACCATACCCCGTCTTCATTAAGCCGGCGCAACCCGGACAGGCTCATGACCTGGAAGCCTCCAGAATCGGTCAGAATCGGCCTGTCCCAATTCATGAATTTATGCAAGCCGCCCATTTTTTCAACCAAATCGGCGCCGGGGCGCAACATCAGATGATAGGTATTGCCCAGCAAGATTTCCGCGCCGGTTGCCGCCACCGACTCCGGCATCATTGCCTTGACAGTGCCGCAAGTACCGACCGGCATGAATGCCGGCGTGTTAACAATGCCGTGTTTGGTATGCAGACGACCGCGGCGGGCTTTGCCCTGCTTTTGCAAAATTTCAAATTGAAGTGCCATGCTTGTTTATCCTTTCCGTTGGCAAGGATATTGCCCCAGTTCGGCTTAAAATGCAAGGGATTTTGCTTATGAATAATCGCGCAAATTACTCTTCGGCACGGGGGTTTACATCAATGGCATAACCGGTGGCGCGAACCGTGCGAATATAGTCCGGGCCATATTCGTTCAGCGATTTGCGCAGGCGGCGAATATGGACATCAACTGTGCGCGATTCGACATAGATATTGTCTCCCCAGACATTTTTCAGTAAAAATTCGCGCGAAAAAACTTTGCCCGGCGTTTCCATGAGCATCCGCAGAAGACGAAACTCCGTCGGCCCGAGATGAATATAATTTTCGCCGCGAAAAACTTTTTTTTCAACCAAATCCATCCGGATGTCTTCAAAGACAAATTCCTTTTCGGTTTGCGGTTCCGGCGCACGGCGCAACTGGGTTTTGACCCGGGCCAGAAGCTCCGGCACAGAAAAAGGTTTGGTTACATAATCGTCGGCGCCTGCCGAAAGGCCCTTGATTTTGTCTTCTTCCTCGCCTTTGGCCGTCAGCATAATCACCGGAATGTTTTTGATATCCGGCTTGGAACGAATCAGCTTGCAGATATCAACACCGGAAAGCTCCGGCAGCATCCAGTCTAGTAAAATAACCGACGGTTGACGTTTTTCAATTTCGGCAATTGCTTTGTTGCCTCGCGCTTCAACCCAAACATCATAACCTTCTTTTTCCAGATTATATTTGAGCATCAACGCCAGGGCTTCTTCATCTTCGATGATCATTATCAAATGCTTCATCGTTTTTCTCCTTAATTATTGCCGCTTTCCAAAGCCTAGCGCAGGGGCGGTTAATTTTGTCTTAAGGCGGCAATATTGCCGGCATATGCTCCACCTTCAAAAACGGCCGTGCCGGCCACTAAAATATCTGCGCCGGCGGCTACGGCCTCTGCCGCCGTCAGCGGGTTGATACCGCCGTCAACTTCCAGCAGAATCTTATGCTCGCCGATCATTTTTCTGATACGGGCAATTTTTTTAAGCTGCGCAGGAATAAATTTCTGCCCGCCGAAGCCCGGGTTGACACACATCACTAAAACTAGATCTGTTTTATCAAGCACATATTGCAAAACATCCTCCGATGTCGACGGATTGAGCGAGACACCAGCCTTGCAACCAAGACGATGAATTTCCGCCAAGGTTTTGTCCAGATGCGGACAAGCCTCGGCGTGGACAGTGATGATGTCTGCACCGGCCTTGGCAAAGTCTGTCAGAAAAGCATCCGGATTTTTTACCATCAGGTGCACATCAAAAGGCAGTCGGGTATATGGTCGAACCGCGCGAACCACGCCGGCGCCAAAAGTGAGGTTTGGCACGAAATGCCCGTCCATGATATCCAGATGAATCATATCGGCCTGAGCCTCTTCCAGACGTTTTACTTCATTCTTAAGATCCGCAAAATCAGCGCTGAGCAGACTCGGAGCAATAAGTGTCATGTTTTTCTCCTTTTTTGATTATAATATCAGAATATATTAATCCCGATAAAATGCAAAACAATTTTCTGCCCTTGATATCCGCCGTTTGATGATTATCTCCCGAACCGAAGACACAACTTTTGAAAGGAGAAACAAATGGGACAAATGGCTTTGAAAATTTCCAAAACAGACCATGATGAACTGCTAAAAATTTTAAACACGGCTTATGCCGAAGAATGGCTGGCCTATTATCAGTACTGGATCGGTGCTCAGGTGGCAACAGGACCAATGCGCGCCACAATTACCGAAGAATTTATGGAGCATGCCGAAGAAGAGCTGAAACATGCTCAATGGCTCTGCGCCAGGATCATCCAACTTGGTGGCACACCGATATTAAACCCCAATGATTTTGAAAAAAGCGCGCTCTGCAAATATGAAGCACCGATAAAACCTTATGTGCTTAACCTGCTGGAGCAGAATTTGGCTGCCGAGCGCTGTGCCATTGTCCGTTATCAGCAAATTTGCGAAATGTGCTTCGGCAAAGATTTTGAAACTTTCCGTATTGCGGAGAAAATTCTTAAAGAGGAACTCAAACATGAGCAGGAAATCGGCGATTTTGCCGAAGATATTCGTCTGAGTTTTACGCAAGGCGCCAAAGTTGAAAACTGATAACATATTGTTTTTAAACAATATAAATTTTCTATGCCGGCGCCGACTGTTTTATTTGTTGACATTTTTGTCTATATAGACCAGAATGACTTCAGGAAAAATCGTCGAGTCGGTTTTCCAAAAGTTTTATCTTGCAGATTTTATGACAGGAAGACGTTGTCTCACTCCAAATAAAGATCGGTCAACCCGCATAAATTTTTGCAGATAAAAAGAGGCCTGGGAGAAATGATTCTCCCAGGCTTTTTATTATTTTGCCTTTTTTGGAAAAGAAAGGCGATATCAGATTTCTCCGGCGGCATAACGCTTGGCCATCTCGGACATCGGCACCGGCTTAATTTTATCGGCATGGCCGGCCGCACCGAAAGCAATATAACGTGCTTCGCAAACCTTTTGCATTTCTTCAATCGCCGGTTTGAGATACTTGCGCGGGTCAAATTCTTTGGGGTTCTCGGCAAAAATTTTGCGGATTGCCCCCGTAATGGCCATGCGGCAATCCGTATCAACATTAACCTTGCGGACGCCGGACTTAATGCCGCGGACAATTTCTTCCACCGGCACGCCATAGGTCTGCGGAATGGCGCCGCCATATGCATTGATCAAATCCTGCAGCTCCTGCGGCACAGAAGAAGAACCGTGCATCACCATATGCGTATTGGGGAGTTTTTTATGAATTTTCTCAATTGTCTCAATTGAGAGAATCTCTCCGTCGGGTTTGCGGGTGAATTTATAGGCCCCGTGCGATGTTCCTACCGCAACCGCCAGGGCATCCAGATGCGTTTCTTCAACAAAACGGGCTGCTTCGTCCGGATCGGTCACCAAACGTTTTTTATCAATTACGCCTTCTGCTCCGTGGCCGTCTTCTTTATCGCCTTTGCCGGTCTCGAGCGAACCAATAACGCCGAGCTCGCCTTCAACCGAGGCGCCGACCGCATGTGCACGAGCCACAACTTCTTTGGTCACACGGACATTATATTCAAAGGAAGACGGCGTTTTGCCATCAGCCTCCAATGAACCGTCCATCATGACGGAAGAATAGCCGTTAACAATGGCCGACTGGCAGATATCAACTGACGAACCATGATCCTGATGCAGACAAATCGGCAGTTCGGGAAACATTTCGATACCAGCGGCAATCATATGACGGATCATCGGGTCTCCGGCAAATTTACGAGCACCCGTTGAGGTTTGCAAAATGACCGGCGCATTGACTTTGCGGGCAGCCTGCAAAACGGCAATCACCTGTTCCATGTCGTTGATATTAAATGCGGGAACGCCGTAGCTGTTCTCGGCGGCATGATCGAGAATCTGGCGCATGGTAACTAAAGGCATGTTTTTCTCCTTTGATAATGTAAAAAACGAACTGCGCTCAATATATAACCATGGTGTTTTTTTGCAACTTATTTTTGGATTTTGGCACAAAAAAGCCCCGGCAGCGCATGCTGTCGGGGGTTCTTTAACTCAAGTGCTAAATGACTTTCGCATCCGGTCTTTGAGCTGCCGCACGCTGCTCACGACGGTAGAAAGCCTCGGTCACGATTTCGCAGTCCTTCTCACCGCGAACAGCATAGCGCCATTCGGTATTCTGTACAGCGCGGAAACAATCTCCGGGATTATACTTCTGTTCTGTTTCCAGTGTGTCCAGAGGAAGTATAATGACCTGTCGCGGCTTGCCGGCATCATTTCTGAAACATTTGACAACCAACAAAACGATATAGCCGTATTTCTGGCTTTGCCAGCGTTCTTTCCACCAGAGAGCCAAACGAACTTTCCAGCTTAATAACATACGCGGCATCTTCGTGTAAAAAACGACATAGCCCTGAAGACGGTCGCACATCAGCTGTTTGAAGCTTAAACGGCCAAGTTCAACTTCTATGTCCTCAACATATGGGCATACTTTTCTCATAAGACGGGCAGCGTGACTGCGCCATACAACATTGACAGCATCGATTTTTTCCGGGGCTGTCCTGACTTGGGTTTGTTTCATCATAATTTGTATATTTTATAAATTCGCTGTCACCATATCTTTTCTTGACAAATTTGTCAAATATTTTCAACGGCGACGGTAAAAAATGATCATTGCCAAAATTATTCCGGCAAAAATTACAGAAAAAGTGTTAAATAACACCATTTGGACAGATCCAATGCAGAAACCGTAAATGATCCAGAGCAGTATTCCCAAGCAATAAAACAAATAACTCCAAAAGGACAAATCGCGGACATTTTTGGTGATGATGGTCTTGATTGTTTGCGGCAAAAAACAAAGCGCTGTGCATATTCCGGCCGCATAGCCGGTGATTTCTCCCCAGATATTCATGGCTTCCCCTTAAAAAAAAGATGTTCTTTTATGCTAATTATGCTATGATTAAGTTAAGAATTTCTGAAAAAGAGGATAAGCCGATGCATCTGAAAAGATCTCCCAAAATGAAAAGTTTGTTTCTCGGTGCGCTGACAACTCTGGTTTTGAACACACCGACACCGGCAGCCGCTCCGCGCCAGATGCCGGCACCGCGCCTTAAAACGGCCAAAGTTATCAAAGACAATTATGTCAAAGCTTTTGAAGACGGGCGCGCCACATCTTTTTCCGATTATCTGAACATATGCAAAGATTTTGACTACGATACGCTGCGTATTGATAAAGGAAACGCCAAGAAACGAATTTGTCTCGGACAATATCGGCAATATAAAGACAAAATCGAAATTAAATATTTCCTGACCGATTATACCGGCGCCAATGCCCGCGACTCGTTTTGGATTGCCCGATTTGATAAATATAATATGGAGCAGTATGTCAACGGCGTCAAAATTCATGAGTTATGCCATCTGACATTTCATCGGAGAGGCAATATCAAAAAAATCAAGTTAAAAAAGCGGCAAAATGCGCTGCTGCCGCGCGCTGACGCCATTCAAGTGCCGCAAAAGCCGAAAGAAGCCGAGCCTTTTGTTGTCAATGTCGGCACACTCAGCTTGTCTGATTTGGCCATCATCGGCCAGTATAATGAAATCGGCGCCGAAATCGGCCGCCGGATTTATGAACGGGAACGTTATCTGAAAAGCCGTAATATTAAAGAATTTTTTAAGTCGGACGCTTATACCGACGCTGTTGAGTCCGGGCAAATTCATCCGGGAGATACCTCGGCAAAGGCGCGACTGAAAGAATATGCTTTGCTGGCTAATGCCGTGTTTGATCGCTGGTTGGAAAAAGAAAAGAAAAATTATGCCTACACCAGCCTGGGTGATGTCAAAGGATATATAAATAAAGCTAAAGTCTCCAAATTTATGATCCCCGAAAAATCTGATCCTGATGATTTTAAAAGACGGGTCAGCACCTGTTTTACTTTCCCTATTGACGGGAAAATGGTTGACTTTTCAGCCTTTATTCTTAACAGGCAGATGTCTCCGCAGCCAATGGTGCAGCGCGCCATTGACGCGTACAGTTCGCAGAATAAACTTTACCGGGCGCCGGAAATGCCTTTTCAGGCCTCTGTTCCGCCGGCGTTTTTGGCCATGCGCGGACTCACACGCTGAGCATATAAAAAGGCGGCCTTTCAAAAAGCCGCCTTGCTTTTTGCTCTAAACTAGAGCAGATTTTTGACGCTGTCTATTACCTCTTCGACGCTGATGCCGAAATATTTATATAACTCCTCGGCCGGTCCGGAAGCGCCAAAGCCGTCCATCCCGATAATATCACCATCCAAACCGACATATTTTTCCCAGCCAAACTTGGACGCGGCCTCAACCGCAATACGCGGCGCCTTTCCCAAAACCTGCTCTTGATAATCAAGCGGTTGCGCGTCAAACAACTCACAACAGGGCATGGATACAACCGCAATTTCAATTCCTTCTTCTTTCAGGCGTTTTTTGGCTTCCATGGCCAAGGACACCTCCGAACCGGTGGCAATGATGGTTGCCCGGCGCTTGCCGTCTGCTTCCGACAAGACATAGCCGCCGCGGGCCGTCAGATTTTCTTCCGCCGACATACGCAACAACGGCAAATTCTGACGCGTCAGCGCCAAAATACTCGGTTTATCTTCTGTTTCAAGCGCAAGCTGCCAGGCCTCGGCCGTTTCAACTACGTCACAAGGGCGGAAAGTGCGAATCCCCGGCATGCAGCGATATGCCGCCAGATGCTCAATCGGTTGATGCGTCGGGCCGTCTTCGCCGACACCGATTGAGTCATGGGTCAGAACATAAATAACCCGAATCCCCATCAGTGCGGCCAAGCGCTGAGCCGGGCGCATGTAGTCCGAAAAGACAAAAAACGTACCGCCAAAGGGAATGATTCCGCCGTGCAAAGCCAGACCATTCATGATGGCGCCCATGGCATGTTCCCGGATGCCATACATGATATTGTTGCCATTGTAATCTTTGGCGGTGACTGTCTTGGAAACTCCGGTTAACGTCAAGTTGGAGGCTGCCAGATCCGCCGAACCGCCGATAAGCTGCGGAATGTGCGGCATAATTGCCTCCAAACACATTTGCGAGGCCTTGCGCGTGGCAACTTTGGTCTTTTCGGCAATGACCTTTTGCTTAAGTTTTTTGAGCTCTTTATCCCAATTTTTCGGCAATTTCCCATTAATGACATCACTAAATTCTTTGCCTTTGGTTTTGGCCCGATTTTGCCAATCCTGATAGGCGCTGTTGCAACGTTGTCCGGCTTCGCGCCAGGAGGTAAGAACGCCGGCAGGCACTTCAAACGGAGCATAATTCCAGCCGAGTGCTTTGCGCATGGCGGACAGCTCTTCGGCACCAAGCGGCGAACCATGGCATTTGGATGTACCGCCTTTGGTCGGCGCCCCAAAACCGATTTGCGTTTTGCAGGCAATCAGGGTCGGCTTTTTGGATTTTTGCGCCTTGATGATTGCTTTTGCCACCGCTTTCTGACAATGACCGTCGACCTCTATCGTATTCCAACCGCATGCTTCAAAGCGCTTTAACTGGTCAACAGAACTGGCTGCGTCAACATGCCCGTCAATCGTCACATTATTGTTGTCCCAGAAGACAATCAGCTTATTCAGCCGAAGATGCCCGGCCAAAGAAATTGCCTCTTCCGAGATACCTTCCATCAAACAGCCGTCACCGGCCATAACATAAGTATAATGATTGCAGACATCCTCCCCGTATTTGGCTGCAAGAATCCGCTCGGCCAAAGCCATGCCCACCGCTGAAGAAATTCCCTGCCCGAGCGGGCCGGTTGTCATGTCTATTCCGGCAAGGTGGCCATATTCAGGGTGGCCGGCGGTTTTGGCGCCAAGTCGGCGGAAATTTTTGAGATCTTCAATTCCAATATCTTTGTAGCCCAACAGATATAACAGAGAATAGAGCAACATTGAACCGTGTCCGGCAGACAAAACAAACCGGTCACGATCAAACCAACGCGGGGCGGCAGGGTTAAGACGAATAAATCTGGAGAACAAAACCGTTGCCACATCCGCCATGCCGAGCGGCATGCCCGGATGTCCCGAATTGGCGCGCTCAATGGCGTCGGCGCTCAGAAAACGAATCGCGTTAGCCATGGCGCGGGCCTGTTTTGTTGTCGATTTGCACAAGGTCATCTTATTATTCCTCTCTTATCTAATTACAATTTGCAGCCGCAATCGTTCTGGGGTTGCGCCGGCCGTTTGACAGGCAGCGGTTTCAACTGCATATACTGCACATCGGGCGCTTTTTCAACTTCAATCACCCGCGGCGTCACCGGCTGCGAATATGCCTGCTTTTCATCTGCACTCAGATAGCGGTATTCAACATCAAACATTTTTTGATTATAATCCCTTTCGGCGGCAGAATTTTCCATCCCGAGCAGAATCGCGAAATCAGCATAGTCTTCTCCGGGGAGGCGGACTTTTATCTGGCGGCCGGCAAACTCTTTTTCATAAACATCCCGCGGAATATCTACCGAGGCAAAATAGCGCCTGCGCCCTAAGAACTCCGGCGGACCTTTGATTGTTTCGGTATAATAGGAAAAATCTATCCGCGTATCATAGCCTTCGCTCAGACGGATGATTTTGAACAGCGGCCGGATAACGGCATAACGTCGGTCAACGGTATTGGCTTTCAGACAATAACCTTCGTAGCCGATCAGCTCAAGCCGGACTTCTTCCGAATAACCCGCCTTTTGCATTGCATATGCGGTTGCGCGCGGGATTTGGACATTCGGGCAACCATAGTCAACAACTTTTTGTGTCGGCGCGCAGGAAGCCACCAACGTCAAAACTCCGAGTATTTGGCATAATTTTTTCATCTTGACCTCTAATATAAATTAACTCTGCCGGTTTGTAAATAAGGCGACAAGCTCGCTGTGATCAGAATATACAAACTGGTCAACCATGGTGACTTCACGGCAGCTCCAGCTCCCGGAAAGCAACGTCTGCGCATCGTTGACAAACGTGCGCGGATTGCAGGAAACCATAATGATTTTCTGCGGCCGTTTTGTCGGCGGCATGGCGGCCAAAAGCGCCGTCTGCGCGGCTGCGCCCGCCCGGGGCGGATCCAGGACAACGGCGGAAAAACCTTCAAGTTCCGCTGCGTCAAACGGATATTTAAACAGATTTCTGTTTATGATGTCAATATTGGGGATTCGGTTGGCATTGACAGTTTCCCTAAAGCCTTTCAATAATTCCCGGGAAGAATCTGCTGCGGTGATTTTGTTTTTGATATTTTGTGCCAAAACGTAGGAAAATGTGCCGACTCCGCAAAATAAGTCCGCTATTTTGCCTTGCGTGTCGTCAAGATATGTCCGGACCAATTCTGTTAAAGCCTGCTCTCCGGCCAAAGAAGGCTGCAGAAACGTGCCGGCCGGAATATAGACATCAACTCCGCCGAGTTTGACACAGGGACGGGCCTTTTCAATAATCGGTTCTGCAGCCTCTGTTACCCGGCGCCGATGCGATAAACGAATAATCCCGGGCATTGTCTGAGTCTGCTCAAACAAAATCATCCGGTGCGATAATTCCAGCGGCGCATCATATTCCAAAACCACATCAATGCCATTTGCCGCCTCGCAAAGCCACACATCGCCGGATGTCAGATTTTGAGTTTGAATCTTTTTGCCTTTGCGAATTTGCAGAGGAACAGCGCAAACAGCCGACAATAATTGGCGGATATCCGGCAGCACGGCATTGAGACGCGGCGTCAGCAACGGACAGGCGGCTATATCCACCAGCATATCGCTGCGCTTTTGGTTGAAACCCAGACATAACTTTCCGCGGTGAAAAGAAAAAGCCAATGAAGCGCGGCGACGAGTGCCATCTGCAATAAAAACCGGTATTCCCAAGCGCAGCTCCGCCCCGAGAGGCGCCAGTATTTTGGCAAATTCTTCCGTTTTTTGCCGCCGGTATTCCTCCGGCGAAAGCATCCGCCGCGGGCATCCGCCGCATATTTCCGCTACATCGCAAGCCATCAGGCATCCTTTTTATTTACGGCAGAAGTGCTTTTATCCTCAACAAAAACATCTTCGTCGCCAATCTTGTTTTCCTCAATTCCATCAAGCAACGAGATTTCCTGATTACTTTCTTTATCAAAAATCGGATGATGATTTTGGCTTTCATCTTTGCGCTCAATCTGCCCCTGGGCAATGAAAGCTTCCAAATCTCCCGTGCAGAATACCTCAACCCGGTTGCGTCCGTTTTGCTTGGCCTTATAGAGAGCCTCATCTGCGGTTTTGATCAGCATATCGACATTGTCGGAAATCTCGGAAGAAGATACGCCGACAGATACCGTAAATTTAACCGGGGTATTGTCATCGGCATAAACCGTCTGCATACTGATGCTCTGGCGCAGCCGGTCGGCAACGGCACAGCCGTCTTCAGCTTTGATGCCGGGCAAAAATACGACAAATTCTTCTCCTCCGTAACGGGCAACGATGTCATTGTCCCGCAGAGCACGCTCGGCCGTTGAGGCCAGCTCTATCAGCACTTTGTCGCCGGTTTTGTGGCCATAGGTGTCATTTACCTTCTTGAAAAAGTCGGCATCCAGCATTAAAACCGAATACGGGCTTTTTTGAGCTTTGAGCGCCAAAATTTGGCGAGAGACTTCTTCTTCAAAATAGCGACGATTGTACAAAGATGTCAGCGGATCGCGTATGGCCTGATTTTTTAGCAGATTTTCGCGATTTTTACGCGAAGTTATATCCTGAAAGGCCGAATAAAGGACCAAATCGTAATTATAATCCATTACATTGGCCGAAGCCAAAAGCCAGAACGGTGTATCGGACGTCGGCGTTTTAACAAGAATTTCAAAATCCTGAACCTCTTTCTCATTTTCGAGGCGTTCGGTCAGCAACTGGCGATTATCGGCATCGGCAAAAAAATCTTTCAGGTGATAGCGCTCCAACTCTTTAGGGTTGATCCCAAAAAGTTTGCAGGCATTATTATTGGCCAGAATAATTTTATCATCGCCCAGCCTGGATATGATGATCGGAAAAGGCGAAAGACGAATCATTTCCTCGATACGGCTGTTGTATTTTTCAATCTGAAGATTAGCTTTATCAAGCCGGACGTACAGCAGATTTGCTTTGATCATCATGAAGGCAAAAGCCGTAATCAGATAAAATACGGCCGGAATATAAGGCATGAACGCCCCTTCCGAACCGATGCCAAAAAACTTAAGCACCAGCAAAACCGCAATGGCTGCATTTGCCGCCGCTCCAAGCAAAAAACCGCTTTGATGTTCCTGCCCGGCTTTGGCCCCAAAGCCAATAGCGACACAAGAAAAGCCCGCTAACGGGAAAATCAACCTCATGCCGTTGACCACATTGCCGTCGGGCAGAATATAAACAAACAACGGTACGGCAATAATTCCCAAAATGCCGAGTGTTCCCGCAAAAATATAGCCGGCCATGCTGTTGACCATCAGCGAAGTTGCGGCCATTCCCATAAAAATGGCGGCGATCAACAACAGCAGCAATTCCATAAATACATAATTTTCAATATCCAGCCCCTGCGTATAGACATCTGCCGCCCGGGCAACGACACCTTCAGCGCAAAATTCGGTGATAAAACCGATGAACAGCATCCATATCGGCGCAAAAAGTTTTTCAGAATCATTCGAGGCATAAAAACAAGAAAAAAGCAGAAAACCCAGCGACGCAAGCGTCAGCAAAAAAATATAATTTTGATTGAATACTTCAATATTTCCCATGAGCGTTCCTTGTTCTGATTCAAAATTGTTTTTACTTTAAAACAATATTATTAATATAAGCTAAAATTTGCAAAAAATTGATGATTATTTAAACCTTTTGAGATAGCATAATTTTGTTTGCGGGACATTTGATTTAAGGAAAAAGAAATGAGTTACACGGTACCCAGCCACTTCAGCCACAAACTGGAATTTAAGTTTAACCGTCTTCCGGCCAAGATTTCCGACAGAACCCGATGGCAGTTTATGCTGCCGGGGCTGGTTTTCGGTGCGTTGTTGTTTGCGCTGGGGCTGTATGAGATGCTCAGCGGTTTTAAGTATACCAATGCAAATGTCGCAGAAATCGTCCCGCTGACGGATCTTTCTCAATATGAACCTTTTATCAGCCCGGTTGTTTTTGACGCAATTTTTATGATTGTCGGGCTGGGGATGATGCTGGCTGCCGTTTGTTCCTATATCCGCTATCGAAAATTTATTTTTGACGGCAAAACCATGATTATCGGCAACCGACCGGTTTTTGGCAAAAAAAGAATCGTTCAGGAAAATATCAAGAACTATCTCGGTGTCCGTTTCAGAATCGAACTTTTTCAAAACGGCCTCATCAATTGCAACCGCTATATTATTGAACTGTATCATAAAAATCCGGAAAGAATCGTGCCCCTGTATATTTCTACTTCGCCCAAAGACGTCCGGCGTTTGTGGAAAGAATATGCACGCTATTTCGAACTGCCAGCGCTGATCAACACCGACGAGGGGCTGATTGCACGCGACCTCAAAAATCTGGATAAGTCTGTTAAAGAAATGGCTCGTCTGGGTTATGTGACCGATGATTATGACTCTTATGCCGATTTACCGGCTTCACTCAAATATGTGCGCAAAAAAGACAAAATTGTGCTGAAGCGGCAAAATATCTGGGACATATATAATGTTTTGGCCTGCGGCGCTATCTTGATTGTGATGATGGTGCTGGCTGCCGCCACATCGCAGCTCAAAGGAGGCCTGCCGGCTAATCTGTATACCTTCTGCTTTCTCTACGGCATTGCGATCCTGCTGTTTGTGACAACGATTTTAATCTTGTTTCGAAAAGAAAAGCTTGTCCTTAAAAAAGACAAACTTGTCCATACACACAAATATATGATTTATTCCACCAAACATAATGAGATTTATAAAGACGATATTGAAGCTATCGACGTGACTCAGAATCCGGCGACGGGGCGTTATTTTGTTTCTGTTATTTCAGATGACCGGACCATCACTTTTGGCGCCAAACTGCCGATTGACGATTTGCGCTGGATTAAGAAATTTTTGATTCATGAAGTAATTAAATAGGCAAAAAGACAGATTTTTCTTTACTAAATCGGGGATAACGCCTATATAAACTGTATACACTAATTAAGGCTGAGGAGATATTGATGAAAAAAGAGAAAGACCCGTTGGCGCATGACGCCCTGCTGCGGGAAATTGCCGAAGATGTCAAAAATGACGAGCTGAAAAGTCTGTGGAATAAATATGGTCTGCTGATTGTGATAGTCGTGGCTGTTGCCATTACCGCCGCCGTGAGTTTTGAAACCTTCAAAAACTGGATTAACCGCCGCAATCAGGAAATCTCCAACGCCTATGCGGTTGCCCTGTCGCTGCAAAATCAGGGACGTCTGGATGAAAGTTTGCAGCTGTTGCAAAACTTGAGCGAACGGACTTCCGGCATTTATAACGACATTGCCAAGCTGCAGATCGCCAATATTTATTTTGAGCAGAAAAAACCGCAAGAAGCCGCGGCTCTGCTTGACGAGCTGGCGGCTGATGCCGACAGCGTGCAGATGAGGGAAATTGCTGCTCTGAAACTAGCCGCTTACAAAATGGACGCCGGCGCACCTGCTGCGGAGGTTAAGGCCTTGCTTGAACCTTTGGCCGAAAACGGCGAATCCAGTTATAATGTCGCCCGGGAATTGCTGGCGATGCTGGCTGTCCGCGATGGCAACCTTGAGGAGGCTAAAGCTCAGTACGAGAAAATTACCCAATCGTCTACCGTATCCGATAATCTGAAAAACAGAGCCCAGGATATGTTGCTGTTGCTGAACGAAAAAAATTAATTCAACACCACGCGTGGAGAAGCCTGTATGTCTTATCATCTTTATAAATCAGCCGTTTTGGGCGTCCTTATCTGCAGTGTTGCCGGCTGCGGCCTGTTTGGCAAAGATCCGCTTATTATTGATGGCGAGCGTATTAATGTTATGCGCGAAGATTCCAGCCTGACCCCCGATTATGCTCCCGGCGAGGTTAAAATAAAATTGCCGCGCCCCTATGAAAATAACCGCTGGTCACAAAACGGCGGCAATGCACAGCATCTGATGGGACATCTGCAGGCTGACGCCAAGCTCAAAGAACTCTGGGACAGCGGCTTTGGAGAAGGCTCTTCCAAACGTGATATTTTGATTGCGGCACCGGTGATTGCCAACCGTGTGGTCTTTACAATTGATGTTGACGGCGTGGTCAGCGCTTTCCGTCTAGATAACGGCAAACGAATCTGGAAGAAACGTTTGAAGCCGGCGAACAAAAAAGAAAAAATTTCTTCGCTCAAAGGTGCAGGCGTGGCTGTTTTTAACAAAAAAGTATATGCCACCACCGGTTTTGGCGATGTTTTTTGTCTGGATATGTTTGACGGCGAAAAGGTCTGGCGTACGTCGCTTGATATGCCTATCAGAATTGCGCCGACGGTAGCGGCCAACAAAGTTTTGGTACAAACGCTTGATAATCAATTGGCCGCTTTGGACGCCACAAACGGCGAAATTTTGTGGCGCGGAAAAACCGATGCCGAAGCCACAACTATTGTCGGCGGCGCCAGTCCGGCTTATAATCCGGATATGGATGTGATTATTGCCGCTTTTTCTAACGGCGAGTTGCGCGCTTTTAAGGCCAGCACAGGCACGCCGTTGTGGACAGATTTATTGATCTCCCCAAAGCGGACAAATTCTTTGTCTGACATTACCGCCATTAAAGCCAACCCGGTTATTGACGGTAATAAAGTTTTTGCCGTCGGCTATAACAGCGTGCTGGCCGCCATTGACTTGCGAACGGGCAGCCGTCTCTGGGAAAGGGAAATGGGAAGCACGAATCAGCCCTGGATTGCCGGCGAATATATCTTTGTACTAACCAATGATTTTGACTTGATCGCGCTTGATAAAAACAATGGCAAGATTGTCTGGAATACGCCTCTTCCGACAGGCGAGGATATGGAAGAAAAATCCGGCGTTTACGGCAATGGTCCGGTCTTGGCGTCTGATCGTCTGATTGTGGCCACTTCCAACGGCTATATTTTCTCTGTTTCGCCTTATACCGGTAAAATTTTGGGATATATCAGCGCCGATGAGGGGATTTCGCACAGTCCGGTTATGGCCAACGGCACGGTTATTTTTACGACAGCAGACGCCGATATTGCGGCTTATAAATAAAGGATACGGCGTATGGTATTGAAAATCGCAATTATCGGACGACCAAATGTCGGCAAGTCGACCTTGTTTAACCGGTTGGCAGGACGAAAGATTGCCATTGTCCATGACAAGCCCGGGGTTACCCGCGACCGGCGCGAGGCGGACGCCAAGCTCTATGATTTGAAACTAAAAATTATTGACACCGCCGGTTATGAATATTCCAAGGAAGATTCGCTAGAAAAAAGAATGTGGGCACAGACCGAACGCGCCATTGCGGAAGCCGACATCACTCTGTTTCTTTTTGATGCGCGCGACGGGCTGCAGCCTTATGACGAACATCTGGCCGATCTTGTCCGCCGCGGCGGAAAACCGACCGTATTACTGGCCAATAAGTGCGAAGGAAAACTGCAAGAAGACAGCATCCATGAAGCTTATAAACTCGGGCTGGGCGTGCCGGTTCCGTTTTCTGCCGAGCATGGTATCGGCCTGCCCGACCTTTATGAGGCAATAAAGAAAGAAGCCGAAAAAGTATCCGGACAGAAAAAGAAAATTATTGCCGATCCTGAAAATAAAGCGACTGATGCCGAGTTGTCTGTCGATGAATCCGAGCACAACAGACCGATTCAGTTGGCTATTGTCGGACGGCCAAATGTGGGCAAGTCTACTTTAGTTAACTCCTTGCTTAATGACGAGCGGATGCTGACCGGACCTGAAGCCGGGGTCACCCGTGATGCTATTGCCAGTGAATGGTCTTATGCCGGACGGCGGATTAACCTGGTGGATACCGCCGGTCTGCGTAAACACGCACGTATTGAAGACTCTCTTGAAAAAATGGCTGCCGCCAGCACAAAAAAAGCTGCCTATCTGGCACAAGTTGTCATATTGGTGGTGGACGCCGACAACGTGCTTGATAAACAAGACCTGACTATTGCACGGGAAGTTCTGGACGAGGGACGCGCCCTGGTTATTGCTGTTAACAAATGGGATATTGCCAATCGCAAAGAAACACTGCAACGTCTCAATGACAAGCTGCAGACCTCGCTGACGCAGGCGGAGGGTATCCCGACCGTGACTATTTCCGCCTTGAAGAAAGAAAATCTTGATAAACTGATGCGGGCAGTTTTGAAAGTTTATGACCGCTGGAATTTGCGTATCCCGACAGCGCCGCTGAACCAGTGGTTTGCCGACACGATTGATAAATACCCGCCGCCGCTCGGCAAAAATAAACGGCGGATAAAATTGCGTTATATCACCCAAGCCAAAACCCGGCCGCCTTCCTTTTATATTTTTTCAAGTAATCCTGAAGGTCTGCCGGAAGCTTATTTACGCTATCTGAATCATCAGTTGCGCGAAGATTTTGATTTACGAGGCGTGCCGTTGCGCATTACCGTGCGCAAAACCGGCAATCCTTATGCCGATGCCAAAGAAAAGAAAACAAACCCTATCCGTAATAAAAAAATAAAAGCTTCTCACTGAGAAGCTTTTATTTTTCAGGCGTGCAAGCTTACTGCTGTTTGTCCTGATAATATTTGAAAAACTGGTATACATGCGCGTAAAAAGACGCTTTGAGGCAGGAATCCGCCAAAGATACAGCAATAACAACGATAACAAAAATCTCGTTGATCAGGTAATTATCCATTCCCAGCAGTCCGTACAGAAAGCTCAGAATCAAAACGATAATGCCGCAGGGGATCATCATCACAAACTGCCCCCAAAAGATGCGGTTGCTGTTGCCTTTAGCAATTTTGAAGACTTTAGTCAGACCAAATGCTTTGTCTTCCACGGCAATGGCCGGAAAGATAAGAAATATCGGGGCAACGGCAATGGCAATCAGCAACGGAATGAAAAACACGATCTTATCCAAAACCGGATTATTACCCGCATCGGGCACGATCATCCCATATACAAACATTAAAATTACACTCGGCACCGCAATGATCAATAACAGAAAAACACTGGCAAGGATGTAGAAAAACACGGCGCGCAGAAAAGCGCCCCATGACATGGCGGTATTCTTAAAAACAATATTGCGGCAGTACAAAATAATTGCCGCCACCGAAACCAACATCAGCAGAAAAGTTGACACCGTTTGCTGCCAGCTGTCGGCACAATCAATCCCGCGCATGGCACACAGCGTCGGAAAGTCGGCAAACATGTCAAACAAAACCACAACCACGCCCACAGAGCCAAGTTTGACAAACAAATTGAGATTATTAAAAAAATATGCAAAACTGCGTTTTACTGTTTCAACAAACGGAAGTTTCACCTTTTCAGCAGACGTATCGGTCATGTTAATCCTTTCCAAACAAAAATTCTTTTTGCAAACGGCAAAAGTTGACGAAGAACATTATATTCAGCAAAACAACAAGGTTAAATATATATTCCGCGACAAAAGTAATATAAATCGTATTTTCGGAAGCGACAAGCCTAAAATTGTTGACTACTGAATTTAATGAAAAAATCAGCACACAAAACAACAGCATAAAACTACTCAACAGGCGCAGACCGTTACCGGCGCTGTTTTTCCATATGCCGAGCAAAGACGGAAGTTTACTTCCTGTAAATACAAAGGCCATCAGGCTGTAAAAACGCAACAACAGCAACGGAATCAGAAAACCGACAGAGACAATGGTGAAATAACCCAGCTCAATCCGCCAGTCCGGGTTCGGAATCCGAATGTAGAGCAGCCAGGCAGAAACCAACGACAGCATGTTTAACATCAAAAAGATAATCAATGCCAGCAGAACTTTGGCATCTGTCCAACACGGCCGCAAAATATAACGCCAGGAAAAAGCAATGCTCTTAAAACAGAGTCCGTAAATACGAACGCAAAAGGCTGATATCAGCCACAGCCCAAACAGCCTGGAGAGAATATAAAATGTCAGATCCCGGCTGCAGAGCTCAGAAAGGCTGTTGTTTTCAAATGTGCACATCAGATTTTGTCCGAGCAGGGTAAAAACAGCCGTCATGATCAGCGCATATATGCCGCCAACCGTAAAAAAGCGGCGGCTGTTGTCAATGAATAAATTATACGGCCCGAAAACCAACCCAATGGCGGGAAATTTCCTGGGCTCCCCCTCTGCCGGCATTTCAGCCGCCGATGTCAGAGAAAACAGACGATTTATTACCGAGAAAAATTTTTGCATAGTTAAATTTCCTTTACCGAAGTGATGCCGGCCAGAGAGCGAATCTGGCTTAAAATATCTCCCTGCAACGCATAACCGCCCTTTAATTCTATGCGGATATCCCAGTTGTCGTTATCGGGCTTGATATATATTTTATTTTTTCCGTTTCTATCCTGACGCAGAATCCGGCTTAGTCCACTGACGGCGCCGACGTCGCCAATGCTGATTTCCAAACCATCGGCCACTTCGGCAATTGCTTTGTCCAGTGTTTCGACACTGTTGATCATAACGCGGGGATTGCCTTCTTCATTTTGCTTGTCAATCGTGACGCTGACCAACAACGGCAAGCCGGAGCGGATTGTATCCTCATAACGAAGGAGCCCTTCGGAAAACAGCAATCCTTCAAAATTGCTGGTGCCATCGGAAATTTCCAGGAAAGCGTATTTATTGCCATTTTTGGACAGACGCTTTTGAAAAGTATTAACACAGCCGGCCAGTTTGGCGCGAATGGTGTCGCCGGTGCGAATGCCCTGGAAAACCTCACTGCACTTTTTAACACCCAAGCGCTCCATCCCGTGAGCATAGCTGTCCAGCGGATGCGCCGAAAGATAAAAACCGATGGCTTCCGCCTCAAGTTTGAGCCGCTCAAGCTCCGGCCAGTCGGCCTGCTCGGCCAATTTGATCTTTGACTGTAATTCCTCGCTGCCAAAGAGTGACGACTGCGCACTGGTTTTGAGTTCAGTAGCGGCGGAAATATGCTGAACAATGGTATCAATATTGGCAAACAACCGGGCACGGTTTTTATCTATGCCGTCGAATGCCCCCGCCTTGATCAGCTGCTCCAACTGGCGGCGGTTAATTTGTTTGGCATCAATCCGGTGTATAAAATCAGATATATCCTTAAATGGTCCGCGTGCCCGGCGCTCTGCTTCGATGGCTTCCATATTGGCGGCACCAACGCTTTTGATGGCGGCCAGAGCATAGCGTATATTGCCGTCTTCAACCGCGAAATCGGCATCTGATTTATTAATGTCGGGCGGCAAAATTTTGAAGCCCATTTTTTTACATTCTTCTTTATAAAAAAGAAGTTTGTCTATGTTTGTCATATCCAACGACATGACCGCGCACATAAATTCAACCGGATAATGCGCCTTGAGGTAGGCGGTTTGATAGGATATCAGCGAATATGCCGCCGCATGCGACTTGTTGAAACCATAGGAGGCGAATTTTTCCATCTGGTCAAAAATCTTGGTGGCGATATCCTCGGAAATGCCATTTTTGACTGCACCCTCGGTGAACATTTTGCGTTGTTTGGGAATCTCGTCGCGCATTTTCTTGCCCATGACTTTACGCAGCTTGTCGGCACCTCCCATGGTATAACCGCCCAAAACCTGAGCAATTTTCATAACCTGTTCCTGGTATACCATGATACCGTAGGTCTCATCCAAAATCGGCGCCAAAGCCGGATGCAGATAGGTGATTTCTTCCTCACCGTGCTTGCGCTTAATATAGGTCGGAATGTTGTCCATCGGGCCGGGGCGATATAGAGAAACAATCGCGATCAAATCCTCAAAACGGTCCGGCTTAATTTGCTTGTGTACGTCTTTCATGCCGGCAGATTCAAACTGGAAAACCGCCGTGGTGTCGCCGCGCTGCAACATTTCGTATGTCTGCCGGTCATCCAACGGCACTTTTTCAATATCCAGATCAATGCCCCGGGTCTTTTTGATCCAGTCTACCGCGCGTTTGATGACGGTCAGTGTTTTGAGCCCCAGAAAGTCAAACTTGATCAGCCCGGTTTCTTCAACATATTTCATATCATACTGCGTAACCGGCATATCGGCGCGGGGATCTTTATACAGCGGGACAAGCTGCTCCAACGGTCGATCACCGATAACAACGCCGGCCGCGTGCACGCCGGAATGGCGATAGAGCCCTTCCAGCTTCATGGCAATATCAAACAGCTTGTTAACTTGCGGATCATTCTGGCGCATTTCCTCAAGCTCGGGCACCTGGTCAAGCGACTCCTGCAAGGTCGGATTCTTCCCCTGCACACCGGGAGGAATCATTTTAGAAATGCGATCCGCCTGAGAATAAGGCATTTGCAACACACGAGCAACATCGCGAATGACGGCCTTGGACTGCAGTTTACCATAAGTAATAATTTGCGCCACATGATCAAAGCCATATTTATTTTGCACATACTCAATTGTTTTGGCGCGGTTTTCCTGACAAAAATCAACGTCAAAATCGGGCATATTGACACGCTCCGGATTCAAAAAGCGCTCAAAAAGCAAATCCAATTTCAGCGGATCCAAATCCGTGATCTTGAGCGACCAGGCCACAATCGATCCTGCGCCGGACCCTCGTCCCGGTCCAACGGGCACGCCGTGTGTCTTTGACCACTGAATGAAGTCGGAAACGATCAGAAAGTAGCCGGGGAAACCCATTTTTTTGATGACGCTGAGTTCATATTCCAGCCTGGCATAATACTTTTCGTCCAGCTCTTTTTTCTGCTCGTCGGTCATGCCTTCGAAATAAACATGCGCCTGCATACGTTCGGCCAGACCTTTATGCGCCTGCTGGTCAATATAGTCATCCTGACTCATACCTCCGGGGCATTCAAAAATCGGCAGCAACGGACTGACTTTTTCCGATAAATAATTACAACGTCTGGCAATAACAACCGTGTTGTTTACCGCTTCGGGCAAATCAGCAAAAAGCTCAACCATTTCCGCCTCGGAGCGTAACCGATTGTTCGGAGAGAATTTTTTGCGATTGTCATTGGCCACATATTCGGCCGCGGCGATACAAACTAATGCATCATGAGCCTCATACATATCGGCATCAAAGAAAAATGCTTCGTTGGTGGCAACCAGCGGTATATCATGCTTATAGGCCAGATCAATGAACGTCTCTTCGGTTTTGGCCTCATTTTCGGTGCCGATACGTGATATTTCCAGATAAAAGCGATCGCCAAAAATTTTATGCAGACGAATAAGAACCTCTTCCGCTTCGGAAGTCCGGTTTTCCAGCAACAGGCGCCCGACAGCTCCTTCAACGCCGCCGCTTAAAGCTATCAGCCCTTCGTGAAACTGTTCCAGGTCGGAAAATTTGATTTGCGGCTTCTCGTTGCTTTGCGGATTATCCAGATATGAACGCTTCATCAGATGCATGATGTTGGCGTAGCCGGTGTCATTTTGTACCAAAAGCACAATTTTGTCCGGATCAATAACCCTGCCTTTGGCTTTCAGAACATCGTCGGCATCGGAATTGCGCAAATAAAACTGGCAGCCGAGAATCGGCTTGACACCTTCATCAGAAGCGTATTTTGAGAAAGCTTTGGCGCCAAACATATTGGCGGTGTCAGTCACGGCTATGGCCGGGGTTCCCGCCTCGTGCAGACGGTGAATCAACGCGGGAACCTGCATTGCTCCTTCCGACAAAGAATATGCCGTATGCACGCGCAAATGTATGAATTTCGGCTCAGCCATCAACAGTCCCGCATCAAAAGATTATCTCTATTGATGGATAATAATCTTTTTGCATTGCGGAAACAACTAAAATCTTGTCTTTATTCTACCCGGAAACAACGCTTTCTAATCAAGTTCTGCCAGCTTCTGAGCTTGATCTTCGGCGATCAGGGCATCAATAATTTCACCTAAAGCATCGCCGGAAACAACTTCTTCAAGCTTGTAGAGGGTCAGATTGATCCGATGATCTGTCACTCGTCCCTGCGGGTAGTTATAGGTGCGGATGCGTTCCGAACGATCCCCACTACCAACCTGTAATTTGCGATTTTGCGCATATTCGGCATCTTTAGCTTGTTTTTGTGCGTCATACAGACGCGCGCGCAGCTTGCGCATGGCATTTTCGCGGTTTTTGTATTGTGAGCGCTCCTCCTGCGATTCCGCCACAATTCCGGTCGGGATATGGATAATGCGCACAGCAGAATCCGTTTTATTAACTTTCTGACCGCCGGCTCCAGACGAGCGATAGGTCTCCAGTTTGAGATCCGCCGGATTGATGTAGATATCGACTTCTTCTGCTTCCGGCAAAACGGCAACGGTTGCCGCCGAAGTATGTACCCGTCCCTGAGATTCTGTTACCGGCACACGCTGCACCCGGTGCGCGCCGGATTCAAACTTTAGTTTTGAGAAAACGTTTTTGCCTGAAATACAGGCGGAAGCCTCTTTATAGCCGCCGAGTTCATTCTCGCTGGTGTCCAGAACTTCAAATTTCCACCCCTGAAGCGCGGCATAACGTTGATACATTTCAAAAAGAACCGCGGCAAATAAAGCGGCTTCATCGCCGCCGGTACCGGCCCGGACTTCGAGAATGGCATTTTTTTCATCTTCGGCGTCTTTGGGCAGCAGCAAAATTTTAATTTGCTTTTCAAGCTCCGGCATTTTGTCTTTAAGTTCAAAATACTCGGCTTCGGCCAAATCGCGCATTTCTTTGTCAAGCGAGGCATCATCCATCATTGCCTTGGCTTCATTCATATTTTTTTCGGCGGTATTGTAGCTGTCAATCGCGGCAACAACCGGCGTCAGCGCGGCCAGCTCCTTGTTCATTTTAACCAAATCTTCCGAGTTGATGCCCGGCTCGGAGATCAAGGCCTCAACTTCGTGACAGCGGTTGACAACATTGGCTAATTTTTCCGCAAAATTCATATTTCAGGCTTCCTTTTTTCAGTATAAAAAAAAGAAAACAGCAGACGCAAAACGCCGCTATTTTCTTTTTGACGTTTCAGACGGCTAATGCGCCGCACTCATATACGGATCAAGATTAATATTCATTTTTTTATTTGGCTTGATAACCGGCGTGATAACACCGTTGACCAAAACATCCACCGCATTGACCCTGCCAACGGAAAGGATCATTCCCGAGCCTTCGGGAACAGTGTATGTTTCTCCCGGTTGCAGCACTTTGCTGAGATAGAGTTTTTCTGCGTCCTTAACCTCAACCCATGTCTCTTCTTTGACATTGATCACAATGCCCGATTTACTTTTGACGACTGGAGCTTCTGCCGGCGCATCCTCCCGGGGGGCCGGCGCTGCTTGTTCAGGCGCGGCGACAGGGGTTGCCGACTCTTCTTCAACAAAAGACGCCTCGGTAACGGTTATTTGGCCATTTTCCGGCATGGAAACCGTTTCTTCTTCGGCAACTTCAGCCACGGGCGCTGCCGAAAAATCTTCTACCACAATCGGCATATCGGCAACTGCGGCATTTTCTTCTGCAGAAACGGCCTCAACAGTATTGTCTTTTTCTTCAAGCGTGCCATTGTTATATGCCGACCAACCGGCATAAACCAACGCAATGGCAATCAGGCTGGCCAACAGGTATGCTTTGCTCGGCATACTGGCTTCGCTCTGCGGTTCAAGCACAAACATTTCTTTGTCGGACTTTGGCATCGTTTCGTCTTTGTAAAGTTCAACAATATTGCCGCTGTTAAGTCCCAGATAAGTCGCATAGGAACGCACAAAGCCAATACCATACGGGAAAGGCGGAATCTCCGCATAGTTACTTTCTTCAATCGCTTCCAGATAAATCTTGCGGATGCATAGTTTTTTGGCAATATCGGGCAAGCGCAGCCCTTTTTGCAAACGCATCTCTTTGAGAAGGCTGCCTACTTTGGTGATTTTGTTTTCCGCGGCCTGAGACGGAGCCTGAGCTTCAGGGGCGGCCTGGTTGACGGTGTTTTCCGGTGCAGTTTCTGTGCTTTTCTCTTTTTTCACGACTTTTTCCTTTTGCTAACAGACTCGAAAATTGAGCTGATTGTGACATAGTTTTTAATAAATTTCAATACCGTGATCATTGGCATATGATATTAGCTGAGGACGCAATGTCCGGCGGTTTGATTTAAGCAGGATTTTGATATAATCCTCCATTTCTTCTACATTCAGCGAACGAACCATACTCTTGACCCGGCCGAATGAAGACCCAGACATCGACAAGTTGCGGTAGCCAAGACTGATCAGCGCCATGGCCTCAATCGGGTTGCCGGCCATTTCTCCGCAAACCGAACACAAAACGCCGGCCTGATCAGCACGCGTAATAATTTCCTGCATCACCCGCAAAAATGGCGCCGACAAAACATCATATCTTTCGGTTAGACGCGGATTGCCGCGGTCACAGGCAAAAACAAACTGCGCAAGGTCATTGGTGCCGATGGAAATGAAATCGGCCACGCGCAGAATCGAATCAAGCTGAAACACGACCGAAGGCACCTCAATCATCAAACCGACATTGACTTTGGCCGGCGTCTCATTGCCGCGGCGTTTTTCTTTTTCAAGTTCAATCATCAACGTTTCCCTGGCCTCTTCAAATTCGGCATAGTTCGAGATCATTGGAAACATAACATTCAACTCTTTGCCGGCTGCCGCACGCAAAAAAGCCCGCATTTGTTTGCGCAAAATGGCGCGGCGATCCAGGGTGATACGGATGGAACGCCAGCCGATGGCCGGATTTTCCTCTCCGGCATTGCTCCAGTACGGCAATAATTTATCCGAACCGACATCCAGACTGCGGAAAACAACTTTTTTGTTACCAGCCCGATCCAAAAGCTCTTTATAATAGCCAATCTGCTGCGCGACATCAGGCATAACTTCAGACGCCATAAACGGAATCTCTGTCCGATAAAGGCCAATGCCGTCACAATTGGTTGTTTCGATATAATCCAGATCAAAGGCCAAACCGACATTCAGATAGAGGTTGATCTTCTTACCGTCTTTGGTTTTGGAGGGTAGTTTTTTCAACGAGGCCAGTTTGGCTGCCAGACGCTCTTTCTCTTTTATTTTTTCGCGAAAGCGTTCCTGCACCGGAGAAGACGGACGGATATAAACATAGCCTTCGTTTCCGTCAAGCGCCAGCAATTCGCCGTTTTTGATCTGATTATATATGCCGTTGATTTTGGCCACGACAGGAATTCCCAATGCTTTGGCAACAATGGCCACATGCATGGTCGGGGTGCCGTCCTCAATCACCAAACCGCGAATTTTGGTGTAATCATAATCCATCAAATCTGCCGGGCCCATGGTTTGCGCCACAACGATAATATTGTCATGGCAGACTTTTTGCTCGGAAACGGGGTCCCCGCTTAAATAACCGATCAGACGATCGGCCACATCTCTCAGGTCGTGCAAACGCTCGCGCATATAACTGTCTTTGGTGCCGGAAAGACGGTTCCACATATCTTCATAGGCTCGTTCAACAGCGGCCTCGGCGGTGAGTCCGCTGCCGACATTGTCGGCAACTTTTTTATACCAGCCTTTGTCTTTGGCAAACATTCGATAAGCATCCAGAATGTCCACATGTTCGCCGATGCCAAGTTTGGTTGAATTGAACTTTTCGTCCAAGTCGTGATTCATTTTGGCATGCGCAACCTCAAGACGCTTTAATTCTTTGTCTTTGTCCTCGGCAAAAATTTTGGTAACGGCCTGACGGCGGCGGTGCACCACGGCATTGCCGATGCCGTAACCTTTGGAAAGGCTGATGCCTTTGTATTTCTCTTTGCCGCTTTGGCCGCGCGCCCGGATCAGATCGTTTTTATAGTCGATCATTTCTTCAGATGCTGCCATATCCGCCAAAACCATAGCAACGGTTTCCAGCACTTCCAACTCCGTACGGGAAAATTCATAAACTTCTTTTTTTTGCAAAGTAATGACACCAATGGCCCGATGCCAGCGAATCAACGGTACGCCGGCAAATGATTTGAAAGGTTCCTCCCCCATTTCAGGTTTATAAGAAAAAGAAGGATGCTTCCAGACATTGGCAACCGTCAGAAAACGGCCGGTTTTGGCCACCTCGCCGACAAGCCCCTCGCCCACGCGCAGCGAGATTTTGTGAGCAATATCTGCATTAAAGCCGCTGGCGGCAAAAAGTTCAAGGTAATTGTCATCTACCACCAAATAGCAAGCAGCGGCATCCGCCCCCATTTGCCGGGCAAGCATGGCAATAATCTTGTTTAGTTTTTCGGGAATATCGCGGCTGGCCTCGGAAATCTCGCGAAGTTCGCGCAGAATGTCCATCGCCTGATTTATGGCTGGTGACTTCATCTGTTTTCCACCAATAAGTTTTTTGAGCTTGCGCTTTTACTTATATTATTTATATTTTTTGACATCAAGTAAAATATAAATAAAAGGAATTAAAAAATGGCTAATAACTATAAACGGGGCGATCATGATACCCGTCCGTGGGGCACTTGGGAAGTGCTGGACGCCGAAGATAATTTTTGCGTCAAAAGAATTCTCGTCACCCCGGGAAGCACACTTTCGTTGCAGCTGCATCATTTCCGTTGCGAACACTGGATTATTGTCAAAGGCGAAGCCGTTGTCACGCTCGGCGAAGATAAATTTGTGCGCAAAGCCAATGAGGCTGTTTACATCCCTGCCGAAACCAAACACCGGATTCAGAACGATACCCGTGAAAATGTCGAATTTATCGAAATTCAGACCGGTGACAATTTGGATGAAAACGATATTGTCCGCCTGGAAGACAAATACGGCCGGGTTTAGAGTTTGCTCTTGACTATCAAAGCGAAAATTCCTAGTATTCCTATCAAAAGGATTTTTAACCGGAACAGGATTTATCATGAATTTTGCAGATCTCGGCTTAAGCGAACGAACAATTAAAGCAATTGAAGAATTTGGAATCAGCCAGCCAACCACCGTACAGGCTGATGTGATTCCTTCTATTCTGCAGGGTAAGGATGTTTTTACCATCGCCCCGCAAGGCTGCGGCAAAACTATGTCTTATGTTTTGCCTCTGCTGGATATTATCAACAGTAAAAAAGCCAAAAATATTTTGATTATTACACCCAACTCCGATTGCTCGGTCATGATCTCCGATCAACTGGCTATTTTTAATAAATATCACGAAATCAGCGCCGCTTCCCAAGATGACACACAAGAAGAGATTGACAACGAAGCCAATGTCATCCTTGGTTCGCCCGAGTTATTGCTGGAAATTATTGAGCAAGGCAAAGCCGACCTTTCGCAAACGGATATTTTGGTTGTGGATGACATTAACCTGATTAAGAAAAACAAACAGCTTGATAATCTGGAAAAAGTTTTGGCTTTGCTGCCTGCCGAAAAGCAAAATATTGTTTATACCAACCGTCGGTCCAAAGAAACTCAGGAAGTGCTGGAAAAAATTCTTAAAGCACCGGAAGAAATTAAGATCGACAAAACCAAAGAACAGGAGGCTGAGCTTTCGGCGCAAGGACCCCGTGCCCGGAAAACGCCAGCCATTCAGGTGCGCTCGGATGTTCCTGATAATGAAGCAGCCGGACTGGCAAAAAAATACGGTTCTTTTAGCGGCCGCACGCCCGGTTTTATCCTGACAAAAGGAATTTTGGTTGAAGATGAAGGGAAAACAGCCTAAAGCCCGCATTGTTTGTGGATCAATCCGGGGAAGATGTGTTTGTCCTAAAATTCAATTTGACAGTTTCTTGCGCGTTATTTTATGATTATGCGTCAGCTTTGCGGCCGAACTTAATCTTTCTGATATGATATTTTTTCCTCAGCTTTTTGCGTAAAGATTTAACCGGGATAAAATGAATCCCGAGTGTTAAAAGTTGCTTTTTTATTTTTGCAGAAAGGGAAATATTTAAACGATATTTTGAAAGCAATTTTACCAAAAAAGAGTTGTCTACAACATATGGCAGTACATCAGGAGTCTGACATTTATAATTTGCGACAATTTTAGTAATATTTTCTGATAAAATCGTTTCTTTGTACTCTCTCGGCTTCATTTGATTGTCATTTATCAAATATAATAAGTCAATTTTTTTATCCGGATATTTATGGTGAATTTGCTGCCATCCCGACAAGATATCATCGGCTGCCGAATGTTTTTGTGCGTTCGGTGTTTCTATATAGACAATTAAAACAGATTTTGCGCTTTCAATGTTTTTCAATAACCGATTGATCCGACGATTGTATTTTTCTAAAATGGACGGATATGATTTCTCAAAAGAGATTCCTGCCGGAAAATCATGATTTAATACCAATCCTGTATATTCATTTTTATAAACATCGCATAAGTTTTTTGCGTCGCCATTATTGTATTTGCAGTTGCTGAAATCTTCCCTTTTCAAGAAACGGTCGAAATCAGAAATTAATATCTTTACTCTTCCTAAAAAATCACTGCCCCATAGCCAATCAAAAGGCGAACTGAATTGCCATAAATCAGCTCCTATCAAAGCTTGTGTACAAGAGCATGCCGCCCCTAAAGAAAAAGCTAAATCATATTTTTTTATAAAGTCTTTTTTCATGAGAATCTCAGATCCCTGCGTGCCATATAAAAACAAAAACCGCTCCAAGATTGTATTTTTAAGCCAAAGTGAGGAAAGATAAACGCTGACCAAAGGCCTCGGATAACTTTCCCCTTGGATTTGATAGTCACTGCTTGTTGATTCTAACGCTTTCGCTATCTTCGAAGTGTGCCATTGTGAAAAACCTTTCTTAAAGATCGTATAAGACTCACAGAGAATCTTCCCACAGTTAGAACAAGAAGGGGCGTTAAAATAAATCGAGCTTCTCTAACACGCTTAAAAAGAATATCTAGCACCTAAATAAAGCTCATGAGACGTTGTTTCCAGTTTTTCTCTAGATGTATCTCCCTCTCTAGGGTCATATCTATTGCTAAAAGTATATGAACCATTATCAACATAACGATAACCAAAATCAACAGCTATATTATCCATTGCCGCATAAGATATGCCGGCACCGACCTGCCAAGCAAAATTAGTTTTTGATTTGCCATATGAAACAACTCTATTATAATAATGATCTGTCGCTTTTGCGTCTGTTTTTAATCTAACAGCTCCGAGCCCCGCTCCAATATAAGGAGTAAATTTTGTTCCTGTATCAATATCATAATATGCATTAAACATTAAAGAATTATTCTCGAGTTTAATCTCGTCTCTGTCTTCACCAGGATGATATCCCTTAGCATCCTGATGTAAATTCAATTCTAATTCTGTTCTTACTGCTCCGGTCTTAACACCATAGGCTAAACCAACACCCCAGACATTATCATCAAAATCAAAAGTTCCTGATTTTACATCTGTTGGTCTGCCATCATCGTGTATATCTATGATATTGTATTTATCATCATTGCTCATATTATTATACAAACCCTTAACCGAAACATATTGTTGAAAATTAAAAGCATTGGCATTTGTAACAAATAAGCAAGCTGCGACACCGGACAAAAGTAAAGTCTTATTCATTTTTATTCTCCAAAATGAAATTAAACCGCCCTGTCAGAAGGCGGTTGGAGAGTTCGTAAATCATATCTACTTAAATGATTCTTCTAGCCTTTTAAGCCATATTCTTTCAGAGAGATATGGCTCTAGGACATACGCTAAAAGCTCCCCGACCATATCACTATGAATCGGGGATATATTTTGCTATTAGCTACTACGAATAGCTAACAACTTAACGATGCTATATCCTAGCACCGAAGTAGATATGAGCTTACGACAGCTCTCTTGCACCTTAACAGGCACTCAATGCTGACAACAAAATTATCAATATACTTAGAGTCTTAACGAATAAAATAATGAAAAGCAAGAATAAAATAAAAAATGCACTAGAAAGATACGAACTCAAAAACAAAGCCTGAATCTTCATTTTCGGCCATAACATCTCTCCGTTTTTATTCTGAACAATAATATAACTCCTCACTTTTCTCCTTACTTAATAGTCTTCATTTATCTTTATAATATCATACATTCAACATTAAGTAAATATACGCCCATCATAGCTTGATAAAAAACAAAAAGAGGAAGTTTAATCTATAATCCCGAAGATAAAACTTATTCTAAATTTATTACCATTGAAGAAATGGCCGAAGTGCAAGAAAAAATCAAACAAATAGAAGAGAGATTAAAAAATACACCGGTTAATCCGCCGTATAATTTTGAGAGCGAAGGTAATATTGATATCAATTCAATCAGCGAGTTGAAAAAATTGATTAGGACTAACAATTTTAACTTAAATTCATCAATCAATCGCCGTAGAGCCAGTTTATTTTTAGTGGCTTGCTATTTCTGCATGGAAAAAGAGACGCTTGATTTTCTTATTGCCGAAGGAAGCGAAGTTAATAGAACCGATATATTCGGATATAACGCTATTATGTCTGTTATTTTGAACGAAAATATGGAAGATGATACCAAATTACAAACCATCCAAATGTTGATAAACAAAGGTGTTGATGTGAATTGGCTCAATATCCAAGGAGAAACAGCTTTAACCTTGTCCTTAGAGCGAATAGAGCTCGATATTGCCAACCTATTGCTGGATAACGGAGCGGTGCTTTATAAAAATTAAGAAAACAGTCCCAAGATAAAAATAATAACAAAAATAAAAATCATAAATAAGATGAAGTAAATCAAAGCGATAAGTAACCACTTAAGCCATAATTTTAATTTTTGACTTTTGCTGATAAAATGAGATGCGATATAGGTTAAAAATAAACTGATATATGCCGAGTTCATACATATTTTGTAAAAAACATTATATGTTTGCTTGAACAATCGAAGCCCCTCGTCATCAGAAAAGTGATATACATAAGCCAAAAATCCTTCTACGAACACTAACGGAAAAACTGTAAGCAACAGTATTAAAACAACAATATTTTTTGCTCTGTTTAGAATCTTTGGCATATTAGTCACCTAATTAAATTTTATCTTCTGTTTCTCAATTCTCTATATTGATTGCACATGTTTTGCAATAGATTATTAATATGACTTGACAATCGGGGGATTATTTAACATAATCCCCTTAAAAGTGAATTTATGCCAACTTGTCCCACTTTAACCAAACGGACTAAACAGGAGAAATATAATGACAGTTAAGTTTTATGTTCAGGCGGCCACGCCTGATAAAGAAGTGTTGCAAGCCTTGTTTGATAACTTAGACTTATTGCAACGACATCAAGATTTAATCTTATCCAATCCCAAATATTACAACATTCATATTCAAGGCAGCGGTGTTTTTGCCTTATATATTCCGACTTTCTCTTTGTGCTTGGGGGAATTGTTGCTTTTGTGGCAACACACGCCATGGAAACAAGAAGATACCTATTTTTATTGTATAACCGGAAGTCCTCTTTCGGGCAGTAATACATCAAGATATTGGAACAAAGAGCAAGGACTAGCCAAGAAATATACGCCAACCTTCGGCAAGCAAATCAGCTCGGCGATATTTGTTCGCCGCACCGGTAGCCCGATTTATGACGAACATAAACCAACTCCGGTTTGCGTTCCCAAGCTTCAAGCCTCAGATATGACAATCTTTGAACTGATTGAAGAATTAAAACAAATCTAAACCGTTGGCATAGATTCACTTTTTTATAAAGCTTTTATATGTTGCCCAGATAATAGATAAACATAAAACAACAATATAAGTATAGTAGATAAAATTAAGGTATTCAGCCGGAGCTGGCGGAATTTCGGAGCCATTATATTGAGCTTTACTTGCCTGATACCCATAAATTATACTAGGGATTGTTATAAATATAACACTAAAATACTCAGCAAAACCAAGAGCGGCTAAAAAGAGTAAAATCAATGGTAAATGACGTTTTTGTAGATGATAAGAAAATTAAAGATATTTTGACCTATATCAGC
>CALXTL010000014.1 GCA_944391445.1 uncultured Alphaproteobacteria bacterium | reverse complement strand
CAATAATTTCTATATTTAAATAAGAAATTCATCTTTCGTATGCCCAATACCGTTGGGATTTACTACACCGCCATTTTAATTAAAAAGACGCTAGATAACAGCGTCTTTTTTCGTATCCGGCGATATTATGGGCTTTGCCGGCAGTTGACTTTGCCGAAATGACTATGGCAAGCTTGTTTTATGTTGGAAAATGCAAAATTTTAGGCTGTTACATACATTGCCGATTTTTTTAAGAATCACTTTAAATATTGAAACAGATAACAATTTTCCCTAAATAAAGATTACAACATACATAGGGAGAAGTGACTTTGAAAAATAACCGTGTACAATCAACTCCTGATGATTTTTTATTATCAGATAATCATTTGCGCCTTTTAGATAGAATTTTTATTTCTCATCATCAACAGTGTAATTTAAATATTCTTAAACAACAAATTATAGACTGGATGGCCATGGTCTTGTCTGAAGAAAGAGAAAACTGGTCTGAACTTAAAGAAAATTTGGTGCAAACTCTATATTCTTTGGATAAGAAAGCTGAAGCGGTTAAACGAGCTAAAGCCAGAGATGAAAAATATGCCCCTTTTAGAGCAGAATTTAAGCAAATCCAATACAAGCAATTTTTAAAATATCAAAAATCCGGTAAAAAATTAACAGCAAATGCTTTTGTTCTGTGGTTTTTGAAATATAAAACAAAATCAATAAAAATTCCTTATTGTGAAACCAATCAGAAAAACAAACTAATTCAATTAGCTCAAGCCAATAATCGAGAGTTTAAAAAAGCTTTTGAATGCAGAAGCTGATAGGTTGCTAACTATAGCTGATTGAAAAATCTTTTTCTTTTTTGTTATCCTTTTAATGTTTTAACGAACATAAAAGGGTATAAAAATGGATATTTGGAAAAAGTATAAATCGCCTTTAGGTTATTATAACAATGGTAATCAAATCGACAGCTATGGTGTTGATCACAACGGGTTCAGTACCAGAGATGAGCTTAATTATCAAATGGCGCGGCAGCAAAGAGAAAACAAACTCATCCAAGATTACAATAATCAAGGCATAAACAAAAACTATCCGCAGCATGGCACCAACTTTTGGGGGCGGCCGGCTGATGATAATTATGGCTTTGGCAATTCTGATATCGAAGGCAACGTGGAAAATGTCATAAAGCAACTTAATAACCCGACAAATAACCTATGGCAAAAAGTGAAGAATGTAGCAACGGTTGCAACTGATACTATCAAACATACTCCGGAAGCTTTAACAGAAGTAATGGGAGCCGTAAGCGATTTAAACAGAAATTATTGGGATATGAAAAGAGATAATACGGTTGGCGGCGATGATTATTTTCATTGTAAGGCTAATTACGAAGCGGCACAAAGAGGTAAGTATGGTACCTTGACGGCTCAAATTTTAGGGAATCAAAAGGAAGTAATTGATTATTTTATAAACAGGGGTTATAAAGGGCTAAGTTATCCGGATGCGTTGGCTGATTATTGGCATGATAAGGATGTAAATCGCCAAGGAAGAGAATTGGTCAAAAATCCTCTTTACTCAACGGCTAAAGATGCATGTGGCTATCAAAGGGTTAAAGGAATTAATGAAAAGTATTAAAAAAATTATAAAATATATCTTTTGGCTGTATATTGTAATATGGATAGGCTTTTTTTGCTTTTTCGGATCGGATATGAAAATGGGGTGTCTGGATATTGGACAGATTTATGATCCTGTTCAAAAAAAATGCCGAAGTGATTGTCTGACATGGGATGACGAAATAGGATGCATTCCTATAACCCAAGAAAACATTGAAAAAAAAGAAAAAGGATTGTTGTAATCGTTTGGAGAAGCGCAGAATTTTTTATTCTGCTCTTCTCTCAATATTTAAGTTCAACATAAGAGCTGTTGGGAGATGTTGGATGACCAAAGAACGCCAAATATGCGTAAGGCTAATATTAGATAAGCTGGTTAGCTTAATCTATAGATGTGTTGGTTATATTGTTATTTTAGCGATATTAGTTTTTTTCTTGCATCCGTATTATCAAGAATACGATTACATGAAGAATTGTCAGCAGGACGGTCGTTCTAAAAGTCAGTGTGAACAGACATGGAAAGAACTGAGAGCTTTGGATTGAGAAATACATTTCAACAAGCTCGTCAATCTGAATTTATCAAGCTAAAATCTGGTATGCTCAATACCGTTGAGGTTTACTACTCCGCCATTTTAATTAAAAAGACGCTAAATAATAGCGTCTTTTTTTATTACAAGCATTGCAGAAACTAATGCCGGAAGCATCTGCGCCTTATTGGGCGTTATAATTTTGTTCGTACAAGATGACGTCTTCCAGGATATGGTTATAATAATATCCCATAGCCGCATCATTTTGCTGCCGGCCGATCACGCCGTTATCTTCCATGTTGTACAAAGTCCAGTAAAAATCCAAAACGCCTTTCTGAAGCATATTAAGCGAAGCAAGCATTTTCTCGCTGTTTTCTTTGGAGGCAAAAGCGGAAATTTTATTTATAATCACATTTTTGATACACTGATTGTATTTTTGATGTGCGCTTTTAAGCGAATCGTCCATCATGGCATAGACACTGTCCGTATAATTGCTCGGGTATGCCTGCCGGGAGCATTGTTGCTTATATTTCTCGGTCTCCTGTTGCACTTTCTGCTCCGCATCGACTTCAACGGAGGTGGCTGTTTCGGCCCAGACATTTTCAACATTAAAAATAAAAAGTCCTAAAAACAGAAATAACTTTTTCATGTGCTCTCCTTTTGACTACTAAATTTTCTTTTTTACAGGCTAACAAAATAAATCGGCATATGCAACCAGATATTAGGAAAAATAACACTCCAGATTTGGAAAGGAGCTATAGCCGTATACCTGTCAAAACGGCAGGTATCAATTTTTAGCTATTCGCCTGAGTTTGCCGCTTTTTTTGCATAGCTTTGATCTGCATTAATCTTTTTTCCGCCATTGAGCAACTATTGCGGCGGCGGGCAGCAGCAACTTCATCTCCTTCCGGCATGGCTTTGCATGTTGTTGCAATATATTCGTTCAAGCGGTTCACTTCCAGATTTTCTTCCACCCGCAAAGCCATTGCAAAAAAGCCGTATGCCATGATGAGCGCCACCAGATACGGCCCAAAGACATACTTCAATTTGGCTGCAGCGTAGTCACGTGAAGAGGCAATAAATTTGTCCGGCGTGAGCCACCTGGAAATGGCCAATGTTATCCGAAAAGTCAGATAAGTGCCAATGAAAATGACCACCAAACCAAACAACCGGCGTAATCCCTCATTGAAAAAAGAACCGGCAAACAACACAACAGCCATAATGCCGATTATCCTGAAAAGCCGGCGTTTCAACTCGGCAAAATGAGGGGCTTCTTTTGATTTACCTTTATTGATTGTCCCTATTCCGAATTCCATTTCATCCCCGCAGAGGTTTGTCGTTTCTAATTGAATTTAACATAAAAATTTGGCAAAAGACAACCGATATCTTTGCAGCGTTCGGTGTTTCCCGAGTCAAAATACTGTTCTTAAAATTTCGCCACGGCTTGAAATTAACTTTCTCTTAATCTAAATTATGTATTGTATAAGCAGGGCTATCCTTAGAAAACTATTGCAAAGCCCACAATTTTGTGCTAGACAGTTGTTAACTTTTGGACTCTGGATTTCTGAAATGATAATTGATAGTCACAATAAGAAGCAGCGCAGTATCCTGACCAATAAATGCTTTTATCAGACCACGGCTCGGATTATGCGTGATTTTGAGGAGAAAGGCTATGCCAACTCGGCTGACGAGACGGCAAAAGTGATTGCTGCCTATCATGATATTGTCAAAAAGAAAACTAAGAACACCTTTAATCAGGATTATAATTCCGCGTTTAAACGGATTGACAGCGCTATTCAGACGCTGGCTAATCAAGTCTTTTATGACTGTGACAAAAAAAGTCTGGATTATGCCTATCATTCTTTTGAAGAATTTGACCATATCGGCGCTATCGTGACCCGGCAGCGGGCCAAAAAGGGTGCTTTGTGATTATTTTTTCCGTGTATCTTCGCAAAACTATGGTTGCCAAACGGCGCTTTATGTTTTAACAATAATTTATTGTTTAAATAAACGAGGATTTATCATGTCTAAAATTTCTCTGATCGGATGCGGCCGCTGGGGGACTTTCCTTGGCTGGTATGTTGCTAATTATAAAAATTTTGATGTCGATATGTATGATATTCCGACATCGCCGAATTTTATCGAACTGCGTGATACCCGCAAAAATGCCTATCTAACACTCAGCGACAATATGCACCTGACGGATCGTCTGGCCGATGTGCTACAAAATAATCTGATTATCATTTCCGTAGGATGCCAACATTTTCGCGGATTATGCAAAGAACTCAGCGCTTATCCGCTTGAGGGAAAGACATTTTTGCTGGCAATGAAAGGGCTGGAAGAGCCCGGCGCCACAACCATGCTTGACATTATGCGTCAGGAAATTAAACAAAATATCCATATCGGTACGCTCGGCGGTCCCGGACATGTGCAGGATTATATGAAAAAGGTTCCGTCTTGCGCCGTTATAGACAGTGATGAAGAAGCAACCAGAGATTTCTTAATCAAAACATTTTCCAGCGAGTTGATCCGCTTTTATTATGGCGCGGATCTTATCGGCAACCAAATCGGCGCCGCGCTTAAAAATGTTATCGGGATTGCCGCCGGTATTCTGGACGGGTTGGAATGGTACGGTTTGAAAGGTGCTCTGATGGCACGCGCGCCGGTTGAAGTCGGCCGCTTTATCAAATTTTTTGGCGGAAATCCTCAAACAGCTTACGGCCTGGCACATTTGGGCGACTATGAGGCCACGCTTTTTTCCAAACACAGCCATAATCGCACTTTCGGCGAGAAGTTTGCCCGAGGTGAAGATTTCGGCAAATTGGCCGAAGGGGTGCCAACACTTAAGGCCGTTAAACAAATTGCCGACGAAAAAAGCATTGATATGCCGATTTGCCAGGCTCTTTACCGGGTTGTTTACGAAGGCGCCGATATTAAAAAGACAATCCGCGGCATGTTTGAACGCGACCTGAAGCAGGAATTTGACCAAGTCAGCTGAAATCTGCAGCCGGCCCGCAGAGCAAACGAGACTCCGGGGCAAGTTTCAAGCACATAAGCGCCAGGTGTTGTTTTCATGAACAAGGTGAAACAGCGCGCCGTTGGCCATAGCGTGCGGCGGCATGCCGAATTTGTACAGCAAGTAGCGGATTGAGCTGCCATGTGAAGCAATGCCGACAGTCCGATACGGCTTTTCAAGCAGGGATTCAAGCGCACCAAACATCCTTTCCTGCATTTCGGCTTTGCTTTCGCCGCCCGGAAAACGCAGATTCATGTCTTCAGCCCGGCTGTACCATTTTTGATAAATATCGGCGTATTGGACGGCAATATCGCTTTTGAGCATACCTTCAGCTTTGCCAAAACAACCTTCACGCAGCGCCGGCACAATTTCTACACCGATGTGCAGCCGCGATGCGACAATTTGCGCCGTATGCAAGGCGCGCTGCAAATTGCTGGAATAAATATACTCAAGACCGCAGGGCCGCAGCCGGTCAGCCAGTGTCTTTGCCTGTAGAATTCCCTCTGCGTTCAAATCTGCGTCTATACCGCACCCCTGCCAGCGCCGCTCCTTATTGTAATCGGTTTCTCCATGGCGAAAAATATAAAAATCCGTGCGCATTTCTGTTTGTTTTCACTCCATAAAAACGTTTTGTTCCATTATGCCTGCACTTCTTTTGGGCAAATTGAAATGCCGGGAAACAACTTTTGAGCAACATCCTGATAATGACGCTCAGAACGGCTGACCAAAAAACGGTATTGTCCCTCGCGGCTGAGGCAGATGTCTATTTCCACATGCCGGCGCAGATAATCTTTCAATTTGGCTCCCATCAGTTCATCCTGCGAGATAACCTCAACGCCAGGCAGAAGACGGCGGAAACAGTTTTTGACCAAAGGGTAATGCGTGCAACCGAGAATCAGCGAATCCATTTCGGCAAAATGAGGCGCATAGCCGGCCACAATTTTTTCTGCCGCTGCAAAATCATCCTGCTCAATGGCCGGCACCAGTTCTGGCGCGGCAACTTCCGTCACTTTCAGCTGCGGATTCAGTTTGCGCAGTTCTGCCGTATAAATTTTTGAAGCAACCGTTGCCCGGGTGGCAACAACGCCGACTTTGGCCGCGCCGCCCCGCAAAGCCTCTTCCACAGTCGGAATTACCACGCCGAGAACTTTGACATCCGGCGCGTATGCCGGTATAAACTTTTGCTGAATATAGCGCAACGCAACGGATGTTGCCGTATTGCACGCAATAATGATCAAGCCGCATTTTTGACTGATCAGATATTTGAGAGCGTCCAGCGTGTATGATAAAATTTGTCCCGCTTTTTTCTCGCCGTACGGCAGATTGGCCGTGTCGCCGTAATAAACATAGTCATATTCGGGCATTGTATCAATAAAAGCTCTGGTGACAACCAGACCTCCCAGCCCGGAATCAAAAACACCTATTTTCATCTTTTTCTTTTCCGTTTGCAACTTTGCCGATATTAGTCTTTTTTGTTGATAATGGCAAGCTTGTTTTCTTGGCGGAAAACATAATAAATTCGTTGACTTTTGTTTTTTAAGCCCCTACCATGCTTAGAACAAAACAAGAACTTATGCTTTAACAACGCTATGAAACAAAAGGTTATTTGTCTGGCTGACTGCGACTCGTTTTTTGTTGCCTGTGAACAAATTAATCATCCGGAGCTGCGCGGGAAGCCTGTTTGCGTTTTGACCGGCAGCGGTGACCGCGGCATTGTGGTTTCGCGCTCGAAAGAAGCCAAGGCGCTCGGCATTCGTATGGGAGAGCCGCTTTTTCAGGTTAAAGAGCGGCGGATTGAGGCCTGTTTTTTGCCGGCACGTCACGAATTCTACCAAGAAATTTCGACTTCGGTGATGAATGTTTTGCGCGGTTTTAGTCCCGATGTGGAACAAGTATCGGTTGACGAGGCTTTTGTTGACCTTACCGGGCTTAGCAAGCTTTATAAGCAAGACTATGTCTCGCTTGCCACCACTATTCGCCAACAGATTTTGGAACAAACGCAAATCCCTGTTTCCATAGGTCTGGCACCAACCAAAACCCTGGCTAAGCTGGCCAGTGACAAAGCCAAAGGAAACGGCGGTTTATTTGTGATTTCACCGGAAAATATCTCAACTTTGATCGGAGATATCCCGATTGATGATGTTTGCGGAATCGGCAAACAAAACAGCCAACGCATGCATTTTTCCGGCATTTTTAATATTCGCGATTTTACCTGTCTTGATGATGCTTTTATCCGCAGAAATTTCGGCATCAGCGGACTGAACATCAAATACGAATTACTTGGCATTTGCATTTCGACTGTCGACAACCGGCCGCACCGGCCGAAATCCGTTCAGGATACCGCCGTTTTAAGCTGTTTTACACAAGACTTCAGTCTGCTTCGTTCGGCTTTGAACGCACATATTCATCATGCTTGCCGACGACTGCGACATCAAAACGGTTTTTGTAAAAGCATCGGCGTTATGCTGCGACATAAAAATTTTCATGTGACGTTTGAAAAATGCAGGCTTCCTTTTTACACCAATTCCGAGGCAGATATCATGCCAACCGCCGCCGCATTGTTGCAGCAAATGTTTGACCCGCGCGCAATTTACCGCAGCACGGGAATTTCTTTGGAAGAAATCAGTTATGATGCTGAAATCCAACCTTCGCTGTTTGCGGAATCCCCGTTGCAACATGACAGTAATCTTAGCAGGGCCCTGGACGAGCTTGAAACAAAATTCGGCAAAGATATTGTTAAAACCGGATGGCTTTAAATAGGCATTCTAAATTGCCGCTTGCAGGCAGCCAGAATATGTGATACGTTCTTTGCGCTTATGTATAATCAATAAATTATTTACCTATGAACGCAAAAAGAAAAAAACTGTATGTTAATGTTTACGGCACGCGGCCATGTCACCTGGCTATGACCATGCCTTATGCCAAAACAGGCAACTTTCTTGAGCTCAGAAAAGACGCCGACGGAATTGAGTTTGTGTTTCGGCGTTTGGATGTTTCCGATCACAACCTGCTGGAAATGCAATTTCGGAATCGGCTATCTTGTAAAATGCCTTGTTCTTTCAGCGCAAAGTCTTTTAAGATTCTGACGCATAACATGGACGATCAAGAACGCTCAGAAGCGGAACTGACGGCAGAGGATCTGGTGCGCTATTTTAAGCATGAACCCATGCTGCCGCGACTGCAGGCAGAAGTCAATCTCCACCGACAAAAACTTGACTGGCGGAATCCCGAGCTTGTCGCGCAAGAAATCAAGCGGCTAGCCAAAGGTGTGGTATAATTTGGCTGTCTGTAATCTTATCATGATGTTTTGACTGTTTTTTCTTTTATTATTATTAACGATATTAAAGTATGGAAACAATTTGTATTGCCAAAAAGCGTCTGACCGCCAATGCCGTCGCTTTTTTGAAGATTCAAAACGGAAAATTAACCGTTTCCGGAAAGTTTTATGATGAAGGGCGCGGTTATCCCGGGCCGGAAGTTGTTCTGGATGATATCACCATCTCCGAAGAACTCTTGGATGAAGTTATGTTCCGCGAAGGCTGGACGCATCCGATGTCGGAAGAACTGAAAGCCTTTACGGAGAATGCTTTTGCTGCGGCGGCCACACAAAACCCCTGGTTTTCTTAACCGCGCGAAAAGTAAAAAAAATCCCCGCCGACAGCTGTCGGAACCGGGGATTTTTTATAAATTGCAAATTTAAAGTCCTTGCTTACAAAAAAACCCTCCGCTTGGGAGGGGTTTTGTTATGGTGGGAGTGGCAGGACTCGAACCTGCGACCTCTACGATGTCAACGTAACGCTCTAACCACCTGAGCTACACACCCGATATCGACATTCTATTTATATGATTAATTTTAATTTGACAAGTATTTTTTTATATTTTGTCTTGCATTTCGTATAAAATGTTATACAAAATCTTTTTTATGACTGATATTTCAGATCATTTTCAGATTACCTTTTTATTTTGGAAAGTTTTGATTTATGAAAAAATATCTCACTTCACCTTTGTTTGCCCCGGTTTTCTTCTCTTTGTTGTGGTTGCTGTGGCTGTCTTTTACTTTTGTCTTTCAATATGATTGTCTGCAGGATTTGCTGAATAAAGATGAAGGTCCGCTCGAAACGATTACAAATATAGCTTATATTCCGCTGCTTATTGCTTATATCTGTCTCGGACGTTTTTATATGAACAATGAGAAATTGCGACTCGATTTTGTTGTCTATATTTTGCTTGGAATTTCGGCCTTTTTACGCGAGCTGGGTATTCAACACTGGCTGACGACACATGACACAACCGCTTTTAAATCGCGCTTTTTTCTGAATCCGAACAATCCCCTGTATGAAAAAATCATTGCCGGTACAATTTTATTGCTCTTTTTTGCTCTGATTGTTTACCTGGCTGTCAGATACACCAAACATCTGGTTACTTCTTTTTTCAAGATGAATCCGACAACCTGGTCCATTGCCACTCTTTGCACCATTGGCGTGATTGCCAAATTCACCGACAGGTTCCCGTCTAATTATAAACGCAGTTACGGCGAGGCTTTGCCGGAACAGCTGCGAACAAATCTTGAATTTGTTGAAGAAACGTCAGAAACTCTGCTGCCGTTGATTGCCGCTTTTATCTTGTGGCAGTACTGGCTGATACATAAAAAACGGGCAAATTAGCGAATAGTTAAGTTTTTTGCCTTATTCTCTTTCTACTGTTACGGAGAGAGCTTATGGCGCAAGACAAAAAACTTGATTTTCGCGTTGACTATAAAAAACTTCCTGTTTTTGAGGAATATAATGTTCGGGATGCCGCTTTCCCGATCGTTTTGTCGTCACCGCACAGCGGCACGCTGTTTCCACCGGCGTTTCTTGAAAACACGGTTCTCAGCCTTGAAGAGCTCCGCTCATCCGAAGACTGTTTTATGACCGAAATGGTCCGTCCGGCTTCCGATGCCGGCATCCCTTTGCTGAGCATGAATATTCCGCGGACATTTATTGACGTTAACCGCGACAAGATTGAGCTTGACGAAAATATGTTTTTTGATGCGCCGAAAAGTCTTAACAGCGCGGGCAGCAGGCGTTGCCGCGTCGGCCTTGGCGTTTTACACAGGATTGTTTATCCGAACAAAAATATTTATGACGGCAAACTTTCTTATACGGAAGCGGTTGAACGCATTAAAAATGTTTATGATCCCTATCATAAACGGCTTAAACAACTGGTGGACAAATGCGTACGCCAGTTTGGTTTTTGTCTGTTGATTGACTGCCATTCTATGCCTTCAATGATCTGCAACATTATGAATGACGACAAACCTCTTGATTTTTGCCTGTGCACGCTGTTTGACGAAAGCTGCCCGACCCAAATGTCTGAATTTTTGAGCCGTACGCTGGAAGCCCGCGACTATCGCGTTGAATTTAACCGCCCCTATGCCGGTGCTTATATTGCCTTTAATTATTGCCAGCCGCGCAAAAATATTTATACACTGCAAATTGAAGTCAACCGCGCTCTTTATGCAGATGAAAAAAACTATGCAAAAAAAGCGTCTTTTCAAAAAGTTAGCAACGATCTATGCGGTGCTATTCAAGCCCTTGGCAATTTTTTGCTGGATTTTAGAAAATAAGTATGTTATAAACCGCTCTTGTTTTGCGGCTGTATCATGAATATTTAACAGATACAGTCTGGTCTGCGGCCATAATGCCGGCAGATTTTGGTAAACCAACCCTAAACCATTTTTATTTTTTTGTTGCCGTTAAGCAAACTGAAATTGGCATATTTGTTGCATAAGGGATGTTTGTGGCTGGTTTAGGGGAACAGAGGGATGCGACTTTTCGTATCAAAATATTTGATGTTTTTGTTAATATTGCTGATGTTTATTCAGCCAGTACAGGCTCGAGCCTACTCAGAATTTAGAGACGATGCTCTGGTTTGTATGGAAGCAACACAAAAATTTGAAAAAGAATATCAAATTAAAGAACACCTTTTAACCACTATTTCCAACGTTGAAACAGGTCGTTGGAATGAAAAAAGACAGCGAAGTCTGGCTTGGCCGTGGACAATTAACGCCCAGGGCAAAGGTCGGTTTTTTGCGACAAAGGCCGAAGCAGTACGCGAAGTCAAAAGACTTCAGGCCCAAGGTGTCAAAAGCATTGATGTCGGGTGCATGCAGATTAATCTGGTTTATCATCCGGATGCTTTTGCTAGTGTTGAAGACGCTCTTGATCCGCAAAAAAATGTGGAGTATGGTGCAAAATATCTGAAAAAACTTTATAAATCCAAGAAAAGCTGGATTAAGGCCGCAATGGCTTATCATTCAAGCATTCCGCGCAGAGCGCAGCAGTATAAAAACCGGCTGGCTTCCGCGTATGAAAAAATTCGTCAGGCTCATAAAACTGCCGATGCGTCTTTATTTGCACAGGCAGGCGCCAATGATACGAAAAAGCTTGAAAAGAATCGTATAATTGCTAAGAATAAGAGCATTGACAGAATTAAAACTGCGCAGAAGGCCAATGCTTGGCGCGAAGCTAAGGTAGCTGCCTGGCGGGAGGCGCGCAATTAAGTTATAGGATACGATGACGGATTGCTTTGCAGAACAAGGCTTTTACTGGCGCCCGGTCGGCGGGAATAATATCGACCAGATCAGCGGGCATTGTTACCAGTATACCGACATCGTCGCCAGGAAGTCCGGCCTTGCCGCCACGACAATTATTGTGGATCTTGGAAAATTTGATAATCATCAGGCTCTCGGAGTAAAGAATTCTGCGGCCGCAGTTCCCGATATCAGGGATTTGCTCAAAACGCCGTTTCTTAATCCGAGGGCTATTTTTTTGACTCACTCGCATCCTGACCATCTCAACGGTATTGTTCATTATCTGAAGGCCGGTTTTTTGCTACCGCCTCTCTATGGCGGCATATATACCCGGATGATTTTGGAAGATCTGTATCGCAGTTTTAATGTTCCGGCCTATATGCAACCGGATTTTATCTGCATCGGCGACGGTGATGAAATTAAAACAGGTTCACTGAAAATTGAGGTGGTTGCCGCTTCGCACACCTGTTTTGACAGTTTTGGATTTATTATCAAAAGCAAATCGGCAACGGTTTATCATACCGGGGATATGAAAATAGACAACAGCACCTATTTTCGTAAACCGACGAACCTGAAAAGGCTTCGTCTTATTGCCCCGGCGATTACCCATGTGGTGGCTGATTTTTGCGGCATTACCGAAGAAGGTTTTGCCATCCGCGAGGTCGACACTTTTAAAAAGATGGTCAAAATCATTAAAAAATCCCGCAAAGATAAAATTTTTATCCCCGTATATCCGACGCATCCGGAAATGTATCTGATTGCTTTTCTGGCTGCATTGAAATTGCGCAAAAACGTTGTGTTTTACGGCAGCGACGATTTTTATTCCTATCTACGCCTCATTAAGGATTACGGCCTTTCTTTTGACAAGATGGCTCAAGGAAGAATCCGCATCTTTGAAGGCGGGCAAAACACTGTCCGAGATTATGGTAAGTCTTTTGTTGTGATCGGCGACTATAACGACATCGGTGATTGTTTTGGCGATTCCGCCCGCAACAGCATCGGCCTGATTACGGCCAAAACATTCTTCAATCCGCTTAAAGGACAGTTTAATTCCCGCAACATCAAATTTATTACCGTGGAAGACGCTCCCGAACTGCAGGGTTATGGCCACGGATTTATCGGTGATTTTGAATATTTAAATTCCCTGCTGCATCATCCGATTATTATTCCGACGCATTGTCCCTGCTATATTATTGACGGGTGCCGGAAACTGATGCAGTTTTTGGGGCTGAACATGGTCACCGTCACGCCGAAAAACAATCAGACTTTTCGACTGGAGAAAGAAAAATGCACACTGGCAGCAGAGGCGCCGGCGACCTGGCTGGTGGTTAGCTATAGCGGCGGCAACGCCTCTTTTAGCGAAGTCTGGCAAAAGCCAACATCCGGCGAAGGTTTTTTGAAACGCACCTTCAGCGCCAGACGCTGCCGAAATAAATTTTCAATGTTTTTGTTACAAAGGCAAAAGGGAAAGAAAAAAGATGCAAATCGGTAAATGTATCAGAGAATATAACATTCGCAGTTATGAATGCGACCGCAACAACCAGTTGCGTATGCCAACACTGATGAATATTTTTCAGGATATGGCGGATCATCATGCTCATGAAATGGGGCTTGGCATGGAATATGTCTTTTCCAAGGGACTGGCCTGGGTCGGCGCCAACTATGTCCTGGATATCAGCAAGCTGCCGCAAATGCATGAAAATATTCGTATCGAAACCTGGCCCTCCGAAGAGAAAAAACTCGGCGCGGTGCGCGATTTTGAGGTGTTTGACAGCACCGGTAAAAGCATTATCCGGGCCTCTAGCCAATGGATATTGTTGGATTTCAAGAAAAAACGCCCGGTCAGCCTGAGGGAAAATCTGCCTGAATACACCGTGTTGCCGGAACATTCTCTGCAAACTTCTTTTGCCAAAATTCCCGAAGTCTGCCGTGTTGACGAGGAAGTTCATTTCCGCGTCCGTTTTGACGATATTGACATTAATAAACACGTCAATAATGCGGTTTATGTCCTATGGGCCTGCGAAGCCGTGCGCGCCGATTTCCGTCTGGCGCACGTGCCGCAACATATTGAAATCGCCTTTAAAAAAGAGGGGTATTTCGGTGAAAATATCAAAGTCCTGACCGAAGACAACGGCCTGCACAGTTTGCATAGTATTCGCACTTTCGGCGGCAAAGATGATCGCGAGCTGGCCAGGGTTATGGTCAGCTGGATGCCAAATGGAAAATAAACTTCACGAAATATTAAAATTATTCTGTTATAAACGGCTCAGATTGTCGACAATATATCTGAGGAAGATATGGAAATCACAAAGCTCTCCCGCGATTACACCATTCGCAGTTATGAGTGTGACCGCAACAATCAATTGCGCATTGTTACCCTGATGAATATCTTTCAGGATATGGCTTATGCCCATGTGACACAGATGGGATTCGGCCTGCGCTTTTGTCTGAGAAACAAAGTTACCTGGATCGGCACCAATTATGCCATTGAAATCGACCGCCTGCCCAAAATGGATGAGCATATCCGGATTGAGACCTGGCCTTCGGCCGAAAAAAAAGTCAGCGTCACTCGCGATTTTGAAGTTTTCGGCGGCGACGGCAAAAGTATTATCCGCGCTTCCAGCCAGTGGGTGATGATTGATTTTGTCAAACATCGGCCGGTGTCCCTTAAAGAAAAACTTCCGGAATATTCCCTGGTGGAAAACCGCGCGTTAGATACAGACTTTCCCAAGATCAGAGACGTCGGGCGAATTGATTACCAGGCCAAGTTCCGTGTGCGCTATGACGATATTGATCTGAACCGGCATGTTAATAACGGCGTTTATGTTTTGTGGGCCTGCGAGGCTGTTGATTCCGGCTTTCGTATCAAGCATACACCGCGCTATATCGAAATCAGCTATAAAAAAGAAGGTTATCTCGGCGAAAAGATTATGGTGAATACCGAATTTGAAGGATTGAAAACATTGCTCAGCATCAATACATACGGCGGCAACAATAACCGAGAACTGGCCAAAGCAACGGTTATCTGGCGCGAGCGCTGATAAAAAAAGACGAAGGTTAAGCAACCTTCGTCTTTTTTTCAAGATATTGCATAATATCTTTTCTAAAAATCTCAGCAACTCCCGGGTTTTGATAACGCGCATATTTCTGAAAAAAGCGCAAAACCTCCTCTAACTCTTCCGGTGTGCAAAAGCGCAGGTACGTCCGCCGCAAATTCCGCGGCATATTGTACAGAGCCACGGTTTTGGCATTCAGATCTCCTTTGGTAAACCGCCGCTTCAAAATACAGCGCACATAATAGTCCCCGCAGAGGATGAAGACCTTTAGAAAACCTATAAGCAAACAGCCGGCTGCACTATAGTTCAGCAGCCTTTCAAGCAAAAAATTCATTGGTAGCTTCAAAAGCAACAAAACTTGCAGCACACCTAACAAAAACAACAAGAAGTTGTTGAAAAATGCCTTTCTAAAATACTTGTTTTTCATACGCAAATTGTTTGTTAATAATTTTATTTGAATGGCTTATTATATATCAGAATCGCCAGAAAGCAAGCCTTAAGAAAGGTGCTCATGCAAAATTTTGCAACCAAGCAAAATCAGAATAACGCCGGCGGCCTGCTCCAAAAGCGCGGTTTTAAGTTTTTTGAATAAAACACAAAGGTTAAACGCCAGCAGCGCCGCGACAAAAGCCGTCAATCCAATGATGAGAGCCGCTGAAAATACCGGTGTTTTGACAAAATAGAGCATTGAACCGCTGACAAAGGCATCTATTGATGTGGCCAAACCGATCAGAAACAATACCTTGAAGGGCAGAGATTTTTGCAATTTTTCAGGGCAATCGCCCTCTTGCAACGAATCGGCAATGACCTTGAGGCCCAGAACCAGAAAAACGAAAAAAGCGATCCAATGATCTACCTGCTCAATCAGGCGATACACACTTTTAGCTCCGTACCAACCCAGAATCGGCATCAAAAATTGACCAAGACCAACCGTCAAAGCCAGTTTTAGCGCGGCCAAACGACGCTTCCGGCGGATAACCAGGCCATAGGAAAGAGAAACAACAAAAGCATCAACGGCCAAAGCAAGCGCCAATAAAAAAATATCAAGAAAGTTCATTTTATTCTCCGTTTAATTTTGGCTGGATTTTTGTTTGCTCTTCGTTATAATGAGGCCGTCAGGAGTTTTATATGATTGATTACAGCGAAGATTATCTGCTCGGCCGCAAGGTCAGAATTTTCCAGCCTAAAGACGGTTATCGCGCGTCCAGTGACGCCGTTTTGTTAGCATCGGCGGTGACAGATGTCAAGCGCCACGACAGTTTTTTGGATGCCGGCTCCGGAACAGGTGCGGTTTCTTTATGCCTGGCAGCAAGACTTTGCGAACATGATATTCGCCTTACAGGTATAGAAATTCAGCCTGATCTGGTTGAGCTTTCCTCTCTCAGTGCAAGAGCAAACGGATTTGGCTCTATGAAATTTATCAATACCGACCTTAAAAATGCTCCGCTGCCGTTTTGCTCTTTTCATCATGTTATCAGCAATCCGCCTTATGCGGAAAAAGATACGCCTTCCCCTCAGAAAGGAAAATCGACCGCGCATAATTTTTCTAGCGTACCAAATTTGAGTGAATGGATCCGCCTGTGCATCAAAATGATTCGGCCGCAGGGGTATTTTTACATGATTAACCGCGCCAGCGCTCTGGATGAGATTTTGTATCAGATACATGGTAAGCTTGGCGGAATCCGAGTGGTGCCGGTCTGCTCCCAAAGGGGGCAGGATGCCAAAAGAATCATCGTGATTGCCCGCAAGGACTGTAAAGCCCCTTTGCGTCTGTGCCCACCGCTGATTATCCATGAATCCGACGGAACACATACCCCCGAAGCAGAGGCTATCCTGCGCGGCGGAAAAGCTTTGTTTTCTCTGGGTTAGTGTTTGACTATTTCCCCCTTTTGTTATACTTGCTGCGTCCCTCGCCGGCACGGAGCTTTCAACAGCTCTTATAGTCTTCGGTGTTAGGATATAACATCGTCATATTGTCGGTTGTTCACGCTGCCGGCAATAAATATATCCCCGATCCATAATCATATGGCCGGGGAGCTTTTGGCGTATGTTCAGAAGTTCTCGGATATTATGATATTTTATGGCGCAAGAAACATATTGCTAATAATTTCAGCCGTTTTTACGGGCAAAGCTTGGCAGCCGCTCAGCCAAAGAAAGAGAATGCGGCAAAAGATAAGGGCTTGACACAGCGCAATTTTGCCTTTATAAGCAAGGTTGTCCGAGAGTCCCCGGAAGTGGGGCTTTAATGAATAATAACAGGTTTGAAAACCTGACTAACCGGAGAAATAAAATGAAACGTACATATCAACCCAGCAAACTGGTAAGAGCTCGCCGTCATGGTTTCCGCACCCGCATGGCTACTGTCGGCGGACGCAAGGTTTTGGCTGCGCGCCGTGCAAGAGGACGCAAAAAGCTCTCTGCTTAAGCTCATGAAAGTTCTTATCTTAAAGAAAAGAAAAGAATTTATCAGAGTCGCCAAGGGATTAAAGGTGGTTATGCCGTCGTTGATTCTGCAGGCGGCTCAAAGTTTATCCCGGACGGGAAAAATTCTTGACACAACAGTTTGCTATCTTGGTTTTACCGCAACCAGAAAACTTGGCAAAGCTTATTTGCGCAACCGCACTAAACGTCGTCTGCGCGCTGCTGCCGCGCCCTTGTTTGCCAAAGCCGGCCGCGCCATGACAGACTATGTTTTGATCGGAAGATACAATACCGCCGATGCGGATTTTGCGACTCTTGGCGCCGAAATGGAAAAAGCTTTGCTCAAAATCAACCGCCTGTTAGACTCGCCTAAAGAGGGACATCATGAAACACCTCATGATTTGGCTGATTAGGCTTTATCAAAAGGGTATTTCCCCTTTTTTGCCGCATGTCTGCCGCTTTCGGCCGAGTTGTTCGGAATATTTTGTGCAGGCACTGATGATTCACGGCGTGTTTAAGGGCTCTTATCTCGGCCTTCGCCGGTTGTTGCGCTGTCATCCCTGGGGCGGTCAGGGTGATGATCCCGTTCCCCCAAAAAAACAGAAAAATGATAAATCGGCATAAACGCTTGCTTTGACTGCAAAAGTATAATACATAATAGCAGAATAGTTTTTTTGAGGAGTTTGTTGTTGATGAAAGAAGATATGAAGGGGCTTTATGCCGCCATTTTACTGTCTATGGCGGTTATTTTCGCCACAAACTGGCTGTTTCCCGGTAAAACGAGTGTTTCCGAAAATATGGCAGAAACCGCCAAACCGGAAATTAAAAACGAGATAACCGCGGAATCCGCCCCGGCCTCACCCTCCTCCGATATTGCCGCCGTCATCCGCGCTGATAAACGCGTGACTTTGGCCAATGACGCCGTCCGCGGCTCCATCCGCTTAAAAGGAGCCCGGTTTGATGAACTCTATCTCAGCAAATACAAACAAACTCTGGAAGAAGACAGCGGCAATGTTGAACTGTTGGCGCCTGCACGCAGCGTCGCTCCTTATTATGCAGAATTCGGTTTTATTGACGCTGCCGGAAAACTCAAGCTTCCTAACGGCGAAACGCTGTGGACGGCCAAAGGCAGCAAGCTGACGCCGCAAACGCCGCTTATTTTGGAATGGAATAATGGCAGCGGTTTGAAATTTATCCGTAAGATCAGTCTGGATGAAAATTATATGTTTACGATTGAGCAGTCTGTCGAAAACAACAGCGGCAACCAAGTTCGTCTGTATCCATACGGTCTGATCAACAAAAATACCTCCGAAGAAGAATCTGCCAGCAGTATTGTGCACGAGGGAATGAGCGGCGTGATTGATTCCACCCTCAAAGAACTTAAATATTCCGACTTTGAAGATGGTGAAAAAGAAGAGTTTACCAGCAAAGGCGGCTGGATCGGCTTCTCCGGTCATTATTGGTTTTCAGCACTGATTCTTGACGGGCATCAGCAAAGCAATGTCAAATTTGCACAAACCGGTAAAAATACGTATCAAACGGATTTTGTCGGCGAAGCGCTGACTATTGCGCCGGGCAGCGTTGGTACAGTACAGCATCGTTTTTTTGCCGGAGCCAAAGAAATCACCCTGTTGGATGACTATACTCAAAATCTGCATATCGACAAATTTGACCTGGCGGTTGACTTCGGGTGGTATTATTTCCTGACCAAGCCTTTTTTCTACATTCTGGACTTTCTGTATAAGCTGATTGGCAATATGGGCTGGGCAATTTTGATTTTTGCGGCTTTGCTCAGGCTGGCCATGTTCCCTGTGGCAAACAAATCTTATGAAAGTATGTCTAAGATGAAAAAAGTTCAGCCCAAAATGCAGGCACTGCAGGAGAAATTTAAGGACGACAAGATGAAACTGCAGCAAGAGATGATGGAACTCTATCGCAAAGAAAAAATTAATCCGGCATCTGGCTGTCTGCCACTCTTGATTCAGATTCCAATCTTCTTTTCCTTGTACAAAGTATTGAATATTGCCATCGAGATCAGGCATGCTCCCTTTATTTTTTGGATCAAAGACCTGTCGGCGCCAGACCCGCTGACAATTTCGGTTATAACGCATTTGCCGGTTCCCGGTTTTTTGGATATTGGTGTCTGGCCGATTATCATGGGCCTGACCATGTATGTCCAGCAAAAACTTAATCCCAAACCGGCTAATCCCGATCAGGCACGGATGTTTGCACTGATGCCGCTCATCTTCATGTTCATGCTCGGGCATTTTGCCTCGGGACTGGTGATTTACTGGACATTAAGCAATATTCTGTCCATCATCCAACAGAAAGTGATCATGAAAAAACTCGGAGTTGACTGATGGCGTTTGCACCGCAGGCATTTTCTTCTGAGGAATTAGCCGCCGCTCAGGCTTTGTTCAGAAGAGGCGCTCAATTTATGCTCAGTGTTGCGCGGCTGGAACAATTGCCGGCGGCAGTGTTGCCGGAAGTCGCCTTTGCCGGCCGGTCAAATGTCGGAAAATCAAGCATTATCAACGCTATTACCGGGCAGAAAGGTCTGGCCAAAACGTCAAATACTCCGGGAAGAACTCAGCAACTGAACTATTTTGACCTGAGCGGTAAAATTTATCTGGTTGACCTGCCCGGCTATGGCTATGCCCAAGCTCCGGAAACAATGGTCCGACAGTGGCAGCGCATGATTTTTGCTTATCTGCAAGGCAGAGTTAACCTCAAACGGGTGTTTTTGCTGATTGATTCCCGGCATGGCATCAAAAAAGTCGATACAGATATTATGAAACTGCTTGACGCGGCGGCGGTGACTTATCAAATTGTTTTGACCAAAATTGATAAAATCAGCGATAAGGCCTTGGCTGATGTTCTTGCACAAACACAAAAAGCTGTCGGCGAACATGCCGCCGCTCACCAGAAAATTCTGGCCACCAGCTCTGAAAAAAAACTTGGCCTCAATGAACTACAAGCGGAAATTGCCGCTTTATGCGCCGAAAGATAATTTACCTCAGCTTTCTTGTTTGAACATAAAGCAGATGACCGGCAAAAGAATCTTTTTCTTTTCCAAAATGCAAAGGGAGTTTTAACTAATTTGCTTTAAGATGCGGTTTCAGGAGAGATTCTCAATGCTGAAAAAGTGGCTGAAAGCAATAGAAGTATACGGCGACAAGCGCATGCTGACAATGGTTCTGCTCGGATTTTCGAGCGGTTTCCCTTATCTTTTGGTTTTTGGCACTTTTAGTTTATGGCTTAAGGATGCCGGCGTATCGCTGGCGGCCATCGGTCTTTTTTCTCTGGCCAAAGCCCCTTACAGCTTTAAATGGTTGTGGTCTCCTGTGGTTGACCGCATTTATCTGCCGTTATTCGGCCGCCTGGGCCGGCGGCGTGGCTGGGCACTGTTTGCACAAATATGGCTGATGCTGGCCATTTGGGGCATGGCGATTACAAACCCGGCTCAAAACCCGGTCAATATGGCCATATTTGCTTTTTTGATGGTTATGGCTTCGGCAACGCAAGATATTGTTTTGGACGCCTACCGGATTGAATCTTTCAACACCCGCGAGCAAGGCGCCGGTGTGGCGGTATTTGTTCTCGGTTATCGTTTCGGCACTTTGTTTTCCGGCGCCGGAGCTTTGTTTTTAGCGGCCGTGATGTCTTGGGAAGATGTTTATAAAATTATGGCTCTCGGCGCCGTTATCGGCATGATTGCGATTTTATGCGCCAGCAAAGAACGTGAGCCGCTGCGACGCGAAGCTGACAAAACACCGCGCAGTTTTTGGGAGAAAGCTCTTTCTTTCATGCGCAAATCGGTTGTGGCGCCGTTTACCGATTTTATGCGGCGGCCCAAATGGCTGGTGATCCTGTTGTTCATTTTTCTTTACCGGATGACGGATGCCTACATGGCGCCGATGGCTTACCCTTTTTATGACGATATGGGGTTCACCAAAATAGAAATTGCCTCCATTATCAAACTGTTCGGAATTATGGCCACTATCGGCGGCACCTTGATCGGCGGGGTGCTGGTTAACCGTTATGGTATTATCCGTTCTTTGCTTTTCTGCGGGATTTTGCAGGGGCTGACCAACCTTTCCTTTGTTTGGCAGGCTCAGGCCGGACACGATTTGACGGTGTTGATGACGACCATTTCTCTTGATAACATTGCCTCAGGTATGGGAACGGCCGCTTTTGTGGCTTATTTGTCGTCTCTGTGCAATAAAGAATATACCGCCACGCAGTATGCGCTGCTTTCTTCTTTCATGAGCCTGGCTCGCGATGTGTTTGCGGCGACTTCGGGTTTTTTGGCCGCTGCCGTTTCTTGGTCAAGCTTTTTCTGGCTGACCTCTCTGATGGTTGTGCCTTCTCTGCTGCTGTTGGCTTATATGGTGAAAGCCAAGGTTATCCGCGGCTAAACTTTATAAGGCAAACGCGAATAAATAAATTCGCCAAGCCGCGCCGGCAAAACAGCTCCTAACCACGAAGCCAAGCGCATCGGCCAGGGAAACGCTATCAACCCGATATTTTTTTCCAAACGATCGGCAATAATGCGCGCGGCCGCCGGCGCTTCCATGAAGAACGGCATCGGACATTTGTTTTTGTCGGTAATCCGTGAACGGACAAAACCCGGACAAATGACGCTGACATTAATATTAAACCGCCGTAGAGCCAGACGCTGCGCTTCTCCCCAGGCTTTGACCGCCGCTTTGCTGGCGCTGTATGACGGGCAAGTCATCAAACCATGATAGCCGGCAATTGAACTGGTCAAAGCCAGAGTCTTGTTGGTGTCTTGACGCCGTTTAAAAATTTCGATGGCCGGTAGTGCCGTGTTTAAGACGCCCAATAAATTGATATTAAACGTTTGGTATATGTTTTCATCCGTTTCTTTCAACGTGGCAACACCGGCATTGGCCATAACCAGGTTGAGCGGCGCGTTTTTTTCACATTCTTCCATCCAGGCTTTGACTGCCGAGCGGTCGGTTACATCGAGAACTTTGGCATAAACTGTTGTCTGATATTTGCGGCAAGTGTCTGCTACCTGCTCCAGCCTGGCCGTATCGCGGCCGCATAAAAATAGCGTTCGCGCCCCGGAACTTGCAAAGTGCACCGCCAAGGCCTCGCCAATACCACTGGAGGCGCCGGTAATTAAAATATTTTGGAATTTTTGCATCTCTTGACTCCCGATGTAAAAACTTGTTAAGTATTTATATGTTATGCCAAGTATAAACATCAAAGCATGATTTGCAAGGGAGGTTTTCAATCTATGAATGAAATTATCAATAGATTAAAAAAAGTGCGCAAGGGAGCAATGTTTATTATCGAAGCACCTTCAGGAACCGGAAAAGGAACCGTTGCCAAAGAAATCCTGCGGCAGGACAGCAACATCAAATGGTCGGTTTCGGTGACAACGCGCAAACCCCGCGAAGGCGAAGTTGACGGTGTTGATTATTACTTTGTGACCGACGAGCAATATGACGAATTTTTAAAACAAGACGCTTTTTATGAATATGTTGATTCTCAATATGGCGCACGTTACGGCACCTTGCGTTCGGAAGTCGACAGTTTTATCAATGTCGGACAGGATGTTTTGTTTGACATGGACTGGGCCGGCTGTCGACAAATGCGCCAAAAAGCCAAAGACGACGTTGTCACAATTTATTTGCTGCCGCCATCAATTAAAGAATTGCGCGAAAGACTGGTTAAACGCGGAACAGATACTCCCGAAGTCATTGAACAAAGGATGAGCATTATTCTTGACAAAATCAGCCACTGGAATGAATTTGACTATGTAATTGTCAATGTAAATCTGGATGAAACAGTCAAAAAAATCCAAAAAATTATTTCCGGAGAAAGGATGAAAAGAGTGCGCCAGGTCGGCCTGAAAGGGTTTGTCAAAGAACTTATCAAAGAAGCTCAGGCCGAGAATCAATAACCTTTGAGAAGATTGCGCTGGTCTTCGTTCATGGCTCTGAAAAGCAGAAGCGCGTTTTCATGCGCATGAGGAATGTTAAGTGCCGCAGCTTTTTGATACAGCTTATAGGCCTCAACATAATTTACCTGCACACCGACCCCTTTGGTATACATCCAGGCCATGACCTCTATGGCTTTGGGATCGTTCAGACTCAGACGGTAGCGGATTTCATCCAGCTCTAGCGGCGTAACGCGGTTTTGCTCAACAGCACGCAAAGTTTGCTCCCATTTAAGCTGTTTGGCTTTGACTGCGGCTTCCCGCGCCGGGATCGGGTTAATCAAGCTGACCGGCGCAACGTCCTCGACGCTTTTTTTCTCCGAAGAAGGCGCCTGCGGCATTGTTTGCTCTCCTCCAAGTATATCAGGCTTTTTGCGATTTTTGACAAACAACGGCAGATATCCTTCGTTGTCGGAACGAATGATATCCCGGTACAGCTCGTCAAGACTGGATGCCCGGGCAAAACTGCCGGGTGAAAACAGCGACAGAGCAAAAAAAATGACGGCAAGTTGTCTCTTCATGTTTTCGGCACTACATTAAATCGTTGTAATTATAACAAATTGTTGCTATACAGGTCTAGAGCTTTTTCGGGATTATAAACATTTTTAAGAGAGAAGAAAAATGAAACGCATTTACAATTCCCTTACGGAAATGGTTGGTCGCACGCCATTGCTGCGGCTTGGCAAACTTATGAAAAAACACGAGGCAAAAGCAGAAATTCTTGCCAAATGCGAATTTTACAATCCGTTGTTTTCAATTAAGGACAGAGCCGCGTTATGCATGATTGAAAAGCTTGAAAAAGAAGGAAAAATCTTACCGGAAACGGTTTTTGTGGAAGCAACCAGCGGCAATACCGGCATTGCCCTGGCGGCCTTTTGCGCGCAGAAGGGTTATAAACTGGTTATCGCCATGCCGGAAAATATGAGCCGCGAGCGAATTTCGCTGATGCGGCATTTTGGGGCAGAAGTTATTCTGACTCCCAAAGAGGACGGGATGAAGGGCGCACTGGCCAAGGTTGATATGCTGCAAGAGAAAAATCCCAATGTTATTGTCTTTGACCAGTTTTGTAATCAGGCAAATGTTGATGCGCATCGTTTTGGCACCAGCGTGGAGCTGCTGGAAGATACCGGCGGCGAACTTGACGTTTTGGTGGCGGGGGTTGGCACATCCGGCACTTTAAGCGGCATTGCGGCAACTCTCAGGACATCAAACCCTGATCTTTATGTGGTTGCGGTTGAGCCTAAAAACAGTGCCGTGTTGAACGGCAAGGCGGCTGCCCCGCATGAAATTGACGGCATCGGGGCCGGATTTGTACCGCCTTTGTATGATGCCCGCCTGGTTGATGAGGTTATTGACGTGAGCAACGAACAGGCTTTTGACACCGCCAAAGAAACCGCACGACTGGAGGGGCTGCCAATCGGAATCTCGGCCGGCGCCGCCGTATGGGCTGCTTTGCAAATTGCCAAGCGTTCGGAATTTGCCGGCCGGCAAATTGTCGTGATTTTGCCTGACGCCATTGAACGCTATCTGTCAAAACTCGGATAAATTTAGCTTGCCTAAATTTGCTTTTGCGACTATGTTGTGAAACAGATTAACTGATAAGATTTTCACCATGAAACCGACTTCAATTTTGGGACGCTATCTTACCCGCCAGATATTGTTTAACTTTCTGGCCGTGCTGTTTATGGTGGTCAGCGTGGTTATGCTGTTTGAGGTTGTGGAACTGCTGCGGCGGACGGCCGACCGGCCGGAAGTCGGTTTTGTTTTGGTGCTGAAGCTTGCTTTTACCAAGCTGCCGCGGACCATCGAAATGGTTTTCCCTTTCGTGGTGATGATTGCGGCCATGGCTACGTTTTGGAAACTCAGCAAAAGCAATGAATTTGTCATTATGCGGGCGGCCGGCGTTTCAATTTGGGGATTTTTGCTGCCGGTGATGACGGCGGTTTTTGTTGTCGGAATTATCAATGTTACCCTGATCAATCCGATTTCGGCACGCATGTATGACATGTATGAAACTCTTTATTACCGGATGAAAACAAAAAATCCGCGCGCCGTGTTGTTTTCCGATAAAGGACTGTGGATCCGCGAAGCTATTGACGAAAACAACGTTATGGTTTTGCAGGCGCAGTCATTGCGTCAGGAAAAAAATGATCTGCTGCTGCGCGGCGTCACAATCATTGAAATGGACCGACGATCCCAACCGGGACGGCGAATCGAGGCTTTTGCCGGTATTTTGCAGGAAGGGCAGTTTGAACTTAAAGACGCGCATATTTTTCGCGCCGGATATCCGACAGTATCCCGCAACAGCATGACATATAAAACCTCTTTGGATATCAATCGTATCAAAGAAAACTTTGTGGAGCCGGAAGCAATTTCTTTTTGGGCGCTGCCATCGATTATTTCTTTTTACGAAAGTTCAGGCTTTTCAGCTCAACGTCACAGACTGCGTTATTACTCTCTCTTGATCTCGCCGTTTTTGCTTTGCTCAATGGTTTTGGTGGCGGCTGTTTTTGCTCTACGTCCCAACAACCGGCGCGGCGGCGTGATGTATTTGATTGTCGGCGGCATTACCACCGGATTTCTGGTTTATTTTATGACACAGCTTGTTTATGCTTTCGGACTTAATGATTTTATTCCGATTTTGCTGGCCGTTTCAACGCCATTTTTAATTACGACTCTGATCAGCGTATCTTTACTGCTGCATCTGGAAGACGGTTGAAAACAATAACCATAAAAAAATGCTGGATTTTTTATTTTTTTATGATATATAGTTGGCATAGTGATGGTTTATTATAGGAAGCGGGGTGCAAAACTCCCGCTTTTTTGTTAGGAGAATCGACAGATGACTGGCAAACATCCCGTTTCTGATCTGGTGGAGCCGATTATTGACAAGCTTGGTTTTGAAACCGTGCGCATCATGACCATCGGCAATAAAAATCCGACTTTGCAGATTATGATCGAACGCAAAGACCGAAAAAACCTGACTGTTGATGACTGCGCCGCCGTCAGCCGGGAAATTTCTGTCGTTTTGGATGAAAAAGATCCGATAGAAGGCCAGTATTCGCTGGAAGTCAGCTCTCCCGGGCTGGACCGCCCGTTGACTAAAGAAGAACATTTTAAGCGCTTCGCCGGATACGAAGCCCGAATCGAGACCATGAGCGAAGTAGACGGACGCAAGCGCTTTAAAGGCAAAATCATCGGCCTTAATCAAAATCGGCTGATTGATTTTGATATGGACGGCACAGAATATCATATCCCTTTCGATGCCGTTTCCAAAGCAAAACTAATTTTGACCGAGGAGCTTTTGAATAAATATGCGGAAGCTCAGACCGCGGAAGAACTTTAAACTGAAATCATTTTGAGGAAGAAAATGCAAAATACCGAAAATATGCCCAGACCCGATATTATCTTGGTTGCCGATACCGTTGCCAGAGAGAAAAACATCGAACGCGACGATATTTTTGATGCCATGGAAGTTGCCATCCAAAAAGCGGCCCGTTCCAAATATGGTTTCGAACACGATATCCGGGCTCAGATTGATCGCAAAACCGGCGCCATTACGTTGTCGCGCTATCGCGAAGTTGTGGCCGGCCCCGATGATATTGAAAACGAGGCAGCTCAGTTGACATTGGATGAGGCTCAGGCCTATGAACCCAATATCAAAGTCGGCGAATTTATTATCGATGCTCTGCCGCCGATCGACTTCGGGCGAATTGCCGCACAGACAGCCAAGCAGGTTATTGTGCAAAAAGTCCGCGATGCCGAGCGCAACAAGCAGTTTGAAGAATACAAAGAAAAAATCGGCACAATTGTCAACGGCACGGTTAAGAGAATTGAATTCGGCAATGTTATCTTGGATATTGGCAAAACCGAAGCTGTTTTGCGCCGCGATGAAATTATCCCGCGGGAAAAGTTCAAAAACGGCGATCGAATCCGAGCTTATGTTTTGGATGTGCGCCGTGAAAACAAAGGACCGCAGATCTTTTTGTCACGCACCTGTCCTGAGTTTTTGGCAAAATTGTTTACTTCCGAAGTCCCGGAAATTTATGACGGCATCGTTAAAATCGTCAGTGTTGCCCGCGATCCCGGCTCTAAAGCCAAAATTGCGGTTAAAACCGATGATGTAACGGTGGATGCTGTCGGGGCTTGTGTCGGTTTGCGCGGTATTCGCGTGCAGGCCGTTGTCACCGAGCTGCAGGGCGAAAAAATTGATATTGTCCCCTATTCCGATGACAAAGCACAATATATTGTCAGCGCTCTGGCTCCGGCTGAGGTGACAAAGGTAGTTATTGACGAAGAAAATAATCGCATTGAAGCCGTTGTTCCGCAGGAGCAATTCTCAATTGCCATCGGTCGCCGCGGACAAAATGTTAAACTTGCCGCTCAATTACTTGGCTGCGATATTGATGTTTTGACTGAAGAACAGGAGCAAGAACGCCGCTCTAACGAAAACAAAGTCCGCTCACAGCGCTTTATGGAAGCTTTGGATGTGGATGAGATGATTGCGCATTTGTTAATTGCAGAAGGCTTTTCCAATGTGGATGAAATCGCCATGGTTGAACTAAGCGAGCTTTCCGAAATTGAAGGCTTTGATGAAGACGTAGCCAAAGAGCTGCAATCGCGCGCCAAAGAGTATGTTGAAAAACGCGACCGCGAATTTGCCGAAAAAAGCAAAGCGCTTGGTCTTGACGAAAAGCTGCAAGGTATTGAGGGACTTGACCGAGATATGCTGCTGACCTTGGCCGGCAAAGGTATCAAAACCATTGATGATCTGGCTGATTTGGCCGCTGATGAATTGATTGAACTGCTCGGCGAAGATGTTATTTCCATTCAGGAGGCCAACAGAATCATTATGGCCGCGCGTCAACACTGGTTTGATGCCGAAGAACAGGAAAACGCCGAAGAAAAGTAATTGTTTGAGGCCGGACGGAACATTCGGTTTTACCCGGTGTTCCGAACCGGTCGCAAAAATAATTCTTTTTAAGGGAAAGAGATGGCAGAGATAGCGACCACACGTAAATGTATTATAACCGGCAAAATTCTTGAAAAAGATAAGTTGCTGCGTTTTTCTTTGTCGCCGGACAATGAAATTATTCCCGATTTCAAGAAAAGGCTGCCCGGCAAAGGAATTTACGTTTCAAATTCGAAACTTTTGCTGAACAAAGCCGTTGAAAGCAATGTTTTTGCCAAAGTCTTGAAAAAGAAAGTCCGACCGGCAGATGATTTGGTTGTGCTTACGGAGAACCTACTGCGGCATAATGCTCTTGGTGCTGTTTCGCTTTCACGCAAGGCCGGTGCTTTTGTCTGCGGTCTGGACAAGGTTCTTGAAGCCGTCAAAAAAGGTAAAGCCGCTTTTATTCTGGAAGCAAAAGATGCCGGAAATGATGGACATCAGCGGATTATGCTGGTATCAAAGGATATGGACGTTTTTCAATTGTTCACTTCCGCAGAACTGGATCAGGCGCTTAATCGTGACAGTATGGTGCATGCGGCGGTTCTGAAAAGCTGCATATCCGGCGCAGCACAAAGGGAACTCAGAAGATTGGCCGATTTTTTGGGTGAATGAGATTAGATATTGATACGGAGAATATTTTATAATGACAGAAGATAATGCAAAAGGAAAATTAACATTATCCGGAAAATCTACCCTGACTCTGAAAGGACTCGGAGAAGCTTCCCGTCCTCAAAACCGCGACGGCAAAAAAGTCGTGCAAGTCGAAGTCCGCAAAAAGAGAGTTATTACGCCGGGCGCGACTAAAACAGAACCGAAAGTGGAAATCAATGAAGAAACCGCCGCTAAGCTGCGGTTGATTGCCGAAGCCAAAGAATATGAAAACAAACGGCGCGCCGAAGAAGAGGAACGCAATCAACGCCGTCAACAGCAAAAAGAACAAGAAGAACAAGAGCGCAAACAGCGTGAAGAAGAAGAGCAGCGCCGCGCTAAAGAGCAAGAGGAAAAAGCCAAACGCGAAGCCGCGCAACCTCGTCCTGACAGCGAGAATAAAGCCGTTATCCGCCTCAAAGACAAAAGACATGATGACTATGATGACGATGATGATGATGAAAACTATGGCAAAAAAACATCGCATAAACCCGTTTCACGCGAGGAAGTCTTTGAACAAGAACGCAAAAAAATTACCAAGCGCAGTTTTGAACCGCAGCGCCGCAACAATAAACTGAATGTACACAGCATTAATGCCGATGATGACGATGATGATTATGGCTTCGGCGGTCCGCGGCGGCGTTTTAAGAAAAAGCAGCCCAAGCCTGTTGCCGAAACGCTCACTCCGCAGGAGAAAGTCATTAAAGAGGTTATTATTCCTGAAGTTATTACCGTTCAGGAGTTGGCTAACCGGATGGCCGAAAAGAGCACCGATGTTATCAAGAAACTAATGTCGCTTGGCGTGATGGCCACAATCAATCAGCCGATTGACGCCGATACAGCACAGATTATTGTTGAAGAATTTGGTCATAAATTCAAACGCGTGGCCGACAGTGACGTCGAACAGGCAATCAACCATGAAGAAGACCGCCCTGACCAACTTGTCCACCGCCCGCCGGTGGTGACGGTTATGGGGCATGTTGACCACGGAAAAACTTCTTTGCTGGATGCTCTGCGCGAAACCAACGTTGCCGCCAAAGAAGCCGGCGGTATTACCCAGCATATCGGCGCTTATCAAATTACGGTGCCTACCGGTGACAAAATCACCTTTATTGATACCCCCGGTCACGAGGCCTTTTCCGAGATGCGTGCCCGCGGTGCCAAAGTTACGGATATTGTGGTTTTGGTGGTTGCCGCCAATGATGGTATTATGCCGCAAACAATTGAGGCAATCCGCCATGCTCAGGCCGCCGAAGTGCCGATTGTGGTTGCCATCAACAAAATCGACTTGCCCGGCGCCGACCCAATGAAGGTCAAAACAGCTTTGCTGCAGCACGGTATCGGCGTTGAAGAAATGGGCGGAGAGAGTCTCTGCGCTGAAGTTTCGGCAAAAAAACGCATTAATATTGACAAGCTTGTCGATGCAATTCTGCTGCAAGCGGAAATGCTTGATCTGAAAGCCAACCCAAACCGCAAAGCAGACGGCGCCGTCATTGAGGCCAAAATGGAAAAAGGCCGCGGCACGGTGGTTACGGCACTGGTTCAAAATGGCACTCTGCATGTGGGTGATATTTGCATTGCCGGCAAAGAATGGGGGCGTGTCCGCGCTATGTTCAATGAGCACGGCCAAAAACTGCAAGAAGCCGAGCCGGCAACCCCGGTGGAGGTGCTCGGTTTGCAAGGGACACCTTCGGCCGGCGATGATTTTGTGGTGGTTGATGACGAAAATCAGGCTAAGGAGATCACCAATTATCGTATTCGCAAAGAACGTGAGGCTAAGCTGGTTAAGTCTGCGAAATCAGCCATGGAACAAATGCTGGACAAGATTAAATCCGGTGAAGTTAAACATTTGCCTCTGATTATCAAAGCAGATGTCCAAGGCTCTATTGAAGCGATTGAAAGCACAATCAACAAACTTTCCAATGATGAAGTCAGTGTGCAGATTTTGCATTCGGCTGTCGGACCGATCTCGGAATCTGATATTTCTCTGGCTAAGGCGTCCCACGCGCTGGTGATCGGCTTTAATGTCCGCGCCAATCCGCTGGCTCGCGATATGGCTCGTCGCGACGGTGTGGAAATCAAATATTATTCAATCATTTACGATGTTTTGAATGATGTTAAGAAAGGTTTGGAGGGTATGCTTTCACCCGAACTTAAAGAAAAATTGCTCGGTTATGCCGAAATCCGCGAGGTTTATAATATCACCGGCGTGGGTAAAGTCGGCGGTTGCATGATTACCGAAGGATTGGTCCGCCGCGGCGCCAAGATCCGTCTACTGCGCGACAACGTGGTCATCCATGACGGAACCATCGGCCAGCTTAAACGCTTTAAGGAAGATGTTAAAGAAGTCAAGGAAGGATATGAATGCGGTATTTCTTTTGAAAACTACAATGATATTCAAAAAGGTGACTTTATCGAATGTTATGAAGTGGAAGAAATTGCCGCCAAGCTGTAAATAAAACTTGCTTGAAGCAGAAAAAACGCTCTGTTTTCTTTAAAGGGAAGACAGAGCGTTTTGGGTATGGCATTAAATTAAAGCTTCTCCGGACACCAGTCGCAAACATATTTGTTAAAAGCGCACATGGAACCGAGATATTTTGAGAAATCCTCACCGTTAATCGGTTTGGAGAAATTAGAACAAGCCGTCGGCGTCAAGAATACGGATGAATGTTTGGCAAGACACTGAGATTTATTGCCGCCGCCGCAATATCTGCAATTGACATTTTCCGGACATGAACTGAGCTTGTATTCGCTGCTGTCACAACAGATGTTTGTGCCTTTATGATAGCCGCTTTCGCATGATGTCAAAGCATATTTTGGAGTTGTGGAGCAATCTGCCGCGGTTTTGGTGCAGGTATTGCAGATGCCGTGAGTCGGACAATAGCGAGGTCTCTTTTCTATGTTATCCTCGGGTTTGAGCTTTAGCGAGGAACAGCCCCGGGGATCCTGGGGATTAATATAGCTATATCATTTGACCTGGATGTCCGGATCAAGTCCGAACATGACCATGCCTGTGGAAGCGGAAAGAGGAATAAAAAACAGCAAAGGGCAAAAAATTAAAAAATATTTTCCAAAATGCATTCAAAGCCGTGATTCTGCGGCGCACAGCAATAAGCCCCTACTTTGATTGCCGAAGATATCGATTCAAGACGAAAAAGGCGCTGGCGGCGGAAATTCTGCCCATCCGGCGAATATGAAAAAATGACATCGTCACCGCGGCGGATGACTTTATACCAAGCGTCATGCGGAAGCTCTGCCAACGCATGGGAAGACCAGTCTGACACACCTCGGCAGGTGACAACACAGCCGATTTGCGGCGATGACAAATCCGGGCTCAGAAAACCGATTTTGCCCCAGTTGCGGCTGTCTGATCGAATCATCAATCCGCATTGATCCGATGCCACCGCCGTGCTGAAGTGCCATTTTAATGTCAGCTCAAACGCACCGCTTTTTTCCGTGTAGAAAAAATGGCCGTTGTCTTTGTTGAAATTGTGATGCGCGGCTGACCAGAAATCTGTTTGCGGCAGCGTTTCTACCAGCATTCCCTCTTCTACAAAACGGACATTAGCCGGTTCATTATACCAGGTGAAAGTCTTGAGGGAATCCAGAAGCATCAAAAGTTCCTTATCTTTTCATCAGCCATATTGCGCAGAGCCGTCTCCAAACCGGCATCCGGTTTTTGCGGCGCAATGATTTTCAGATTTATAATCTGATCGCCGTTTTTGATGCCTTTGCCCTTTAAGCGCAATTTTTCACCACTGGAAGCATATGGCGGAATATTGACAGCAACCTTGCCGGTGATGGTCGGCACAGTGACTTTGCCACCCAAAACAGCCTCCTTAAATGTAATCGGCAAATCTATCACCACATTATTTCCTTCCAGCGAAAAATACGGGTGTTTATCGACATTGATAGTGATAAAAACATCGCCGGCGCTGCCGCCGTTCGGGCTTGGCTCGCCCAGCCCTTTTAACCGCAGCGTCTGCCCGGAAAGGGTGCCCGCCGGAATTTTGACATTGACATTTTTGCCGTTGATATTGACCGTTTTTTCATCTCCGCGCGCGGCCGCCAAAAAGTCAATATTCATCGTGTAGTTGATATCAGCGCCTTTGCGCGGGCGACGCGCTGCGCCGCTAAACCCGGAAAAACCTCCGGCTCGGCCACCGGTGAACTGCGAAAAGATATCCTCACCAAAAATTGACGAGAAGTCAAAATCTCCTCCGTTAAAATTACCACCACCAAACGGATTGCCGCTATACTGCCGATAACCGCCGGCATTACCGAACCCGGCGCCGAATCCTGTCGGCTTACCATCGCTGTCGATTTCATTATTGTCATATTTTCTGCGTTTTTCTTTATCGCCGAGAATATCGTAGGCGCAGGAAATTTCCTTAAATTTTTCGGCAGCGTCTTTGTTGTCTTTATTCAAATCCGGATGGTATTTGCGGGCAAGCTTGCGGTATGCAGATTTGATTTCCGCCTCGCTTGCCTCTTTATTTACCCCCAAAATATGGTACAAATTTTTGTTCATGTTCAAACTCTTTGTGCAAATTCTTAATCTATATTGCTATATAGGAAGAATTGCAGGGCTTTGCAAGTTTGACCGGGGTCAAAATTCATCCGGATTTTTGCAAACAAACGTGGCTCGACGCGCGTTATTGCGGTGCATGGTGATTTCGTAAAGCGCCGCCTGTTTGTTGCCGCGTTCCTGACAATAAAGCGCGGCTATCGGCGCCACTTCATCCACCCGGATGTCCCGATATTCATAGGTTACGTGGCGCGGCGACTTTTCCACCACGCTCATATGCGCTGCCAGCCGGTTATAATCCGGCTCTTCCCAATACAATGTTTCCGTCCGGGTACAGGCCTGAACCCCAAACAACAGCAGAGCCAATAAAAATTTTTTCATTCACTTTTCTCCTGTATCCGGGCTTGATGCGCAATGGCATTTTCTTTTTTCTTTGCTTCCGGCAGAGGCAGACCTTCAACACTCTTGCCGCCCTTTTGTCTGATAATTTCCAGCCGACGGCTGTTCATTCTGGAAACGGCTTCTTTAAAATCATATACCATTTGAGCAACCTTTTTGCTGTTAATCCTGCCTGCAGAATAGCATTTTTTTATTAAACAAAGCTTAATTACTTCAGTTCGTCATAAACGTCTTTGCCGGCTTTGAGCAGAATCTCATATACCCGACGGTTGGTTGAATTTTTAGTACGCGTGTTTTGCAATTTTTCAAGCATACGCATCAACTGGCTGTTAAAACGCTTGTTTTCACGCAATTGCTCAACCGCGCTCAAATTTTCTTCATCGTCAATTTTATAATTAACAACGGCTTTGAGCGTTGCAATATATTTGGCCTCGTTCTGCGCGGCGTATTGGGCAGAAACAGGTTTGATGCAAAAAAGGCTTAAGGCCATGGCAAAAAGAACAAAACGCATTGGAAACCTCCGACAAAAAGGTTGTTTTAACAATGATAAAGAATATACTACAGAGATCAGAATCGTTTCGCTATGACTTTTTGAAAGTTATTAAACATGAAAAAAACTCTTTGGGCTTTGTTTGACGACCGGGCCGGCAGTGTCGGCCAGGCCAAAGGTATCTTGCAGGCGCTTGGAAACAGACTTATCACGGTTGAAAAAAATATTGTTTATACCCGGACGGCTGCTTTACCGAACTTTATCCGCGGCCGGCGGCTGCTCGGCGTAGACAAACAAAAAAGTTCGCCGTTGGAAGCCCCGTATCCCGATTTGGTTTTGTCGGTAAGCCGACGGACGCTTCCTGTGGCGCGGTGTATCCGTCGTCTGTCCGGCAACAAAACAAGAATTATTCAGCTTATGTATCCCGGGAAAAGCGGCCTGCAAGAAATTGAACTGGTAATTTTATCCGAACATGACCGCAAAAAAAATTCGCCGGAGAATTTTTTCTATATCACCGGCTGCCCTCATCGGGTTACCCCGCAGACGATGGCGGAAGCCAAAGAAAAATGGGATTCTGTTTTTGCCAATCTGCCCCGGCCGCTGACCGGTGTTATTGTCGGCGGCGCCATTAAAGGGCGGTCGTTTACGAGCGAAAACGCTCTGGCATTGGCCCGAGCGGTCAAAGCCTGTAAACAAAAAGACGGCGGCTCGATTTTGATTACGACTTCGCGGCGTACCGGCGAAGAAGCCCAAAAACTGATTATGAACGAACTTAAGGATATTCCGGCATATACATATTTGTGGGGTGAAAAAAAAGAAAATCCCTATATGGGATTTCTGGCCTGCGCCGATAACTACATCGTGACCGGAGATACTGTTTCAATGTGCTGCGAAGCTTGTGGCACCGGCCGTCCGGTGATGATCTTTCGCGGGCAAAACTGGCTGACAAAAAAGCATTTGCGTTTTGTGCAGTCCCTGTTTGACGGCGGTTATGCTGTTGCTCTGGAAAGCCCCGAAGCCGCCGCATTTTGCCCGAAGCAAAAACTTGACTGCACAGACAAAGTTGCCGCACGCATTCTGGCTATCGACTGAAACCCCCAATCAAAAATCCGGCAAAAAGTAATCTTCCGCCGTTTTTTGTCTGGTCTCTGCCCGGGAAATTTCCCTAATGTCATTTTTGCGGACAGCTACAACTTTTTGAAACATACGGCCGAAATATGTGCTCTTGCGCCAGACAAAGTCAATTTTGTTTTTGGCAAAAGTATCAATATCACGGTCCCACAGTTTTTCGGCAAAAGGGTGTCTCAGGCGGTTATACATCCGGACAATGTAGCGCAGCGGATGAGCATACAGCGGATTGTGATAGTCGACAAAAATGGCACAGCCGCCATCTCTGACCGCATTCAGCGCATTGTTGATGACTTTTGTTTTTGTGGCAATCGGCAGTTCCTGCAACAACAAAAAGCATAAAACGACATCATATTGTTTTTGGACTTTCAAAACTGCCGCGTCTTGTTCCAAAATATGCAGGCAGGGATATACGGCGCCGTATTTTTCCTGATTGCGGGAAACCTGCAACGGGTTAACATCAATAATGTCGTATTGCCCGTAAGCGCCGACGGTTTGCGCAACCTGATCAATCTCATTGCCAAAAACAAGCCCCATTTGCAAAACATTTTGATTCATTTTAATGTGCCGCAAAACAGAGGCTACCAGCCGGTCATACTGAAAAAACGTGCGCAAACGGGCGGAAAACTTTGTGTCCAGGGCTTCACTTGCCTCAAGACTGTTGTATATATCACCATATACAAAACTACTGTAAAATGGGATTTTAGAGACTTTTTTCTCGCCCATGCTCAATCTCCATCTGTTGCATGATTTGTCTGACCTGCAAAACGCTGTTTTCATAACAGGTTTTACTCTCTTTTATCTGTTTTGGCAATTGCTCAAAGCGGTTTTGCAGGATATTTTCCTCTATCCGGGTGCAAAGGCCTGAAAAATCTTCCATTCCAAAGACAAGACTGCTGGAACGCCAATTGTGGAATCGGGCGCGGCGATATTTCCAGTCTGCCTGATCCATTGTGCCCCAGGCTTGCGCCGACTGCTCCAAATATTCAGCCCAAAGCGCCTGCATTTTACCGGCGCCGAATATTCGCGCGTACGCGTTGATGCGCTCCGGATTGACAATCATTTCAAGATTCCCAAACGAGTTGCTTCGGCAACGGCGCCGGTGCGGTTATAAACATTCAATACTTTTAAAATTGCCGTGACATGCAATTTGACCGTGCCTTCGGTTAAACCCAGCTCATAAGCGATCTGTTTGTTGGACCGCCCCTTGGCGATCAGGTTTAAGACATCGATTTGCCGCGGCGAAAGGATTCCCGTTTTGTCTGAGGTTTCCGGCATTTTTTCAATTTGCCGCAACAGGTCAAACTCATCGCGTTTGGTATCCTGCAACAGCTCGGGCGGAATGTAAACGCCGCCGGACATCACCAAATTGACGGCGCTGACAATTACCGCGTTGGACGATGTCTTCGGAATGTAACCGGCAGCTCCAAGCTCTATGGTTTTTTGCACGACTTCTTTGTCAAAAACAGCCGACAAAATGATAATCGGCGTTTCCGGCAGTTCCGCATGGATTTTCTCAAGCGCTTCAAGCCATCTGGCGCCGGGCATGGCCAGGTCCGTCAATATCAGATCAAAATCGCATTCTTCTGAAATTCGTTCAAATATCTCCTGATAATCTTTGGCCAGACGCAACTCAATCTGCGGAAAAGAATCTTTCAAAATCATTTCCAGCCCTTTGAGAAACAGTTCATGATCATCGGCAATCAGCACTTTCATTTTATTCTCCTTTTTTCCAGTCGCCGGCAACTGCCTGCCACACGGCAAGTGCAGCGCAAGCTGCCGTTTCAGCCCGCAAGATACGCGGCCCCAGCGAAATGCCGCGGACAAACGGCAGATTATCCAGTTCGGCTTTTTCTCCCGGCGTAAAACCGCCTTCCGGCCCGACAAGAACAGCGGCCGGCTGCCCCTTGAGCTGATCAAACGTAGAGACACAATCGGCACCGCCAAGACTTTCATCCAGGAAAAACAAAATTCGCTCAGCCGGCCACGAATCTAATAATGTCCCCAGTGCAACCGGCGGCCGGACAACCGGCACATCGGTCCGCTCACATTGCTCGGAAGCTTCTTTGGCCTGAGCAATGAAGCGCTCTGTCTTCACTCGCTCGGTTATTGTATTTCGTGTTATGACCGGTATAATTGCCCGCACACCGAGCTCTGTGGCTTTTTCAATCACAAAGTCCGTTTTATCTTTCTTGAGCGGCGCAAACAACAACCAGATGTCGGGAGAGACTGCCGGAGCTTTTATCTGTGAAAGAATCCGTACACGACAATTTTTTTTGCCGGCTCTGATGATGCGCGCGTCATATTCGCCGTCAGCCGCATTAAAGCAGCTCAAGGTATCTCCCTCATTCAACCGCATGACATTGCACAGATAATGCGCGGCATCCGCCGAAAGATCAACCTCAGCCGCCGAAGTCAGCGGCGTTTCCACAAAAAGACGAATCTTGTTTTTTGAATGCGGACGCATGGCAAATCTCAAATTCTTTGGCATAAAATCCATTTTAGAGTTTCTTGTCTTCAGATTATGGATTATGTTAACAGACAGAAGTAAAATTTTGGTTACAACCAAATAATCTTTGTTGAGTTTGCCCATGATTATCACAATTGACGGCCCAGCCGCGGCCGGAAAAGGAACTTTAGCCGGCAAGCTGGCCGAGAAATATGCGCTGGCTTATTTTGATACCGGTATGGTTTATCGCGCTGTCGGTTTGGAAATGATTTTGGGCGGCTATTCTCTTGACGACACCGCCAAGGCTGAAAGCTTGGCTCAGGGACTTACTTTCCCGAGGATGATGGCACTTTCCGAATATCCGGATTTTCGTTCGCTGGCCGGCAGCAAAGCCGCCTCAGTTGTTGCGGCCATTCCCGGTGTGCGGAAAGCCCTTCTTAAAATGCAGCAGGATTTTTCAATCCGCCCGGTGTTTGCCGACGGCTCTCCGGCCAAAGGCGCTATTTATGACGGCCGCGATACCGGAACCGTTGTTTGTCCGCAGGCCGATATCAAATTTTTTGTCACCGCGTCGCCTGAGATACGCGCCGAACGGCGTTATAAGGAATATCTGCAGAAAGGTCAGAAAGCCAACTATCAGGAGGTGCTGACACAGACACTTTTGCGCGATAAAAATGACTTTGCCCGAGAAAGCAGCCAGCCGGCTAAAGACGCGGTTATTTTCGACACTTCAGAGCTCTCTGCGGAAGAAGTTTTTGACCAGGCTTGCGAAATTGTCGAGAATCGCAAGAAAACTCTTGAAAAATAAATATTTGCGTGTATAAATGAAACACTTCCGGCAAGCGGGGGTGCGCCCGCGCCGGATTGATGTTGTTCGCACAAGTCCGCTCCGTTTTAGTTTTTTGGGAGAGAGGCAATTTTGAAATACGATTTAATTTATGATCAATACCGAAGTAAAAATTCCCGAAACAACCGAAAATTTTGACGAATTGCTCAAAGAACAGTTTGGCGAAAAAGGTATTACCGGCTCGGTTGTCAAAGGAACAATCATCAAACTGACTCCTGACTTTGCCACGGTTGACGTCGGACTGAAGTCCGAAGGCCGTATTCCTTTGCGTGAATTTGGCCAGAAAGCAGAGCTGAAAGTCGGCGACCAGGTTGAAGTTTATGTTGACCGTTATGAAGACAAAGACGGCAATATTGTTTTGTCTCGTGAAAAAGCCCGCCGCGAAGAAGCTTGGCAAGACCTTGAAAAATGCCTTAATTCCGGCGAACGGGTCAACGGCGTTATCTTTGGCCGCGTCAAAGGCGGTTTCACCGTCGATCTTAACGGCGCCATTGCTTTTCTGCCCGGCTCACAGATTGATATTCGTCCGATCCGCGACATTACGCCGCTGATGGGTATTACTCAGCCGTTCCAGATTTTGAAGATGGACAAGGTCAGAGGCAATATTGTTGTCTCGCGCCGCGTTGTTTTGGAAGAAACAAGAGCCGAAGCCCGCGCCGAACTCATTAATGACCTGAAGGAAGGCTCCGTCCTTGAAGGCGTCGTTAAAAACATTACCGATTACGGTGCCTTTATTGACCTCGGCGGCGTTGACGGTTTACTGCATGTCACCGATATTTCCTGGAAGCGCATTAATCACCCGGCTGAAGTTTTGTCTGTCGGCCAGACGGTTAAAGTTCAGGTTATCAAGTTCAACGAAGACAATCAGCGAATCTCTTTGGGCATGAAGCAGCTTGAAGCCGACCCCTGGCAGTCCGTTGCCGAAAAATACAAAGTCGGCGAAGTTTATACCGGCAAGGTTACCAACATCACCGATTACGGCGCATTTGTTGAGCTGGAAGACGGCATTGAAGGTTTGGTCCATGTTTCCGAAATGAGCTGGACCCGCAAGAATGTCCACCCGGGCAAGATTGTTTCAACCTCGCAAGAAGTTCAGGTCAAGGTTTTGGAAGTTGACGCCGACAAGCGCCGCATCAGCCTTGGCATCAAACAATGCACCCCGAATCCGTGGGCTGCTTATGTTGAAGAGCATCCGGTCGGCTCCGTTATCAGCGGAAAGATCAAAAACATTACCGAATTCGGTTTGTTTATTGGTTTGTCTGATGAAATTGACGGCATGATTCACCTGTCCGATATTTCTTGGGACAAATCCGGCGAAGAAGCTGTTAAGGATTACAGCAAAGGTCAGGAAATTGAAGCTAAGATCATTGATGTTGATGTTGAAAAAGAGCGCATCAGCCTTGGTATCAAACAGCTGACGGAAGACACTGTTTCCTCCGCACTGGAAGGTTTCAAAAAAGGTGAAGCTGTCAAAGCCAAAGTAACCGGCCATGATGAAAAAGGCGTCAATGTCGAAGTCAACGGTGTTGCCGCTTATATCAAAAAGGCCGATTTGTCAAAGGATAAGGCTCAGCAGAATCCGGAAAATTATAATGACGGTGATATTCTGGAAGCCAAAATTACTTCCGTTGACAAAAAGAACGGTAAGCTTGGCCTGTCGGTCAAAGCATTGGAAATTGAAGAAGAGAAAAAGGCATTGGAAGAATATGCTTCCGATACCAGCAACTCTGCTTTGGGCGATGCTTTGGGCGCAGCCTTGAAGAAAAACGCTTAAAAATTGTTCCACAAGAGCATTGTGACAGAAAACGGCAGTCCGCATCGGGCTGCCGTTTTTTATGCTGTCATTTGATCTTTGGGCAAATAAAACTAAGTGTCGTCTGCTTGGTTTTGTGTTGAGCTTGCCGACGATGCTCTCTTGAAATAATACTTTGTCTGATTTTGTTTCCGCCTGCGGCAAAATTAATCACGATTTCATGCGTTTTATTGTGCGAAGATAATCCGGCATTTGTTGGGCAAAACCAAATCATGCAATAAAAAAAAGCCCCGTTTCCAAAAGGAAACGGGACTTCTTTGATAAAACCCGAAAGTATTATCTGACAAAAACCCGTACTTCCGAAGAAGCGACATCGCCTATTTTGGCAGAAAGGGTAATTTTATCAGCGCTGACACCCATATCAATCAGATCCTGAAAAACCTGAGTGGCATTGCTCTTGGCTGCCGCAGAACTTCCGGCGGCCGGACTGACGGCAACAATGTCAAAAATAACAGACGGCTTCTTTGCACGCGCGCTGTCCACAGCTTGTTTCAATCCGGCTTTGTATTTGGTGCCGGCCTTGTTCAACTTAGCGACAAACAACGGGCTGCCGCTGCCTACAACCTGCGTCTGCGTACCAAAATGAGGCGAAACGGTTTTGCCGGTGCTCAGCGGCACGTTATTGACGCCGTAGCTGCCGACTTTGATTGCGGCGGAAAGAGCGGCGATATTGTCATTGGCCGTTGATGTATACTGCTTCTGACGGACAATATCATTATTAATTTCATTCAACAAGCTGTTCATCAAAATGGAAGTCTGGTTAGCCTCGTTTTCCAAAATGCGGAGCTGACGATGATCTTCATCGACGGCGCCGGAAATGCTGTAGGAAGAACGAACGGCATCAACCAGATAGTCGGTATTGGCCGCATCAGCCGATACTCTTGCCGCAAGCTGGTTCAGAGCATTGGTATTGGCATTCATAACCTGAATGTTGTTTTGCGCGCCTTCCAGCATACCAAACATCGTGGGGTTACCCGGCGTTGTGCCGACCTGGAGTTTGGCCTCAATCATGCCGACAACTTTGTGATATTGCAGTGCATTGTTGACAACAGATGCGCGAATCTGCTGCAATTGCGCATTGTTGTTGCGAATGGCATTTTGCAACTGAGCCAGTTCGCTGCGGAACATCACAACTTTTTGACCGACAAAAGTTCCGGTGTTGCTGCCTTCGGAAATTTCAACAGGCTCAAAATTGGTTGACCCTAAAGCCGGAATGGATGTGTCTTCAGAATCCATTGTTCCGGCGGCGATACCTTCCTGTTCATCAGAGCCGAACAAAGACGGAAACAGCGCGTCCGAAGAATACGCACAGCCGCTCATAGCTATTGCGGCGAGCATAAGGAGCGATAATTTTGTTGCTGGTTTTATCATTGAATAAAGCACCTTTTTGCTAAAAATAGAAACACTTACACTTTTTACACCTTTAACATTTTTTGTAAAGGAAATTTTGTAAAAAACAAGTGCTAAATTGATATTATGCATGACTCATTTTGTCTGTAACAATTAATTTACGGCGGAATAGATTAAAATTCTTTTAAATTGTGAATTTTTTACTTGCATTTCTTTTTCAGGTGCGCTAATAAAATGCTTGCATCCGCGATGCACTCGTAGCTCAATTGGATAGAGCATCTGACTACGGATCAGAAGGTTGTGAGTTCGAATCCCGCCGAGTGCGCCATTTTTAAACCTTCTCCTTTGAGAGGGTTTAGTTTTATCCTGCCATTGTCCCACTTTTTTAGCTGTTTTTAGATGAAATAATGTTTTTCAAGGCTATGTGGTTTGACCTGGATGTCCGGATCAAGTCCGAACATGACGGGTGCCGGCGGGGGGGGCGGCGTGCCTGAGGGTGTGGCCAGGCAATGGCTTTTAAAAATGATTTACTTCTTGGCAATTTTGCTTTAGAATAGAATCAGATATATTACCAGGGTATATCTAGGGCTTCGAAAACCCTTTATAACTGTAGTCGTACGCATGCGACTTAAAAGAAATATGCCGGCGCAGCATTTGTTTGTGAGGACAAGTGTCGGCGCGTGAAGCTCTGCTCCAATAAGCTGAGCCGTTTACAGTTATACGGTTTTCGAACATCCGCCCGCCTTTTTCTTTCAGGAAAGCGGGTTTTTGTTTAACAACAAGAAAAAGGATGTTTTGAAATGTATAATAAAACGAAATTCGTTCTCATGTTAACAGGCGGCTTATTAGGTAGCTGGTCTGCACTGGCACAGGAATGCGTTGTTGCTCCTTCCTGCGCTGATCTCGGGTATACGCAATCGGCTTCTGACTGTCCGACAACAAATGCCCTTTATTGCCCCTTTGACAGAACAAAAGTTTACTGCGGAAGCGTCAGCAGTTGCTCGGCTCTTGGGTTTACGGATGTTGTGGCCAGCTGCCCGGGCACATACAGCATTTGCCCGGAAGATCCGTCTTTAGGTAAATGCGACTTTGAAGGATCGGCCGGAGATTTGAAATTTTCTCTGCGCACGGCAGATCACAATGGCTGGCTGTTGTGCAACGGGCGGTCTTATTCCTCTGCGGAGTATCCGGAACTTTATGCGGTTCTTAAAAACTCTTTCGGCACAAAGCTGCCTAATTATACCAACTATTTCCTTAAGGGTGCGGCGACATCTTCTGCTTCATCTTTTAAAACCGCGGAACAAGCCGGTTTGCCGAACATTTCCGGGAAAATGCCTTTTAGCGCGCCCAGAAATTATCAAAGTTATTTATCCGGCGCATTTTCTCACAGTACCGGCAGCATGGGCGGACCAGATGTCGGCAACAATCAATATTATATTAATTTTGATGCTTCAAAATCCAACTCAATTTACGGCCGGTCAACAACGGTTACGCCCCAGAACTATAAAGCCAACATTTTTATTTACGCCGGGCGCACCAGCTCTGCGGATCGCCAAACACCGCCGAACAATGCGAAGAGCTTGGCTATAAGCTTATAAACGGGCCGGTTACAGGCAATGTTTTGACAGGGTTGCTTTGTTTGACTACCCAAACAATAGAATATTGTCCTTATAATAATGAATATGGCAAATGTGTCGACAATCCTGAAAATGACTGTTTGGCACTGGGCTACTCTAAGCCCCTGTGTATGGTCGGGCAGACAAAAGAATATTGTCCTCTAGACAACAGTTTTTATAAATGCGTGGGGTCCGGCTCCAGCGCCGAGATCTGCCTCGGCGGGTATTTGCTTTCTGAAATTCAAGGGAAGTGCCCCCAATATGGCTTCAAAGTTACTGGACAGGTAACAAATCAGGGGCCTTGTTACAGATGTTGTACTGCTGCCGAGCAAAACACCTGTATAAATAATTCCACGGCTTTGGAAGGAAACGGAGGATTTAATTCTTCCCTGCTTCAGTAAGTTTGCTTTCCAGAGAGCAGCAAAAGCCGTTGCCTTAAGTTAGGGCAGCGGTTTTTGTCATCCTCTGGTTTGAGCTTTAGCGAAGAATAGACCCGGAGATCCAGGAATCAATATAGCCATATCATTTAACCTGGATGTCCGGATCAAGTCCGAACATGACGGTAAGGATGGATTGTTTGATCTGGATGTCCGGATCAAGTCCGAACATGACAGTAAGGATGGATTGTTTGATCTGGGTGTCCGGATCAAGTCCGAACATGACGGGTGCCGGCGGGAGCGGCGTGCCTGAGAGCGTGTTCAGACATTGGCTTTAAAAATGATTTACTTCTTGGCAATTTTGCTTTAGAATAGAATCAGATATATTACCAGGGTATATCTAGGGCTTCGAAAACCCTTTATAACTGTAGTCGTACGCATGCGACTTAAAAGAAATATGCCGGCGCAGCATTTGTTTGTGAGGACAAGTGTCGGCGCGTGAAGCTCTGCTCCAATAAGCTGAGCCGTTTACAGTTATACGGTTTTCGAACATCCGCCCGCCTTTTTCTTTCAGGAAAGCGGGTTTTTGTTTAACAACAAGAAAAAGGATGTTTTGAAATGTATAATAAAACGAAATTCGTTCTCATGTTAACAGGCGGCTTATTGGGCACCTGGCCTGTATCTGCCATGGAGTGCACCACTCCTCCGACTTGCGCCGAACTCGGCTTTACCAAAGCGGTTGCGGACTGTTCGGGCAGAATCATGCTTTATTGCCCGTTTGATAAGACCAAAGTTTATTGTAATGGCGAAACCGACTGTGCCTCACTCGGTTTTACGGACTCTATTGCCCAATGTCCGGGCACATACAGTAAATGTCCGGCCGACCCAACCAAAGGTAAGTGCGATTTTGAAGCATCGCCGGGCGATTTGAAATATTCTCTGCAAACAGCAGACCATAATGGTTGGTTGTTGTGCAACGGGCGGTCTTATACCTCTGCGAAGTACCCGGAACTTTATGCCGCCATCAGCGGTTCTTTCGGCACAAAGCTGCCTAATTATACCAACTATTTCCTTAAGGGTGCGGCGACATCTTCTGCTTCATCTTTTAAAACCGCGGAACAAGCCGGTTTGCCGAACATTTCCGGGAAAATGCCTTTTAGCGCGCCCAGAAATTATCAAAGTTATTTATCCGGCGCATTTTCTCACAGTACCGGCAGCATGGGCGGACCAGATGTCGGCAACAATCAATATTATATTAATTTTGATGCTTCAAAATCCAACTCAATTTACGGGCGATCAACAACGGTTACGCCACAGAACTATAAAGCCAATGTCTTTATTTACGCCGGACGTTTGGGGACAAACAGTTCGTCAGGCTCGGGCGGTGGAAGCGGCAGCACTACCGACTGCTCAATGTATACGCAAACACCATGGACGGTTTATAATGAAAACGCACCTATGAGATGTCAGGCGATGGGCGGAAGATTTCCTAGTCAGAGAAAGGTAATATGCAATAATCTTGAATATTGCCGTTGCGCCTTAAAA
>CALXTL010000013.1 GCA_944391445.1 uncultured Alphaproteobacteria bacterium | reverse complement strand
AGAGGCCTTCTCAAGCTTTCTTTTCTTACTGTTGTTTATCTTATTGAATCTTCGTAAATAAATTATTAATACTTGGCTTTTGACAAAAATATATGTTTCCCCGAAAGGTTTTCAAGCGGCGGAAAGCCCTTTGGCGACTCGGAAAAAAGATTTAGCTGCATTGGTTTCCTGGATCCCCGGGTCTATTCTTCGCTTCGCTCAGGCCCGAGGATGACAAAAGAGGAGGCTCGCTAAAGCTCAGGTTTGATGATGACGTTTCTTTACCTGTCATGTTCGGACTTGATCCGGACATCCAGGTCAAAAGATTTAGCTACATTGGTTTCCTGGATCCCCGGGTCTATTCCTCGCTACGCTCGGGCCCGAGGATGACAAAAGAGGAGGCTCGCTAAAGCTCGGGTTTGATGATGACATTCCTTACCTGTCATGTTCGGACTTGATCCGGACATCCAGGTCAAAGACGGATATGGCCGGACAAAACTGAAGCGTAGAAAATGAAAAAAAATCCCGGGAATTTTAACATTCCCGGGATTTTAGATTATTTGCTGCGGCCGGAAGTTATTTCAACAATCTGGCGCATGGTTATTTTTTGCCGGCCTGTTTCCGCATTGGTTTGGGCGGTGTTGTTTGTATGGGTTTGTTCCGCCTGCGATACAACCCGGCTTTCTGTTGCTTCCTGCTGTTCAACAGTTTGCGCAGAAGTGTTTTCAACCAAAACCCTGCGGGTGGTGACAACTTCTTTATCTTGGTTGGTTTCATTAAGTTCTTTAACTGTTTCACCAACAACACGATTTTGGACTTCTTCCGGTGCGTTCATCGGTTGACCGTCAAAATCTTTCAGTGTCACAATTGCGCTGCCGGTTTCGGCATTCGCATCAATATGAATAACCCCGTCTTGAGTTACCTTGATATAGTCTCCGTTTTCAAGCTTGGTCAGCTTACCCGGCTCAACGCCAAACTCTTTGGCTTCGGCAGCAACGGCCGCGCCATCATAAGGCGCATAAGCTTTTTCGCTGACTTGCTCTTCCCAACCGACGAATCTTTTGGCAGAGACTTCTTCCGTGCCATGTTCATAAGCAACCACCAGTTTGTCGCCGCGTTTGATGTCATCGGGGCTATTAACTTCAATACGCTCGCCGTCGCGCGTGATGTACATATCTTTAACACCGGCATCGCCAACGTGAATATCATCTTTACCATAAGTTTGGTAAAACATTTTATAGCTGCTTTCAGTTTCCGGCTGATAATCATTCGCCGCAAAAGCTGCATTATACTTCAGATTTTCATAGCTGGTGACTTCTTCATCCCGGTAAACCGGCTCAGGTTCAGGCTGCGGCTCGGGTTCGGGCTGCGGCTCTGGTTCAGGCTGCGGCTCTGGTTCGGGCTGCGGCTCGGGCATAGGTTCAATGTCTTCTCTGATGACCGTGATCCGTCGGCCAAGCTTCCAATGATTCATATGGCCTTCCTCGCAAATATCATCCGGATCAGCTTTGATCATGACAGAGCTGGTCGGTACATAACCCGGGCCATGATATCCGCCGCGGTCATCAATAACCGCCAACGCTTTGTTAATGGCGTCATACTGCGCATCTGTCAATTTCTCGCCGCAATTCAGCAACTTGTTAATCGCCGTCATTTCTTCTTCATAATGATAACGAACGGCGCCCTGAATGGAATTTCCGTTGGCATCGACACGATCGGTATATGCATCCAGACGCTGATATTTGAAGATAACTTCTTCTTTGGTCATGCCGTCAAAGTGCTCCATCACGCCGTCTGCCGACAGATTCATATACATTCGGTCAAGATCCTCGGGCTCATACAGTTTCTGCAACAAACTGTACTGCGCATGAGTAATTCCCATTTCCGAATTATATTGGCTCGGAAATTCAGATGTTGTTGCCACAGGCGCAGATGGCGTTTCGGCCGGATCAGTCGGCGTATGTGTCTCTGAATCAACCGGTGTTTGCGTATTCGAATCAACCGGAGCATGCGCCAGTGAATCTGACGGTACAGACGCTACTGTATCAACCGGAGCCGGCGCAACAGTATCAACCGGAGCATGCATAACGGTATCTGCCTGAGCATGCGCCAGTGAATCTGACGGTGCCGGCGGTACTTCAGACGGCGGGGTTATATCGCCTCCTGTCGGCGCGGCCTGAGCTTCAACAGCGGACATACCGCCTACCGCTCCGGAAATGGTCAGACCGAGCAGTGTACCCAGCGCGCTACCGGCCAAAACCTGTCTGGCTTTGTTGCGCTGCAATTTATATTCCGGCGTATCTTTCTTCATGGTTGCCAATTTGGCATATTCTTTGGAGGCAATCGTAATTGAAGCTGCCGTTGCTACACTGGTGCGCGCCAAACGTACACCTGTGAAGCTGTTTTTGATGCCTTCCCATGCGCCGCTCCAGGAAAAACCGGAAGAAGCTGCTGAGGCAACACTTGCTTCGGCCACGTCTTTAGCCGCATTTGCATTCAAAATATGAGAGGTGAGACCCATGTTCTCCAGACTCATGCCTGTCAAAGAAAGAGCTGTTGTCGCCACACCCGCACCCAATACAATGAGCTGATCTTTGTTGCTCTTGAGATATTGCCAATAAGATTTTTCTTCTTTTTCGGCTGCTTTTTGCTGAACTTGAATGGTTCGCCACAGACGGTAAGTGCCGTATACGGCAATACCCGTTCCGCCGAACAAAACAGAAATTGCGCCGGTTTTGGCCAGATTTTTGGCAAAAGGATATGCCCGCGGATATGCGTTAACCAGTTTTTTATCCGTTTCTTTGACTTTTTTGGCAAAAGCCTTCAAACCGGTGTGGTCTGCCAACCGTTTGGCAAACTTATCAAGACTTGTCATTTTGCCGGCCAAAAAGCCTATTGCCGCTTTAGCATCAATCTCAACTTTTTCCTTGCTGTTGCCGGAAAGCAGCGCATTGAAGATTTTGGTGGCTTTGCTTGTGGCAGCCGCTCCGGCCAGCTTTTTACCCTGCTTCACCATAGCGGATAAAGCCGAAACAGCAACCAGATGGATACAGTTTGCCTCGATCTTGTCATGCAAAATCTTTTTATAATCCTTGGGCGATTTTCCTTCAAGAATCTCTCTTTCCGCCTCATGCGCAGAGATTTCTTCTATCTGGCGGCGCAGATCACCAGCCTTGACCTTGTCAACGGATGCATCATTATTGACAATGTTGAGCGATGACCAGAAATTGTCCATATTTTTTTGGAAATCTTCATCTTCAACGTAGTTTTCCTTGATGTCTTGAAGTTCATTCTGGCGCGCTTCAATCTCGACCTTGGCTTTGGCGTCGGCCGCTGTCATCTCTTCAGCGGTGAATTCCTTTTGGAATTTGGCCAGCATCTCACTATCGCCGGCATCGCGCAAAACCTGCTCAATCTCCCACAGTTCAAACAAACTGCGCGCTTTCAGATTCCCTTCTTTTACAATTTTGACAGCATCCTGAAGTTCCATTGTGTTTATCCCCCTAGCAAGGCCCGGTTAGCGGCTCTTAAGTTTCCATAATTGTCGGTAATATAGCATAATTTTCTGAGCCGCGCAATATGTTTTTGTCAATTTTTGTATTTTTTCTTTAAAATCGACAAATTTTGCATTTATGCTTTTTATTTTAGCACTAAATCGTTAATTTTTCACTATAAAAAAATCTCCGCCAGTCATCTGACCGGCGGAGATTAAGATCCATGCCAGGTTGATCAGGCTACTTTGGCATCAAAGCAGATGTCTTTGCCCTCAATATCCGCCGTGGCGCCATTTAGGCAGCCTTGCGCAAAGCGCACAGCCAGAACCTGCTCGGCAATATAGGCCTTGTTTTCCTCCAATGCGCGGGCCAGCTCGCTGTCGGCCGTCTGCCAACAAAGCTCAATGCGGTCGGAAATGTTGAAGTCTTTGTCCTTGCGCAAGTTTTGCACCAACCGGACAAAGTCGCGGGCCATGCCTTCGCGTTTGAGCTCCGCAGTGACGTCGGTGTCCAGAGTCACAACCGCCCGATTATCGGCAAAAGCACGGCCAGCCACTCCTTCTTTCATCTCCAGACGAACTTCAAACAAATCCGGGGTCAGGTTCCGGCCGGCAATGGCCAGCGTGCCGTCGGCGTTCAGACACCATTGTCCCTGTTTGTATGCCGCCATGACCGCGCCCATATCTTTGCCAAGCGCTTTGCCAAGCAAGGGAGTGTAGAGATAGATTTTCTTTTCGGCATAGCGGCCGAGGTCGTTGTCAAAACGGACTTCTTTGACGTTTAATTCATCTTTGACAATTTCCTGATACGACTTTTCAAACGCCGCACCAATAACCGTCAGGCTTGCCAGCGGCAGACGATTGCGCAGATTTTTCTCTTCGCGGATGAATTTGGCGGCCGAACACAGATCCTGCACGAAGTCCATTTCACGCATCAGTTTTTCATCAGCGCGGATTTCTTCCAGCAACGGATAGTCCGCCAAATGGACAGATTCCTCGCCCGTGAGCGTTTTGAAAATATGTTCACAGATAAACGGCATCAACGGCGCCATAATCTTGCTTAGGTTAAGCAAGACAGTGTAAAGCGTGTCAAACGCCTGCGTGTCGCCTTCCCAAAAACGGTCGCGCGTGCGGCGGATGTACCAGTTGTTTAAGACCTCCATAAACAAAGCAATTTCGTTGCAGGCCAGCGCGACATCATATGTCTCCAAACCTTTTTTGACTAAACCACTCAGCCGTTTGAGTTTGGAAAGAATGTAATTGTCAATTGCTTCGGAAGAAATGCTGATTTCTTTGGCTTTGTAACTTTCGGCGTTGGCATAAAGCGTGAAGAAGTAAAAAGCATTCCACAGCGGGATTTGCGCAACGCGAGCCGCTTTGGCAATTTCTTTACCTTCTTTGTCCACCGCAAGATTGCCGCCTTTTAAGACCGGCGAAGAAACCAAAAACCAACGCAGCGTGTCCGACCCCATTGTTTCTAAAATATTGTTGGGATCGGGATAGTTCTTCAGCCGTTTGGAAAGCTTTTGCCCGCCCTCGGCCATCAGCAGACCCGTGCAAATACAGTTTTTGAACGCCGGGCGATTGTGCAATGCCGTGGACAAAACAGTGAGCGTATAAAACCAGCCGCGGGTCTGATCCATGGCCTCAACAATGAAATCTGCCGGGAAATGTTCCTCAAACCACTGTTTGTTTTCAAACGGATAGTGAACCTGTGCATAAGGCATGGAGCCACTCTCAAACCAGCAGTCAAAAACATCGCCGACACGGCGCATCATGGTTTGGCCGGACGGGTCATCGGGATTTTTGTAAACCACTTCATCAATATAGGGTTTGTGCAAATCTTTGACCTCAAAACCGGTCTTTTCTTTAATTTCGGCCAAAGAGCCAAAAACATCCACCCGCGGAAACTTCGGGTTGTCTGACTTCCAGACCGGGATGGGCGTCCCCCAAAAACGGTTGCGTGAAATTGACCAATCGCGCGCGCCCTCAAGCCATTTGCCAAAACGGCCGTCTTTGATGTGATCGGGCACCCAGTTAATCTGCTGATTGTTTTTGACCATCTCGTCGCGGAAGTCCGTCACTTTGACAAACCAGCTTGACATGGCTTTATAAATCAGCGGCGTGTCGGTACGCCAGCAGAAAGGATATGAGTGCGTGTATTGTTCTTTTTTGACCAAGAGACCTTTTTCTTTTAACCACTGCATAATCGGCTCATTGGTCTCAAAAACCTGTTTCCCTTCGTAATCCGACACCTCAGCCGTGAATTTTCCGGCTTCATCCACCGGGCAAACAACAGGGAAATGCTCGTTATAGGCACGACAGACATCAAAGTCGTCCTGACCAAAACCCGGCGCAATGTGGACAACGCCGGTGCCATCCTCAGTGGAAACAAACTCGCCGGAGAGAACCTTAAAACAACCCTGTTCTTTTAAGTGTTTGAAATAGGGGAACATCGGCTCATAGCTCAAACCGACCAATTCTCTGCCTTTGAGCGAACCAACTTCGACTGCATGCTCAAGCTGTTTTTTATAGCGCCCCATCAGCGCGCGGGCCAAAATGTATTTCTGTCCCTCTTCTTCCATCACCACATAGTCAATATCTTCGCCAACGGCAAGCATCAGGTTGGACGGCAAAGTCCAGGGCGTGGTGGTCCAAACCAAAATCTTCATGCCGTTTTCCAGCTTGAACATCACGGTGATTGCGTTGTCGGTTTTGTCCTGATAACCCTGATTGACTTCAAAATTGGAAAGCGGGGTTTCCGCCGCCCAGGAATACGGCAGCACCCGGTAATCTTCATAAACCAGACCTTTGTCATAAAGCTGTTTGAAGTTGGAAATAACGCTTTCCATAAAGGGAAGATCCATGGTTTTATAATCATGACTGAAGTCTACCCAACGGCCGATGCGCTTAAACATTTCGACCCAGATGCCGGAATATTTGAGCACATCCGAGCGGCAGAAATTGTTAAACTTCTCTACGCCGTATTGCTCTATTTGTTTGCGACCGGAAACACCAAGCTGTTTTTCAGCCGACATCTCAGCCGGCAGGCCGTGGCAGTCCCATCCCAGACGACGCTCAACCTTTTTGCCGTTCATGGTCTGGAAGCGCGCTACCACGTCTTTGACATAAGAAACCATGATATGCCCGTAGTGCGGTGTGCCGTTGGCAAAGGGCGGCCCGTCGTAAAACACAAATTCGGCAGCACCGTCACGATTGTGCACCGATTTTTCAAAAGTTTTATTCTCATCCCAAAATTTCAGGACTTCTTTTTCAATTTCTACAAAGTCAGGCTTGGCCTTAACATCAGCATAATGTTTAGTCATCAGTAAACACCTTAGGTTTTATAAGCAAATTATGTTGTGAAAATCAGTTTGGTCAGATATGTGCAAGCAAAAATACATCCCCCTAGGGGATAATTTTGAAAATATCGGGTATGAAAAAACTGCACATCAGATTTGTCTTTCAAAATGAATCTGGGCTTTAAGATAATACAATGCCCCGGCCGAGTCAATTATAATTTGACAAGTACCGGACGGCAGCCAAAAATTGTTTATTTTCCAAGAGGACGCTGTTCGAAAACTTCGCCACAGATGCAGGGTTCGCGCACACCGGTGGTGAACGGATAAGAAGAAGGCATGAAATTGAGCCGACGAACAGCCATATAAGCAAATGCCTGCGCCTCTACGCCCTGGGAATCAAGATCGTAATATTCTCCCGTTTGCACATCGGCGCCGGATAATTTCTGGCGCAAAAAACGCAACAGAGTCGGATTTTTTGCACCGCCGCCGCATACCACCACCGCCACCGGCATCTCCGGCAAATACAATGCCATGGAATAAACAATTTCTTCGGCAATAAAAGAAGTGGCTGTGGCTGCGCCATCGGCCAGAGACAAACCTTCCAAATTTTCAAGTTTTTCACGAAAAGTCTGTTTATCAACGGCTTTGGGCGGCAATTGAGCCAAAAATTTGTGACGCATCAACGCGGCCAAAACATGTTCATCTACCCGGCCGGAAGCCGCCAGCGCGCCGTTATAATCCGTGTGCTGGCCGGCATGACGAAATACCCAGTCATTCACGGCATTGAGCCCGACACCAACATCGAAAGCGCGCATTTCGCCATTGGAACCAATCCAGGTCAGCGAAGCGGCCAGACCGCCAATATTCAAAAAAACAACCGGTTTGGGCAATTTATGCGCCAGCGCCATGTGATAAACCGGCGACAACGGCGCGCCCTGCCCGCCGGCGGAAACGTCTGCCTGGCGAAACCGGCTGACGACCCGTATTCCTGTTACATCGGCCAGATATTGCGCATCGCCAAGCTGGACAATCTGACCCTCTGCCGGGCGATGCAACAGCGTGTGCCCATGAAAACCAATGACATCTGGCGTTAACGCCGATGTCTCTCTAACCTCGCGCACAATACCCTGTACAAAATCGGTAAAGAGGCGCTCCGTCATTTTTTTATCCTCCGGCAAAACCTCGTCCGGACGATCCCGCAACAGACGCAGACGGTTGATCAGCTCATCTTCATAGGGAAATTCAAGCGACTTTCCCGCTTCAAAAACATCTATCCCGTCGGTGCGGATCAAGGCGGCACGCGCCCCTTCCAAAGATGAGCCGCTCATGATCCCCAAGGCATTTTGCGCTTTTAAGGCTTCCATCGTGAAAAAACATTCTCCCGTGCTTGCATTGTTGTTTTTATATGCTAATATGGGCAAGTTAAAATTTCGTTAGAAACTGTTTGTAAGGAAAGGGAAAATGAGCCAGTTTAAGTCGCAGTTCATGAATATCATGACAGAAAGGGGGTTTTACAACCAATGCACGAATGAGGAAGGGTTTGACTCTTATCTCTATCAGTGCGAAAAAGAAGGCAAACCCGCTGTCGGCTATCTGGGCTCGGATCCGACCGGCGACAGTTTGCATGTCGGGCATATTGTGCCGTTGATGATGATGCGCTGGTTTCAGAAATGCGGGCATAAGCCTCTGACGCTGGTCGGCGGCGCCACCGCACGCATCGGCGACCCTTCGGGCAAAGACAAACTGCGTCCTTTTTTGAGTGAAGAAACCTTGGCGCATAATGTGGAAGGGTTAAAGAAATCTTTTGCAAAATTTCTGAAATTCGGCAACAGCGGCAATGACGCGGTGATGGTGGACAACTGGGATTGGTTTAAGGACATAAATTATCTCGGTTTTCTGCGCGATATCGGCACTTATTACACCGTCAACCGCATGCTGACGATGGAAAGCGTCAAGACCCGGCTGGAACGCGAACAGCCGATGTCTTTTCTGGAATTTAACTATATGCTGCTGCAGGGTTATGACTTTTGCGAACTCTACCGCACCTATGGCTGCCGGGCACAAATTGCCGGCTCCGACCAGTGGGGCAACATCACCTCGGGCACCGAACTCGGCCGCCGCAAGTATGATGTTGAGCTCTTTGGCTTTACCAGCCCGATCATCACGGATTCCGCCGGCAAGAAAATGGGCAAGTCGGAAGGAAACGCGGTGTGGATTAATGAAGAAAAACTGCCGGCTTATGATTATTATCAATATTTCCGCAATATCGGCGATGCGGAAGTCGGCAAGTGCCTGCGGATTTTCACCGACCTGCCGATGGATGAAGTTCGGCGGCTGGAAGCGTTGAAAGATCAGGAAATCAACGAGGCGAAAAAAATTCTCGCTTTCGAAGCCACAAAAATCTGCCGCGGCGAGGCGGAAGCCCGGGCGGCGCAAGATACGGCGGTCAAAGTTTTTGAGCAAGGCGCGGCCGGCGGCGATCTGCCAAGTCTGAACGTGGACAGCGACATCGGCGTGCTGGAGGCTTTTTTGCAGTTGGGATTTGTGGCCAGCAAAGGAGAAGCACGCCGTTTGATCAAGCAAGGCGGCCTCAAAATCAACGATCAAACTGTTCATGATGAAAATTATGTCATCCGGACGGGGGACTTTGTCAACGGGCAAGTCAAACTTTCGCAAGGGAAGAAAAAACATGGCCTTTTGAAAAGGTAAATACGTTGCGGGCAATGGCCCGGCGTATTTATAAACAAAACTCTCTTTGCCTGAACCGGCAAAGAGAGTTGTTTTATGTTAGTCCTTGAATTTTACTTCAATGACGTTGCTGTCGTCGTAGACGACAGTGTCGCCCGGGGCGACAAAGTAGAAGTCCCAGATCTGACTATTGTCATCTCCGACGCTTCCTTCATTAATGCCGCCTTTCAGAACGGTTCCGTCCTGAAGACGAACATAAGTTATCATGCATCCGTGGCCGTCATTTTTAACGACACGGTGAACAATTCCTCTGTTAATTCCAGAGTTTTCGTTCACTTTCTTCACAACGGCTTTACCGCAAGAAGATAATACGCACACACTCAGCAATGCCACAGCCGTGGCAATAATTTTTTTTGCATAGTTTTATGTTTTTGGTTGATTGAATCTTTTTTAAAGCACTTTCCGCGACAATTGCCGAAGCAATAAATACATAATAATGCTGTTGATAAAATAAATATATCATAAATTTGACCTGGTTGCAATACAAAATTTAGACAAAATTTATATTTTTTGTTTATTTATGCCCGAGATCAGCCCAATAAACGCGAGATTCTATCTTTACTTTGCAAGTTTTTATATGTAATATACGCGCTGACAAACTTATTATTTTACGCTAAAATTTATTGCTTATGATTGTAAATAATATTATTACCGAGAGGTATGTTAAGAACGCCATTAAAAGATGCTGTCCTTGTATTTTGGAGTTTGACCAGACTCGTGAGCTTGGAGAAAAACTGGCAAAAGAATCTATCCCTTGGCTGAAGGAGATTGTCGAGACCCCGATAAGGGTGTGCCCGCGTGATGAGCCAGATATGGCAAATTACGACTCCAAAGCTCAGTATTACTTTGTTCTTACGGTCAAAGATTCTTCCGCAGATTCTTGCGTGAAAACGGCATATGCCATTTTCTGGTTTTCGCTTAATTTTTGGTGGAAGGTTGCGTATCACACAACAGCATATCAATGGCTGCAATACTGTGTTAAAGAGAAAATTTTATTTTGAATCTGTTCAAAAATGCGGTTGGAACAAAACAACCGCATTTTTTTATATCCTCTTCCGGCAGCAAACCTTGTCATTATATTTTTCTGAGCCTAGCATCTCTTTTTCTCGAACCTTCTTTAAGCTTTTTTAACCGGTTATGCTTTATCGTAGAAAAGTTTTCTGAATTATGATATATTTACAACAGTTGCATTTTGTTTTTTGGTGGCCGCCAAAGAAAAACGAATCTTAAGGATAAATTCTGATGGAAGATGATTTTATTGCAAATTTGAGTACGGAAGAACGATTGGTTTTTCTAAAAACAATGCTGATGATGATCAAAACCGATGCGCGGGTTGATGACCGGGAACGGGCGCTGGCGCATGAATTGATGAAAACTTATAATGTCAGCGAATTTAATGAAATTTTCGAACAAATGCAAAGCAAAGAAGCGCTTCTTACGGAAATTAAAAATGTTATTAAAGAACGTAAAAAGGCCTTGCTGCTCCTGCGAGAGCTTTTGATTATCGTTCACATAGACGACGATTTTGATGAAAAGGAAATGATATTTATCGGGCAAATCGCGCATGTCTTGAACATTGATGAAGATCTTGTTTTGGAACTTAACCAGTTGGTTTTGGATTATAAGCTTATAAAACTGAAAAGCAAAAAGCTTATGGAGAGCTGAGCCATGGAAACTTTAATTGCAAAATTGAAAGAACAAGAAAAGCTCTATTGTGAAGAAAAGAAAAAAATTGAGTATCTTGAAGTCCATTATGACAATATTGAAGGCGTTCTGAAAGGCTCTTTTCAAGCCGCAACCGAAGAAATAAAAGCCTATACATCGGATATCAGCAAAATGAACTTGTCTGAGCTTGACCTCATGGCAACACTAGTTCATGAAAACGGCCATAGAGAAAATGCCGATATTTATCATTTGGAGATGTCTCCAGAACAAATATATAATATTAATCAATATGATGAGCTCGGACAAAAAATACGCGAGCTGCTCTTTCGCCGCAATGAATATTTAAAAAGCGGCGATATTAACGTATTTAATAACGAATCTAAAGATTTTTCTTATTATTCCGATGCCCTTATGAAAAAAGAAATTGACCCTTATGAATCCGCCCGCGACCCAAACAGCTTTACAAAAGAAATGTCTTTCATTATGAATGAAGTCATGAATGAGTGGCAGCAGAAATATGCGCCGTTTTATGATGAACAAAATACTTCTGTTGCAAAAGAATATTTTTGCAGAACCGGCCAGTATGCCCGGGCCAATGATGAAAATTATGATAAAGCAATCAAACAAATCCTGACTATCGGCGGCGTGGATTTCAACCAATACCGCACGCGCGATTTTCAATGCCATTCTGCAGAAATCAAAAAACTAAACGAAATTGCACAAAACGGGGATAAGGCTCAGATTGCGGCCGCCAGAGAAAAACTTATTCGTGAAGGCGTTACCGTTATTCCGTCTTTGCAAGCAACGCCTTCCCAAAAAAGAAACGGCTATTTGACCAGGCATAATCCCCGCAGCAGTCTTTCGTTGGAAAAAGATGCCGGAAAAATCGTCATCACCAAAGAAGAAAAAATAGCCGCTTTAACCAAACAAGGAATCTTCGATGGAACGGAAGATGAGAAGGACTTGGAAATGTTTGGCTGTAACAAAGATATGGTAATTCATTATAAAGAAACGCCCAAGAAGAAAAAAATCCCGGATTTGTCCGATGAAAATTTTATCGTTAAACCCTCTGCAAAAAATGTCGAATCTTCATCCAACGGGGCAGAAAATTCTCAAAAAACGACAGCGTCACCATCTGTTGCAAAAAGACTAAAAGAACTTCGCGGACTTGTGAAAAGGGACGAAAGTCTGGGAAACGGCGCCGGAAAAATCATGCAAAAGCAGTTGGACGGACGTCTCCTGATGACAACAATGCGGCAGCAGACACGCTATTAACTTTTTCAGGCCGGGCCGAGATTTCTGCGCAATATTTGCACAGTTTGTTTAAATGACTCTGGCCGCGGTCAGCGTATCAACCGACTTGGCGCCGGCCTTGCGCAAAACACGCGCGCATTCCCGCAGCGTGGATCCTGTTGTTAAAACGTCATCCACCAGCAGCACACGCTTGCCGACAATTTTTTCCGCATGCGCAACCGAAAATGCTCCGCGCAGATTTCTCACCCGGGCCAGACCGCTCAACTCAACCTGAGGACGGGTGCGCCGATGCTTGACCAAAGCAAAGGTTTCTGCCTTGCAACCGCTCAATTTGCCGAGTTCTGAAGCCAGAAGGGCCGACTGATTGTAACGCCGGCGGAAAAGTCTGGTAAAATGCAGCGGCACGGGCACAATTACATCGACCCCGGCGGCAAAAATATCTGCTCCCGCCACATACATGGTTTGTGCCAGAAAACGGGCATTTTCGGTTCTGTCATTAAACTTAAAATTCAAAATCAGCCGCTTGCTGCCTTCATCATAAGCAAAAGCCGAACGGCTCAGGCGAAACTCGCGACGTGCCCGGCGCAGACAACGACCGCACAGCATCTGTCCGTTATCGGCGCAATCCGTTTCCAGCGGATGACCGCAACGCTGACAATACGGCCGCACGATAAAATTTATGTCGGCAAAGCATGTTTTGCATAAACCGGTGTTTTCGTGCAGCGGCCGGCCGCATTGCAAACAACGCGGCGGCAGAATATAGTCAAGAATGTCTCTCCAGACACTCATGCCAACCCGGCCAGCTCCTTGTGAATGTCGTTAATATTATCCACCACAATCATACCGGCTTCTTCCATAATATCTTTTTTATCTTGCGTTGAAATGGAACCCTTGGTGATGACATCGCCGGCATAACCCATTTTGTGTCCGAAAGGAATTGCGTTGCCGGCCACAAAAGCAATCACAGGTTTTTTATGTTCCAAAGATTTGTAATATTGCGCCGCAACTTCTTCAAAAGTGCCGCCAAGCCGCCCCAAAACGACAATTGCTTTGGTTTGATCATCCTCATGAAAACGCTTGAGCGACTCCACAAAATCAACACCAATCAACATGTCATCACCCAGGCCCAAAACCGTCGACTGGCCGAAACCGGCCTTGGATGTTTCAAGCACTGCTTCGTACGTCAGGGTTGAAGAGCGAGAAACAACGCCGATGCACCCCGGCTTATGGATATTCTCGGGAAAAATGCCAAGGCGCGCCTCGCCGGGCGTAATGATCCCCGGCGTATTAGGACCAATCAGCTTGGTTTTGGAACCGGCCAACATGTGATTGATTTCCAGCATGTCTTTGATCGGCACGCCGTCGGCAATGCAAACAACCAGCTCAAGTCCGGCATCTACCGCTTCTTTGACTGCCGATTTGACATAAGGCGCCGGAACATACATCACGCTGGCATTGACACCTGTTTCTTTTTTGGCTTCTTTGACCGTATTAAAGACCGGCAGCCCCAAATGCATCCCGCCGCCTTTGCCCGGTGTGACGCCGGCAACAACCTGCGTGCCATAATCCAGCGAGCGGCGGATATGAAAAGTTGCCTGCGTTCCGGTAATCCCCTGACATAAAACTTTGGTCTGCGCATTTACAAAAATGGACATCAGTCGGCTTCCTCCATTGCTTCTGCCAGTTTGGCCGCCGCTTCCTCCATGGATTCCGCCAAAATAATCGGCAGCTTTGACTTGGCCAAAATTTCCTTGGCTTCTTCCTTGTTTGTCCCTTCAAAACGGACAACCAACGGCACGTTCAGCCCGACCTCCGACGCCGCGGCAATAATCCCGTCGGCAATCAGATTGCAGCGCAAAAAACCGCCGAGAATATTGATTAAAATTCCCTCAACCCGCGGATTGGTCATGATGATTTTAATGCCGGAGGCGATTTTATCTTTGTCAACACCGCCCTTGACATTCAGAAAACAGGCCGTGTCCAGCCCTTTGACCCGCAATGTGTCCATAACGGCAAGCGCCAGACCGTCGCCGTTGACAATGCAGCCGATTGAACCGCCAAATTCGCTGTAATTGAATTTGTATTTGGCGGCCTGCAATTCGCGCTCGGAAGCCTCATAGTCATCTTGCAGCGCCCGAATATCTTTATGGCGGAAAAGCGCATTGTCATCAAAAGATATTTTGGCATCAAGCGCGACCAATTCGCCGTTTTTCATGAGGCCAACAGGATTAACTTCAATCATGGTCGCATCATAGTCAATAAAAGCACGGTGCATGCCGTTGATAAATGTTTCCAGACTGCGCGCACTTTTGGGCGGCAGCTTCAGAAAATCCATCACCTCTCTCACCTGCTCCGGCCTGGTGTCTCCCTCCAGATCCAGATTAAGTTTGAGGATGCGCTCCGGATGATTGAACGCAATATTGGTAATATCCTCGTTTTTAATGGCGGCCACCAGCAAAACCAGCGCGGAATGAACCCTATCAATGGCGATGCCTGCATAAAAAATCCGCTCTATTTTTTTGAATTCCTCAACATAAAGCCGTCCAACCGTCTTGCCTGCCGGGCCGGTCTGCACCGTTACCAAAGTCGCGCCCAACATTTGCTCGGCGTTGCGCAGGATGTCCCGACGGTTTTTAATTTGCCGGATGCCTCCGCGGGCACCGGCTTCTTTTTCCAGAAAATAGCCCTTTTGTCTGGCGCCGGATTGGATTTGCGCTTTGAGCATCCAGGGGCCCCGGGCAGAAGCACGCGCCGCCGTTTTTTTGGCCTCGTTGGGTGTATAGGCCACACCGCCTTTAGGAATGCGGATGCCATATTGCTGCAAGATCTTTTTGGCCTGATATTCATGAATATTCATGACAATCCTTCCCGAAGATTAAAGCACTTCGGCATAATTTTTGATTTTTTCGGTCATTGATATCAGCCCATTGCGACGGCTGGGGCTCAAATGTTCCTGTAAACCCAGTTTAGCAAAAATATCATCAACTGCAATTGATTTAATTTCCGCTGGGGATTTGTCATTATAAATCATTAAAACAATTGCGATCAGCCCTTTGACGATGGCCGCATCGCTGTCGCCTTCAAACCAGAGCCTGTCTTCCTGACGATGCGGCACCAGCCAAACCTGCGACTGGCAACCGCGCACTTTCCATTCCTCTGTATGGAATTCAGGAGCCAGCGGCGGCAATTTTTCCCCCAGATCGATGATATAGCGGTATTTATCTTCCCAACCGTCCAGAAATTCAAAATTTTCGATAAGTTCGGAAATATCCATCTGCCGCCTCTATTTGTTCAGTTTGCCAAAAATTGCCAGCTTTGAACCGGTCAGCCGCGCCCACAAACGATCCCCGAACGAATAATGCCACCATTCGGACGGATAATTAACCATGCCGACCTTTTCCAGCGCCTCGCGTAAAATTTCCCGGTTGCGGCGAGCCTCCGGAGAGATTGACGGGCAATCAAAATCCGCCGTATTGTCAAAGCCACGGACCTGCCCGCCCATATCATATTCATGGCCGTTGCCGTCAACCAGCGAAATATCTACCGCGGCGCCAGACTGATGACCGCTGCCCTGACGATAAGGATTGGCCGCAAAAACATCGCAAATGGCTATAAACTCTTCAGAATTTACATCAAGCTGCGGGTATTCTTCCCTTTTGGTGGCAACTACGCCGTCCCAAAGTTTGATTTGAGCCGCCATCGGCCGATAGGCTTCATAAACCATAAAATAGCAATCTTCCGGCAAGTGGGTGCGCGCCTTTTTGAGCAATTCGTATGTATATGCCCGAATCTGCCTAATCGACGTATAGCGCGTATTGAAAAAAATTCCATCTTCTTCTTTAATTTCAACCAAACGGACCGGATTTTCTATTTCCTGAATCACCAACGGTTCGGGCAAACCGGCATCACTAAACATGCTTGCCTCCCTTAAAATTTATTTTTGCAGCGCTGCTTCCTTCTGCCGGTTAATCAAAACCGTAAACAAATTCGGCATCTGTTTATTAAATGCACAAGAACGGTAGAAATCAGCCTTGTGTACCTCAAACACCGCGCGCGGTTCACCATGGCCATAATGCGAAGCTTCGTTATAGCCGACTTGCACCCCGCCGATGCGTTCAATCAGCTTGCGCGAAAATTTGTTGGCCGGATGCGCGGTAATATCAAGCTTGGCATATTTTTTAAAAAAATGGTGAACCAGGCCGCGAACAGCTTCCGTGGCATAGCCATGTTCGCCATAATGCGGATCGATGAAGTAGCCAAGATCGCCGTAGATTTTTTTGCCATCCTCCTCAATCGGCAACATGTCAACGGTGGTATTGCCGATGAGCTTGCCGTTGGGCAATCGCACCGCCATGCGGTATGTCGAACGAGGCTCTTGCCGACGTTCGCGGTCGGCCTTAATCAAAAACTCGGAAACCTTCTGGCGGATAATAATATCGCGGTTTGGCGTGCCGCGGTCAACCTGAAAAGTATAAAACGGGCAATAGCCGTCGGCCGCGTGTATATCGGCATTGTGATTAATGTTAAATGCAATTTCCTGCAGTCTGGCATAATCCGATGTTTTGAACTCGTCAATCAGCAGACGAGGAGTCCTGATCGGGATGAAATCTGATTCGGGCATATTTATAATCCTTCATGTAACGTTATGCCCTTGCATAACATTAATCTTGACAAAAAACAACAAAATTTTTCAGAAAAAAATCAGCTTAAAACAATTCAAACATCGCTTTGGCTTCTTCGCTCATGTTTTCAATGCTCCAGGCCGGCTCCCAGACAATTCGGACTTCAACCAGCCCTACTCCTTCCAACGCGGCAACCGCGTCAGCCGCCTGTTGCGGCAAAATACCCGCAACCGGACAAGTCGGCGCAGTGACGGTCATGTCGATTTTTACATCTCCATCATCTTCCCGGACAACTTTATAAACCAACCCCATGTCCCAGATATTGATCATAATTTCCGGATCGGAAACCGTACGCAAGGCCTCGATAATCTGCTCGCGGGTAGCACGCTTTTTATCTTCCGGTGGCAGTTTGGCTCCGGCATAAGCGGTGTAATCCTGCGTCATGGCGCCGTTTTCACCAAGGCCCATGGCTTCAAGAAGCTGCTGTTCGTTTTCATTTAAGATCTTATCGTCACTCATCTTTGTTCCTTAAGGACAGAATCCGCCTTGCGGACAGCTTTGGAGCATTCCTTTATATTGACCACTGTTATAAACAGCCGCCGTAAGAAGTCAACCTTTTTCAGAAAAAGCTTTTCGCTTTGTTCAAAGCCGCCGTGAAACGATCAATATCTTCCCTGTTTGTATAAAGCCCTAATGATGCACGTGTCAGATTTTCATAGCCCATCCGGCGAACCAACGGCGCGGCACAATGGTGTCCGACGCGGACAGCAATGCCCTCTTTATCCAAGATAAAAGCCAGATCCTGAGGATGAATCCCCTTCATGTCAAAAGCAAAAACACCGCCTTTGCCCGCGGCTGTACCGACTTCCCGCAAAGTATCAACTTCTGCCAAACGCGCATGCATATAGTCTGTCATAGCGCATTCATGCGCGCGGATGTTCTCCATGCCGAGCGTCATCATATAATCTAGCGCCTCACCCAAGCCAATCGCCTGAACAATGGCCGGCGTGCCCGCTTCAAAACGGGCCGGCGGCTCATCAAACGTGGTGCTTTGATAGGTCACGACATTAACCATGTCTCCGCCAAACTGATACGGCGGCATGGCCTCCAAAAGCTGCTGCTTGCCATAGAGTACACCAATGCCGGTCGGACCATAGGTTTTGTGTCCGGAAAAAGCCAGAAAATCACAATCCAGCTTTTGAACATCCGTCGGCTGATGCACAACATACTGGCAAGCATCAACCAACACTTTGGCTCCGACTTTGTGCGCCTCGGCAATCATTTCCGCCAGCGGGAAGACCGTGCCCAGAACGTTGGACATGCCGGTGACGGCTAAAAGCTTGGTGTTGCCGTTTAGCATCTTGTGGAATTCGTCCGGATTGAAACTGCCGTCATCATTAATTTTAAAAATTTTAAGTTCAAAACCAATCTCATCACGCAGCACCTGCCAAGGGACCAAATTAGCATGATGCTCCGCCTCGGAAATCAAAACCTCGTCAATTTTGGTCAGAAATTTACGCCCCCAGGCGGCCGCAACCAGATTGATTGATTCGGTGGCGTTGCGCGTAAAGACAATCTCCGAATCCCGCGCGGCATTTAAAAAACGGCGTACTTTGCCACGGGCTTTTTCATACTCGGAAGTTATTTCCTCACTCAGAAGATAGGAGCCGCGGTGCACATTGGAATATTCCCGGCTGTATATCTCGACCATACGTTCAATCACCCGACGCGGTTTTTGCGCCGAGGCGGCGGAATCCAAAAAAGTATTCGGCTTGCCGTTGATTGTCTGCGCCAGCACCGGAAAATCTTTTCTTATCTGTTCAACATCATACATTTGTTCCTCCGGCAAAATTATTTTGCTTCTAATGTAATCCAACGGGCAATATTTTCATCCTCAATTTTGGATATAGCATCGTCCAGATAGGCGTCTATCAATAATTGTCTTGCTTCTCCTTCCCCTATACCGCGTGAGCGCATATAAAAAAGCTGTTCTTCATCCAGCTCGCCGCTGGCCGCCCCATGCGAGCATTTGACATCATCGGCAAAAATTTCGAGTTCCGGCTTAACATCAACTTCAGCCGCATCTGTCAGCAACAGTGCTTTGTGAAGTTGTGTCCCTTCGGTTCGGACGGCACCCGGCGCAATATGGATTTTCCCCTGGAAGACACCTTTGGCATTGCCACCGACAACGCCTTTGACCAACTGGTGCGATACGGTACAAGGCGCTAAATGCTCAATATCGGTGGTGGTATCCAGTGTGGCCCAGCCATTCATAACATAGACGGCATCAACCTCCGCCGATGCTCCTTCATCTTTTAAGCGGACGCGGGTCTCATTGCGGGCAATGTCGGCTCCTTTCTGCAGACAGAAAGCGCAATACCCGCCATCTTTTGCAACATCTACCAAATTCAGAGCAATGTGCGCCGCCTTAAATGCCTCGTTTTGTACTTTGTAATGATGCAGAAAAGCCCCGCGGCGCAGGTAAAATTCATTGACGACATTGGTCAGATAGCGGGACTTGAGCTCCCCGTCATAACAATAGTATTCCACCAGCTCTGCCGAGGCTCCTTCTTCCAATATCACCAAATTGTGCAGATTGCACAGCAAATTCCGGCCGGCGGCATCGGTGTGATAAATGATTGCCAGCTTTTTTTTGAGCTCAACGCGGGAGTCAATACGGATAAAAACGCCTTCGTTCAAATATGCCGTGTTCAACGCGGCAAAAGGGTAAGCAGCAAAATCCGTTTCGGCGTTAACCAAAGGTCTTATCTCCGGACGAAACATCAGAGCCTCAATCAACGGCAAAACCTCAACCCCCTGCGGCAGGTTGCTCAGCGCCGGGTTGAAAATGCCATTTTCAAAATAGATGGTGTAGGCTTCAAAAGGCAGTTTCGGTTTGACTTTCGTCAGCTGAGAGCTCGGCAGGGAAACAACAAAATCATTGGTGTTGAGCCCGCGCGGCTTGGTATATTTCCAGGCCTCGACTTTCGCTGTCGGCACGCCGGCCGAGGCAAAAGCCGCTGCGGCGCGGCAGCGCATATCCCGCAGCCACGGAATTTCTTCTCCGGGAAAGTTTATATGTTGCAAAAGACCGGACATTTAAGCTTCTTTCTCAAATTCGGCATAGCCTTTTTCTTCCAGCTCACGCGCCAGTTCTTTGCCGCCGGATTTGACAATATGCCCATTGGCATAGACATGTACAAAATCCGGCACAACATGACTGAGCAATCTTTGAAAATGCGTGATAATCAGCATGGCACGATGACCATCTCGCAATGTATTGACACCATCAGCAACCAGCTTGAGCGCATCAATATCCAACCCCGAATCGGCCTCATCCAAAATGGCGAAGTCCGGTTTTAAGATTGCCATCTGCAAAACTTCCAGACGTTTTTTCTCGCCGCCGGAAAAACCAACGTTTACCGGCCGTTTGATCATCTCTGCATCCAACTTGAACTTATACCCTTCTTCTCGTACCATTTTGATAAATTCCATGGTATCAAGCTCCGGTTCGCCACGATGTTTGCGCACGGCGTTGACCGCGTGTTTCAAAAAGGTTGTCACCGGAACACCCGGAATCTCCACCGGATATTGCATGGCCAGAAAAATTCCCTCGCGGGCGCGTTCTTCCGGCGACATCGCCAGTAAGTCTTTTCCCTTAAACCGTACCGAACCTGAAGTGACTTCATAGCCCGGTTTGCCACAAAGAATATTCGATAAAGTAGACTTGCCGGCGCCGTTTGGCCCCATAATGGCGTGCACCTCGCCTTCGTTGATTGTCAGGTTAAAGCCTTTGACAATCTCTTTGTCGCAGACGCGGGCATGTAAATCTTCTATTTCAAGTAGCGGTGTGGTCATCTTTTTTCCTTATCAGGCGGCGTGTGTTTTGTCCCAGTCGTCGAGCCGGCGCTCTATCAGTTTAATCTTTTCGGCCTTATAAGCCTCAACCTTTTCGGCAATATGATAATTTTCTTTGAGCTGTTCAAGCATTATTTCTACATCCGCCGTTTCTTCAATAATTTCTGCAATATTATCTTTTTTGCGGTTGACGTTTTTCAATATCTCTTTCATCAATTCCGACATTTCTTCGACGACCATCATCATCTGAGCCTGTTCGCCCCAGCTCTCAAGGGCTCTTTTTAAAACGGGGTTAACCATTATCCGACACTTCCTTCCAGTGAAATATTAATAAGTTTGGCCGCCTCGATGGCAAATTCCATCGGCAGGTGCTGCATGACTTCTTTACAAAAACCGTTAACAATCAGACTGACCGCCTCTTCCTCGCCGATACCGCGGCTCTGACAGTAGAATAACTGCTCGTCGCTGATTTTGGAGGTGGTGGCCTCATGCTCAATTTTGGCTGTTTTGTTGCGGTTTTCAATATAGGGGACGGTGTGCGAACCGCAATTTTGCCCAATTAATAAGCTGTCACACTGCGAATAATTGCGCGCATTGACTGCGCCGGGACCGATCTTGACCAGACCGCGGTATGTCTGATTGGAAAAGCCGGCAGAAATGCCTTTGGATATAATTTTTGAGGTGGTGTCGCGCCCGAGGTGGATCATTTTGGTACCGGTGTCAGCCTGCTGATAGTTATTGGTGACGGCTACGGAATAAAACTCGCCAACGGAGCGGTCTCCCTGCAGAATACACGAAGGATATTTCCAGGTGACAGCCGAGCCCGTTTCAACCTGAGTCCATGAAACTTTGGAATCATTGCCGCGACAGGCCGCCCGCTTGGTTACAAAATTGTAGACGCCGCCTTTGCCGTCCTTATCTCCGGGATACCAGTTCTGCACGGTTGAGTATTTGACTTCGGCATTTTGCAGCACCACAATCTCAACAATGGCGGCATGGAGCTGGTTTTCATCCCGCTGCGGCGCGGTACAGCCTTCAAGATAAGAGACATAGCTGTCCTCATCGGCAATAATCAGTGTGCGTTCAAACTGCCCGGTATTGCGCGCATTGATGCGAAAATAGGTGGAAAGCTCCATCGGGCAGCGCACGCCTTTGGGAATATAAACAAAGGAACCGTCCGTAAACACTGCCGAATTCAGACAAGCAAAAAAATTATCCGTATATGGCACAACCGAGCCCAAATAGCGGCGGACAAGATCAGGATGCTCGCGAACGGCCTCTGATATTGAGCAGAAAATAACCCCCTTTTCTGCGAGTTTTGCACGATAGGTGGTGGCTACGGAAACACTGTCAAACACGGCATCCACCGCAACGACGCCAGCCAGAGCCTCCTGTTCTTTCAGGGGAATACCGAGTTTATCATATGTTTCAAGCAGGTTTTTATCCACTTCTGCCAAACTTTTCGGCGCTTTTTTTTGCTTGGGCGCGGAATAATAGTACAAATCCTGATAATCGATCTTGTCGTATTTCAGTTTGGCCCATGTCGGCTCTGTCATTCCCTGCCAAAATTCAAAAGCCTTGAGCCGCCAGTCCAGCAGCCACTCCGGCTCGCCTTTTTTGGCCGAGATCAGGCGGATGATATCCGCATTCAGCCCTTTGGGGACAGTCTCTGCTTCAATATCGGTGACAAAACCGTATTTGTATTTGTCGCCCGACTCATCGGCTATCTCGGTAATTTTATTCATATTCATTCCTTTTTGCTGCCATAAAACTAGTGTTTTTTTTGACAAAATGCAACCTCTATTTAACCTTATTTTAGCTTTTGGCCGTCTATGCTGAAAGGTAAATGATTTGTCTTTTGCGGAGAATTAATTGATGATATGGGGACTTATTGTTTCTGCTGTCTTAAATATGCTGCTGATTGCAGCCCTTTTGCTGTTGCGCAACCGGCTGCGGCAAACCAGCCGCAATCTTAAAGAGCTTATCAAAGAAAACGATACCCAGCAAAGTACGCCTCAGACAACCAACGGCGATGTCTATTTCAAAATTGACAAAGAATTTAATATCACTTTTATCAATGAAAACGGTGCCGACAGTCTGGGATATCTGCCGCAAGAGTTGCTCGGCAAATCGGTTTTCGGAACTTTGTTTGAAGACAAAAAAGCGAATCGAGACGCGCTTAATGCCTCGCTTAATAAAATGTACCGCCATCAGGCCACTCTCAACAGCCAGGGAATTTTGGTGCGCAAAGACGGACAAAAGCAGCTGATGATGTGCCGGCAACGCCCGCTTCTGAATGAAATTCTTGAGTGCGAGGGCATCAGTTTTTTGTGCAAAGATGTTTCGGAAGCACGTGCCTGGCGAGAAAATTTATCGCGTTTTGAAAATCGCGACCTTTTAACCAATACACTCAATGAAACAACCATTTTGGATCGTTTTGAACACGACTTTCAGCTGGCGCAGCGCTATAATCGCGAATTTTCGTGCATTGTCATAGAATTACGAGATTTGTATGACTTTATCAGCAAAGGCATTGATTTTGAAACGGCCGACAAAATGCTCAAAATCGTCAGCGGCGTGTGTTTTACCAATCTGACACCCAATGCCATCATCGGCCGTGTGGAAAAAACCAAAATGATGCTGGTTCTGAACGGAACAAACCGAGAAACGGCAGCCTCAATCGCTTTTAAAATTTTGCAAGAATCGGTAGCCGCCATTAAAACGCTTCGGGTTGACGAATATAATGCGCAGATGATTGTTGTTACCTATACCAACCGCAAAAACTTCAGCGATACTTATGACGGTATGCTGGCCAGAGTCAAACGGCATATCAATATGGCGCTTAAACATCGCGAATATGGCGTTGTCTCTTCCGACAACAGAGGAAATGTTCTCGGAGTAACAAAAAATTAATTTGTCCGTGTTAGGCTCTTGAATTATGAGCGGATACAAAACATTTTTAGCGGCTTTACTGCTGGTTTTTATGACCTCCGGCTGCTCGTCGGGGCGGATTCCTCTGCTCAATTACAATCTGGAGAGCTGGTGGGGCACAACCCCGGATTATGTGACCGTGCGCAAAGGCGACACCTTATACAGCATTGCCCGGCGTTATGACGTGCCAATCCGCGAGTTAATCGAAATCAACAATATGCGCCCGCCTTACGGCCTGCGTATCGGGCAGGTGCTGAAGATGCCGGATGCCCGCTATCATATTGTGGCTAAAGGCGATACCCTCTATAATATCTCCAAAAGATATAATGTTGATATGCGTTCGCTCAGCCATGTCAATAATCTGTCTGCGCCTTATTCGCTGGCTATCGGCCAAAAGCTGCTGCTGCCCGACAGCGTGGTCACCAAACAAAAAGCAACGCACTATGTCGCCAACGCCGCAGCCCCTAAAAAGACTTCATCCTGGAAAGCCAAAAGTCAGAAAAAAACGTATCGTAAAGCTATTTCCTACAACACCACGGTCAAAAAACGCAACAGCAAATTCTCCTGGCCGGTCAGAGGAAAGGTTATTTCCAAATTCGGCGTGATTGCCAAAGGCCGCAATAATGACGGTATTAATATCAAAGCGCCTCTCGGCACCACGGTTAAAGCCGCCGATGCCGGCACCATTGCTTATGCCGGCAATGAGCTCAAAGGTTTTGGCAACTTGATTTTGCTTAAACATTCAGGCGGGTGGATTACGGCTTATGCCCATAATGACAGGCTGCTGGTCAAAAAAGGACAAAAAGTTCGCAAAGGCGAGAAAATTGCAACCGTCGGCAGCACAGGAGGGGTTAATTCGCCGCAACTGCATTTTGAAATCCGCGCCGGCAAAAAAGCCGTTAATCCGCTTAACTATTTGCAATAAAAAACCGTTCAACCTTTTGGTTGAACGGAACATGCTAAAGAGCCTTCAGCGTTTTTGAGTCGTAAACAAACATTGCTCCGGATGGGCGAAAACACAGTCTTCCGAACATACAGGCAGACTACGAACCGACTTGCCGGCCAAATGCACCGTTTCCGGATTGCCGCTGACCAACGGATGCCATGCCGGTAAATCCTGCCCCTGGGCCAAAAGCTTATAGGCGCAGTCATCCGGCAAAAGATCCGGCTGGGTACGAATCAACTGCATATCCACCTTAACGCAGCCAGCGTTTTGCAGGCGCCGGTTATATATCCTGCAGGTGCCATCGGAAGGCGATAAATGCCGACAATAGGTGTTGATGAAAATTGTTAATCCGCCAGCACTATATTTGTTCAGACAGCAGCGGCCGCAGTGGGCGCATAAGGCCTCCCATTCTCTTTTATTCAATTTGTGGAGAGGTTTTTTTTTCCAAAATTCTTTTTCAAGAGTTTTTTCTTTTTTCATAATTCCTAAATTTTAATTATACATCACAATAATTCTCGCAAGATGTCATCTCTTATATCACAATCGGCGTTGATATACAACATTTTTTGTTAATCCGGCGGCAGAGACTTAAAAGAAAAAACTTGTGAAATAATAAATTTTGCCCTATATAAGCAGGAGAAAGTGATATATAGTGCATAACGGTTAATTTTTAAGGAGAAAAAAATGTTTGTCAGTCCGGCATTTGCCCAGACCGAAGCCGCTGCCCAAACCGGCAGCACCACCGGCATGGTTTTGCAGCTTATTCTGATTTTTGCCGTATTTTATTTCTTTTTGATCCGTCCGCAACAAAAAAGGATCAAACAACACGAGGCCATGGTGGCTGCGGTCAAAAAAGGCGATACGGTTGTTACCGGCGGCGGCGTTTATGCCAAAGTCATTGACGCGTCGGATCCGATTGATCTGAGTGTGGAGATTGCCGACAATGTCGTGGTTAAAGTTAATCGCGGCACAGTGCGCGATGTTATCCTGCCTGAAGACAAAGCCGCGATTGAAGCTAAAAAGGCCAAAATTGCCAACACCAACAAAAAATCCAAATAAACAAAGGATTACACAAAATGTATAAGCTGTCTAAATCCCGGGTGATGGTTATCATAGCCATTTGTCTGCTCGGTATCTTTTTTGCTGTTCCAAATGTGATCAGCAATAAGTCGGCCCTGCCCTCATGGTGGCAGCCGGTCAACCTCGGCCTTGATCTGCAAGGCGGTTCCAACCTGCTGTTGGAAGTTAAGATTGACGAAGTTATTAAAGAACGGATGGGGTCAATTGAAGATTCCGCCCGCTCGGCTTTGCGCGAAAACCGCATCCGTTATCAAAATATCCGGACAACGCCGACTTCCGTCAATGTCAAAATCGAAAATGCCAATGCCCGGGCCAAAGCAGCTAATTTGTTTCGGAAAATAGACAGCGGCATTGTTGTGACCGAAAGTGATGACGGCACACTGGAAATTGCCTATTCCGAGGTTGAGCTGAACAAACTCAAGCTGAAAATTGTTGATCAGTCAATTGAAATTGTCCGCCGGCGTATTGACGAACTCGGCACCAAAGAACCCGTGATTCAAAGTCAGGGAAGCGACCGCATTGTTGTCCAATTGCCCGGTCTGCAAAATCCGGAATATGTGAAAACTTTGCTCGGCAAAACGGCCAAGATGTCTTTCCATCTGGTTGACAGCCGCACAACCGCCGCCGAAGCACGGCGCGGCAAACTGCCCGCCACTTCAAAATTGGTATCGGGCAGCATGGGTGAATATTACGTTATTCATCGCAAACCTGTCGTCGGCGGCGAAAATTTGGTTGATGCACAGCCCTCTTTCCAAGACGGACAAGCTGTTGTCAGCTTCAAATTTAATTCGCTCGGAGGCAAAAAATTTGGCGAAGCTACCCGGGATAATGTCGGCGAACGGCTGGCGATCGTACTGGATAACGAAGTTATTTCCGCACCAACCATCCAAAGCGCCATTCTCGGCGGCAACGGTATTATTACCGGCAGCTTTACGGTTAAGTCCGCCAATGATCTCGCTCTGCTGCTGAGATCCGGCGCACTGCCCGCTCCGCTGGAAGTCCTTGAAGAAAGAACTGTCGGCGCCGGCTTGGGCGCGGACTCCATCCGCGAAGGAATTACAGCCTCAATCATCGGCTTGATTGCGGTTGTTGTCTTTATGGTGGCGGCTTACGGTTTGTTTGGCGTGTTTACAACTGTTTCCGTGTTTATGAACCTGTTTTTGATGCTCGGCGTATTAAGCTTTATGGGGGCAACGCTGACATTGCCCGGTATTGCCGGTATTATCCTGACCATCGGTATGGCAGTTGACGCGAATGTGCTTATTTTTGAACGTATGCGCGAAGAAGTCAAAAACGGCCGTTCCACCCGTGATGCAGCTGAAGCTGGCTTTACCGAAGCCTGGAATACAATTGTCGACTCCAATCTGACAACTTTGGCGGCCGCGCTGGTTCTGTTTTATTTCGGGACCGGGCCGGTCAGAGGTTTTGCGGTTACCCTGGCTATCGGTATTGCCACGTCGATGTTTACCTCCGTCACGGTTACCCGACTGATTATTACGGCCTGGCTTAATAAATACAAACCGACCAAGTTGCCAATTTAGGAAGGATTTTTACGATGATGCAAATTTTTAAATGGGTCACCAAAGACACGACCATTAACTTTATGAAAGCTCGTAAGCTGACCTATACCATTTCGGCATTGCTGCTTGCTTTTTCAATTGCCAGCATGGCTATTAAAGGCTTTAACTACGGCATTGACTTTTCAGGCGGCATTTTGCTTGAGTTGAAAGCCGAGCAAAAAATTGACGTGGAAAATGTCCGCAAAGAGCTGAACAACGTTGCGCTTGAAGATATTAACATTCAAACCGTCGGCGAGACCGGAAACGAAGTCATGATCCGCGCGCAGGCCAAAGAGATGAATGAAAAAGAACAAATGACCGCCGTCAACGAAATCAAAAAGGTTTTGGGCAGTGATTATGAATACCGCCGGGTTGAACTGGTTGGACCGCAAGTCGGCGGTGAATTGAAGAAAGACGGCGTCATTGCCTCAATTATTGCCGTCTTGGCAATTTCTGCCTACATCTGGTTCCGTTTTGAATGGCAGTTTGCACTCGGCGCCATGGTCGGCCTGATTCATGACATTGTTGCCACGCTCGGTTTGCTGTCTTTTTTGGACTTTGACTTCAGCCTGACAACCGTTGCCGCTATTTTGACATTGGCCGGCTACTCGGTTAACGACACGGTGGTGACCTATGACCGCATTCGCGAAAATCTGCGCAAGTATAAAAAAATGCCGCAATATGATCTTTTGAATAAAAGTATCAACGACATTTTCTCGCGCACGATTTTAACGGGCTTGACGACATTGTTTGCCTCGTTGTCGCTGTTTATCTGGGGCGGCGATACACTGCGCAGCTTCTCGTTTACAATTGCGTGGGGTGTGATTGTCGGGACATATTCGTCCATTTATGTCTCTGCAGTCATGCTGAATTTGTTTGATTTGCGCCGTTCAACGGATGAAAAAGCAATTAACCCCTTCGGCAATGTCGAATAGTTTTGTTTTTTCGGTAATAACCCGGATGAAAAATCCGGGTTTTTTATTACTTATTAATAAAATCCAGATATCTTTACCCTATTGATGCATTTTATGAAAGAAGAACGCCGATGACAAAAATTTCTTGGAAACCCGGAACGATGTTGTTCCCTCTGCCGCCGGTTATGGTTACCTGCGGCACAATGGAAAAACCAAATGTTTTAACGGTCGCCTGGACAGGAATTGTTAATTCGGAGCCACCGATGACTTATATCTCGGTTCGGCCAAGCCGTTACTCGCACAAAATTATTCAGGAAGCGGGCGAGTTTGTCATTAACATTTCGACATTGGAACTGGCCAAAGCCTGTGATTATTGCGGCGTCCGCTCCGGCAAAAACACCGATAAGTTTAAGGATATGGGGTTGGAAATCGAACCCTGCCGCGAGGTTAAGGCTCCGATGTTAAGCAAGGCTCCCGTATCTTTGGAATGCAAAGTCAAGTCCGTCACTTCTTTTGGCACGCATGATATGTTTTTGGCCGAGATTGTCAACGTAAATGTTGATGACAAATATCTGGAAGAAGATAATCGTCTGGCTCTGGAAAAAGCCGGATTACTCTGCTTTGTCCACGGACGCTATTATACACTCGGACGCGATTTGGGCGCTTTCGGCTTTTCGGTTGACAAAACTAAAGAAAATAAAACCAAGCCCCGGAAATCAAAATTTATGGAAATTTTGAAAATCGAAAGACAGATTAAAGATGGCACCCTGAAACTCAAACGGCGCGCCGGAAACCGTCCTGCAGCTTCGGCAGGCAAGCCTCACCGTAAAAATACCAATGTGCAAGGGAAAGATTATCACCGGTCGCCTTTTGGCAAAAAAAGAATTAAGGCCGGAAAACCGACCGCGCCAACAAAGAAAAAATCTTTCTGAGCTTTCATAAAATATTGCCCGTTTTTTGCGCAAAAAGCCCTCATTCCTTGGAATGAGGGCTTAATCTGATCAGAAATTGTAACGCAGACCAAGCGAAATTTCAGAAATATCATCAATCAAATCACCGCCGATCGATGTGTAGCGGTACATTGCCCGAAAAGCAAGCCTTTGGCTGAGCCAAACCTGAGCGCCGCCGCCATAGCGGAAAGCAACTTTGCTTTCGTCAAAACTGACGGAATTACCACGGACTTTGTTATTTGAGGTGGTGTTGTACGAACTGAACTCAGCGTCAGCGTTGAAATCATAATTGGCCACGCCGACCGTGCCCAAAATATCCAACCGCGAAAAGACCGGGATATAAACAACCGCATCCAAACCATAAGCCATATATTTAAGATCATATTCGGCCATCGCAAAGCGCGGATCCAGCGAGTAGCTCTCCTGATATTTGACTTGGTTGTCGGAAAGAGAATGCTGGAAGAAAGCTTCAAAGCCCAGATATCTGAACGGACGCCAGCCAATGTTCACATTCAGCGAATCAATACTGTCTTCAAATTTGTCTGTATTCCCTTTGTAGGGGAAACCGCCGTTCAACGGATTTGCCAGCGTAAATTCCTGCTCAACCAAAGAAGCCGAGCCAATGACATAGTCAAAGCCGACACTGAATTTTTTGAACGCAGATGCCTTGCGTCCCTGCTTAGCTGCAGCATAGCTTGCGTAGTTGTTCGGCACGTTGCTGGGATAGTAGGGATTATAACTTTGCGCCGCCGCCGAAAAAGCCGTTGCCTGAGCGAGGAGCATGGTGGTGAGGAATAGTTTTTTCATCTGATTTACCTTTACCTAAACTAGAACAAGAAACGCAAGCCGACAGAAATTTCATTGAGATCTTCAACAATATCGCCGCCGACATATATGTATTTGTACATGGCCCGCAGAGCAATGCCTTCGGCAATATTCAGCTGTGCGCCGACGCCGACACGCCAACCGATTTTGTCTTCGTCATAATTTTGTTTGACAACGTCACGCTTGTCGCCGCTGTCAACATAATAAGACGTAAACAAACCTTCATTTTCAAAATTATACTGCGCCAACCCCAAAGAACCGACAAAATCAAAATACGGCGATACAGGCGCATAACCGATGAGGTCTACACCATATGCCTTGAAGCTGGTTGTAAAATCATTCAGCAGGTGATAATCCGGGTTGTTAAGCGTGCCGCTGTCAACCATTGTCGTGGTATTGTCGTCATAAGACTGCTGATAAAAGAACTCCAGCCCCCAGTATTTGCTGACACGGGCGCCGGCAATAAACGAGAGACTGTCCTGATCATCAATAATATCGCCGGGATCAATGTCGATCGGACTTTGCGCAAAAATCAGATGATCAAAACGCATGTCTTTGCTGCCGGCAGAGACAGAACCGATGTTGTAGTCCAGTCCCAGATAATATTTGAAATAATTAAACTTGCGCAGCTGGTTATTGACCGATGACTTGAATTCGCGCATGTCCTGCTCAAAGCCTTTTTTATAACCGGAAAAAAGTCCGCTGCACGGACACATGACCGTCTTGCCCATAACGACGGAACCGTCAGCATCAAAGGGCTCCTCCGGATTGCAGGGGCACCATTCCACATTGTACAAATCGCCATAGGCGGCCGGCTCGGCGGCTTTTACACTAAAAGCGGAAAAAAGCAGGCCAATTCCCGCCAGCAAAGACAGACTCTTTTTCATTATTGCGGATCCTCAAAGCAGATTAATTTTCTTTTAAAATAAAAGAAAGATATTTTTTAAGCAACCGCCCCCGCCGCTTATACACATAAATTTTCACAAATGTTAAGATTTTATTAAATTGACAAAAATTGGACAATTCTTAATTGATTGTTAGCAATATTACTGATAAAATAAACTTAAATTTGGCAATTCTGATTCAAGGAAACAACAATGGCCGATACAATTAGTTTGGAAGACATTTCTGCCCGGATTGACAGCGCTGATTATTCTGATCCGGTAAAAGTTGAAGAGCTTAAACAAGTTTTACAAAGTGTTGAGGCGACTTATGCTGTCTCCAATCAATATGACCAGTTCATCAAAATCCGGCAAAAATACGAAGAAAAAACCCGCACCCCCGAAAATTCATCTGCGGCGGCCGAACATTCGTCCGATCAGCGCTCGTTTGATGAACTTAAAGGGAATCAGGCCCGCCGCGAATATCTGGAAGATAAAATCAATCGTGAAGGCGACCTGGTTTTGACACCCGTCGAGCAGGCTTTTTTGGCCGAGCAGCTTGTCAACGGCCATATGTATGACCAACTCCAGGATGGCGAAAAGATTCTTAAAATAGCGCAAGCCCTCGGTAATGAGAAACTTGAACAGTCATTGCGCGATAATGTTATGCGGCAGCTTGATAAATCCGAACAAAGCGCAACTCCGGCCGACAATGTTTTCTTGCCGAGCAACGCCAATGCTTTTGGCGAGCAGATTATGAAAGATATTGCCAGCGCCGGTTCCCGGGATGCCGTTACCGATCTGCAGCGACAAGTTGATTTGCTGGCCGCAAATGTTGAAGCCTATGGCAATACGGACGGGAATATGTCGGCACGGCGCAAGCTTATTGATGATATTCAGAAGCTGCAGGATGCTTCCAAAGGTCTTCTTAACTTCAATAACCGTCGTAAACTTAATAATCAGCTGAAAAAGATTGATCCGGATTATTATGCCAATAAAACCGTGCAAGCTTCGTCCCTGAGTGCTCCTTATTACCGCGCACGGGCGAAACTGCGCGATTTTGCTCAAAACAGACGCAGCCAAAAAATCGATCGTCTGAAAGACCGGCATGAAAAAATTACAACGCTGCAGGATGTTATTCATGAAAGTCCATTTTGGAGCATGAACATGGGGCGGAATATCTCTGCGCGCTTTCAACTGATGGGTAACTGTCTGCGCGAAGGCAGGTTCTCGGCTCAAGGCGTTACTAATAAATATGCCAAACAACTTGACATGAGCCAAAGCGGCGCGGAAATCGGCAAGATTGATGCCGAACTCTCCTCTCTTAAGACCATGGAATTTGAAAATCCAATCTCCCGTGCGCAAAATGCCCGGCGTATCCAGATGCTGGAAGTGCAAAAAGAGGCTTTTGAAAAGCAGTCCGAAAAACTTTCGGAAAGACGCAAAAACAAACTCGACAAAGTCAATACCCAGATAACGCCGGCTCAACAAAAAATCCGCGAAAGGCTTGAGAAAATGGCCGAAAAGCTTGAAACCTCCCGTCTGGAAGCGCTGCAAACCAGCCAGAAGTTTCAGGCTTTGAGCGTTTTGCAAAGCCGCAGCGGTTTATCCGCCGAGCAAAAAAAACATCTTGACGCTATTGTCAACGGTCTGACCGAAAAGGCCATTACTGCCGAAAATATCTATGATAAAATTTTGCAGGCAGAAGGATATTCGGAATCCGAACGCAAGGCCAAAATCGCCGAATTATTCCCTGCGCGTGAAGCTGTAGAAGAACCGCAAAAACCCCAAGAACAAATTCTTGAAGCCGAGCGTGAAAAAGAAAACACCGACGCGCGTACGGAAGAAATTGCCCGCAGCAATAATGTTGTTACACATGAAGAACGACGCGGCGATGAGGTCATTACAAAGTATGAATCCGGTTTGGAAGTCAGCCGCCCGGATGAAAATACTTATAACATCAGCGGAAAGAACGGCTCTTCGCCAACGGACGAACAATGTGCGGAGTTTGTCTCTCAACTGAAGGCCGACAACTATAACTCCTTTCGTCTTGACGAAAACATTACACCCGAATTTTATCTGAGTATGGTCAATGCCGCAGAAAAAGCCGGTATGATTATTGAAAATCAGAAAGAGATAGCGCAAAAATTTGCCAAACAAACAAATCTTGAAAACGTTGCCAGCCGCGAAGGAGAAAATGCTCAGGCTCCTCATCAAGGAACTGCCGCAACACAAAAATCTTCTTTTATGCTTGAACGACGCGATGACGGCGACATTCTGCTGACTAAAGCTCAATTGATGGCTCTGAATGCCGAAGGTCGTCTGGATATGGGCGGGTTAAACCGCTACTATGACGAAAACGGTAATCCGCTGCCTCATCAAACGAAAGATGAAAACGGCAATATTGTTCCTTCCGCCGACGGCAAAAAAGGTTTGACTTTTGCGGAGCTCTCTTCCGATAACAAAGCTTATCTGGAAGAACTCGGCCTGGGTGAGCAGCATATTCAAGATGCCTTGATCAAAGAAGCTAAAGAGAATAAAGGACTGACCGGCGCTCAACGAGAGGCTTTGGATGCGGAAGGCCGTTTAGACACCTTGAGCAGCAACGGAAAAGATTTTAATACGCTCAGCTCTCAAGACAAAGCTTATCTTGATGCGGAAGGGCTCGGCAAAAACTATAACCGCAAGGTTGAACGTAATCAGGAATTTATGGCCAAAGCCAATATTTCCGCCAAAGACATTACCGTTGAAAAAATGGATCTTTTAGTTAAAGTTCAGGATATGAACAAAGAAGAATATGAAAAATTCAAAACGGAGAATCCGGAGTATAAAAAACTTCCGGCAAGACAACGGAAACTGGTGGATGCTGTCAACGGCCTGAAAAATAATCAGGAATTTAAATCCAAAGATGATAAAAAACAGGCGGTCATTCTGGGACGAATTGTCGGACAGTATAAAGCCTCCGTTGAAAAAGAAGGCGCCAAAAACGACAAAAAAGCCCGGCAAAGAATTTTGGACCACAATATCACCCGGCATCTGGCGCAAAGCAGCCGCAGCAATGGTTAAGACCGACGCATAATAAAAAGGTTTTTCTTAAAAGAAAAACCTTTTTATTTACTCAGAAATTTGCCTGTTTATCGGCGAATTTCAAATTCGGCAAAATGTGTCTGCAGATATGCCAGCAAACCGGCGTCACACAAAATATTTTCACAGTCATCTTCGCTTGTCTGCTTGTCGCTCGGTATCGGACGATATTTTTGCAAAAAATACTTCTTTACACCGCGCGCGGACAATTCTTCTGCCATGGTTCGCAAATCGGCGCTTGTCAGCAGGCGCGGATCGCAAGTCGTGCGGCATTCGAAATCTTTGCCGGAAGCCAGCAACATGTCCAAACTCTGCAAGACTTCTTGCAGATGATCGGTTTGCGTCACTTGAGAATAGCGCTTCGCTTCAAATGGCGCCTTGATATCAAACCCGACCCAGTCCACTAAAGGCAAAACTTCTGCAAGTTTCTGCGGACGATAGCCGCCCGTGTGCAACCCGATTTCAAAACCAAGCTCCCTGACCTCTTTCATGGCCGCGGCCAAATCATTATGCACCAAGGGTTCGCCACCGCTGAAGACAACGGCATCCAACCGGCCCCGGCGGCGTTTCAAAAACTCAATAAATTTTTCCCATAAAAAATCGGTTGGTTTGCCAATCGGCTGCAAATCCGTATTGTAGCAAAACGGGCAACGCCAAACACATCCTTGCAGAAAGACAACCGCCGCCAGTTTGCCGGGAAAATCGACGGCGCTGAAAGTCTCAACGCCGCCAACCAATAAATTACTCATCAGATAATTGCTTTGCGATTATTCTGCCGCGACATCATAAGCTTCACAACCGCAGCCGCAAACAGCTTTGCTCTCTGCAAAGCAGACCCGAGAGTAAAATTCTGATTTTTTACCAACATTAAACTCAGAAACCGGGCGGTAATATCCCATTACTCTGGTCCATACTTCGCAGGGTTGTCTTTCTTCGTCGTTTAATTTGATATCTTCAAAGTTAATCGTGGTCATTTTATTCTGTCTCCAAAGTTAAATTTTACTCTTATGCAACATCTTTTCTGGACGCTGCGGCTCTTTTGGCTGCCTTAAGCTCTTCATCGCAAATCGGGCAGTACTTGTGTTCTCCTGAGATATAACCATGCTTGGGGCAAATGGAAAAAGTAGGAGTTATGGTAATGTACGGCAGGCGATAGTTGGTCAAGACACGCTTGATGATGTCGCGGCAAACTTTCGCCGAAGAAATTCTCTGCCCCATATACAGGTGGAGCACTGTGCCCCCGGTGTATTTGGTTTGCAGAGTAGACTGCAGTTCGAGCGCCTCAAACGGATCATCCGTATAGCCGACGGGGAGCTGCGAAGAATTGGTGTAAAAAGGATTTTCCTTGGTACCGGCCTGAATAATGTCCTTGAAGCGTTTTTTATCTTCGCGGGCAAAACGGGTGGTGGCCCCTTCGGCCGGCGTGGCCTCCAGATTATACATATGACCGGTTTCTTCCTGAATTTTAACCAGTTTGTCACGGATATAGTCCAAGAACTTCTCGGCAAAAGCCTGCCCCCACTGATCGGCAATGTTATGCTCGTCATTGGTGAAGTTTCTGATCATCTCATTGATGCCGTTGACACCGATGGTCGAAAAATGGTTGCGCAAGGTGCCAAGGTAACGTTTGGTGAACGGGAAAAGACCGTTGTCAATCAGCCGCTGGATAACTTTGCGCTTGATCTCAAGCGATGTGCGGGCAATTTCCATCAACTCGTCAACCCGATTGAACAAAGCGTGCTCATCACCTTTGTAGACATAACCCAGGCGAGCACAGTTCAACGTGACAACACCCACAGACCCCGTTTGCTCGGCCGAACCAAACAAACCATTGCCACGAGCCAGCAATTCGCGCAGGTCAAGCTGCAGCCGGCAGCACATGGAACGAATCTGTCCAGGTTTCAACACAGAGTTGATAAAGTTCTGGAAATAGGGCAAACCATATTTGGCTGTCATTTCAAACAAAAGTTCGGTATTTTCGTCTTCCCAGGGGAAGTCCGGCGTCATATTATAGGTCGGGATCGGGAAAGTGAACGGACGGCCTTTGATATCACCTTTCATCATGACTTCAATATAGGCTTTGTTGATCATATGCATTTCTTCACCCAGGTCGCCATAGGTAAAGTCCTGTTCAACCCCGGCAATCATCGGATGCTTGTCGCGCAGATCCTCCGGACAGACCCAGTCAAAAGTGAAGTTGGTAAACGGCGTCTGCGAGCCCCAACGAGAAGGAACATTCAGATTATAAACCAATTCCTGCATGCTCTGGTAAACCTGTTTGTAGTCCAGCTTGTCAACGCGGACGTATGGCGCCAGATAAGTATCCACTGATGAAAATGCCTGCGCACCGGCCCACTCGTTCTGCAATGTGCCCATAAAGTTGACCATCTGACCGACAGCCGCAGACAAATGTTTGGCCGGGCCGGCTTCCGCTTTGCCGGGAACGCCGTTAAAACCTTCATGAAGAAGATTCTTTAGCGACCAACCGGCACAGTACGCCGCCAACATACTCAGATCATGGATATGAATATCGCCGTTACGGTGCGCTTCGCCAACATTGGCCGGATAGACATGACTCAGCCAGTAGTTTGCCGTGACTTTGCCGGAAACATTCAGAATCAGACCGCCGTTCGAATATCCCTGATTGGCATTTTCATTGATGCGCCAGTCCAACTTCTCAAGATATTCATTAATTGAGCTTTCCACATCAACCATAACTTTACGATCGCCGCGCATGCGGTTGCGCTGGTCGCGATACAAAATATAGGCCTTAGCCGTGGCAAAATAATTGGCCGAAATCAGAACCTGTTCAACAATATCCTGAATTTGTTCAATCGAAGGCAGAGACTCGGAAAATTTATGTTTCAAAACCTTCAGGACCTGCGCGGTCAGAAGCCAGCTCTCTTGTTCACCGAACTCACCGGTGCTGGCGCCGGCTTTGTTAATGGCATTATGAATTTTGCTGCTGTCAAAAGGAGCCAGAGTACCGTCTCTTTTGGTAACGCTCTCAATGTTTATTTTTTCATCCTCGAGAGAGGGCATATCGTAACTTGATTTAGACATCTTTTTTATTCAATCCTTCTTCTTCCGGCAGTGCGGAGGCAATTTTATCGTTAACACGGTATATACCATATCTTGTATTAATAAAATGTAAACATCTACAATATTTAGTATACACAACTTTTTTATAAAAATTTTCCGATGGCAGAAACAACGCATAATTCTGCCCCGCGGTCTTGATGTTATATTGCGTTATTCCGGAGGGGGGCTCAATATAATTTTTTGCCGCCGACGAGGGATTCCGCTCTATCTTATTCAAAAACAATCATAAAAAATTTTTTGCTTTGTAGATAACATTCTTAATAAAATTTTTATGCCGAAAATATGTCTAAATTTTCGGGTTTTTAAGCAAAATATTTGCCTATTTTCGCAATGGTTAACGCCTAAGCGGCCTTTCGGATTCGACTCGGGACGCACCTGGCGCGGCTTTTGACGAATCATGTCCGGACTTTTATATTTCATTCTTTCCGTCGGCAACGCTCCGACGCCAGCCGCGCGCCTGTTTGGCAATGCGGTCCATGAGTTCGCTTAATTGTGCCAACTTTTTAAGCGGCAACACGTTCAAATCGACACAAAGACGGAGTTCTATTTTTAAAAGTTCAAAAGAAACCAAAAAATTATCCAGATGACGGCAGCGATCTTTGATTAAGACATTTGCCCCGTACAAGTCCCGGAACAACGACAATGCATCACGCTTCATGTCTTGGCCGAGCGTATATTTGAACTCCCGGGAAAATCCTCCAGTCAGCCGGTAAATTTCGGCCAAAAGCAGATACGAATCCCGATAAATTGTCAATTGATTATAACGCACCATTTTTCTCTCCGCTTAAATTATCGGCACCAGCCGCCGATACAAAAAACGGCGCGGCTTTCTTGAAAGCTGCGCCGAAAATATCCGTCGAAAACTTTTATCGCGACGGCAGAGTTTCCACATCTTCGCCGATGATTTCTTCCGCGACATATTCATCGGAGCACTGTTTGCCAATGCAACGTTTCAAAACCGTGGCACTGCGGCCCGGAGCCAGCCCCTTGACCTGAAGAGACGGCACATAAACATCAACAATTTTGATGTTGAACATAACATAACCGGTGGTGCCGTCTTCATCCGTCAGATAGGTTTTGATTGTATATTTGCCGATATTACCAGGCATGGCGACCCCGGAGAAAGTTTTGGTTTCTTCGTTAAACAACAGCCAGTCGGGCAGCGGGCTGTCGTCCTTTAGCCCGGCTTTGGCCGTAACCTTGCCGCGAAAATCCATTTTGCGGTAAACGGCTTCGGGAATCGTCACCTCAATACGGCGCCCGGTTTCCACGACCACATCCGGCAATAATTTGGATGATGAGAGATTAACCGGCGGACGCTTGGTCGGAACTTCCAGCAAATATGGCCGATTATCAGGCAAGAACTCGCCCTGACGCCATTTTTCCAGAACTCCGCGCAAGTAGACCGCTATTTTAGACGGTTTTTCGCCCAGCATATAATAAGGCAAGGCATCCATCCCGAGCGTGGCATAAAGATTGCCCAGAGCATCCTGCAAATCGACATAAGCCAGCAATGCCTCAACCTCATCTTCGATAGCGCGAGCCGCTTCCAGTTTGCTTTCAGAAGCTTTGGCGCCGTCCTGAATTGTGGTGTCTTCGGCAATATCCTCGGACACATTGGCCAGCTCATGTTTGATCTGGTAGTCTTCCAACGCCGACATATAGCGCGCCCAAGCCACATAGACCTGACTTAAGACCAGCGTGGTCATCCGCTGGCGGCGCAGCGTCTCAAGCTCTTGCGGATCCGGGTTGCGGACATCTTCAAAAACAGACATACCAATCTGTTTGGCTTTTTTGGACCACAAACGGTTGTAGTATGCAGGATCTTTTTTATATCCCCGCGCGCCAGGATCTTCAAACGTGTGGAAAGAAGCTTTGATTTCTTCAATATTGGTTACCAGATCACGAACCCGAAGTTCGGGGCGGTTGGTCAGCGCCAGCCACTCCATTTCACTCAGCGAGCTTTTAATTTCAGGCAGTTCGAAATTGCCGTATTCTTTGCCAACCAGCGTATAGGTTGTGGACGGATGGAACCCCATCAACGCAGCCAGACGGACTTCGGCCGTTTCCATATCCCGTTTGAGCGCAGAAAGTTTTTTGACCGCTTCCATATATTTTCTTTTTTTAACCAGATCCGGCATGCTCAGACTCTGGCCGCTTTGCGCCAGCTCTGCCGAACGGGCATTCAGCTCGTCCACCTCCAGCGTCATGTATTCAATCATGTCGTCAACAACCGGCAACAACCGTTGGGCCGTGAGCGTCTTCCAGTACAGAACCCTGGTTTCCTGCAACAGGTTGTGGATGACTTTGCGGCTTTGTTCGTAGGCAACACTGGTCTGGTATTTGGCATCTTGCGTCTGATAATATACCGTGCCGACATCAAGAATATTCCATGCCAGCTTCAGCTCCGAATCCATGGCGCCGTCGTTGGCCGGGTTGACATATCCGGCGGAAGAAAATATTTCCGGCAGGCGGTTGGCAGGACTTTTACCAACCTCAATCAAACTTTGCTGATAACTGACCACCCGACGGGTATAGTTGTATTTGAGTGCCAAGGCCATGGCCATGTACATGTCGATGGGTTTTTCAATTTTACGCGGGGTCGACGCATACATTGTCTGCAGATCCGCGTCCACGCGAATCGCCCGATCCCAATCCGTATATGAAACCGGCGCCGGCGCGGCCAGATTCTCCACCTCGACAACTTCTTCACGGGAAGAGCAGGCTGTCAAAACCATGACCGCCGGCAAAAGCAAAGCAAATATTTTCTTCATTGCAATATCCTATAAGTGTGCACCTTATCTGGTTGTCAGGTTATATCAATATTTTGGATATTAACAGTATTTATTTGCTTTTATTCAACTTTGATGTATAAAATTAATAAATTTGATATTTTTTCCGGGTATAATTTATTCTGCATATCATTCAGAATCCGAGGTCAGATGTTCGATATTCTTCAGACAGTCTTTAAATACCGCGAGAAAAAAAGCCCTGACCAGCTTGGCTTTTATCCGGAAAGGGTGCATGATTCAGCCATGCCGGAGCGCCGCTATTTGTGGACATCCCGGATTTTGGTGATTTTGGCTTGTATCAGCATTTGCTTTTCCATGATGCTGGCCAGCGCTATTTATGTTTTACTGCCCCAGCGCGGCGCCTATCCGAGGCTTCTGTTTGTCAACGACTACTTCAGCCAGCTTGAGCTGATTGACGTGCAGGAAAAAACCATGCCGGTACAGGATTTGATTGCCGAGTTGTTTATCGGCGAATATATTTCTTTGCGGCATGTTATCGGCAATGATTATGACGAATTGGTCACCCGCTGGGCTCCCGGATCTCAGCTATACTGGCTGTCTGCCCGGTCGGTCTTCCAGAACTTTACCACCAATGACGCGCAAAACAATATTCTGCAATTTAGGATGCGTTCGCTGGTGCGGCTGGTGGATATCGAATGGGTGCGCCCGCTGACCAGAGGCCTGTGGAGCGCGCAATTCATCACCATGGATTATTATCCTGGCGAAACTGTGCCGCTAATCAATATCTGGCGCGCTTATCTGCGCGTGGCTTTTACAACCATCAATTATAACAACCGGCAACAAAGAGAGCTTAACCCCTTTGGCTTTTTGGTTTTGAATTATTCTCTTTCCTATGTCGGCACGCCGGAGGAGCCCGAAAGCTATCTCAGCACCGCCCGGGACGCCCGCCATATGCGCTTTTCTTATTAAAGAAAGTGGCTGCCGATGAATATATTTTTTTCCAAAATTTTTCGGTACCGCGATAGAAAAAGCCCCGACAGATTAGGGTTGTACCCGGAACGCTTTCATACTGAGGCCATGCCGGAACGCCGCTATTTGTGGACATCCAGAATCATGGTTATTTCCGGTGTTTTCAGCATTTGCCTGACCATCATGCTGGCTCTGGCCATTTATGTGCTGCTGCCGCAAAAAGAAGCCGGCCCCGTTTTGTATCAGCTGAATGACATTTTCAGCGAACTGGAAAAATCACAGCCGTCCGAAGTGCGCGGTGATCCGGTGGCGCTGTTGACCGAAGAGCTGATCACCCGTTATATCCGTCTGCGGCACGAGATTCCCCGCTCACATGCCGAACTGATCTACCGCTGGGACAAAAGCTCCGAATTTTTTCAGCTCTCGTCTATCGGCGTTTATCAGCAATTTATCTATAAGATGGACTATGACCAGATTGTCCGTTTTATTGAGCAAGACATGGTGCGCAAGGTTGAGATCGACTGGGTTCGGCAACTGACACCGGAACTTTGGCAGGCGCAATTTTATACCACCACGACGACAAGCGAATATCCTCAGCCGCAGACAATCATCTGGCGCGCTTATTTGCGAATCGCCTATATTGACATTAAAAACGACCCTGAGGAAGAAGAAGGCGTTCACAGTTTCGACTATACGCACAATCCGTATGGTTTCAGAGTTCAGCGCTATGCTCTCGGCTATGCCGGCGTGCCGCAGGGAGCCGACTCTTATCTGGAAGTGGCCAAAAAAGTGACTCAGGTGCGCGCCGAAGAAGAATGACGCCGCTTTTAGCGCAGTTTTTTATCCAACCGCTCAAGCTCGTCAATATACGAAGATATCAGTCTGAGACCTTTGTTCCAAAAATCCGGACTTTTGGCATCAAGCCCGAAAGGCTTGAGCAATTCATCGTAGCGTTTGACGCCGGTTTGGCTCAACATGTTCAGATATTTATCGGGAAAATCACGAATCTTTCCTTCCTGATAAACCTGATACAGTGAATTAACCAGACAATCGGCAAATGAATAGGCATAAACATAAAACGGCGAATGGAAAAAGTGGCTGACAATCGGCCAGATTGACTTGCTGTCATCGTCCACAATCACGCTTGGGCCAAGGCTTTCACGCATTTCTTCCTGCCATATCTGATCCAGACGCTCCGGCGAAAGCTCGCCGTTTTTGCGCTCTTCATGCACGCGTGTTTCAAAAAAATGAAACGCAATCTGCCGAACGGCCGTATTAAGCATATCATTGACTTTGGAGGCAATCAGGCAGAGTTTTTCCCGGTCGTCATCCAGCTTGGAGAGCAGTGACTGAAACGTGATCATCTCACCAAAAACAGAAGCAACTTCTGCCAAAGTCAGCGGGGTCTCATCATTAAGCTCACCCTGCTTGATGCTGAGACGCATATGGCAACCATGACCCAGTTCATGCGCCAACGTCAGGACATCATTCTGCTTGCCGACAAAGTTCAACATCAGATACGGATGAAACTGTTGCGGCAACGGCATGGCAAAGGCTCCGCTGCGTTTACCGTCACGCGGGGGCACATCAATCCATGACTTATCAGGATTGAAAAAAGGCTCGGCCAGTTTTTTGAGCTCGGGCGAAAAACGCTCATAAGCATCCAAAACAATTTTGACACTTTCTTCCCAGGTATAGTGCCGGTCTAAAGCAAACGGCAGCGGTGCGTTGCGATCCCAGTATTGAATTTTTTTCACGCCGAGCCATTTGGCTTTTAATTTGTAAAAACGATGCGACAGACCGGCGTATTGCGCCCGCACCGAAGAAGTCAGCGCCTGCAAAGCCCTATCATCCACCTGATTGTCCAAATTACGGGCCGATACAGGCGATTTATAGCCGCGGTTGGCATCGCTGATGGCTTTATCTTTGACAATCATGTTGTAAATAAAGGTAAAGAGTTTGCCATTTTCCCGGCAAACACGGTTCATCTCCCGGCCGGCTTTGGCTCTGATTTGCGGATCTTTATCCAGAAGCAGTTTGGAAATTTCGGCATCGTTATATTGTTTGCCGTCAACCGTGTATTCCAACGCAGCCGAGTGCTCGTCATACAAACGGCGCCAGGCTCCACCGGAGGTGACAGACTTTTCAAGAAAGATTTTTTCCACCGCCTCGGAAAGCTCGTACGGCTTAAAACGGCGAACACGTTCCAAAAACGGCCTATAGACTGATACGCCGGGGTCACGCAGCAATCTCTTAAAACAAGCGTCATCAAGCTGGTTGAGCTCCAATGTGAAAAAAACCGACGGTTTGGCATAGTCTGTCATTCGCTCGTCAATACTTTGATAAAATGCGACGGCTTTGGCATCTTTCATACGGGTAACCATGTTCAGATAGGCAAAAACACCCAGCCTATTGCCCAGCACTGAAGTTTTTTCCACCAAGCGCAGCGCTTCCAGAAATTCCGTCGGGCTCAGAGAAGCCAGCCGGCCTTTATATTTGCGGGAAAGATCCAAATTCAGCTTTTTATATTGGCGCAGATCTTTTTCAACACGCGGGTCGTCGGCTGCCGCGTATAAATCGCTCAGATCCCAGGCCGGCAATTCTTCAGCGCGGTTTTTCGTCTTCATCGACTTCTTCTCTGATAATTTCATTTTCCAGCTCCTTATTCAATTGACGCAGTTTTTCCATTTCAAGCGCCGGCTGCGGATTGTTTTTGAGATATTCTGCGCGGGCCGCCTCATCAAACATTGCATCAGATCCTTTTTCCGGGATAAAAATATAATTGCTCCACGGCGCGGCTTGGTTTCCGGATATCCAACCGCCAAAACCGGCACCGACAACTTTCATGTCGCACCAGGTATTTTGCAGAACAGCTCCCGCCACACAGAAAATCCGCTGTTCTTCCCCGCAATCAAGCAGTTGCGCCGCCAACGCCTGCGTGCAGGGGATGAAGCCGCGATTGCGCGCGTCTTCCCGAGGGGACAACAAAACCAGCATAAACAGCCCCATAAAAACGAAGACAATCGCCCCGCTTAAGAGGCCAAACCAATGATGTTTGATAAAAACCATTATTTTCCTTTTTTGGCGTTGCGTTTTTGCAACAATTCTTCCAACAATGCGAGCTCTTCCAATGTGTTGGCGGCAGAGGCCTCTTCAACCGGACATTCGACGGCACTGCATTTATATCCTTTGCGCAAAGCAACCTCCACTGCATCGGTAAGATAATACTCTCCGGCGGCATTTTCATTGCTGATGGCGGCTAAAATTTCAAAAAGTTTTTCGCCATCAAAGCACATCATGCCGGAATTGCACAGATTTATTGCTTTTTCTTCATCGGTGGCGTCTTTAAACTCAACAATGCGCTCCAGATTGTTGCCCTTCATAATCAGACGGCCGTAGCGGGCCGGATCTTTGGGACGAAAGCCCAAGCAAACAACGGCATATCCCTGCCGGCGCTTGTTCAATAATTTTTGCATGGTTTCTTTGGTATAAAGCGGCTGATCACCGAAAATGACCAAGACATCGCCTTTGAAACCAAAAAGTTCGGACCTGGCCGCCACAACGGCATGGCCGGTTCCGAGCTGTTTTTCCTGAACACAAGTCGGATACGGGGCGACTTCTTTTTTAACCATATCGCCGTCAGGCGCAATCACCGTGACGATTTTGTCCGCTTTTATCTCTTCCAGCGTCTCCAAGATGTGGCGGATCATCGGCTTGCCGCCGACAGGCATCAGCACCTTGGGCAGGTCAGACTTCATACGCGTTCCCCTGCCGGCGCCGAGAATAATTGCCGCTACCTTATTTTCATTCATTACCCTAAACTCCTTTATAACTTTTTAATAACTTATAGCTTATCATAACAAATATCTTTTATTTGTTAACAAAGAGTATTCAGTTATGAAAAAATTTTTTCTTGCCCTTTGCCTTATCCTTTGGGAAAGCGGATTTTCTTCGGCTAAAATTGTGGAAATTTCGGACCAGTCCGCCGCGCCCCGGCCGCAACAACAGGTTCAGAACGAAAAACCAAAGGTCAAAAGCATGTCCCAAGAAGAATTACGTCGTTTTCTGGAAGAACGCGTTAAGACGACGGTTATTGAAGACGCCGATCAGGTTTCCTCGGCCAGCATCAGTTCCGTCTCAAGCCCTGAAGTTCAGAAAGCACGCGAAGAACAGAATAAATCCGAATTTCAGAAAATTTATGAGCAGGCTTTGGCTAAAGTTGTTATGCCGCAACGCCCGGCGGAAGTGCTCTTGCCCGGCACCGCGCCGCAAATCAGTTCCCAGCAGCAAAACTGGCAAAAGCCTGATTTCCCGGTTATAGAAGCCGTTTTGCCGGACAGTCCGGAAAAAGTTCTGATACCGGCACGAGAACATATCCCTTATCTGATGACGCAGATTGATATCCTGCCGGAAGGGACGGTTAAATTTGAAGAAACCGTTACCGTCGTGGCTAACGGCGATAAAATCAGCACTTTGATCCACAAAAGCCTGCCTGATGCCATTTTGCTGCGCGACGGCAGCCGCCAAAATATTGACTACACATTTATCGGCGCGACTATTAACGGAATCCCAGCTCATTACCGGATTGAGCGGCGCAAAAACGGCTTTTTGCTCTCGCCGAAAAAGGAGGAACCGCTCAACCCCGGCGTATATACATTCCGTTTTGCCTATCTGGCTCATAACCTGATGGGGCTCTACCCCGATTTTGACGAATTTTACTGGGATGTTACCGGCAGTTCCTGGAATCTGGTTATCGGCAAAACCGGCGCCGTGGTAACTTATCCGCAAGCCGGCGAGCCGCTCGGCCAAATTGTTTTGCTTGGCTCGCCAACACGGCTCAGCACCAATGGCGGCAATATTGTCCGTCTGTCTCCCGTTTCTTTCGGCTATCGCGCGGCACGACCGCTGTTTATCGGTGAAGGTTTTCACATTATCAGCTCGCTGCCGCATGGTATTGTTGCCGCTCCCGACTGGAGCGACCGGTGGTTTGCGGCTATTGAAAAAAACAGCGACGCTTTTTTCTGCGGATTGTCACTGTTAATGATTATCATTGGTTTTTTGGTTTCCGGCCGTTATATCCGCCGCAATGTCGGTCAGCTAAAAGTTTCTTTGAAAAAAAACGCGCCGCTGATGCGATATTTGCATCGCGGTCGTTATGACATCAAGGCTTTTGCTTCTTTTCTGCTGGAGCTGTATAAAAAAAACATAATAGACATTCAACAGGCGGAAGAAACAATTCTGCTGGTTAAACGTACGGATCAGCCTAAGAATCTTTCGCTTTATGAGCAAAAAGCATTGCAAGCTCTGTTTGGCCCGAATGACGCCGTTTTTAACGCCAACAAAAATAATCTGGTCAAAATCCGGCGTGCCGCCCGTTATATTGAAAAAGAACTGCGTCTTGCGCTAAGCTGGTTCAGACTGCGGCTGAACAGCGGCTATATTCTGTTCAGCCTGGGCATGCTGTTTGCCGGCGAAATTTGCGCGGCTCTGTTTGCGGAAAACCCGGGAATGCTGCAAATTCTTGTGCCCGGCACATTACTGCTGGTTGCCGGATGTTTGTTGTTTTATGTGCAATCAACACGCAATTTGTGGCCAATTCTGGCTAAGGCCGTCGGAACAGCACTGATTTTGCTGACACTGGCCGTTTTGGCGGCTGTTGTCTCAGTGTCGGCGGTTTTGCTGATTTTTGTATCTGTTCTGGTTATCTTTTATTTTACAACCGGATATACCACCCGCAACGGTCTGTTGAAACCTTATATTGACGAAACCGAAGCTCTGAAGCTACATTTGCGCAAACATCACGACAATATTCTTCTTGGCAAAGAAATCATCAACCAGCAGGCCAATATTCTGGCGTTGGACATGGAAGAAGATTTTATTCCCGATAAGGAAAACGAATATTGCAAACTGCCCACCATGAAGGAATTAGTCCTTCGCTTTAAGTAAGAAAAAAACAGAAAATTTTTGAGGACTTTATTCAAAAATTCCATTCTGTTCTTGATATTTGCATTAGAAAATCTTAAATTTAGCGGTGTAGCGGGAGGAGATTTCAGATGGGGGAAAATTTACCGGAACTGCGGGATATTCATCTGCCCGAAGGTGTGTCTGCCTGGCCGCCGGCTTATGGCTGGTGGGTTATTTTGGCGACCATTTTCAGTTTGCTGCTGATGTTTTGGCTGATTGGCCTATTGCGCAAAAAGTCTAAAAAACTTTATGCCCTCCACCTTTTGAAAAATATTCATTGCAATAATACGCTTGATTCCGCGGTTGAGATGTCAAAAATTTTGCGGCGTATTTGCGTTTATAAATATAAAGATGCCGCCACCCTGTTTGGCTCGGGCTGGGTTGACTTTTTAAACAGCAAAAGCAAAAACAAATTGTCGGGGAAAACTGCCGAACTGCTGATTAACGCCCCGTATATTGCCCAGGAAGGCGCTCCTTTTTCTTCTGCCGATGTGATTGCCCTGCGACAATTTTGCCAATCCTGGATAGGAGAAAACCTATGACCGGGTTTGCTTATCCGCTGATGTTTCTGCTGCTGGCGCTGCCTTTTGTTTTCCGGCGGCTGCTGCCACCGCTGAAAGGACTGCACGGCGATGCGCTGCGTGTCCCGTTTATCGGCGATTTGGAAAAAATTTCCATAAAGTCCGGCTCTTTGTGGAATTTGTCTTCCGCCGGGGACGGCGGTTTTTCGCGCTTATTTTGGGCTTTGTATCTGGTTTGGTTTTTGCTGGTTTTTGCCGCGGCAAGACCACAATGGACCGGCGAACCTGTCCGGTTGGAAAGCGAAAGCCGCGACATTATGCTGGTATTGGATATTTCTACGTCAATGCTGGCTCGCGACTTTACCATAAACGGAAAGCGAATTGACAGACTGACCGCAGTCAAAAAAACGGCCGCAGACTTCATAAAAAAACGCGCCAATGACCGCATCGGGCTGATTTTGTTCGGCACCAGAGCTTATCTGCAAGCGCCGCTGACTTTTGATAAAGGTGCGGTTAATGATATTTTATGGTCAATGCAGGCCGGTATGGCCGGTGATTCAACCAGTATCGGCGATGCGTTGGGGCTGGCGCTTAAAACCCTTCATGATGATAAAGACATTAAAAACAAAATTATTGTTTTGTTGACTGACGGCGAAAACAACGACGGCAGTATTTCTCTCGGACAAGCTTTGAGGCTGGCCGAGAGCGAAGGTGTCAAAACTTACACCATCGGTGTTGGATCTCCCAACGTGTTTTTGAACGCGTTGCTCGGTCAGGCTCAGGGGATTGATGAAACAGCCCTGCAGGCAATTGCCGAAACGACGCGAGGGCAATATTTCCGCGCCGGCAGTACTTCGGCCCTGCAGCAGATTTATCATGTGATTGACCAGATGGAGCCTTCGCGACAGGATGATCGTTTTGTCCGGGAAACCAAAGAATTATATTATATCCCGCTGCTGGCGGCGATTGCGGTCGGACTGGCCGTGGCTTTTGCCGCAAGGAGAAGCGAATGATGGAAGAATTTATAGCCAATTTTCATTTTCTGAGGCCGTGGTGGTTGGTGGCGGCACTGTTGCCGCTGTTTGGCTTTGTGCGCAATCTGCGCGGTCGCGGCTTGCAATCTTCCTGGCAAAAAATCGTGGACGCAAGACTGCTTGATTTTTTGCTGGTGCAAGGTTCTTCCTCTCAGCGCCGGCTGTTGAACCGGCTGGCTTTGTTCGGTTTTTTGAGCGCTATTGTCGCCGCGGCCGGGCCGAGCTGGCAAAAAGTTGAGATTCCGGCGCTGGAAGCTAAAAATCCGGCGATGATTCTGCTTAATTTGTCCAGCGATATGAAAGCCGCAGATCTGACGCCGAGCCGTCTGGAGCGCGCTAAATACAAGATTAAAGACTTGTTGCGACTTTTGCGCGGCGCACAGGCCGGATTAGAAGTCTACAGCGGGGAACCGTTTATCATCTCACCTTTGACTGATGACACAACGGTGTTGGAAAACCTGCTGCCGGCCATCAGTTATAATATTATGCCACTGAACGGAGACCGGCTTGACCGTGCCATTGAACTGGCCACGGCAAGATTTCGCGGCGCCGGTCATGCACAAGGCGAGATTATTGTCTTTACGCCCGATGTCGGCCAAAATTTTGAACAGGCGGTTGACGCTGCCCGAAAAGCCAAAGCGGCCGGATATAATGTCAGTATCATCGGCGTATCGGCAACAGCGGCCGAACGACCAGAGATGGTGGCCCGCGCCGGCGGCGGCAGCTATATACTTCTGCAAAACGGCGATACAGACATTTTACCTCTAGCCAAAAAAATCAATGGCCGACAAAGTGAGTTGACTGAAGGGAAAAATCAGCGGGCGGTGTGGCTTGACTACGGATATTATCTGTTGTTTCTGCCGCTGGCGTGTTGTTTGTATTTTTTCCGGCAGGGGATCTTAGCGGCGGCGTGTTTTTGTCTGCTGTGCAGCCAAGCGGAAGCCAGCTTCTTTTTCAATGCAGATCAAGACGGCCTGCGCGCGTTTAACCAACAGAATTATCAGAAAGCGGCCGATCTGTTTGCCTCTCCTGCCTGGAAAGGAGCCAGCTATTATCGTCAGGGAGATTATGACAAAGCTTATGGCGAATATGCCAAGGGCAATGACGCCACCGCGCTTTATAATCAGGGCAATGCTTTGGCCAAAAGCGGCAAAATAAACGAAGCTATTGCTAAATATGAAGAAACACTCAAACTGGAACCGGCGCATGAAGATGCTAAATTTAATCTTGAATATCTGAAGAAGCAGCAGGAACAACAACAAAAGAATCAGGACCGGCAGCAGGATCAGAAACAACCTCAACAAGGCCAGCAGAGCGACAAAGATCAAGCACAGCAAAGTTCAAGCCAGGGCGACAACCAAGAAAATGACCAGCAACAGCCGCGCGAACAAGAAAACGGGGAAGACGGCCGCGGCGACAACCGCGGCAATAATCAGGAACAGCAGGATTCCTCACCAAAACAACCGGCCAAGGCTCATGAACAATCACCGCAGGAACTTGACCCAGCATCCGAACAGAAACAAGCCGACGACAAAGGCGGCGCCCTCATGCAGCAGGGGCCGCAGGATGAGGAAAAATATGATGAGAAAATTCAGGCGCGCACTCAACAACTGCGTGAAATTCCCGAAGATGCCGGCGGTTTGCTGCGCGCGTTTATTGCCGAGGAATATCGCCGTAATCGTTATGGAGAGATAAAATGAAAAAAATAAAAAATATTATAGCCATTCTTGTTTGTTTGATTCTGGTTTCGGCCGGGTCAGCATGGGCACAAAGCTTTACGGCGACAGTCAACCGCAACCAAATTCCCGAAGGTGAGACATTTTTGCTGACGCTGAGCTTAAACGGCGCCAAAACAAATTCAAGCCCGGATTTAAGTGTCCTTAATCAGGATTTTACGACTTATTCCGTCTCCAATGCCCTGCAAACCAACATCATCAACGGCAAAGTCGACCAGTCGCAACAATGGAATTTGGTGCTGATGCCAAACAAAACCGGTTCTTTGAGCATCCCGTCGATTAAACTGGATAATTATGCGACCCAGCCGATTACGCTTGAAGTCCGCCCGGCCGGCAGCGAAATCAACACGCCGTCTGCCGGCGGCACACAACCCGGAAAATTTGCCATTGCCGGAAAAATTAACAATAAAAATCCCTATGTTCAAGAACAGATCATCTATACCCTGAAACTGACAGACCGCGGCGGATTGCAAGGCGAAGCACCGTATTTTGAAAGCGAAGACGACGGCGCCTGGATTATCAAAAGTCTCGGCGCTCCGGAAATTCATTCGCAAATTGTCAATGGACAAACAATCCGCGAGTTGATTTTCAAATATGCCCTGTTTCCGCAAAAAAGCGGTAAGCTGCAGGTTCCTGCGGCAAAATTTCGCGGTTTTTATCTGACCAAAGAAACCCGGAACGACCCGTTCGGGCGCTTTTTTAACGATGATATTTTTCTTGGCGGATTTGGCATGACCGATGTCTTTGCGACTAAGAATCCGATTTTTCTGAGCACAAAACCAATTGACATTAATGTCAAGCCTGCCGCAGAAACAGCCGGCGACTGGTGGCTGCCGGCACAAGATGTCCGGCTGCATGCTCAATTTGATGCGGGCAAACCGGAATTTAAGGTTGGTGAGGCTGTGACCCGCACTGTTTATCTGCAGGCGACCGGCGTTATCGACAGTCAGCTTCCGGAAGTTGATTTTCCTCAGGCAGCCGGCCTTAAACAATATCCGGAAAAGCCCGAATTTTCCATGAAAGTGCAAAACGGCCAGGTGATTGCCACCGAGAAAATTGCCAATGTCTATATCCCCGGCGAAAGCGGCGAACTTACGCTGCCGGCAGTCAGCGTGCCTTGGTTTAATGTTAAAACCAATCAACCCGAGATTGCCCGGATCCCTGAGCAGAAAATTATTGTCGGCGGTTCTGCTGCCCCTGCGCTGCCTCCGGCAGCCGCCCCTGCGCCGACAGTTTCGGCAGGAAATTCCCAAACAGCGAGCCCTTTGACACAAAGTCGGATTTATGCGCTTTTGGCGGCGGCTTTTGTCTTTGGCCTAGTGTTTTGTTTTTTACTGATGCGCTTTTTTGCCGGCCGGAAGCCGCACGCGGCGGCCATGCCTTCAATCAACCCGCAAAAAGATATTCCGGCGGCGGCCCGTGCCAAAGATTTACGCCGTCTGCGCGATGCTTTGCTGCTGTGGGCGCAGGACCGATATCCGGATGAGAGAATTTTCAGCTTGAGCGATGTGGAAAGGCTGGTTCATACACAGATTTTCAGCTGCGAGCTTGAGAAAATCGACGAAGCCTTGTATTCTAAAAGCGATGCCGAATGGAACCCGGATTTGTTCCTTAAGGCATTTTATACTGTCAACCGCATGAAAATCAGGAGAAAAAAAGAAGATGCCCCGCTCCCAGGACTCTACAAATAAAGAACTTTTTCTCGGGCAGATAACTTATGGCAGCGATCCGTTTGCCAGTTATTATCTGCCGGCGGAAGAAGTCAGAAATTGTCTGGAAAGCGGATGCACGCCGCTGATCCGTTTGGCTGAGCGTCCGAACCCCGGCGGGCCGCGAATCGCCGTTATTCTTGGCGAAGAAAAACATCCTGACCGCGCGGAAAAAGATTATGCTTTGCAACCGGACTATGCCCGAGCGATTGTTGAAGCCGGCGGCAACCCGTTTTTCATTACCTATGAGCATATTGACGCGCAGATGGCGGCCATTTCCCCGGATGCCGTTTTTTTGATCGGCGGGATGTTCAATTCTCCGGCCGGATGGTATGAAACGCCCGTGCCCGAAGATGTTGACCGCCGCGGCCGGGCTTATCTGTCTTTGCTGGAATATGCAAAAGCGCATAAACTTCCGGTTTTGGGTATTTGCGCGGGGATGCAGATGTTGGCCGGCTTCTTTGGAGCCAAGCTTGTTAAAGGAATCAATAATTCTCTGCCGGATGATAAATCTCATAAACAAAACGGAGAGAAAATTGCTCATAAAATCCTGATTGCAGAAAATACGCTGCTGATGTCGATTGTCGGTCAAAAAGAGATCATGACCAACTCTTCACATACTGAGGCTGTAGCGGTGCATGCGCACGGACAAAATAAAATTGCTGCCCGGGCCGAAGACGGCATTGTGGAAGCAATTGAGCCGGTTGACGGCTGGCATCGTTTTTTGCTTGGAGTACAATGGCATCCGGAACGATTGTTGAAATATGGCGATACGGCGGCTAAGAAAATTTTTGAAGCTTTTGTGCAGAGCGCCGCTCATGAATGAGAATCTGATCAAAATCGAACATCCTAGGTTTACAACGGCAATGATGTATGCAGACACAACGCATAATATGACCGGGCGGCCGGTGTATGCCGAAATCGGCTTTGGCAATGAGGCTTTTGTGCACCGCGATTTGTGGGCAAAACTTGAAACACTGGTGCCTGAACTGGAAGCCGCCGGTCGCAAAGTGAAAATCTTTGATGCCTATCGTCCGCCGCTGGCGCATACAAAATTGCATGAGGTGATTCCTCAGCCAGGTTTCTTTGCGGCCAACGCCGCGGCTTCTCCCCATTGTCGAGGCACAGCTGTTGATCTCTGCCTGACTGATGAAAACGGGCAAGAACTGTGTTATCCGACTTTGGTTGACGCTTATGATCCCGTCTATGCCGCCAAAGTACAAAGCGGCGATTGCGCCGCCTTTTTGGCTTATCTGCACAAAGCGCGCCATGATTATACCGGAGGCAGCATGGAAGAACGACGCAACCGCGATGAACTTCGATGCTTGATGGAAAAAGCCGGCTTGAAGGCTCTGACACATGAATGGTGGCACTATGAACTGCCCGACGGGCGTGATGCGCACAAATATCCGTTAATTGACTGGCCATAATTTTGCCACACTCCTGTTTGAATGTAGCGAGCTCCTTCTTTTAGTCATTCTCGGGTTTGAGGTCTAGCGAGCCCCCTCTTTCGTCATCCTCGGGCCTGAGCGAAGCGAGGAATAGACCCGGGGATCCAGGGATTAATACAGCTAAATTTTTTCCGAGTCGCCAAAGGACTTTTCGCCGCTTGAAAACCTTTCGGGGAGGCATATATTTTTGTCAAAGGCCAAGTATTAATAATTTATTTACGAAGATTCAATAAGATAAGCAACAGTAAGAAAAGAAAGCTTGAGAAGGCCTCTTTTTTGTGCTAAAATCAAAGCTGTAGTGCAGAAGAAGCGCTGC
>CALXTL010000012.1 GCA_944391445.1 uncultured Alphaproteobacteria bacterium | reverse complement strand
AGTAGACATTATTATTACCATAATAACGCCGCCTGCGTATCCCCTCTCTCTTCTTTACTCTATCTTATAACTTACCGAAGCCCTCAAAGCATTGCTTCTCGTCATCGGCGAGGTGGTTTATATGACACTCATTCCAAGATGTCAACAACTTTTTTTCAAAAAATTTCAAATTCTGTGAAAATTTTTCTAAACATTTGATATGGCGAGAGATTAGCTGAAAAAACTTTTACTGTCAACTATATTTTGGATGACGTTCTCCGCAACAAGGAATTATTTTTATCGGTTGAGAATTTTGGATTTGATCAGATTCTCTACTTTTTTTCTTGAAAATAATTATTACTTTTGTATTATAAGCGTCGATTGATTAACAGACATAAGGAGGCTACAATAGCTAGAGAAAATAACAATGCGCCAGTACGCGATGATGACGGACCACGCATTAACGAAAATATCAGAGTAAGAGAAGTTCGTCTGATCGACGAAAACGGCGGTAACCGCGGAATTGTCCCCATTCAGGAGGCCTTAAGGCTGGCTGATGATGCGGGATTGGATCTTATCGAAATATCGCCGCAGGCTGTTCCTCCCGTGTGCAAAATTCTAGACTATGGCAAATATAAATATGAATTGCAAAAGCGCAAAGCTGAAGCCCGAAAAAACCAGAAAGTGGTAGAGATCAAAGAACTTAAACTTCGTCCGATGATTGATACGCACGATTATGAAGTCAAAGTTAAACAGGCCAAAAAGTTTTTAGGTGAAGGCAACAAGGTCAAATTTACCATGCGTTACAAAGGACGCGAACTGAGCGCCAATGATATGGGCAAAGAAATTCTTAACCGGCTTCTGGATGATCTGGATGGTTTGTGCAAACTTGAAGCCGAGCCAAAGCTTGAAGGCCGTCAGATGATTATGATGGTGGCTCCGGCATAATCCCAAACGAATTTATTAATTAAAAAGCGGGCTCAGACACCCGCTTTTTTATATTGTCCCAAACAGACATTTTTCTATTCTGCATAACCTGGTCTTTATGATGGAAAAATCTTGTCAAACTTTCTATATTCCTTTTATGATCTGATAAAGAGGAACAAATGAAAAACATATCCGAACTGACAGCAGAAGAAGCCAAAACCGAACTGGAATACCTGGCGCGTGAAATAGCCAAAGCCGATTCGGCCTACTATCAAAACGATGACCCCTACCTGAGCGATGCCGACTACGACCGCCTCAAACATCGCAATGCCGAAATTGAAGCCAGATTTCCCGACCTGATTCGCACTGACAGTCCGTCAAAACGTGTCGGCGCGGAAGTTAAAAGTGGTTTTTCCAAAATTGCGCACCGCTTTCCGATGCTCTCTCTCGGCGATGTTTTTTCAATAGAAGAAGTCAAAGATTTTATCCGCGGTGTCAAACGCTTTTTGAACACTTCCGAAGAAATAGATTTCATGAGCGAACCCAAAATTGACGGTTTATCTTTTTCCGCGCGATATGAAAACGGCATTTTTGTTCAGGGAGCTACCCGAGGCGACGGAACCACCGGCGAAGATATAACCGCCAATCTGAAAACAATCCGCCAGTTGCCGTTGCACCTTGAAAACGCGCCGGAGATTCTTGAAATCCGCGGCGAGGTATATATGTCGAAAAAAGACTTCTTGGAGTTAAACGAGCGCTATGAAAAAGAAGGCAAAAAAACTTTTGCCAATCCGCGCAATGCGGCGGCCGGATCTCTGCGCCAACTTGACCCGCGCATCACCGCCGAGCGCAAATTAAGTCTGTTTGCCTACACCTGGGGAGAGGTTTCGCAACGCGTCTGGGAGTCGCAAAAAGACTTTTTCGACCATCTCAATACTTGGGGCTTTCCGACTAATCCCAATAATGTTTTATGCCACAGCACAGATGAAATTGAATCAAGCTTCAATCGTCTGATGGAGATTCGTGCCACACTGCCCTATGACATTGACGGCGTCGTCTATAAAGTAAATTCAATTGCCCTGCAAGAACGCCTTGGTTTTCTGACCCGAACGCCGCGCTGGGCAATTGCGCATAAATTTCCTGCCGAACAAGCGCTAACCATTATCAAAAACATTCGTATTCAGGTCGGCCGCACCGGCGCGCTGACACCGGTGGCTGATCTGGAACCGGTCAATGTCGGCGGGGTCATAGTTGCTCACGCCACGTTGCACAATGAAGACGAGATCAAACGCAAAGACATCCGCATCGGCGACACCGTTATTATTCAAAGAGCCGGCGATGTTATTCCGCAGATTGTTGCGGTCAGAACCGACAAGCGCCCAATCGGAGCAACCGAATTTATTTTTCCGGAAATTTGCCCGCAATGCGGTGCGCACGCCATCCGCGAAGAAGATGAAGCTGTCCGACGCTGCACCGGTGGTTTGTCCTGCCCGGCGCAAGCCATTGAAAGGATGATTCATTTTGTTTCGCGCGATGGTTTTGATATAGCCGGCCTCGGCGATAAAATTATTGAAGATTTTTACCACGAAGGTATTTTAAAAACACCGGCAGATATTTTTACCCTTGAAAAACGTAATCGTGGCGGCGACGACTTATTTTCTGCCGGCGATGGCCTGCACTTAGAGCGCAAAGAAGGCTGGGGTAAAAAATCAGTACAAAACCTGTTTGCCGCCATCAATGCCAAACGCAGCATCAGCCTTCCCCGCTTCATTTATGCTCTGGGTATCCGTCAGGTTGGCGCGGCCACGGCGTTGCTTTTGGCCAAAAACTATGGCCGTTTTGACACCTTCATGACAGATATGCTCAACCGGGAAACCGGCCGCCTTATTGCTATTGACGGCATCGGCGCATCCATGGCACTGGACATGGTTGAATTTTTCCGTGAACCGCACAATCTCGATATCATTAACCGCCTGCTGACTGAAATTCGGGTTGAAAACTATGTTGACAACACCAGATATGACTCTCCTATTGCCGGCAAAACCATCGTTTTTACAGGGACATTGGAGCAAATGACACGTTCAGAAGCCAAAGCAAAAGCCCAAAGTCTGGGCGCCAAAGTGGCCGGTTCAGTTTCTGCACACACTGATTTTGTCATTATGGGAACAGATGCCGGCTCCAAAGCGGCCAAAGCCCGCGAACTTGGCATCAGGATTTTAAGCGAGCGGGAATTTATTGAATTGATCAGTTGAATCAGCGGGCGGGTTCTATTTCAAGGAAGAAAAAAGCATAACACTGAGCCAGCACAATATTAAAATAAATGACCAAAACAGATAAAGGGAGCATCATCAGCCATAACGGCACCGCCGCTGCACCGGCGACATAATAAATACAAGACCCGGACAAATTGACAATAACGGCCAGCAGCAGCAATTCCCAATAATTACCTCGTGTTTTTTCAAAAGCCGATTTAAGCAACCCGCTGCGGCCGATCAATGAAGAAATCCAGGCAAAAACCGGCCGATATAAAATCAACGGCGACAACAACGTGGCAATCACATTTATAACGGCGTCAACAATTCCGTCCTCCTGCATATGCGATTGCAGAAAATAGCTGTATTTATCAATAAACTCCGGAGACATATGCGGCAAAAACAACGGTAAAATCGGCAAAACGATCAACAGACTGACAACCAAAACCGTCAAAACCAAAATTTTGCTGGAAGGCACCATGGAAGAGAGCATCGCCCGCCAAGCCACATAAGGCGTCTTTTTAAAACAATAGCGAAACAAAGCACCCCACAAAACATACATAATGGCCAACACCGGCCAAAAGCAGACAGTCTTCCAACTATAGGCCGCGCCGGCACAAACAAAATAGTTCAAAAGGCAAAACAAAACCGTCGCCCGCGCATGGCTTTTACAAAACAACCATGCATCGCGCAATATAGCAAATAAAGGTAAACGATTATATGTTTCCGTTATCATGAGCACCTCTGAACGGCAGTTTAGCAAACAAATATTAAAAGCCTCTTAAGCTTACTGAATTGATGAATCCATCGGATTGAAGCGCAATCGCATTTCTTTCCACATATCGTATTTTTCGGCATATTTATCTGCCAAAATTTTATATGGCGCGCAAATATAAACGGCGCGGCGTGCACTGTCGGCCACCGAACGGAAGTGGCTGTCTGAACGATAACGACTGTCATCAACAATCTCCACTCGACGCACAGAACCGTCCTGATTCAACTGCGCGCGGATTTCCACAATCATATCCTCGATTCCCATTGCACCGGGGTCAAGATTCCAACAGGCGCGCAAACGTCCGGCAATTGCGTCAATTTCTGAAATGGAAAGCTCGCTGAAGTATGAACCGCCGACACCACCTTCAATACCCATATTATTGACTTCCGTCCCTTCCTTGATTGTTGCCGTCGCACTGGTATTGGCTTCTTTTTCCAAAGCGTCAACCGAAGCCAGCAAACTCTTCAGAGGATTAGCCAACTCGGGCTGGCGGCTGTCTTTTTTAGGCTGTTCTTTTTTCTTGGGCGCCGGCTTCCGGGGCTGAGGCGTAACTTTCGGCTTCCGCGGCTGTGGTTTAATTTTAGGTTTTGCGGCGGGCTTGGGCGCTTCCAGATAATCATTTTTAATCGGTTTAGGCGCCGCCGCTATTTTTTCTTCCGGTTCAGATACCGGTTCAGTTTTTTCCTCTTTCGGCTGAGGTTCCGGTTCAGCTGCCGGCTCTTCTTTAGTATACTGTTTTTCGATCTTGCGTTTGACCGTGCTTGCTGCCCGGTCTTCTTCGCCAAACTCGGCTTTAGGCGGCAAATTGGTCATTTCCGAAATTTTAACATCTTTCAGATCAACAATAATCGGCACCTGTCCCGGCGTGGTCCGATTACTCCAAAACAACGGCAAATCGACAATACACAGCAGAAAAGCCGCGATGTGCAAAGCTATTGATTTCTTCAGTGCATTGTTCATTGTTGTCTATTTTTTCCTGCGTTCGGACAAAGGTTTCGGTTCCGTCTTCAAGCCGACTTTTTCAAAACCGGCTTCTTTCAAAATGGCCATTAAACCGATAACCCGACCGTATTGCGCGGCCGTATCACCGGAAATGGTAACCGTCAGTTTGTTATTGGCCTCTTGCATGGCTTTCAGCCTTTCCACCACCTTATCAGCCGGAACTTCTTTTTCGCCGATATAATAATAACCGTCTTTATCCACACTGATATTCAGCGAAACATCTTCGCCTTCCATTGCCTTACCACCGACTTTAGGCAAATCAAGTGCAATACCGGAAGTCATCAATGGAGCTGCCACCATAAAAACCACCAGCAGCACCATCATCACATCCATTAAATTAGTGATATTAACGTCGGCATTACGGCGATAACGCACGGATGAACGACGACTGCTCTGTTCCAAAAACATAATTATTCTCCGGCCATTTCCGCTTTGATGGCGGTATTATCAATTTCCCGCGACAAAATACTTGAAAATTCCGCCATAAAATTTTCCATACGTTTGGCATATTTATCAATATCCGAACAAATCTTATTATAAGCAACCACGGCCGGAATAGCCGCAATCAGCCCGAAAGCAGTGGTAAACAATGCTTCGGCAATGCCGGGAGCCATGGCCGCCAGCGAGTTGCTCTGTGTAGCGGCAATAGCATTAAAGCTGTTAATAATGCCCCATACCGTACCAAACAAACCAACCAATGGCGCCACTGAACCGGTTGACGCCAAAAAGCCGAGTCTGTTATCCAACTCATCTAACTCTTTTTCCATGGAAACAGTCATGGCTTTTTCAATACGCTGTTGCAAAGAAACTCCTCGCAAACCGCGATCGGTTTTTGACTTCAAAATATTAGTGCGCTTCCATTCCCGCATGGCAGAAACAAACATAGCCGCCATCGGATCAGCCGGATGATTGCCGATCGTCTCATACAGCCGGTCAAGCGAACCACCAGACCAAAAACGCTCTTCAAATTTTTGTGAACGTAACTTCAGCTGACGCAGCACACCCCATTTTTCAAAAATAATGGCCCAAGACCATACTGACGCGGCAATCAAACCGATCATCACCACCTTGGTCACCATATCCGAAGCCCAAACCAGATCCCACATTGTCATTTGATTGGCAACTTCTTGTACAACTTCTGTTTCCATAGCAAAACAATACCTTTTTCATTAAAGATTTCACAAATTTTATCGGGAATTTAGCACAAAATCTTAAAGATTCAATTAATATATTATTATTACGGCATAATTTTCTGAACAGCTGTATTCAGAATGTCTGAATCTTACTCATCATCTCTTCCGGAATTCTGGTTGGCCGCTTATTCTTAAAAGAAACATAGGCCGCTTTGACATCCAGACTGACCAAAAGCTGATCGCCGCGAGTAATATCCTGGTGCATTTCAATCCGCGCACCAGCCACAGACGTTACCCGGCAGCTGACAATCAGTTCGTCATCCAGAACAGCCGGCGCCAAATAATCGACATCGCAATGGCGAACCACAAAACCGTATTTATCTTCATTCTCCAAACTATCCTGCTGCCTGACACCGATTGAACGGATAAATTCCGTCCGTGCCCGTTCGGCAAACTTCAGATAATTGGCATAATAAACAATTCCGCCGGCATCGGTATCTTCAAAATATACGCGAACCGGAAATAAAAAAACACCATCTTGTAACTCTCCGCAAGCCGGAGAAACTGGTTTGACAATCATAAACAACCTCTTTCAAAATCAATTATCTAACAGATCCAATTGAGCCGAAACTTTGTCTTTTTTCAGCTTTGGCACACCAAGATACTGACACCCTAAATCAGAAATCACGCGGCCGCGCGGCGTCCGCTGCAACAAACCAAGCTTGAGTAAAAAAGGCTCGATAACTTCCTCAATAGTGTCTCTTTCCTCAGACAATGCAGCCGCCAAGGTATCAGCGCCAACCGGCCCGCCTCCGTAATTTTGCACAATGCAGTTCAAATAACGGCGGTCAAAAGCATCAAGCCCCATATCATCGACATCCAAACGCTTTAAAGCACTGTCGGCAATTTTATTGTCAATCTCCGCCGCACCGCAAACAGCGCCGAAATCGCGCACTCGGCGCAACAAACGGCCGGCCACACGCGGTGTCCCCCGGGAACGCTTGGCAATCTCCAGCGCCCCGACATCTGAAAGCGGCATTCCGAGCAAATGTGCGCCGCGTAAAACAATCTTTTTCAAATCTTCGGGAGAATAGAAGTCCAGCCGGAGCGGTATGCCGAAACGTTCGCGCAATGGTGTAGACAACATACCCGAGCGTGTGGTTGCACCAACCAGAGTAAACGGCTGCAGATCAATACGCACCGACCTTGCCGAAGGACCTTCGCCGATAATCAGATCCAGCTGAAAATCCTCCATTGCCGAATATAAAACTTCCTCAATCGCAGGGTTCAGACGATGAATTTCATCAATAAACAAAACATCATTGCGTTCAAGATTAGTCAGGATTGCGGCCAAATCGCCGGACTTGGAAATCATCGGCGCCGACGTTGCCCGAAACCCAACCCCGAGCTCTTTGGCCACAATTGAAGCCAGTGTTGTTTTGCCCAATCCGGGCGGTCCAAAAAGCAAAACATGATCCAAAGCCTCACGACGGCTCTTGGCGGCTTCAATAAATACCTTCAGATTTTCGCATACCGTTTTTTGCCCGACAAAATCGGCCAAAGAAGTCGGCCGCAGATTGACCGGCGCATTCAGTGCGGATTCGTCTTCACTCTGCTTTTTCGGACTCACAATCCGTTCGTCGTCAATCATTATTCATTAGTCCTTCTTGACAAATTCTTTCAGCGCCAGGCGGATCAGCTCGCTCATGTCGGCATCCGGAGCCTGCATCAGCGCCTGATTTACAGCACGATATGCTTCCAGACGCTGATAACCGAGATTAACCAGCGCCGAAATAGCGTCTTCCATCAAAGACGGATCTTCCGCCCTGACGGCCAGCGTGTCTTCATAATTTTCAGTTTGTTCGTCCGGTGTCATTCCTTGATAATCCATCTCTTTGGCAAACTCCCCTACCGGAATGGTTACAATTTTATCTTTCAGTTCCGTCACAATCCGGGCCGCCAATTTCGGACCGACTCCGTTGGCGCGCGTAAACATTGTTTTATCCTGTGCGGCAACGGCCTGTGACAATTGCTTGGGCGACAAAACAGATAAAATAGCCAAACAAACTTTCGCACCGACGCCTTGAACTTTGGTCAAAGTTGTGAACCATTCTTTTTCCCAGGCATCTCCAAAACCAAATAACGAGATGCTGTCTTCGCGTACCACGGTTTCAATTGTCAGAGAAGTCTCCGCCCCGGGGACAAGACGTCCCAGCGTCTTGGCCGAAGCAAAAACCAGATATCCGACGCCGTTAACGTCGATAACACAAAAATCTTCGCCGATAGAATCAATCTTGCCGCGTAATTTTGCAATCATAGATGTATTTCCTCAAACAAACTTGTCAATATCCTAGCCAAAAAGCCTTACTGAAACAAGAGCTTTTTGTTTTTTTCTCAAAATAAAAAATTCTCAGGCCGCTTTGCCTTTGTTCTGCATATAATTTTCCAAATAAACAAGCCACTCCGGACAATTATGTTCGCGGAAAAATTCGCGCAGAAAATCAATCATAAATCGGTGGCGCAGCTCGGCTTCCGCCCGAGCCGTATCCGTAAACAGCATATCTTTGAGACGCAACAGTTTTTCAAAATAATGATTAATAAAGTTGTCGCTTTTCCGTCCGGCTTGTTTATAAGTAGCCGCATCCATCTCCGTATCCGGAAAAACACGCGGATCAAACACAACCGTCTCACAACGAGCCAACGCATAAGCCAGACAGCGAATTGTCCCCACCGCGCCGATGGCATCCAGCATATCGGCATCCGAAACAATTTTTCCCTCCAAACTCTGAGGGCGGATTCCGGCTAACGCTCTGGAATAGCCCATCGTGCGGATAATCTCGCAAACTCTTTCCTCACACGCCGGCGCAACCGCATATTTATGCATAATCTGCCGCGCATTGATCAGTTTTTCGGCGCATTCAGCCCCAAAAAGTTTATAATCGTCAACATCATGCAGCAACGCCGCCAACATCACAATCTGCATATCTGCTTTTTCGGCTTCAGCCAGCCTTTCAGCCAAAGCACATACTCTTTCCACATGTGCAAATCCGTGCCCGGTATGATCATTTGCCAGCAATTCGCGCACTTCTTTGCTGATAGCCGCAATCATAGCGCCTCCTTATAACCACGATACGAATTATGACAAATAGCCATAGATAATGCATCGGATGAATCGTTATTTTTAGGTTTGCAACCCGGCAACAGAATTTTTACCATTGTCTCGACCTGGTGCTTATCTGCCTTGCCAACGCCCACCACCGCTTTTTTAATCTTATTGGGCTCATATTCAGTCACCGGAATTCCCGCCAATGCCGGTGCCAAAATCACCACGCCGCGTGCCATACCGAGCTTGATGGTCGAGGTTGGATTATCATTTAAAAAGACCTGCTCAATAGCGGCTTCATCCGGACGATACAAGGCAATCACTTCGGCCAGCGTTTTATGAATAATTGCCAGACGTTCTGCAATCGGCATCTTCGGCGATGTCGGAATAAAGCCGTCCGCCACATAACGCAGACGGTTATTCTCAACCTCAATAATCCCCCAGCCGGTTGAAGACAAGCTCGGATCCAATCCCATAATTTTGACCATATTTTCCTCTTATACAAAAAAATCCGCCGTTCGCAGTATAAAACGAACGACGGATAAAATCATCAAAAAAACGATGTTTATTCCTCAGGATTCAGTTTTTGCATAATCTCGTCGGAAATCTCCGCGTTATGATAAACACGCTGCACGTCGTCATCATCTTCCAAAGCATCAACAAAGTCAAAAAACTTTTGAGCTGTTTCCAAATCGGCAACGGCGGTTTTCACCGTCGGTTTCCAATCCAAACGTGAAGCCGAGGGTGTACCGAAAGTCTTTTCCAAAGCTTCGGTCACGGCATTCAGATCATCAGGCAAAGTTTCAATATCGTGATGCTCGTCATCGCTGATGACATCATTGGCACCGGCTTCCAAAGCCGCTTCAAACATTTTGTCGGCATCGGCGGCCGCAAGCGGGTATTCGATAAATCCGATCCGCTCAAAATTAAAGGTAACCGAGCCGCTTTCGCCCATCACGCCGCCGCGTTTGCCGAAAATAGTGCGGACATTGCCGGCAGTGCGATTTTTATTATCGGTCATTGCCTCAACAATAACCGCCACTTTACCAGGACCAAACCCTTCATAGCGGGCAGAAACATAATCGGCGCCGCCGGCTGTCTGACTGGCCTTGGCTATGGCACGCTCAATATTGTCTTTAGGCATGCTTTCGGCGCGGGCAGCCTGAATGGCCAAACGCAGCCGCGGGTTTTTATCGGGTTCCGGCAAGCCGCTTTTGGCCGCGATCGTAATATCGCGAGCCAGCTTGGCAAACATTTTGGCTTTTTTGGCATCTTGTGCGCCTTTGCGATACATAATGTTTTTAAATTGGGAATGTCCAGACATATGTTAATTCCTCATCCAAAAAATTTTTGTTATAAAAACTCGCAAGTCTTATACAACAAACATTTTTCGGGTGCAAGATTTTTTTACAGACCGAACAACGACGTTTAATGCCGGATACAAAATTGCTGTTATCGCGCTTATTTCAGCAGCATATAGGTGATCTTTTGGTCATCAGCCTGCAGCACGCGCATATTGATGCCGTTAATTGTAATCAAACCAGGTTTGTTGGGAAAGCTGATATTTTCAAACCGGCCGGTATCGCTGCCTTCATAATCCAGATACGTAAACCAGATACGATCCAGCCGCACGCCGTCGTACTTCACGTCAAAGCCCTGCACCGGCTTGCTCTGTTCGGCACGGCTGACATTAACCTCCTCCATGCGCAAATCTTTCGGATAAGGGAAAAATTCGCCTTCCGTCAAAATAAAATAGTTACCCTTGATTTGCCCGCCGCGACCGTAGAATTTACCATCCTCATCAATCAAAAAAGCAAAATCATCTATTTGGTCGGGAACCAGACGATATATAACGCCATCAATTTCTATCTGACCGATCAAATGATACTTTTCCTGCGCGGAAAACTTACACGGCAGCCCCGGGCTGGACAAAACACCGTTTTTATTTGGCCGAACCCATGCCTGAGCATAAATATCTTTACGATAAAGCTTGCTGCTCAAAACAGAATATCCTTTGTCAACCGTTTGAGCCTCGTTGAACTTAAAATTCGTCTCTTCCACCATTTTGCTTTCAAGCAGAGTTTCTTCCTGCTCATAAAACTTAATCCGGTAGCCGTCAGCCATCACAAAAATATCGTTTCTGAAACCGAAGATGTCATAATTCTCTGCACGCAGACAACCTGCCAGAAAACTCAGCGACAGCAGCATCAGTATTTTTTTCATAACCGGCCTCATTCAATATCGGAATTAAATTTATTTTTAATTATTATACTATAAACTGTCGTTAGTAAATAAATTTATAACGCACGAGGATAATTCGCCCGATGATGAGCAGCTGCTGGCAGGTCAGTTTTTTTCCGCAACCGGAAGCCGAACCGGCTTTTCTTAAATTTCTGGAGAATTTTTTTGAAGTCACCGCGCAAAACTATGCCGATGACGGCCACGATGAATATATCGGTTATCAAAGCGGCTCTTTTAATGAAGAGGTTATGAAGGAAACGGCCCGCCGACACAAAATCGTTTTGCCCCGCTATCAAATCACACACCTGGAAAGCTCCAACTGGCTCAAAGATTATGTTATTGAATTTGCGCCTTTTGAAATTTCTGACTTTATGATCTATGGCATTCACGAAAAACACGCGCCGGCAACCGATAAAATCCCGCTGCAGATATATGCGGCAACAGCTTTCGGTTCTGATCACCCCACCACCCGCTGCTGTCTGAACGCCATAAGCGCTCTGTACCACAAAGGTTTTAAAGCGCAAAATATTCTCGATGTCGGCACCGGCTCCGGCATCTTGTCTTTGGCCGCAGCCAAGTTATGGACAAACGCAACGCTGACTGCCGTCGATATTGATGAAGAAGCCGTGCTTGTCACACAGAGCAATCTGCAAACCAATAAGCTGACTGACCGCATTATCTGTGAACAAAGCGACGGTTATCAGGCCGAAATCATTAAAGCTAATGCGCCCTATAATCTGATCTTGGCCAATATTCTGGCCCGGCCGCTGATCGAAATGGCACCGGACATGGCCCGCTGTCTGTGCCCCGGCGGGCATGCCGTTATTTCCGGTTTTGTTGACAACCAGCAGGACTGGGTTTTGGCCGAACATCAAAAACAAGGGCTGCTCCCTGTCAAAACTTATTCCATTGAAAACTGGCGCGCCGCGCTATTGCAAAAGGTATAAAGACATGACGCTTTCTGATCTCAGACAATATATCCAAAAACGCGGATACGACGCCGCCATCATCACCCGCGGCAATATGTTTTTAGGACAAGACATCCGCCCGGAAGAAAACGAACTGCACCGCCTCACCGGGTTCAGCGGATCGGCCGGCACATTATTGGTTTTAAAAGACAAAGCCTTTCTGTTGGTTGACGGCAGATATGAACTTCAGGCGGCTTGTGAAACCGATCCGGCCGAAATCAATGTTGTCTGCACCGGAGAATCATTAGGAAGCTGGATAAATGCATTCTTTTCCGAACCGTGCAAAATTGCCTATAATCCCTGGTGTCATTCTGCCGCGGAAATAAATTCCTGGCAGAAGCTCATGCCTGAACACTTCTTTATTGCGGAAGAAAAAGGCTTTGGCGGTATGCGCGTGGCCAAACACGATGCGGATATTTTTGAACACAAAATTGAAAATTGCGGCATTTCTGCCGAAGAAAAAATTTCTTACCTAAGCCGCTTTATCAACGAACAAAAGCTTGATGCCTACCTCGTCACTGCCTGCGATTCCGTTTCCTGGCTGCTCAATCTGCGTTCAAACGTGCTCTCAGACACACCGATTCTGCGTGCCTTTGCTTTAATTGACAAAAACAGTAACGTCTGCCGACTGGACGGTAGTCTTTGCCAAATCAAAGACATAGCCGCAACTTGCCGCGGAAAACTTGTCGGAATGTCCTATGCCAAAACACCGCAAAAAATCATAAGTCTGATGAAAAAAAACAAAGTGCAGACCGTCAATATTGCTGATCCCGTCGAAAATTGGAAAGCTGTCAAAAATCCGGTTGAACTGGCCGGCATCCGCAGAGCACACCTGCGCGACGGCGCAGCCATGGTCAAATTTTTATTTTGGCTGCAGCAAAACCGCCAGAATCTGGACGAACTCGGCGTTGTCAAACAACTGCACGCCTTCAGAGCAGAACAAGAAAAATTCCATTCCGAAAGCTTTGGCACCATTGCCGCCGCCGGTGCAAACGGAGCCATTGTCCATTATCAGCCATCGCCCGTTTCCAACCGCAAACTTGCCGACGGCACACTTTTACTGCTCGACAGCGGCGCGCAATATGAAGACGGCACCACCGACGTCACCCGCACCATTGCTCTCGGCACACCGACGGATGAACATCGCACTTCTTACACACAGGTTCTGAAAGCGCACATCGCCGCTGCCGCAGCTTATTTTCCCGACGCAGCGCCCGGCTGCGCTTTAGATGCGCTTTCACGGGCGCAGCTCTGGAAATTTGGCAAAGAATACCGCCATGGCACCGGTCATGGTGTCGGTTGTTTTTTATCCGTGCATGAAGGCCCTTTCAGTCTTTCGGCTAAAAATACACGCCCATTGCACGCCGGCATGATCACCTCTATCGAACCAGGTTATTACAAAGAAGAAAGTTACGGGATCCGTATTGAAAATCTGGTCTGTGTTGTCCCGGCCGACAACGACGGCCCCGTCCCAATGCTGAAATTTGAACCTCTGACTCTGGTACCCCTTGATAAATCCCTCATCGACAAATATCTCTTAACCGCGGCCGAGGTAACATGGATCAACGACTATCACCGACAGGTCTATCGCAAACTGCGCGACTTTTTGCCGGCGGACGCCGCAGACTGGCTGCGCCTAGTCTGTGAACCGTTATAACTTCCGGAGCTGACTTTTCCTGAAAAAAGCCGGCACCGGTTCATAGGAGAAAGATCATGTCCAGAATTATCCAGGCTCTGTTCGTCGCCGTTGCCTTATCTTCATATGCCCAAGCTCAGGTTGAGCCAACGGACGGATATATGCCGTCGCAAGGCTTGCAAGAATATTTTGCCGCTTCACAAACTGATGAAAATAAATCAATCATTTACGTTTTTTACAATGATGAACCGTGCTACACCTGCGCCGCAGCCATTGAAATGATTGAGAATCTTTACGATCGTGAATTTATTGATGATTTTAATCTGTTTCTGATTAATTATCAAAACGATGAAGAAAATAACTTCATTGAAACATATCAATTGTCCAAACCATTGGAAGTCGTCTTGGTCCAGATCAACGACGGCGCCGCTTTTGGTTATAAAAAAGTGGAAAATCTTCAAGATATGACTTCAGACCCGGTCAGTTTCAATGACTACCTCGGCAACCAGATCACCGATTATCTCAGCGCAGAATACTAAAGCCTCAACCCCTTATAATTGCCGCATATTTTCGGCATTAAAAATACGCAGCTTCTCCAATTGCTGTTTTTTAACAAACCGCAAATATGATTCATAAGAAAACAAAATCAAAGCCGACAACAACAGCGGCAACAGATAATAAATAACGCGGTAAGCGATCAGGGCGCCAAATAAAAGGGCCTGATTATGCTCACCCGGAATAATATACATAAACAACCCTTCAAACACGCCCAAACCGCCGGGAACCTGGCTAAAGACCCCCAGCACCTGCGCAATAATAAACACCCCGATAAACACATCGAAAGAAATATTCACAAACGGCGTTAAAGAAAAATACAGTACCAGCGAAGCCATCAAAATATCCGCCGCACCGATAATTACTTGCGCCAAAGCCATTGGAAAACTCGGAATATTAAATTCAACCCCTTTGATAACAATTGTTTTTTTGTAGAACAATGAGGCCCAAAAATAAACCAGCAACCCCGCAGCCGACACCAAAGTAACCACCAACGTCGTCAAATGAGAAATAGAACCGTCGCCAAAAGCATGATTGGGCGTTAAAAAATAACCGGCAATAATCAAAAAGAAACAAGCCACCAAATAAGTAAAACCGGAAAAAGTCACCATTCGGACAATCTCCGCGCCGCGAAACCGCCAACGCGTATACAACCGATAACGAATCGTTCCGCCGGAAACAATAGCGTGTCCGGCATTGTTGCTGACCGAAAAGCCGACAAACCCGGCAAAAATCCATTTCCACGGGGCCAAATGGCGTTTTACATAGCGCAAAGCCAGATAATCATACGATGACAAAGCAACATATCCGCCAAGCGATGCCAGACAGGCCAGAAGCATATTGCGCGACGGAATGGAAAACAGCGCGGCTTTAATTTCCTCAAAGCTGTATTTTGCTAATTGCACATACAACATATAAGCCGCCACGGCAAAGAAAAACAACCCTGCCCATGACAACGCGCGCTTCAGAATTTTTTTTGTTCTTCCGGCCATAAAAACCCCGTCAAAAAAACTTTTCCCTTTGTTATAATAACAAACCCCCGTAACGTCAACCGCTATTCATCTTTTTTCCTGATTTTTAGTTTGGCTTCAAAGATATCCTTTTGAAAAAGTTGCAGATCTTGATTTAAAACTTGACAGACGGTTGCTTCCCGGCAATATTCAAATATGCTTATGTTTAATAGATATTTAAATTAGACATTATCTCATGGACGACACGTTGATAAAATTCAACATTCACAAAGACAAGCGCGGTTCTCTGATCGCGCTTGAAGGAAATCAGGACATTCCGTTCAAAATTGAACGCGTATACTACATTTTCGACATCAATCAAAATACTGTCCGCGGCTGTCATGCTCACCGCCGGCTGGAGCAGCTGATCTTTTGTCTCAGCGGCAGCTGCGAATTTACGCTCGACGACGGCTTCAACAGAAGGACCTTTTGTCTTTGCCGTCCGGATCAGGGTTTGTATATCAAAAAATATACTTGGCGGGAATTTCATCATTTCTCAAAAAACTGCGTATTGTTGATTTTGGCATCCGAACATTATGATGAAACCGATTATATCCGTGATTACAAACAATTCCGCGCAGAAATTGCCGCCCGACAAAATCAGGCGGCATAATATGTTATGCCAACCAAACAGGGAAAATACCATGAACAAACATCTTATCATCATCGGCTGCGGCGAAACAGCTTGTCTGGCTGACGAATATTTTTCAGCCGACACCGATTATAAAATCATTGCTTTTGCCGTCAGCCGGGCATACCGCAAAGAAGACTCTTTCCGCAATCGTCCGGTTGTTGACTTTGAAGATATGGAAAATATTTATCCGCCGGCAGACTATGATGTTTTCGTGGCTATGGGCAGCGGGGCTCTGAACAGTGCCCGCACCCAAATGTATCTGGCGGCCAAAGCCAAAGGATATTCTTTTGCTTCCTACATCTCGCCCAAAGCTTTCATCTGGCCAAATGTAACGATTGGCGAAAATTGTTTTATTTTGGAAGACAACACGTTGCAACCGTTTACATCAGTCGGCAACAATGTTTTCATGTGGAGCGGCAACCACCTTGGCCACCGCTCCGTCATTCAAAACAACTGTTTTATCAGTTCGCATGTTGTTATTTCTGGATTCTGCGAAATCGGTGAAAATACTTTCATTGGCGTCAATGCCTGCATTGCCGACCACGTTAAAATCGGTCGCGACAACTTCATTGCCATGGGCAGTGTTGTCGGCAAAAACACACCGCCCGACAGCCTGCTCAGAGGCAACCCCGCCCGCCTGGCACCAATAGGCGCCAAACGTTTTTGCAAGCTAAAGGACAAATAACATGAAATGGGAAAGAAAAGGGCTTGTTTTCTGCCCTGAAGGAAAGCATCAATGGGATCACAATTCCTTTTTACAGCCAACGCCTCTGGTCATGAAAGACCGCATTCGTGTTTTTGGCGGTCTTCGAGACGCTAAAGGCCGTTCGCGCGTCGGCTATGTTGACCTCAATCGGGATAACCCGCTGCATGTTTTGGACTATTGCCGGGAACCGGCGCTTGATATTGGCAAAGACGGGCGCTTTGATGAAAACGGAGTCACGCCGGCGGCAGTTTTACGCCGGAACGGAAAATTATATCTGTATTATGCCGGATACAGTCTCGGTGCCAAAGTACGCTTTACCGTATTCACCGGCCTGGCCGTCAGTCAGGACGATGGTGCGCATTTTACCAGATACCGTGAAACACCCATCACTGATCGCGTCCCCGGCGAAGAACTCTTCCGAGTCATCCATTCAATATTTGAAGACAACGGCATTTATAAAGCATGGTATGGCGGCGGCAACACATTTTTGCCGGGCCGGCACAAAACACTCCCCGTATATGATATTCGTTATATGGAATCTGCCGACGGCATCCATTTCCCGGAACACGGCACTTTGGCCATCCCCGTAGCTGAAAATTGCCATCGTGTCGGCAGACCATATGTCTTTAAAGAAAACGGTCTTTTCAAAATCTATTATGGTTATGGCAGTGAAGAAAAACCTTATCAGCTGGCCTATGCTCAATCCCAAGACGGCCTCCGTTGGACAGCGCACGACCTCAACCTGCCGTTGGCGGCTTCCGGTTGGGATTCGCAGATGATGGCTTACCCGTCCTTTGTCCGTGTCAATGGCCGCGGTTTTCTGTTTTACAATGGCAACAACTACGGTTATGACGGCTTTGGCTTGGCTGAACTGATAGAAGAATAAAAAATGCCGCGAACACAACAGCCGAGGCATTTTAATGGTGCCGACTGAGGGACTTGAACCCCCGACCCACTGATTACAAATCAGTAGCTCTACCAACTGAGCTAAGTCGGCATCAAACAGCAGTCCTTATAACTTAAGCTTTGCCGAATGTCAACGAAAATATCTGCCTGTAGATTTTCGTTGATAATAAAATTCATAATGTTTTTTCCAATTCCTGCTCAATTTTTTTCGGCAGTTCTTCCCGTTCGGTTGTTTCCGCCTGAGTAAATTCCTGATGCATATGATCGGCAATATGTTTCAGTTTATGCCAAAACCCGTTTTCCCAGGCGACAATCGTCCCCCAAATGGCCATGACCGACACAATAATCGTAAAAACAGCCTCGGCCATTTCCAGCTTGTCCTTCAGTGTCCATTTTTCTTTTTCCATAGGCATCCTCCGCAGGCTGATATAATAAGCAAAATATTTTCTTCACCCCGCGAAAAACCAATTATCTATATATTCAGCGGCCCGACATCAAAAAAGCGGAAATAAAACGACGATAAATTTTTTCAAGTCCTTCAATATGCGCCAGACTTTCGCGTTCGTTGACCTGATGGATTGTGGAGTTTGTCAGCCCGAATTCAACCACCGGACAATAACGCCGGACAAAACGCGCGTCTGAAGTTCCGCCCGATGTTGAATAGACAGGTTCCCGTCCGCAAATTTCCGTAACAATCTGTTTCAGCAAATCCACCTCCGCCGTAACCGGGCTTAAAAACGATTCGCCGACGACTTCGCTCTCCAGCTCAAACCGGCCGGCAGAAGCTTTCATATGCCGTTTCATTCGCTCAATGATTTTCTGCGATGTTTGTTCATTGTTGAATCTGATATCAAGCTGTGCACGGGCTTGCGCCGGTATCACGTTTGAGGCCGTATTACCGACATCAAATGTTGTCACCTGAACGGTTGACGGATCAAAATAGGCATTGCCCTCATCCAGCCTGTCGGACAAAACAGCCGTTAACAGCGCCGTCAGATGATGCACCGGATTATCCGCCAAATGCGGATAAGCCGTATGTCCCTGCTTGCCATTGCAAATAAGACGCAACACCACGTCACCGCGACGTCCGATTTTAATTTCTTCGCCGAGTTGTTGCGGATTGGAGGGCTCTCCGACCAATGCAAAATCAAATTTTTCGCCGCGCGCGGTCAAAAAAGCCAAGGCCTTTTCAGTGGTATCGACCAAAGGTTCTTCTTCATCAGTCGAAAAAAGCAGGCTGAGCCGCCCTTCTTGCAAACCGCCGCGAAGCATTTCTGCCGCAGCCGCGGCAAAAGCCGCTGCACCGCCTTTCATGTCGGCCACTCCGCGTCCATACAAAAACCCGTCATGAATTTCCGCGGCAAACGGTGGATATTGCCACAAATCCGCATCACCGCTCGGCACAACATCCAAATGTCCGTTAAACAACAGATGTCTGCCGCCGGACCCTGCCGTGGCATAAAGCGCGGGCAGACTTTTGCCGTCAGCCGCTTTACAATTGATGATCTCCGTTACAAACCCGTTTTGCGCCAGATACGCACGCATAAACCCCATGGCATCGTCGACGGCTCGGCGACGCACCAACTCAACACACAAATCCAATACTTCCGACATTTTTTCTCTCTTTTAATATTGTCATAACATTCTAAAAACAATTTTTTTGTTTGACAACCGGTTTGTTTGACCTTATCTTAACCGAAACAAGGAAAAATCATGATCAATACTGTTTTGCACATTTCTTTCCGAGGATTAAGACGCCGCTCATACCTGCGACGACGCTGAGTTCTGTTTTTTACAACAATATCTTCAGACACAACCGCAGGATTTGAATTTGTTTCAAATCCTTTTTTATTGAAAGAAACAAAACATGTCTCACACTCCGCTCAGCCTGACGCTGAAAAAATTAAAAATGAACACCGCCGATCTGCGCAGCCTGCTGGATCTGCAGGATAAAATTATTGCCGGTTTCAAACCTGATGAGCAGCATTTTATTCTCCACCGCACCATCGACGATTTCAGCAATGCCCTCAAAAGCAACCACATGCACGTTTTTGGCCTTTATGATAACGATCGCCTGGTTTCACAGTCTATCTTATCTCTCCCCGATGATGATAGTCCGCGAGATCTCCCCGAATATGCCGGCGAATATAAAAATTCGGAGTTAGCCGTTTTCAAAGCCGTTTTGGTAGACCCGGATTACCGCGGACACGGCCTGATGAAACAAATGCTCCGGATTCGTGAACAAGTTGCCGCCGAACACGGGCGCAAACTGGCCATCACCCAAATTGCTGCCGATAATCCTGCCAGTTGGGTCAACGCCATACAATATGGCATGCGAATCACCAAGGTTGGCTTTGACCCCGAAGATAATGCCAAGGTTATCTATCTGCAAAAACGCCTCAATGCCAAACCGGAGCCTCTGCCGGAGCGCGGGGCATTTCGGCTGGCTTTGGGCCGCGACGTTCATAAAAATGTACCGGCTCTGTTCAATAAAATGATGATGCTTTCTGAGCGGGGTTTTATCGGAGCGCAATGGGACAAACAAAACAACCGCATCATATGGTATCCGTCTTCACCGATATCGCGGCCGCATCTGCAGTCTGCAACCATGTTTGCCGCTCGGGCAGCAAGATAGATAAAAATAACTTCTCTAAAAAAGCCGGCTGTCTGCCGGCTTTTTTAATTCGGAAATTTAATCTGTCACCACTTTGATATGCAATTCTTTCAACTGCCGCTCGGTTGGTTCGTTTGGCGCCTGCATCATCAGATCCTGAGCTTTGCCGTTAAGCGGAAAAGCAATCACATCGCGGATCACTTCTTCATCCAACAGCAGCATAATCAAGCGGTCCATACCATAGGCCGCACCGGCGTGCGGTGGGGCGCCGAACTTAAAAGCGTTAATCATCCCGCCGAATTTATTATCCACCACACTATGGTCATAACCGGCAATTTCAAAAACCTTATACATAATTTCCGGAGAATGGTTGCGCACGCCGCCCGACAACAGTTCAACGCCATTGCAGACGAAATCATACTGATAAGCCAGAATATCCAGCGGATTTTTATTAAGCAGCGCATCCATACCGCCTTGAGGCATTGAAAACGGATTATGCGAAAATTCAATGGCACCGGTCTCGTCATTTTCCTCATAAAACGGAAAATCGACAATCCAGCACATTTTGAACGCGTTTTTATCCGTCAACCCAAGCTCTTCGCCGACTTTATTGCGCAAACGCCCGCTGAACTTATCAAATTTCAGGCCTTTGCCGGCCACAAACAAAATCGCATCGCCGACAGAAGCGCCAAGCTTTTGCCGAACCTCTTCCGTCTTGGCTTCGCCCAACATCCGCGAAATACCTTTGACCCCGGCAGAAGCAAAGGCAATATAAGCCACGCCGCCCATACCCTCTTCCTTGGCATAAGCATCAAGCTTGTCAAAGAAAGAACGCGGTTTTTCGGCCATGCCCTTCAACAACAGAGCCTTAATCATCTTGCCTTCTTGCACCAGCGCATCATAAACACCAAAACCGCTGCGGCCAAACAATGCCGTCGCATCCTGCAAAAACAGGGGATTGCGCAGATCCGGTTTATCGGAACCGTACTTCAGCATAGCTTCCCGGAACGGAATATGCACAAACGGCGCCTGGTCAACCTTTTTACCATTGGCAAATTCGTTAAAAATCGTCCCCAATGTATGTTCAATCACCGCAAAAACATCTTCCTGAGTGGCAAAGCTCATCTCCATATCCATCTGATAAAACTCGCCGGGGCTGCGGTCGGCACGGGGATCTTCATCGCGGAAACACGGCGCAATCTGAAAATATTTGTCAAACCCAGATACCATCAACAACTGCTTAAACTGTTGCGGTGCCTGCGGCAAAGCATAAAACTTACCGGGATTCAGGCGTGAGGGAACCAAAAAATCGCGTGCCCCCTCCGGTGAAGAAGCTGTCAAAATCGGCGTTTGAAATTCATTAAACCCTTGTTCGCGCATCAACTCGCGGGAACGTTGAATCACAGCCGAACGCAACATAATATTTTGATGAATACGTTCTTTGCGCAAATCCAAAAAACGATATTTGAGACGAATCTCTTCCGGCGCATCATCTTCAATCGCCACCTGAAACGGCAAGACATCCGCTTCGGAATAAACTTCAATATCGGAAATTTTAATCTCAATATCACCGGTCGGCATATTTTTATTGATGCTTTCGCGCATCACGACATGACCGCCGACGCCAATCACCGATTCCGGCCGCAGGGTCTGAATCTTAGCAAAAAGTTCGGAATCGCTGCTCACGACGCACTGCGTGATTCCGTAATGATCCCGCAAATCAACAAAACACAAATTGCCCAAATTACGTTTGCGGTGAATCCATCCGGCAAGTCTGACTTCTTTGCCTGCGTCCGCTGCGCGCAGCTCGCCGCAGGTATGTGTTCTGTATGTTTGCATATCAACCTCTGCATAAATTATTCGTAACTTTTTACCTTGTAGCCCCAAAAACCTCGAAAAGCAACCATTTTTATATCTAAAAAACACAAAAAAGAGGCATAAACCTTTCCGGTTCAGCCTCTTTTTTTGCTTTTGCTCAGACACTAGAAATTCGCATAGCGTATGGTTCTGAAATCAGGCTCTGTTCCAAGCTCCTTTGCCAAATAAGTCACGGCGTCATGCCATTGCGGAACCCCCAGATTGCTTCCCCGATACATCGGATCGCGCTCGCTATTGAACATTGCCACTCTCAAAATGCCGTTGTCATCATAAACAAAAGCTTTCATAAAAGTGCTGCTGTTGCGATACACCTCTTTGGCCACATGAATAAACTTTTCAATCCATTCGCGGATATCCTGTTTCTCAAACAACATCACCGCCTGATCCACAATATACCGAGGATATTTTGCTTCTTTGGGCAAATGTGATTTATGCTCCTCAACGATATAAGCCGGATACAGATGATATCGGTCGGCCAAACTGCCGATAATATCAACAACCGGCCCCTCCTTGCGGAGCAGCTCAAGAAACATAACCGGACTATGTCCGTACTGCGTTACCATATAACCGTCAAAGGTTTTGCGCCCGTAGGTCTGAACCATACTTGCCATAGCGCTTTTGGCCATGCCTTCCATTGATGCTGCGTCAATAATCGCATACATCAGTTTCTCTGTCTTTTCCATACAAAATAATTAAAACTAAGATTAAAAAACGGCTTACTTTCTGATTGCTGAGAGCTGCCATCTTCTCAACAACGATTATTGAATAAATCAATAAGTTCAATTTAATATTTTAATTGTAATTAAAGTATAAAATGTATTAACCGTATATTTTGACAAAATCAAGTAAAAAAACGCCGCAATTGCATTTTTCCATTAAAAGAATTTTAAACATCGCCGGATAAAATAAGTGCAAACATAATCCTGACCTCAAAAAAGAAGCAAAAAATGGAAATTATTGAAACCGCCGAAGACCTCGGAAAATTTTGTGCGGAATTAAAAAAACAACCTTTTATCACCGTTGATCTCGAATTTCTGCGCGAACACACCTACTATGCCAAACTCTGCTTGATTCAAGTCGGCTCGCGCGGGCATTGCGCAGTTATTGACCCTTTGGCGCCAGGCATGAATCTTCAGCCTTTTTTCAACTTAATGACGGATCCTGCCGTCGTTAAAGTTTTCCATTCCGGACGACAGGATATTGAAATCATATACAACTTATCGCACCAAATTCCCGCACCCTTGTTTGACACACAGGTTGCCGGCATGGTTACCGGATTCGGAGAAGCTGTCAGTTACGAAAATCTGGTCGCTCACATATTGCATATCAAGCTGGATAAGTCCAACCGTCTTTCCGATTGGAGCAAACGTCCGCTTAACCGCGCGCAGCTTGAATATGCGCTGGCTGATGTCACTCACTTGGTCCCGGTATATGAATATTTGGCAGACAAACTTGAAAAACTCGGCCGCACCGACTGGATCAAAGAAGAAATGCAGCTTCTTTCCCGGCCGGAAACTTACGAAGTCAACCCGTTTGATGTCTGGCAAAAAATCAAACATCGTTCTCACAGCGCCCGTTTTCTGACGATTCTGCGCGAACTTGCCGCTTGGCGCGAAGCGCGTGCCCAACGCAAAAACACGCCGCGTCAGTCTTTCATAAAAGACGAAACTTTGCTTGCCATCTGCGCTATATGTCCGCAAAATAAAGACGAATTGGCTCAAATTCGCAATCTGCGCCAGGATGTAGCCATGGGGCGTCTGGGAGATGAAATCATTGATGTCCTGCACCATGCCCTGAGCATCCCTGCCGAAAAATACGTATCTCCGCCCAAACCGCGTGAACTGCAGGAAAAAGGCATGGCCTTATTCGAATTGCTCAAACTCCTGCTCAAAATCGTCAGCCAGAAACACGGCCTTGTTTCGCGCTTGGTAGCCACTGACGAAGACCTCAAAGAGCTTTGCCTTTTTCATGATGACAATCAGCCGGTTCTGCGAGGCTGGCGGTATGAAATCTTCGGACAACAGGCTCTGGCATTGCGATCAGGAAAACTCTCCATCCGCTATGCGCCGGCCGACGGAAATATCGTTTTTGAACAAATCGGTTAATTTTTATAAAAACTTTTCAGCAAGTCCAGCAATTGCAAAACTTGAGGATTCTTAATCGAGTAATAAATTGTCTGAGCCTCGCGCCGGGTTTTGACAATATTCTCAGACCGCAGCACGGCTAAATGCTGGGATAAAGCAGACTGACTAAGCTTGACCAGCTTTTCGAGTTCGCCGACATTAAGTTCCTTCTGCAGAAGATGATACAGAATATCAAGGCGTTTTTCGTTGCCCATAGCTTTCAAAATGCGTGCATTTTTTTCAATATCCAAATTTCTCATCCGCCCTTAACCTCCACACATCACTGATATATAATTTATATTTATGCTCGAAAATAACAATATCTAGGGCTGGAGATATATTTTTCCGCTTCTTTTATATTGCGAACTTATTTTTGTATGTTAAACTAAGCTCCAAGCTATATACAAGGAGACGTCTTAATGAATATGGAAGAAATAGAAGACCTGAGCTTTGAAGAGGCTTTGACCCGGCTTGAAAACATCGTCCGCGAACTGGAAAGCGGACGCACCAAGCTGGATGATGCCGTCAGTGCCTACGAAAAAGCCACTGCGCTGAAACAATTATGCGAAACCAAACTGCAAAATGCTCGTCTTAAAATCGAAAAAATCGGAATTTCGCCTTCGGGAGAAATCACCACTGACGAATTTACAACGCCTGAAGCCTGAATTTTTCCCACCCCGAGACGACAATGAACGATTTTACTTCCGAACTTTCCGCTTTCAGCCAAAACTTCAACCGCCGCCTGACTGAACTTTTTTCCTTTTCGCCTCATGCGGAAAAACGCGTTGCGGAAGCCATGTATTATTCCTTGTCAAACGGCGGCAAGCGCCTGCGTCCTTTTCTGGTCACCGCGACGGCAGCTTTGTTTGATATTCCGGCAGAAAAAAGTTTTATAACCGCTGCCGCTTTGGAATGTTTGCACACTTATTCGCTGATTCACGATGATCTGCCGGCTATGGATAATGATGAACTCCGGCGCGGCAAACCGACCTGTCACAAAAAATTTGACGAAGCCACCGCAATTCTGGCCGGAGACGGTCTCCTGACTTATGCTTTTGAACTGCTGAGCGGACCGCTTAATCCTTTTCCCGCCGATATCAAATGCAATTTATGCAATCTCCTGGCCAACGCTGCCGGCGCGTTCGACGGTATGGTTGCCGGCCAGATGCTGGACTTGCTGACGGAAAAAACAACATCGACAGATGACCCGCAGTATATCATCAATCATATTGAAGAAATGAAAACCGGCCGCCTGCTGCGTTTTGCCTGCGAGGCGGGAGCCGTCCTTGGCCGGGCTTCGGCTCAAGAGCGGCAGGCACTAATCGGCTATGCGCGCAAAATTGGCGTTGCTTTTCAAATCACGGATGATATTTTAGATGTCCGCGGCAATTCCGAATTAATGGGAAAAACTCTCGGCAAAGATGCCCTGCAGGGAAAATTGACTTTTGTCAGCCTTTACGGATTGGAGCAAGCCGAGCAAATCGCCGCCGGCTTGATTGCGCAAGCATGCCAGGAACTCTCCCCTTTCCGGCAAAAAGCAAAAAAACTGACCAGCCTTGCAGAATTTATCCTCAAACGGCAGAATTAGAGCTTATTTTGCTTCCACAAAAGTCAGAAAAACATATTTTGTTGTTGGTGACGGTTGTGTCACAATAATATGAAGCGGCAGACGACTCCTTGGCTTGAGCATTTTTTCCTCTGGCTGCCGATTCTGACTTTTCAGCAAGCTGGCATTAGCATCAAGCATCTCGACACGCACCGTCGGAATTTCCAGAGGACGCTGGGTTGTATTATTAATAAAGCCTTTAATTTCCAATTGCGGCGTTTCTTCGTCGCTCATATATATCCAGTCGATATTTTGAAATTCCAAACCTTCGCCCAAAATCTGCGCTTCAATGCCGAACAGTCCGTACACCGAAGCCGTCCACGGGAATCTCCGGGCAATGTCATACCGGTTGTTATACAGCGAAACAAGAATGATTACCGCAAAGAAGACGACAATATACTTAAGCTTCAAACGGATATGCCATCCGGTCAGTGTCTTGAACTTCAGCCACAGACGCTCGCGAAAGGACAATTGTTTTTCCCGCTCAAACAAGCCTTCCGTTTGTTCTGACAACCGCTTAAAAATATCATTAATATCAACCGGAGCATCAACCGCCGGTTCTGTTTTCTCCGTTTCTGCCTTGTCTGCAGCTTCTGCCGCCGCATCCTTTTCAGGCGTTTCCGGGGGCTGATCCTCCGCAGGCTGAGGCTCTGCGGCCACATCATTCTGAGCAACTTCCGCCGTTGTTTCTTCCTCTTCTGCAGGCGCAGGAGCCGCTTTTTCCGAAGGTATTTCTTTAGGAGGAACCGCAAATGTCTCTCCGTGCCGGTCATATCTGAAAATCTCGCCGCAGGCGCCGCAACGCAGCCGACGGCCGGATTCCGGAATCAAACCTTCGTCAACTTCATATCCCTGATGGCATTTCGGACAATAAATAAGCATTTTCCACCTTTCCTGAAAGGTAATATAAAATGAAAAAGTGTTTAATCAAAGCAAAAAAACACTTTATTAAAAAAATAATTGCGATATCTTTATCTGGTGTTGAAAAGGAGAAATTTTGTGGGCGAAAACACCAATATCATTGAAATGCACAATGTCGGGATTCGCTATGACCAAGGCCCGGAAATTCTCAGTGACATCAAGCTCGGCCTTAAAAAAGGTTCGTTTCATTTCCTCACCGGTAAAAGCGGCGCAGGCAAAACCTCATTGTTGAGCATGATGTATCTGGCTCAAAAACCAAGCCGCGGCAGTATGAGTGTTTTTGGCAAAAACATCAACTTTGCCAATCGCGACAATCTGGCAGCTCTGCGTCGGCGCATCGGCGTTGTTTTTCAGGATTTCCGTTTGCTTGCGCATCTCAATGCTTTCGATAACGTTGCTTTGCCGCTGCGTGTTTGCGGTATGGATGAACGCGAAGTCCGCAAACGCGTGACCGAGTTGTTAAACTGGGTTGAGCTTGACGCTCATATGCAAGACACCCCCGATACGCTCTCCGGCGGAGAGAAACAGCGCATTGCCATTGCCCGTGCCGTTATCAACCGTCCCGAGTTGTTATTGGCCGACGAACCAACCGGCAACGTCGACAATTTTATTGCCGCCAAATTGATGAAGCTTTTTGTTGAGCTCAACAAACTGGGCACCACGGTCGTCATTGCCACGCACAGCGACAAGCTGATCAACGACTTTGCTTATCCGCGTCTACATTTGCAAAACCGCCATCTGCACATTATCCAGCCGGCACATTATTCCATGTTGCGGGAGAAAGCCGATGCCTAAGTCCCTTTACATCAGCCGCAAACAGGAACTGCCGCTCAAAGGCGACAGCACCAGCCTGTTTTTACAAGTGATTATTTCCATTGCGGTTTTCATTTTTGCCATCACCCTTTCTGGTGTTCTTTCCGTCAATACCATGCTCTACAACTGGAACCGCAGCATTCTTGGCTCTCTGACGGTACAAATCATGCCTGTCAACGACACCAATAAAGAAAAAGCCGCAGCGCAAACTTTGGCGCATCAGGAAAAGGCTGTGGAATTTTTGCAAAATGTCGACGGCATCATCAAAGTCACCCCGCTGACCGATGAACAGCTCAAACAGCTGATTCAGCCCTGGCTTGGCGACGGGGTCAATCTGGACAGCCTGCCCATTCCGCGGATTATTGACGTCAAACTGGCACCAGACGCGGAAATTAATTTTGTAGACCTGGCGCAAAAACTGGCACAAACATCTTCGCAAGCCTCGGTCGACAATCATAAACTCTGGCTCAGCAAGCTTATCCGTTTTGCCGACGGGCTTAAGCTGATTGCGTCCACAGTTTTATTTTTGGTAACGATTATCACTTCGGGCGCCATTTTTTACACCACCCGCATGAGTCTTGGCCTACACCGCAATATTATTGAGATTCTCCATATCATGGGCGCCAAAGACACCTATGTTGCCCAGCAATACGGCAAACGCATGGCTTTTTTGGGCTTCTGCGGAGGCTGCCTGGGTTTATTTTTTGCAGTGCCGGTCATCTTTTTCATCAGTTCACTGGCCGTGCAGATTGAAGGCGGCATCATCAGCGAAGCCTCTCTCAGCTTTGGCGACTGGATCACTATTTTTTCACTACCGCTGTTTTCCATGTTTATTGCCATGCTGACAGCGTATTATACGGTTAAACGCACCCTTCAGAAAATGCTATGATCAAAAAAACGGCTTTCATAACGGGGATTTTCCTGATCATCGCCTGGCTGGCAGGTTTCGTTTGGTTTGCCTGGCGGATTAATTCTTACCGCCCAGACACAGCCACACACACCGAAGCCATTATTGCGCTGACAGGCGGCCGGCACCGCATTGCCGAAGCCATCCACTTGCTTGACCAGGGCATGGCTGATAAATTATTCATCTCCGGCGTCAGCAAAGATGTCTCTTTGGCCAATATTGCCCGCCGCCAAAAGCTCAAAATTCGGCCGCAATTGGATATTTCTCTCGGCCGCGAGGCGCGCGACACCATTGGCAACGCCACGGAAACCACCCGTTGGTTAAAAGAAAACCGCATTCGTTCGATTCGCCTGGTCACTTCAAACTACCATGTTGAGCGCAGTATTGTCGAGTTTCGCGCCCAAAATCCGAATTTGCTCATCATTCCGCATCCGGTATATTCTGAGCGTGTTTCCAAAAAATGGTGGACGACTTGGCGGACTTTCTCGCTTATTTTTACAGAATATAATAAATTTATTTACGTATATCTCCGAACCAAACTTGTATCATGAGGCCGCCCATGTTATTTATCCGCTCTCTGCTTTTTAACATTGTCTGTTACGGCACATTGTTTGTCGGCTGTGTGCTGAGCTCCATACTTGGTTTATTTTCCAAAAAAGCCACCATTGGTTTTTGGAACAATCATTTTATTCCGTTTTTGGTTCTTGCCCTGCGCCGTATTGCCAAAATTGAAGTTGAAGTCCGCGGCCGGGAAAACATCCGCCAGGAAGGAGTCATCTACGCCGGCAAGCATGAATCCGCGCTGGAAACTTATATCTTAACCAACTACCTGCGCAAAGCTTCCGTCGTCCTCAAAAAAGAGCTGACCTACATCCCGATTTTTGGCTGGGCGCAATATTTTTATGGCATGATCCCGATCAACCGCTCCGCCGGCTCGGCTGCAATGAAAGACATGCTTCGTCACGCGCAGGCCAAAATTGCCGAAGGCCGCCCGGTGCTGATTTTTCCCGAAGGGACTAGGCGCCGCCCTGGTGATGAACCGGTATACAAACCGGGGGTCGCACTGCTATACCAGCATTTAAATTTACCGGTAATCCCGATTGCCACCAACACCGGCTTCTTTTGGCAAAAAAGCTCTTTTTTGCGCCATCCGGGCAAAGTAGTTTTTGAATTTCTTGAACCGATCAACCCCGGTCTTGATAAAAAGCAGTTCATGGCGGAGCTCCAACAACGTCTGGAAAGCAAATGTGATGAGCTCAACCGCGAAACAATCCGCAACTATCCCGAAGTTGCCGACAGATTAATCAAACGGAACTAAAGACAGATGAAAAATTTTTGGCCGCATATTCTAGCCATACCGGCTCGCTTACGAAGCAAAGTCGGCTCTTGGCGCGGTCCAGACAAATCTTTTATCCTTCCTTTTTTGTTTGCCTTTTTTCTGATGCTTACATTCATAGAAGCCACGCTCGCCCGCAATCAGGCGATTCGTCTTTTCAAAAAAGGCTTTTCCGATCTGACATCCTGTCTCAATGAGGCTCAGATAGACATTGCCTATGACCACATCCGTTTCAGCAATCTTTTTTTCAAACCTTTGGTTGAAATTGATAATCTTCAACTATACAACCTGCGCGGAAAAGAATTGTGGAAGCTCAGCTTTGCCCAAATAAGCGGAGATCCCGGGCTGCTGAATACAAACAAACTGCTGCTGCGTCCCTCAGGCGAGATTGTTTTGACCTATGGTGTCAAGCATCACCCGGTTTCAGGCAAAATATTGCTGAACATCACCGGCGCCGATGGCGGTCTTGAAAAACTTCAGGCAGATTTTGACGCGCTGAATATCAAAGATTTTGCCAAGATCGGAAGCATCCGGACCCAAATCAGAAGAATGCCCGCCTTTGCCAATGAGGCGTTGATTGCGCCAAGTTATGAAACCAGCCTTGAAATCCGCGATGTCAAACTAAACGGCCTGCTGAAATATCCGCTCACTTCCGAAATCAGACGCCTGTATTTGCACGCAGCCCTGATGGGCCAAATCAGCCTGAAGGATTCGCTCTGGCTTGAGATGGAAAACTGGCTGCGCAACGGCGGTTTCATAGACATTCAGCGTTTGGTTGTCAACTGGGAGCCGATGGTTTTGGTTGGCCGCGGCACGGTTAATTTTAATGAGAAACTGAGCCCGCGCATAAATCTGATGACCTCGTCCAAAGCATTATTACGCCTGATTGACGACCTGCAAAAGAACGGTTTTCTTGAACGCAAAGGTGTTTTTGTGGCCGATATTCTGCTCAAATCCAAAGGCTTCAAGCTTCATGAAGAAGACAAACACCTGACGCTCACCACGCCGATAAACTACCAAGACGGAAAACTCTCGGTTGAAAACATCACCGTCAAAAATTTCTAAGCCTTAAAATGCGCAATCAGCAAACGTGCCGCACCATAGCGCCGCTCATCTTCAAGAACAAACGCGTCCGGAAGGCGGCAAAGTTCATTTTTCTCCACTTCGATCAGACAAACGGCGTCATTCCTCAGACAGCCGGACAAATGAGCCAGAGCCTTCTCCGTCAGACCGGCGCCATACGGAGCATCCATAAACAACACATCAGCCTTCTCGGCCGGCGGCACAATCTCGCACACATCGCCGCGCACAACCCGAAGCCTGGCGGCTTCATTTGGAAATAAAGCAATATTTTTAGCGGCATCATCAGGATTCTTGTCAAAGAAAAAAATATGCTCAAACCCCTGCGAAACAGCCTCCAGCCCCACCGCGCCGGATCCGGCAAACACATCAAAAAAAACTTTCCCGGAAAAACACCCCAGCCTGGCACGCAAAATATTAAAAACCGCTTCACGCAGCCGGTCAGATGTTGGCCGCACACCTTCAAAACGTGGGGAGAACAAAGTCTTGCCGCGATATTTGCCGCCGTTGATTCTCATCTGTCTGCCCCGTTGCCCAATTGTTCGCGCAAAACCTTTGCCGGCACTTCGCGCACCTCTCCCCGGGGGAGCGAACCAAGTTGAAAAGGCCCGTAAGAAAGCCGGATCAATCGTGAAACTTCCAACCCGAGCGCTTTCATAACTTTGCGAATTTCTCTGTTTTTGCCCTCTTTCAGGGTAACGCTCAGCCAGCTATTGGTACCCTGCGTACTTTCAATTTTGGCACTAATCGGACCATAAGCGATTCCCTCAACCGTTATGCCTTTTTGCAGCTCGGCCAGTTTTTCGGGCGTGGTTTGTCCGTGCACACGAACTTTATAGCGGCGGCTCCAACCGTTGCTTGGCAGTTCCAACCGGCGGGAAAGTTCGCCGTCGTTGGTCAGCAGCAGCAAACCTTCCGAATTCAGATCCAGCCGCCCGACTGAAATCACCCGCGGCATTCCTGCCGGCAGATGTTCAAAGACTGTCGGCCGGCCTTTTTCATCGCGGTGTGAAGTTACCAAGCCGGCCGGTTTATGATAAAGCCACAGGCGTGTCTGCATCGGCTGCGGCAGTTTTTCACCATCCAGCAAAATTTTTTCGCTGCCTTCAACATTAACCGCCGGCGAAACAATAATCTCGCCGTTGATGCTCACTCGCTTTTGCCGGATATATTCTTCGGCCTGCCGCCGCGAACAAACGCCCGAACGAGCCATAAATTTTGCAATTCTTTCACTCATTTTTTACTTTCCTTTTTCCCTGAGTTCTAGCATAATCGGATTAAAATACAACAAAAAAGGTATGTCATGGAAAATATCCTCTATATGCGCCGGGCGCTGGAGCTGGCCGCGCAGGCTGTCCTGCAAGATGAAGTGCCGATCGGCTGCGTAATTGTTGATCCCGGCAATAATAAAATCATTGCAGAAAGTCATAATCTCAGCCAGCATGTTGAAGACGCCACCGCGCATGCCGAAATCATTGCCATTCGCGAAGCTTGCCGCAAGCTGGGCAGCAACCGGCTGCGCGGCCTGGACATATATGTCACGCTGGAACCCTGCACCATGTGCGCAGCGGCCATTTCCTTTGCGCGAATAGAAAATTTGTATTTTGGCGCAACCGATGCCAAAGGCGGCGCGGTGATCAGCGGCGTCAGGTTCTTTGAGCAGCCGACCTGCCATCATCGGCCGCAGGTGCATCAGGGCCTGCTTGAAGCCGAATGCTCAAAAATTCTCAAAGATTTTTTCAAAAGCAAACGCGCCGCCCAAAGCCAAACGGCACCGAACCCGGCTTAATAATCGGCCAGGCGGATTTTGCGGCTGACTTCGCGTTCTTTGATAGCCTCGCGTTTGTCATAGTTTTTCTTACCGGTACCAAGGCCGATTTCCAGCTTGGCGCGCCCGTGCGCATCAAAAAACAGGCGGATTGCCACCAATGTTGTCCCCTTGCGCGATAATGAATTGATGATATCGATAATTTCTTTTTTCTTAAGCAGCAGCTTGCGGTCGCGTTTTTCCGGGTGCGAGGCATAACCTTTGTTGGCATATTCGGCAATAAACATATTCGCCATATACAGCTCTTCGCCTTTCACGATTCCATAAGCATCGGTAATATGGGCATGTCCGAGCCGCAGCGACTTAACTTCTGTCCCGGTCAGTTCCAGACCGGCCACAAATTTTTCGCTGATCAAATAGTCAAAATGCGCCCGGCGGTTTTGCGCCACCAGCCCGGTTGAAATGAACTCGCTTTTTTTATTTTTTGTTGCCATTGTCGTCTTTTGCCAAATGTCTGAAAATTGCCCGTCTAACCTTATAGGGGAGTTTTGCTTTAGCATATTGCGGCAAATTCCGCAAGCATTTTTGCCATTCTTGCTTAGACAACACGGCGCCGTCAGTCGCTTCGGGCACCAGCCACAGTTTTTTCTGCGCGACAAAGATTTCGCAGCCGCCGAGCGTGCATCCCTTAAAATCATCAGCCTGCAAACGTCCGAGCAGGCGCAAAATCTCGGCGGCTTCCGGCGCATAAGCCTGCTTGCCGACATTGCGGATAAGCCGTCCAAACAGCCGATAAGCCATTTCTGCATGCAATTTTTGCACCGCCTGCAAAGAAACTGCCGCGACACAGCTTTCAAAAAAGCTGACATTATTCTGTATTTCGCGCTCGGTTTGTTCTTCCAGATAAGCTCTGGTTCGTGCCAAGACGGCAGCTGTTTCGGCCAGACGCTGTTCGCTAAGGCCGATCTTTTGTTCCAGATCCGGCAAAAAATGGCGGATTTTCACACGCCAAAAATCTTCACAGCCGTTGCTTTCATCTTCAACCCAGCGGATATTTCTCTCTTGCAGATAAGCTCTGAGCCGGTCCGGATCATCGCCAAGCTGCGGGCGGATAAGCCGCACCCCGCCGCGTGCAGACACCGGCAGCATACAGCTCAGCCCGTCCACGCCGCTGCCGCGCAGCAAACGCAGCAAAAAAGTCTCGGCCTGGTCGCGTCGATGGTGCCCCACGGCCAAAGTCTTCACACCATGGCTCAAACACCACTGCTCCAGCAATTCATAGCGCTTTTGCCGGGCGGCGGCCTCAATACCGCGGGTTGGCTTGGCGCCCGCCCAGGTCAGGATATGGTGCTCAATCCCGGCCTGATGCATCACCTGGCCGACATATTCCGCTTCCTGCCGCGATTGCGGGCGCAAACCGTGATCCACCGTCAGCGCAACAACCTTTTTCCCGGCCGCCTGCAAACGCAGTGCCAGCGCCAGTGAATCCGCCCCGCCGGAAACACCGGCCGCAATCACATCATCATCAATGCCATATGTTGCAAAAAATTCTCGCATAGCCGTATTTTTTTGCGGACGCGGCAAAGCGGCCTGTTTACTCACACTTCAGCGCCGCGGCCTGTTTGGCGGCTTTGTCTTTCAGGGCCTGTTCCGCTTTGGGAAATTCTTTGGGCAGGTTGACAAAGGCGGTGCAGGCTTCTTTGGTTTTGCCGAGTTCTTTGAAAGACATTCCGAGTTTGAAAATATTATCGGCGCCTTTATTGCCGTTTTTGTATTTTTCATAGCCTTTGGCAAAAGTCACGGCCGACTTGGCATAGTCTTTTTTGGCATAATAAGCCTCACCGAGCCAATACTGCGCATTTTCCGCCAGTTTGTGCTCCGGATACCGGGTCATCAAAGAGGTAAACAGCGCGGCGGCTTCGTCATTTTGCCCGGCCTTCAGGGCGGCCTGCCCTTCCTGATAAATCTCTTCGGCAGATTTGGTTTTGACCGGGGCCAAATCATCGCCTTTGGTGATACCGGCGCCGACAATGGCTGCCGGCGCATTCTGTGCCACCGGTGCGGCAAATTTCTGCGCGGGCTGCTCAGCGGCGCCACTGCCGCCGCCGACTGTTTTGCCTTCCATCTGGCTCAGGCGCAGATCCACATCTTTATTGATGAGGTTGATTTTGTCTTCCAGTGTTTTGATTTTATACTGCAGTTCGTCAATTTTGCCGACAGCCTGACGCAGATTCTCATCCATTTCGCCCAAACGCACAATCACCTCCTGAGATGATCCGGCGCTGATTCCGGCATCTTTATCGCGATAGGCCTGGCGTTGCAAAACGACAACATCCTCGCGCAGAGCCTCAATCTGATCTTCCAGAGCCATCTGAGCTCCGGCCGGCGCGGCAGCAAACAACATCACCGACGGCATCAAAAACATTTTGGCGTTTTTCATTTTCACCTCAACTGACGGATTAAAACACAACTACCCACTAACATATTGTACTTTTGCGGCAATAACAAGCCCAAAAAAAACGTATCCCCGCACAATTGGCGGGGACACGCATCAGATATCTGAAGACCTGCGGTTAGTTACCGGCTTTGATAACGGTAACAGCGCGGCGGTTCTGAGCCCAGGCGGCTTCATTGCTGCCGAGCACGGCCGGTCTTTCTTTGCCGTAAGAAATCGTGGAGATTCTCTCAGCGGCAATACCTTTGGAAACGAGGTACTGTTTCACGGCATTGGCACGACGCTCACCCAAAGCGAGGTTGTATTCGCGGGTACCGCGTTCATCGCAATAACCTTGGACAACAACATTGACATTCTGATGTTTCTTCAGCCATTTAACCTGAGTGTTCAGGATTTCGGCAGAATCTGCGGAAATGGCAGAGCTGTCAAAAGCAAAGAAGACTCTGTCTTCGGCGTTGGCCATAAAATCTTTGGCCATTTTGGATTCGCACTCGGCGCCGCCAAACAGCGTGCCCATGCTGGAACAGCCGGACAAAGCGACGATAACGCAGAACAAACTTAAAAGTTTTTTCATCTTTATACACTCCATATGGGTTTAAATTCGTAGTTATTAATTAACTAATACAGGACTAACTTAAGCAATAAAAAGATATTTTTCAATAACAAAAAACACCTGCTGATAAAAAAATGCAAAATAATTATCAAAACCGGCGGCAAATTTGCCAAAATCCAAAGTGTCTGCCAACGGTTTTCCGGCCGGAAACACGGCTTCCGACTCTGAGATAATCTCTGCCGCCGATTCTTAAACCAAGACTTTTGGCCTAGCCGGAGCAATACCCGCCGCGACTCGCAGGAAAGATTCGCCTTTTTGTCTAAAAAAATCAAAAACGGCGGAGATTCAAATATTAACAAAAGATAAATATCGTAATTTTTTTTGATTCTGGACAAATTTTTATTGTCAAGCCCTGCCGTTTGTGCTATATTGAAGATGGACACATCTTACTATGTAGAAAATTATGAAATTATCTTAATGAAAGTTTTCATATCGGGGAAAGAATAGCGTTTCTTTACGGGTGACAACTATTTTAAGATTCTTGGTTTTTTATATAGCGAGAAATGGGTCTTAAGTAGAATAATCAAAAAAAAAAAATAATTATGGCACAAAAAAATTTAAAATCCACCGTAGCATTGGTGGTCGCTGCGTTCTTCGCATGCGTTTTTAACTCTTGCTCAGAGGACAACTCCGTTCTCGGGCTGGATTTAGACAACAACGGTAACACCTCTGCTGTTACCTACATGGTAAAAGACACTTACCATGTTGAAATGCAGGGGTGCAGTCTCGTCGAGGATTCGATCGAGATCACCGGCAAGCATAGGGCCGTTTTTGTCTCGTCCGAGGACGAGACAATCGAGAAAGATTACCAGGTGATCAACCCGGCACATCTTTCTTCGACAGAAGTCTATGTCAATGACCTTGCTGATATCATCGGCAAGTCTTTTGACTGGACCAACGGCCGGATCCAGGTTGGCAAATCTGTTCTGGCGCTGACTTTCGGTCAGACCAGAACCAGCAATGTCACTCTTGGTGGCAAGACCTATACCAAAAACAATGGTTTAGGTTATTGCACCGTCAAGAGCACCAAACTCTTGGTGAGCGACATGGTCAACCAAACTGAGGCGGAAAAATTCTCTGTTCAAGCAACGCTCGTTTTCACAATGAGCTGCGACGAGACAGTTGAATATCCGGTGACTCTGCTGACAACAGTGTCTCATAAGGAGGTCTTGACCTATACTTATGACGACGCAGTTGTCATCTCCGCAACAGAGGCAAAGGTGGTTCGCCACGACTTTGTTGACGGCGTGGAGAAGGGCACGACGGACATCATTGTCCCGATTGAGACCGCCCTCAGAGCAGAAGCGAAAAAGACCACAGCCGATCTGACAGAGATTAAGTTCAATACTGTCAGGGAAACGGCAACAACCGGCGTTTACCGCGCTAGTTGGAACGTGGTCAGCCATGAGCTTTACGCGACATACCCCGCAACAGTGACTTTCGTTGACAACAACGAGGAGCACACTGTCGCCCTCAAGGCGGTATGGAGCGTTAAGTTCGACTCAAAGGAGACCATCGACAAATCTTCTGAGACTGATTATATCTACAACACCACCGCCAAGTTCAACTTGGTTGCGGATAGTAGGATAATCATGGCATCTGCGACTCAAGAAATTGAGCAGAAGGATGCTAAGAACACTCAGAAGATTACTGCAACGATAGTTGGCGAAGATGAGAACGGTGTCAAAATCCGTCTCTTCATCGACAACTCCAAGGAGCAGGATGTCGAGAAATTCTTCTTTGCCCCTTCAGGCCTCAGCGTAAAGGCTGAAGCTGAGAAGAGGATTAAGACCAGCCCTATAACCCTGAGCCAGAGCGGACACAATGCCGGCAACTGGATCAAGGGTGCAACCAAGGCAACCTCCGACAACGTGAAGTATACCACATACAGCCGTGTAGACTCTTATGTTTACAACGACGGTAAGGTGTCCACTTCCGTGACCTACACCAAGAACGATAATTACATCGTTGTTTGGGAAGGTAAGGAGTACAAGGCCTCTGGTCTGGGCTCTGCTGTCATCACTGCCGGAACTCCTGCGGAGATCTCCGACAATTCCGATAACAGCAGTATTTCAAAAACCTTCAGAGTGGATCACAGCATCTCTCGCGGCAACGTGAGCAAGACTGCTGAGCAACTGATCACGCTCTGGAAGGAAAGAACACCCAGCACCATCCCCGGCTACTACGTTAAGGCAGCCGCGATGACTGATATCTACAACGCAAGTCGTACAGCTCCGGCTCGTACCGTAATTTGCGCTTTCTTCCAGGAGATCAACGGCAGCAACACGCTGTATGTTGAGTTCAACTCCAAGGGAGAAGAGATCAGTCGTCATGCAAATGTTAACGTCACCAACGACGGTATCATGAGCATGGTGTGGAATGGTGCAAGCTTTGTTCCAGGTAAGTTGACAGGTGTAAACACGACTTCGGAAGATCCGAACGAGTGGCTCTACACCGCATACAACAATTCCAGCGTGCAAAGTTACGTTTCTCCAATGAGCGTAACCAAGCACAGCTTGGAGAACCCGTACAAGGCGGAAGGCGTCAAGACGACTGTTGATGGCGAGGAAGTCATAGTCATCAACGGCGTTACTTTAAAATAAAAAAAATCTTTTCCTAATTCCTCAGGGAAAGACCAAGAATAAAAAAGTTAAACCCGTCCGGGGCAGCTTAAATTTAAGTTAAGCTCGCTGTCCCGGACACAAATTCCAAGGATATGAAAACAAGAACATTATTCGTTGCTATCATCGCCATCCTCTTCGGTATGGCAAGTGTTAACGCAGTAAAGGCCCAGACCATCAAGGCCTACGCTGCCAGTGATAGTACAATAAATAAAACATACAGTAAGAACGCCTATATGGTCGTTCGCCATGGCAATAACAGCGCCAAGCTGGAGGTTGCCGGGCTGTATGATGTAATGGACAAGAGCTTCGGCGCACAGGCCAAGCTCTATTGGTTCCATTACGGATGGATGTACGGTCTTGACGGATCGTACATGGAGAACCGCTCCTCTGTGAGCGCCTTTGCAGGCTACCGGTTTACTCGTCCGAGTTCTCCGGTCTTCGCAGAGGCTAACATCGGAGCCGGTCTCACCCAGCAGTGGAACATCAGCGGCAACGCTGGTGACATTGCCGGAGACCTGGACGGCGAATACGTCATGTTGCTGGCCAGCTCCAAGATGAGCTTCTCCGCCTTTGGCGAAGTTAAGCTCGGAGCAAGGCTGAGTAACCGTGTGGAGTTATTCGCCGGAGTCCGCGGTTTGTACCTTCCCTATGAGGGTAAGTACAACGACACCGCGAACACGCTGCTCCTCGAGAGCAACGGAAAGCCCGTTCAGGTGTTTGAAAAGAGCGCCGAGGGCAAGAAGGAACTGCTGGTCGAAGACCTAAGCAAGTTCCACATCCAGGTTTCTCTGGGTGTATCTATATGGTTTTAAAACTGTTCCAGAGGCTAACCACCTCTGTCTATTATAAGTAAACAGGCAGCCGTCACTATTCTCTCACCAAGAGTTTAGCTGGCGGCTGTCCTGCTTTTAAATATCTTTGCCCGCCGTCATAAACAATCCCCCCTTACCTGTCATACTCAAACTTGCCCGGACATCCCTTAAGGCACACGCCGCCCCGCCGGCACCGTCATGTTCGGACTTGATCCGGACATCCAGGTCAAACCATCCATCCTTTACCTGTCATACTCAAACCCGAAAATAACAAAAACCACGCACAAAAAAAGTGCCCCGGTTTCACAATCGGGACACTTCCAAGTCAGTTTTAGGCTACGTTGCCTCAGAGAGACAATGCCTGAGTCAGAGAAACAATTTCCTCGCCGTTTCTGCATAATTTGAAAATGCAGTCGGCAACTTTTATCCTTTTTTCATCGCCGAGCACCGGAAATTCATCCTCGCTGCAATCGGCAACAATTAACCCGTTTTGCGGCAGACAACACAGCGTGTGCCATTTTTGGCCGTCTTTCACGCGGGCTATCCACGCAACAGTTTTATACCACCCGTCAATAGTGCAGTCACAAAGCAACGGTTTTTCAACGTCTTTATGCCATGCTTTGGCTCGGGCTATCTTTTCAAAAGCCTGATGCACATTGTCCTGCAACAGCCAATCATCCTGCATCAGCAAAGGCTCGGCAATCCATTTGCCTTTTTGACGCCTGACCAGATAGTTGTTTGAAGCATACAAGCGCCGCGCTCTGGTAATCCCCGATGCCTGAGAAGATGTCAACAAACTCCGGCTGACTTTCTGCTCCGTAAAATTGGCATCCAAACCATAATACAGCGAAATGCTCAAATTCATCACGGCATTTTCGGCTTGCCCATTCTGATCGCACAATTTTGGCAGCTCAACGCGCAAAAATCTTTCAATTTTCTGTGCTCGGGTCATTCCGTTTGCAATAGAACCATAGACAGAGGGATCAGACACCGCTTCGGGCATCTTCATTCCATTAATATAACTTGCCATATAACTTGGGTTTTTATGACACGGAAAGAAAAATCTCTCGCGTATCGGTTAATAAATATAGAGACTTAAAAATTATAAATACCCTGGCAGGATAATCACCATGGACAAATTTGTCAATATCAAGATTTCAAAAAATTTTTCCGCGCTGCAATCTGAATTGTCAGACCGGCTTCCCCATGCAAAAAAAAGCGCCTGACTTTCATCAGACGCTTTTCTTTTGCGAATAACCGCTTAGCAAGCCTTCTTGCAGCAGCAGGAACCGTTGCTGTTCTTGTCATTTTTATGACGAACCGCAGCCTGAGCGGCAGCCAGACGAGCCACCGGCACACGATACGGCGAGCAGGAAACATAGTTCATGCCGCAGGTTTGGAAGAAGTCGATAGATGCCGGATCACCGCCGTGTTCACCGCAAACACCCAACCAGATTTTCGGATTGGAGTTGCGGGCTTTTTCACAAGCCATCTTGACCAGGCAACCGACACCTTCAACATCAATGGAGGCAAACGGATCAGCCACATACACGCCGCGGGCGCGATATTCGTCCAGAATGGCGCCGGTATCATCGCGGCTCATACCCAGAGTGGTCTGGGTCAGGTCGTTGGTGCCAAAACCGAAGAACTCGGCAGACTGAGCCAGCTCGTCAGCCTTCAGAGCCGCACGCGGCAGTTCAATCATCGAGCCGACTTCATATTTGATCTTTTTGCCTTTTTCTGCAAAGATCTTCTCGGCCGTGGTGTCGATAATGTCTTTGACAATATCCAGCTCTTTCTTGGAACCGGTCAGCGGAACTTCAATTTCCGGCAAAACTTTAATACCGGCTTCTTCGCATTCCATCGCCGCTTCCAAAATGGCACGGGTCTGCATCTCGCAGATTTCCGGATAAGTAATCGGCAGACGGCAGCCGCGATGCCCCAGCATCGGGTTGGCCTCATGCAGAGAATTGGCACGCTGTTTGACTTTTTCCAGCGTCATGCCCATTTTGTCAGCCAGCTCTTTCATCTCAGCGTCCGTATTGGGCAAAAATTCATGCAACGGCGGATCCAACAGACGGATAACCACCGGCAGACCGTCCATAATCTTGAACAGATCTTTGAAGTCCTGCTTCTGATACGGTAGCAACCGGGCCAAAGCGGCGCGGCGGCCTTCTTCATTATCGGCCAAGATCATCGCGCGCATGTCCGGAATACGGGCTGCGTCAAAGAACATATGTTCCGTTCTGGCCAGACCGATACCCTGAGCGCCGAAGTCGCGGGCAGTCTGCGCATCTTTCGGTGTTTCGGCATTGGCGCGGACTTCCAGCGTGCGGATCTCGTCAACCCAGCTCATCAGCTTGCCGAAGTTGCCGCTGTTGGTGTCGGCCTTCACCGTCGGCACCTGGCCTTCAATAATCTGACCTTTGGCGCCATCCAAAGAAACCCAGTCGCCTTCTTTGACAACAACGCCTTTATCGGTGGTCATGGTCTTTTGTGCATAGTCAATATGAATTTCATGCGAGCCGGAAACACAAGGCGTGCCCATACCGCGGGCAACAACCGCCGCATGCGAGGTCATACCGCCGCGAGCCGTAATAACGCCCTGTGCCGCATGCATACCGCCGATATCTTCCGGAGAAGTCTCATTGCGGATAAGAATAACTTTCTCGCCTTTGGCTGCCCAGGCTTCAGCATCCTCGGCATTGAAAACGGCACGGCCGACGGCAGCACCCGGCGAAGCCGGCAAACCGGTGGCAATAACGTTTTTCTTGGCTTTGGGGTCAAGCATCGGGTGCAACAGCTGGTCAAGCTGATCGGCGCCAACGCGCATAATCGCTTCCTCTTTGTTGATCAGGCCTTCCTCAACCATCTCAACCGCCATGCGAACAGCAGCGGCAGCGGTGCGTTTACCGTTGCGGCACTGCAGCATCCAGAGTTTGCCGTGCTCAATGGTAAATTCCATATCCTGCATATCTTTGTAGTGAGCTTCCAGCTTATTGCGGACATCAACCAGCTCTTTATACAGATGCGGCCATTTCTCTTCCAAAGAAGTGCCGTCGCCTTTAGAGCCCATCGGCTGCGGTGTGCGGATACCGGCCACAACGTCTTCACCCTGGGCATTAACCAGATATTCGCCATAATAAACATTTTCGCCGGTTGCCGGATCGCGGGAGAAGCAAACGCCGGTGGCGCAGTCATCGCCGGCATTACCAAAGACCATGGTTTGAACATTGACCGCGGTACCCCAGTCGCCCGGAATATTGTTCAATTTACGGTAGGTAATGGCACGGGCAGCCATCCATGAGCCGAAAACGGCGCCGATACCGGCCCACAACTGCTCCCACGGATCCTGCGGCACAACTTTACCCAGTTTTTTGCCGATTTCTTTATATTCTTTAACCAGTTCTTTGAGGTCTTCAGCGGTCAGGTCCGTGTCAGACTTATAGCCTTTGGCTTTTTTCATGGCTTCCAAAGCGCCTTCGTATTCTTCAATATCGGCGCCCAAAACAACATCGGAGAACATCTGCAGAAAACGACGATAAGAGTCATAAGCAAAACGCTCCGATCCCGAAGCTTTGGCCAGAGCCTGAACCGTCTCGTCGTTCAAACCGAGGTTCAAAACGGTGTCCATCATACCCGGCATGGAAACGCGGGCGCCCGAACGAACGGAGAAGAGCAACGGGTTATTGGCGTCGGCAAATTTTTTGCCCATGATTTTTTCAACGCCGGCGACAGCTTCGCGAACCTGATCTTTCAGATCGGCAGGATAAGTCTTGTTATTGTTGTAGTAGTAAGTGCAGACTTCTGTCGTCACGGTAAATCCGGGAGGAACAGGCAGACCAACCACATTCATTTCTGCGAGGTTAGCCCCTTTGCCGCCCAGGAGATTTCTCATGCCGGCATCGCCTTCGGCTTTGCCGTTTCCAAATGTATAGACCCATTTACTCATGGTTTACATAGCTCCTTAAGCTTTTAGGTTAAAAACACGCCGAAAAAAGACAGAGTCGCTTTTCCGGCAGACACAATTCCTTGACAAAGTATATCATCACAAACGATTCTTCAAGAAAAAAGTAGAAACCCCCGCACAAAACAAACTGTTATCAACATCAAAAAAACAAAAAAGCTCCCCGAAAAGGGGAGCTTCCTGCGACAAAGCGCAAATCTTAGAAAGTATAGCGCAAACCGCCGTACCATTCATGCGCATTGATATCGGCATCGTCGATCTCGCCCATGTCGATATAACGATATCCGGCATCCAAGTTCAGGCAACGATTGATACGCAGCGACAAGCCGGCGCCAATCTGCCAGGTAAAGTTATCGGCAGAATCAGTCTCTCTTTCGGTAACACCCGGGAAATCATACGTTTCCAGATCCAAACGGCTCAAACCGATACCGCCGGTGATATAGGGGCTGATCCAATAGTTCGGCATAATGTCCAGATAAGCATTGGCCATGAACGAATCAGACTCCAAAATAGTTTTATGGCCGGCTCCCGGCGTATTATAAGTATATTCATCATCGCTGTCATCACGGTAAATATATTCGCCCTCAACCCGGAAATAGCCCAGCTTGTAACCGATGGCGCCTGAAATATGCCAACCGCTGTCCAGTTCGACTTTGGGGGCATCTGGCATGCTGTCGTCTTTATTATTGACGTTAAAATCAGTATACCCGCCGCGGGCAGCAATATAAAAACCATCGCGCGCTTCAGCCGCAGCGGCAGCAACCATGCTCAAAACCAAAGCCGAGGCCGTCGTTAAATAAATCTTTCTCATAAGCAAAAGTCTCCGTTGTCCCAATATTTGATTTTACACAAATTATTATTTTTTTTCGCTGCTGTCAATATAACAAAACAATTCTTATTTAATTATTAAACTTCTACGACTATTTTGTCATTATCTTAAAAAAAATGATAGTATTCCCGGCCGATGACCTGTATACTGAACATTAGTTTGCAACACAAAGGAGATTTTTATGAAACGGAATTGGCTGAAAATGTCGGTTTTTGCCCTGAGTTTTCTGCTGGCAGCCGCTGCTCAGGCGCAGGAAACAGATGCGAAAAAGCAGCTCCCTGAATGGAAGCCGAATCCCAACCATACCGTAATTCTGGAAGAAATCAGCTCAGCCATCGGCGCCTCGGCGGTTGACAACATCACCAATGCCGAGCAGATTTTCTGCTACCAGGTAGCCAGCAAACCGGAAGGCTACACCGGCTACACCCTCGATGGCTTTGCCCTCGCCGGTTTTTGCGGCGTCATCAACACAGAGCTCAAAACCATGATTGTCTCCGAATTGTTCATGAATCCCGACAACATCATTTTTGATGTCACCGAAAATTGCATCATCCGTCCTCGGATCATGTTGCGTTTTGTGCGCGGGGTTGATTCGACAGATGTGCTGCTTTCAAGCCCCTGCCATGCTTTTGCTATTTTTTATGGCGGCAAGCTTAACGCCTTCAATGCCAAACCCGCCGCGCAAATCATTGATGCGCTGGTTGACCCGTTGGTGCGCAGCAAGGTCGACTTTGCTTCGCCGGCTCTGCTCAATCAACTGCTGCCGATCGGCATTGCCCAAACAGATGAGCAAAAAGCCCTCCTTAACGAAAAAAACGGTCCGCTCCGCAAATGGGAAAAAGCCCCAAAACAAAGCGACAATGAACCGCGCCGCGGCGGCTGGAACAAAATTAATTTGAATATGAAATAAAAAAATGACACTCAAAATTGCCTATCAGGGCGTGCCCGGCGCCTATTCGCACATTGCCTGCCGAACGGTTTACCCGGGAGAGGAATATATCTCCTGCCTCTCGTTTCAGGAGGCTTTTGCCAAAGTGGCCGCCGGCGAAGCCGACTTAGCCATGATCCCCGTAGAAAATTCAAATGCCGGCCGCGTCTCCGACGTCCATTTTTTATTACCGCAGACCGGTCTGCATATTATTGATGAATTTTTCCTGCGCATTGAACATCAGCTTCTTGGCCTGCCCGGCGCAAAGCTCAAAGACATCCGAACGGCTTCATCACACCCGCAAGCGCTGGCTCAATGTTCCCGTTTTCTGCAAAAGCACGACATTCGCCCCATACAAAGGATTGATACGGCGTTGTCTTGCCAGGATGTCTTGCAAAACGGCGATTCCTCGCAAGCGGCAATTGCCTCGGCGCTGGCTGCTGAAATCTACGGTCTGCAAATTTTAGCACCGAATATTGAAAATACGGCAGACAACACCACGCGTTTTTTGATCATGTCGCGGCAAGACATCATCCCGCAGGATGACGGCGGACAATTTATCACCTCGCTCATTTTCAAAACCCGCCATATTCCGGCCGCCTTATACAAAGCGCTCGGCGGTTTTGCCACCAACGGCATTAATCTGACCAAACTGGAAAGCTACCTGCTCAACGGCAAATTTATCTCTGCCCGTTTTTATATTGAGATTGAATCACACCCCGGGCGGGAAAGTTTCCGTAATGCTTTCGACGAACTGAAATTTTATGCCGAAGACTGGCACATCCTCGGCAGTTATCGGGCGCACCCGTATCGCTACTTGTAAAATTTATTTCATTTTGGCCAGCAGACTGATCGAACGTTCAATCAGTCTGTCTTGTTCGGCCGGCGTCATTCTCTGAGCCAAAACCTCTTTCACGGCTTTAATGGTATAGGCGGCAGTTTTTTCGCTGATTTCCCGAATGGCCTCATCTTCCGTAGCCGCAATTCTTGCCTTAGCCTCACGCTCGCGATTATTCATGTCTGCCTCAAGCTTGGCCAGCTTGTCTTTTTTCAGCAGAGCAATCTCCCGCTCGGCCCGGTTCAAAATCTCGCCGGCCTCGTTTTTGACCTGACGATATTTCCGCTCATAATCCGCCAGCATTTTTTGCGCATCAGCATAAACATTAGCGGCGTCTTCAATTCGCTTGCCGATCAGATTACTGCGCTTGCTTAACTTCTTATACGCAATCTTAACAATCGGCCGAAACAAAGCGACCACAACCAAAACAAAAGAAAAAGCCACCCAAAATTCCGCGCTTTCATAAAAAGGTTCTTGCCCGGATAAATTCTGCGCTGTAGCGCCAATTGCGTCAACAACGCTGTCAACGGCATTAAAAACGGCGTTTTGCGTTGCGTCGATAATTTCCTGTTGAGGCAAAGCTTTTTCCGTGGACATGTCAGTTTTCCTTCACTTTTTCAACCGCCCGGGCGACTTCCGCCGCCTTGATGTTTTTGAAATCAAGCTTTTTCAAAATTTCCTGTGCCAATTCTTCAACGGCAGGCTCCAAACGTTTAAGCGCTTTTTCCTTCCCGGCATTGATTTTTGCCTCGCTTTCCTCAATCTGATGTTTAAGCTCGGCGGCAAGTTCGCTTTGGCGGCGTTCCACCATCTCCGCCATTTCCTGCTGCGTTTCCCGCAATGAAGCATTGGCCTCGTCGGTCGCTTTTTTCAATGCCTGATTATATTTATCGAGAGTTTTTTCCACCTTGACTTTTAATGCCGAGGCTTTTTCCAGATATTCGTCAATTTTGGCTTTGCGCAGATTAATCATTTCTCCGGTTTTGGGAATAATAAAACGACTGAAAATAAACAACATCAGAAAAAAACTGACAGCCAGCCAAAAAAACTGCGACGGAAATATACTGAAATCCAATTGCGGCATAAGCCAACTCCTTCAATCACTAACTTCTTTTGCAAATGCTCTGCGGACACAGCGCGCAAAACCGGGCATCAACAAACCCGGTTGCGCCGTGCGTCATCCGGATTCATCCGATTAATTACCGGTCAGCATAACCAGGGCAATAACCAAAGCATACAAAGCAATAGCTTCAACCGCGGCAAAGCCGGCCCATCCGTAGATATCGACGTCTTTTTTCACCTGCGGATTACGACCAACAGTCGAAATAATGGTCGTCCACACCTGAGAAACGCCCCAGGCGGCAGCCATCATGGAAAGCGCGCACATACCGGCGCCGATATAAGCTAAAGGTTCCATTTTGTTTATTCCTTTCGATGATTAAGTTAACCAATTCATAATTATAACAATCTGCTGGCAGGCGTTCGAAAACGTCTGTCAATGCTCATGCAAAGCATCGCCCAGATAAATGCAGCTCAGAACCGTATAGATAAAAGCCTGCAACAAGGCAATAAACAATTCAAAGCAGACAATGCAACAGTTAAATAATACCGGGATCACTCCCAAAACGCCCAAAGCGGCCACAAAACCGGCAATGATTTTGAGCATGATGTGCCCGACCGTCATATTGGCAACCAAACGAACAGTCAGGCTGAACGGCTTGGACAGAAATGAGATCATCTCAATCGGCACAATCAGCGGTGCCAGCGCCAGCGGAATTCCTCTTGGCAAAAATGTCCGCAGCCAGCCTAGCTTTTTTTTCTTAATGCCGATGCCGATATTGAACAACAATGCGATAATGGACAAACTGCCGACGGCAGTCAGATGCGACGTAAACGTAAACGCATAAGGAAACAAGCCGAGAACATTGCCGAAAGCCACAAACAAAAACATCGTAAAAATGAATGAAAAATATTTCAGCCCTTCCGGCCCGACATTTTCGCGCAACAGCGAACTGACAAATTCATAAATCGTCTCGGGAACTGACTGTGCAATCGTCGGCACCAAAGTACGCCGCCGCAGACAAAGCGCAAACAACAGAGTCGATGCCGCCACCGCCAACATCATAAACAATGCCGAATTGGTAAACGAGATATCAACCCCGCCGACCTGCAGCGGAATAATCTGTTTAACCTCAAATTGCTCCATCGGATTAGACAAAGCTGCTACTCCTTAACGTTTTCGTTCTTCGCTTTTGGCAAAACGATAGACATTGACAACGCCTGCCGCACCGCCAAAAAGCATAAACAAAACCAACAACCACGGCTTGGTACCGCAAACGCCGTCCAAAACATAGCCGATCGCCGCACCGACCAAAACCCCCGAAAGAAGCTCCGTCCCGACCCGAAAACCGGCTTTGGCGGCATGAGATACTTCCGATTCTCTTTTCTCCCGGCGGAATCTTTCTTCTTTGGCCTTCAGCCCGGCTATCTTTTCGTCCAGCCGTCTTATTTCCTCTGGCTGTTTTTTCATGATGACACTTTACATGATAAAATATTAAGCAGTTATTAAAAGCAAAACCTTTTTTACAATTAATTCTTTAACCTGGACTCAATAATCATACTCATGTTTTCAAAAGACTGTACGCCGCCGATCAGCTCATTCTTGCCGGCATGGCTGACGACAAACGACGGTGTTCCCTGAATCCCGAGCTGAGTAATGCCGTTTTGACGGTTATTCAAAATCTCCCGGGCAATATCGTCATTATGCAGACAGGCATCGGCCTCACTGCTGCTCAATCCGCTGAGAACGGCATATTGCTTAAGAACTTTTTCAGGATTCCGCGACAAACCCCATTCGCGCTGTTTTTTAAACATCAGCTCGGCAAAAGCCATATATTTGTCCGCAGGCAGACACTCGCCGAGCATGGCCGCACTCATAGACGCTTTGTCAATCGGGAACGGCACAAAAACCAGCCGCAGCTTGCCTTCTTTGACATATTTATCACGCAGCATCGGCCATGTATTCAGGTGAAAATCGGCGCAATGAGAACAACCAAAAGAAGAATATTCATAAACCGTAACCGGCGCATCTGCCGCACCCTCGCCGTGTTCATTTGGGAAGACAAAATTATCGGGGATCACCGGGGCTGAAACCACCGCTCCGTCTTGCGCATAGGCGCGGCCGACCAGCACAATCTCGCCGTTTTCCGTTATCTCAAACCCTTTGGAAGAAAGATACATTCCGCCAACCATCAGAAAAACGATAACCGCCGCCACCAAAGAACTGATATTTTTAATAATCTTTTCAAATTTCATTTTTGTTTTCACCTTTATTATTGCCAAACACGCAACGTCCAAGCCGCTCCAGCGTTTCTTGCAGGGTATGATCTTTAATCCCCGCGCTTAAGTCTTTAATATAAATTTCTTCCTCTTTGGTGACAACCTTTTTTTGCACTCTCTCCACACGCGGTGCCTTCAGACAGCTCTCCGCCGCCGCGCTGTTTTGCACAATGCGCAGCGCCGTCACCGCCGCATAGCCGAAATAAGCATTGATTTTTTGAATAATGTTTTTTTCGCGATGCTGCAACTCCAGAGCAAAAGCGCCGCCGGGAACAACCACCTTCAACACACCGCCGGTTTTTTGACCAGAACGAAAATCAATGCTCTGCGGAAAGACAAAGCTGGCCAGCTCTTCACCGACAATCTGCGGCCACTCAGTCAAAATGTCAATTTCGACAAAGCCTTTTTTACCGAGAATTTTTTTGGCCAGCGGCGCCAGCGTTGCCGAAACGGCCTGCAAATCACGGGTTTTGCGTTCATCTTCCGGCAAAGTTATGTTTTTGTTTTCACTCATAGCCGCACCCTAGCAGACAATATCAACAAGGGCAAGCCTTTTATTGACGCCCGAAACAAATTGCGACTATAATCGCCCTGAAAGAAATTATAAGGATACGTCATAATGGAATGGACACACGTTTTTCACGCTGTTTTGTCATTGATTTTTGTTATCGGCTTGCTGTTTTTGACGGTTTATATCTTCAAACTGGCGGAACAAAAAGGCATCCGCTCGCGTTTTGCCGCAAAGCTCCGCAGCGGCGGACGACTCAATCTGATTGAATCCCGCCGCTTAGACGCCGCCAACACATTGTTTCTGGTTGAATGTGACCAGACGGAATACCTGATTCTCTGCGGCAGCGGCTTCGGCCTGCTGCTCAAAGACAAGCCTGCTGCCGGAGGAGCCAACATTCATGAGTAAAAGACTTTTTTGTTTTGCCGCTCTCTGGGCAGTACTGATGATATTCATGGCGCAGCCGGCCTTGGCTCAATCGGTCACGCTCAATGTTGCCGATGCGCCGACCGGATCAGCCACCGGGCGCATTTTCAGCATCATCATGATCATCACTATATTATCGCTGGCTCCCTCCATCCTGATCATGATGACGTCTTTCACCCGCATTGCCGTTGTCTTTTCAATCACCCGCAGTGCATTGGCCACCAACGCCACGCCGCCGAACATGGTCATGGTCTCGCTGGCGTTGTTTCTGACATTGTTTATTATGTCGCCGACACTTGAAAAATCATGGGAAACCGGCATCAAACCGATTATTGAAGAAAAAATCGAACTGATGGACGGTCTGGAAAAAGCAGCTGTGCCATTCAAAGAATTTATGGTTAACAACACGCGGGAAAAAGATCTTTTGCTCTTCAGCGGCCTCAGCGGAGAAGAACAGCCCCAAACCATTGCCGAAACACCGCTCAAAGTTGCGATTCCGGCTTTCATGATCAGCGAATTGCGCCGGGCTTTTGAAATCGGCTTTCTGATTTTTGTTCCTTTTTTGATTATCGACATGGTCATCGCCTCGGTTCTGATGTCCATGGGTATGATGATGCTGCCGCCTTCAGTGCTGGCGCTGCCGTTCAAAATCATTTTCTTTGTGCTGGTTGACGGTTGGTATATGCTGGCCGGCTCGCTAATTCAAAGCTTCAAATAAGCTCATGCTGTTTGATAAAACGCCGGCTGCCTCTGAAGGCAGCCGGCGTTTTGTTTGCTTACCAGATTTCTGTATACCCAAGCGCCGGGTCATTCAAACGGTTGCTGTACGAACTGTCTTTTTCATACCCTGCGCGATAAGAATTAAGCTGATCATAAGTCCCGATATAATCACGATTCCAAGTCCACGAGCCGCTGACATCGCCACGTTCAAAATAACAATAGACATTGGCAATAGCACTCATCTCCTCATTATAAACCGGGAAAAGATTCCAAATGACCTTGCCGCTGTAACCGCTGGCGCCCACACCGGACAAATAATCGGCATATTGATCGCCATAGTACAAAAAGCCCATAATCGCGTGCCAGCCGTAGAAAGTCCCCTTATTGGCGCTGATGGTTGTATTCAGCCAGGTATTCGTCTGGAAAGTCAGCGCGGCACCTTCGCTCAGCTGGTGAGTATGCATGCCGACGCTGCCGTCAGCTTCGCCCAGTTCAAACGTTGCCGTAAACGGGTTGGTCGGCGGCACAAAATAGTTTCTGAACTTGGAGGCCACATCACTGTCCACCGATTCGACACCGGTAATATAAAAAGCCTCCGCCATTTTCCAACGAATAGGATTAATCGTCACCACCTTGGAATATCCGGGCGGGCACTGCGGCGCCGGCACAAAACCCAGCCACGGCGTGGCAATACAGTCGGCATCGCCGCTGCAGTCGCCGGGTTCTCCGTTGACAGACAACCGTCCGCTGCTGTTGCTGACCGTATAATTTTCCCAGTTGCTTTTGTCTTCCTCATAAGTATTATCCAAAACATAAATACCTCGGTTGATAAAGTCAGGCAGAATATCGCTCAATCTGGCGCCGCCGCGGGTCGTCAGCTTAATATCATGCATCACCGAAGTATAAGCCGGGTTCAGCTGATAAGCGTCATAGGCCTTGCTGACAGACGGCCCGGCAGAGCCGCTGCCCGGCCGGTCATAATCCTGATTGGCAATAATCCTGTCAAGCTTGATATATCCCGGCACATCCTGATAACCGGCGCTGCTTGGCAAGTCTGTCCGTCCGGATGTTCCGCTGCGCGGCAAAACGATTGCGCCTTCCCGCTTGAGGATAACGCCTGAAGAAGTCACCGTTCCTGTTGAAGTCGCCACCAGATTATTGGTTCCAGTCAGATCATCGCCCAAAACCATCTCGTCTTCATCCAAATACAGATTATCCGTCCGGATGTGGCTGTTAATACCATAAATTTTGATATTGCCGTCATCGCCGACTTCCACCCGCGGGTCTTCCGCCCGGCCGGAATATGGAGTTCTGAGAATTGCCCCGTTATCATCGACCGACACTGTTGCTCCGGCACCATAGCTTATGCCGCCGCCATATGGCCCTAATTGCATCACACCGCCGGTTACACCGTCTTCCGCAATAAAGGCTACATTTTGAGCTTTGCCGACTATAGCGTTATTAACGACAATTTCGCCGACGTTACCGCCTCGGATTTCCGCCTGCGTCCCGCCATATACCGTTGTAGTCCCGCCTGCCACATTAACAGAGCCATCCGTCGAAAACAAAGCCGCGTTGCTATCGGCCAGCACCACCCCCGAAGTTGTATCCGGGCTGGTCAGGCTTGAAGAACCGCTGTCAATATTCAGACGCCGGCCGCCGGAACCAACAGAAAAATCTTCATTGGCAATTGACACCGCGCTCGGCGTAGCCACAAAGTTATAAGCGCTTTCCTCGCTGGCGCCGATCCGGCCGCCGCGCAGCTGATTATACCCTGAAACAATCGGCGCCGAAAATTCGTCACCGATTGTCAAAGAGCCGGTAATGCTGGCGTTGCCGTTAACCGTCAGCATCTGCAAAGAGCTGTTGGCATCCGTACCGATCGTCACCGCGCCTTCCAGCTTTGACGCATCTTTGGCCACCAAATCGCCGCTCACTTCCAACCCGGCACCGATTGTCCCCTTGCCGGTAATATTGGCATTACCCGTAATAGCCGTATCGCCGACAATATCGGCGCCGCCCGCAGCCACCGACAAAGTATTGCCCACTTTCAGCGTGCTCTTCATTTCCGCCGCATCATCCACGGTTAACGTGCCGACAATATTGGCCGCGCCCTGCGACAATAAACTGCCGACTGTCGCGCCGCCGGCCACTTCCAAAGCGCCTTCGCCGGTATCCGATACCTGAGCCGTGGCCGTAATCAGGTTATTGACGTCTTCAATATCTTGCTCACCCATATACAGGGTTGTTTCCATCGTGTTATATTCAATACCTTTGGAATTGTTTCGGAACAAAACATCTTTCTCCGAAACACCACCGCCTTCAGACATAATGGCGTGCACCGATCCGACCGCAATGCCGCCGACCGACAATGTCCCCGTTTCACCGCCCTCGGATTCGACTGTAAAACCATAGTCTTTTTCCGTGGCGCTCCATCCGCCGCCGACACCCTGAATTGTCTTACCGTCATCGCCGCCTTGATAGACCACGCCGCCGTTGGCGCCGATCATTGAGGCAATTTTAGAAGCGCGCATCATTGAAAGATCATTTTTGGGATCTGCCACCACCATACCCGTAATTGAAGCTCTTTGTTTGTCGCCTTCACCGACGGTATCTTTACGCAAAGCCATCTGATAATCGCCGAGAATGCGCGAGTCATCAAAGCTGAAGCCATAGGGCAAATAAGGCTCCAAATCATCCGGTTCCAGCTTAACCAGATTAGCCCCGGTCGACAAAGTGGAATAATGATCCTTGATATAATCATCCATAGCTTTGGAAATCGTACGCATTTGGTTGGCCGTGTTAATATCCTGCAGCTCGGTTGTGCGTTCGGCTGCTTTTTTATACAAAATCGGCGTCACCATCGTAATCAGACCAAGCATGGCCAGGGCTTCAACCATCATGCTGCCCTTTTGTCCGAGAATATCGTTAAAATGCTTTACCATGGCTTTTCTCCGCCCTTTCAAATTGCGGTCACACTGACCAGACAAACCCAATCTTCATCCATATTGCAGACCCGCCGGTAATCTGCATTGTTCAAAACGGCAACCGGCACAAAGGAATTATACAAACCCCTGCTGTCAAAAATCCGAATATGCGACGCCGACATATTGTCGTTGTCATCATAAGTTGCGTCCGGATCATACATGGTATAACCGACGACTTCACCGGCATAAGACATACTGCGAATAGCGTTCATAAAATCGGCATTAGGCTGTTCCGGTTCCGCCTCCAGATTCACCCACCGCTCCGGGATTGGACCGTATGTCACCAGCGCTTTGTGTCCGCCGGGTTCGTTACACGGACCGTTGTCGCCGCCGGAAAGCTCCACAGTCATGTCCTCGTTCATGCAAAAAATCTGCGTGGTATATTCGCCGCTCAATATATGGCCAAAAGGCAAATAGCTGCGTAATGTGGATTCGGACAAAATGCCGGGCGAATAATTATTATATTTTTTAGACCCCGTATACGGCGGTTTATGCAGACGCACATACTCATAACCGGCTCTGTGCTGACTGTAAAACTTGCCGAGTTCGGCCTGAGCCAGCGGCTCAACCGTCACCTCGCGCATATCTGCCCGCGGAGCCAGAGTATACGACGCCAACATTGCCAAAAACGTGGCCAGTATCACCCAAATATACATTTTGCACCTGTAAAAGACTTTTACCTATTTTCCATCATAGCATAAAATTTGTTTCAATTTTATTAAATTCACAAAAAAACGGTGTATAAAGCGCTTTTTTCTCCACTAAAAGTCTGATAAGTGGAAATTTTACGTTTATTTATAAAAATTATGCGCTAAAATACCGGTAAATGTTGGGCCTGAACATTTATTTGGGGAGTATTTTTATATGCAGGAAACCGAAGATCTGGACCGCGATGTCCAAGACGAGGAAACCAAGCCGCTGAGCCGGAAGAAGCTTCTCGTTTTTGTATTGCCGGCAGTTATCGTTATCGGGCTGTCTGCGGGAATATTTTTTGTTTTTAACAGCAATTACAACGCCCGCAATGTCGGCAGCTACAGCGTTGTCAAAAAAGCCGCCAATGCGGGCCGCCCCTCTGATCAGATCATTGTTTTTTATGATTTGCCGGAAATCACATCCAATCTCAAAATTGCAGAAGGTGAAGAAAATCGTTTTTTGCGCATTCGCCTCAATCTTGAGCTCAGCAATACGGAAGACGCCAAAACGATTGAAGCCCTCACGCCGAAAATCACCGACGCGGTTATTTCTCATACCATAGAGCTGACCCCGGCGGAAGTTTCCGGTTCCGAAGGTTTATATTGGCTCCGGAAAGAATTATTGTACCGCATCAACCTGATCACCGACCCGGTCAAAATCAGCGGCCTTAATTTCCGCGTTTTTGAAATCGACACCGCCGATAAAGACAAATAAATTGAAGAGGAAGATATTGTGGCAGAAGAATTAAATACCAAGCCGTCGCCGGAAGTCTCCACGGAGGAAAGTCTGAATCCGGCCGATTCCAAAATTCTCAACCAGGAAGAAATTGACAGCCTGCTGGGATACGGCGCATACAGCCCCGAACATGTCGATCAAAAAACCGGGGTGCGGGCTATTTTGAACTCCAACATGGTTTCCTACGAGCGCCTGCCGATGCTGGAAATTGTTTTCGACCGGCTGATTCGTCTGATGGCGACTTCCCTGCGTAACTTTACTCAGGACAATGTTGAAGTTTCATTGGAAAGCATTGAATCGATGCGTTTTGGCGAATACATAGATTCGCTCACTCTGCCG
>CALXTL010000011.1 GCA_944391445.1 uncultured Alphaproteobacteria bacterium | reverse complement strand
AGGCGATGGGCGGAAGATTTCCTAGTCAGAGAAAGGTAATATGCAATAATCTTGAATATTGCCGTTGCGCCTTAAAATCCTGCGGAACATTTACAAACGCAAGCAAAGCCGGACAAGCCGCGGCAACGTGCTGCTCCGGTCTGAACGGAAATGTTGATATTGTGACGTCAGGCGGCAATTATTACGTCTATTGCACATAGCAATAATCCGCAACCAGCTTAGAGCCACGCATCAATTATGTGGCTCTTTTTTTATAGCCATATAGTTTGATCTGGATATCCGGGTCAAGTTTGAGGATGACCATGCCTGTTGGTGCGGCGTACCTTAAGGGATATTCGGGGTAAGTTTTATACAATTTATAATTGTTTTCTGTTTGTGTTTAAAATTTTTTACAGAAAATATCAATTTTAGATTGTAATTATATATTTTATAAACTAATATAATAATAGCATCAGCGTTTTGAGAACAATTAGAAAATAAATATTGTTTTATTTTGCTTATTATATATTATGTATAGCACATCGTGTTTAGCCAAAATTGAAGAAAATGCAATCTATTGGCATTGGGGCGATGATTTGCTGCATCTCTCAAAGCAACATTAAACTGTTGGCGGATGGTAGGTTCAATGTGAGAGGTATTGTTTGGGACAGTCGTCGGAATTTTTTTGACGAAAGAGATGATGATTGTTTTGTGTTTTGGACATGTAGAAGTTGGTGGAATGACTAGAATTCTTTTAACAGGCGGAACCGGATTTATTGGGCGCAATATTTTACCTTTTTTATCACGCAAATATGATGTTTTGTTTCCAAACCGAACAGAGCTCAATTTGATTGATGGCGATGCGGTTTTAAGTTATGTTCGTGATCATGAGGTTGATGTTATTTTGCATTTTGCGAATCCATCGCCTGCTAAAAATCATATTGACAGAAATGACAGGCTGCTGGCAGATAGTTTGCGTCTTTATTTTAATATCAAGCGTTGTGCGCCTTTGGTGAATAAAATTATTTATTTGGGCTCCGGCGCCGAATATGACAAAAGATTTGATATTGTTCATGCGCGCGAAGAGGATATCGGCCGTTATATTCCACAAGATGATTATGGTTTTGCGAAATATATCATGAATGAGGATGCCCGTCGATCTACTAATATATATAATCTGCGTATTTTCGGCTGCTATGGACCGACGGACGCCAAAACAAAATTTATCCGTGATGCCATTGACTGTTGCTTGGAAAACAGATCGATTACAATTCGGCAAAATTGTTTTTTTGATTATCTTTTTGTGACGGATCTGGCGGCTGTTATTGAATATTTTATTGATCAAAAGCCTTTATATCATGATTACAATGTTTGTTCGGGACAGGCGGTTTCTTTGGAAGAAATTGCCAGTATTGTTGCGCGGCTGATGAAAAATGATTTTCCCATACAGATTATGAAAAAAGGGCTGAATAAAGAATATACGGCTGACAATACCCGTTTGCTGAAGGAATTAAAGGGGGTGTTTTTTACGCCGATAGAACAAGGAATCGCAAAACAAATAGAATGGCAAAGGGGATAGGTAAATGAAAAAAAGAGTGGCAGATATTATTATGGATACGTTGGCAGATAATGGCGTGACACAGGCTTTTTGTGTTGTCGGCGGCGGCGCAATGTATCTTGATAATGCTTTGGGTATTCATCCCCGGATTAAGACGATTTTTAATCACCATGAACAAGCTTGCGCCATGGCTGCGGAAGGATATGCCCGCTACAGCCATGTGCCGGCTTTATGCTGCGTGACGACCGGCCCCGGGGGGACGAATACGCTGACCGGTGTGATGGGGGCTTATGTCGATAATATTCCGATGATTGTTATTTCCGGACAATGCCGCTACAACACAACGGTTGCTGAGGCCGGTTTGCCTTTGCGACAGAGGGGAATTCAGGAATTTAATATCGTCGATACGGTTAAAACTATGACTAAATATGCAAAAATGGTCATTGACCCTCTGGAGATTAAACGAGAGGTTCAAAAAGCTTATGATATTGCCATGAGCGGGCGCCGCGGACCGGTATGGCTGGATATTCCGCAGAATGTTCAGAGCGCACTGGTGGAAGAAGACGATCTGCTTTCTCCTGAGGCTGCGCCGCTGGAGGTTTCGGCTTCGTCTGAATGTCTTAAAAAGACAGTTGAAATACTGAGAGAGGCCCAAAGACCGGTGATTATGGCCGGCAGTGCGGTGCGCAGCAGTGGCGTATGGAAAGATTTTTTGAATTTTTTGGAGAACTTCAAGATTCCGGTTGTCGGAGCTTGTGTGCAACCGGATGTTTTGTATCATGAGCATCCGTTGTATTGCGGTTCTTCCGGCAGTGTCGGCACGCGCGCCGGTAATTTTATTCTACAAAATGCCGATGTTTTGCTGGTGCTTGGGGCTGCTCTGAATTTTGCGGAAACTGGGTTTGTGCAGGAAAATTTTGCCCCGAATGCTCATGTGATTATGGTGAATGTTGATGCTGCCGAGCCACTTAAACCCGGGTTGCATGTTAAAACTTTTGTTCATAGTGATTTGAAGCGTTTTTTCGGTGCGCTGAAAAATGAGAAAGTTTTTGCACCTAAAACATGGTTTGACTATGTTCATATGATATGTGACAAGTTTGATCTTTTTGAAGCTGCGGAAGATGATAACCGGGAGCGTGTCAATTCTTATAATTTTTGGAAAATTTATAATCAGAGAGAGCCTGAAAACAATATTACCATACTTGGAAACAACTCCGGTGTTTCTCCCCGTTTGCAGAATGGTATGAATAAACCGGGGCAGCGTACAATCGCTAATATTAACTGCGGGTCTATGGGATATGATGTTCCTGCCGCTATCGGTGCGGCGAGAGCTGCGGAAAGACCGGTCGTGCTGGTAACAGGGGATGGCAGCTTTATGATGAATTTGCAAGAGTTGCAGACAATCGTACACTATCAATTACCGGTGAAAATAGTGCTGTTTGCCAATGACGGGTATAACGGTATTCGGCAGACGTGCAAGAATTATTTTGGCGGAAAATTAGTCGGTTGCGACAAAGAAAGCGGGGTTTCGTTTCCTTCTTTTGAAAAACTCTCTGAGGCATTCGGTTTTCCGTATTATAGGTGCGGCTGTAATATTGAGTTGGCCGACAGTATTGAATGGTTATTGGCGCAGCCATCATATGCATTGTTGGAAGTGGCGCAAAAATATGAAAATCCGCCGCAACCCAGGGTGGTTTCGCGCTTACGTGATGACGGAACGTCTGAGCCGGCCTGCCTGCAAGATATGTTTCCCTTTTTGGACGGGGATTTGGTCACTTCTTTGATGATTGGGGAAAAATAATTATGATGGTTAAATTTGCAAAGGAACGTCCGATTGTTTGTGTTCAGGGGCTCGGTTTTGTTGGTGCAGCCATGTCTTTGGCCGTTGCCAGTGCCGTTGATAAGAACGGGGAGCCTTGTTTTAATGTTATCGGGATTGATCTGCCCAATTCGGCCGGGCAGGAAAAAGTAAAAGCTTTAAATAACGGCAGGTTTCCTTTTGAAACAACGGATCAGAATCTTATTGCCGCAGCAAAGAATGTCCGGCTTGCAAAAAATTTTTATGCAACGTGTGATGATAAAGAATTTGCCAAAGCGGATATCGTGGTTGTTGATGTGAACCTGGATATATATTATGACGCCCAAAAGCAGCCGTATTTGAATTTATCAGCTTTTAAAAAAGCAATGCGTACTCTCGGCCAACGGCTGAAAGAAGATGTTTTGGTGATGGTTGAAACCACCGTTCCTCCGGGAACCTGCGAAAAAGTTGTTAAACCCGTTTTGGAAGAAGAATTCCGAAAACGCGGTTTGCATACCGATAAGTTGAAAATTGCGCATTCATACGAAAGGGTTATGCCCGGCGATTATTACTTTTATTCCATTATCAATTATTGGCGGGTTTTTTCCGGTGTTGATGATAAATCCCGTGAGGCTTGTCGGGCATTTTTATCTAAGATAATCAACATAGCGGACTATCCTTTAACGGAACTTAAGTCAACAACGGCTTCGGAAACAGCCAAAGTTCTTGAAAATTCATATCGCGCGACAACGATTGCCTTTATGGAAGAATGGGGGCGCTTTGCCGAAGCTGTCGGTATTAATATGTTTGATATTGTCGATGCTATCCGAAAGCGTCCCACTCATTCAAATATGCGGCAGCCCGGTTTTGGTGTGGGCGGTTATTGTCTGACCAAAGATCCGTATTTTGCCAAACTGGCGGCTAAGGATTTATTTCATCTGGACGGTTTTGATTTTCCTTTTTGTTCGGCGGCAGTCAGGATTAATAATGCCATGCCCTTGGTTTCGCTTGAAAAGATTAAGTCTGAGCTGGGTGGAAATTTGCACGGCAAGAAAATTTTATTGCTTGGTATCAGTTATAAACAAGATGTGGGTGATACAAGGTATTCCCCCGCGGAAATCTTTGCAAAAGCAGCGCAAGAAGAAGGAGCCCTTATGACTTATTATGATCCGATGATTCGTCATTGGGATGAAATGCAGACGGATTTGCCTGCGGAACTTCCTGATTTGCGCGGTTATGATGCTGTTGTTCTGACAGTTTGCCATGGCCAGTTTACAACCACGGATTTTGTTCAAAAACTTGCGGCGGCAAAAACGTTTATTTTTGATGCCAATCATGTTTTGTCGGCGGCGCAGCTTGCTTTCTTAAAAAATAAGAATTGTCGTCTCAGATTTATCGGAAGAGGGGATTTTTGAAAATGGAAAAAGTTTTAATTACGGGCGGGGCCGGATTTATCGGGCTGCATTTAGCAGAAATTTTTCAGAAAAGAGGGTTTGCGGTTGATCTGGTGGATAATTTCAGCAGAGGAGCGGATGATGAGGCCTTGCATCATTTAATCTCTTTTCCGAATGTCCGTTTGTTTTCTCTTGATTTGATGCAACCAAAAATAACGGAAAAATTGGATGATGATTATACCTATATTTTTCATTTGGCGGCGATTATCGGAGTGGCAAATGTGTTGCGACAGCCTTTTGAAGTTTTGCGAAAAAATGCAGTTCTTTTGCTTAATATGCTTGATTTTGCAAAAAGACAAAAAAAAATGGAACGTTTTTTGTTTGCATCTACCAGTGAGGTATATGCAGGAACACTTAAGTATTTTGATATGCCAATTCCTACGCCGGAAACAACACCTTTGGCGGTGACGGATCTGACTTCTGCAAGAACTTCTTATATGTTGTCAAAAATATATGGCGAGGCTTTATGCAATGCCTCGGGTCTGCCCGTTACTTCTTTTCGTCCGCACAATATTTACGGTCCGCGGATGGGTATGTCTCATGTTATTCCCGAGTTGTTAAAAAAAGCTTATTTTGCTCAAAACAGTAAAGGGCTTGAAGTTTATTCCACCGAGCACAGGCGGACGTTTTGCTATATTGATGACGCCGTTGAAATTTTATTTCGAGCGGCACAAGCGCAAGCTTGTCTTGGTCAGACAATCAATTTGGGAAATCAGAGTCCGGAGGTTTCCATGCGCGAAGTCGGGGAAATTGTTCTGAAAGTGACCAACAAAAAAATGCCAATTATTCCGTTGCCGGCGACAGAAGGTTCTCCCGAGCGTCGTTGTCCGGATATGACAAAGACGACGTCTTTGGTCGGGTATCAGGCTAAGACAGGGCTGGAAGAAGGAATCCAAAAAACATTTGATTGGTATAAGGCTCATGTTTTTGACAAGCAAGGAGCATAGTAAGATGGATGAAAAATTTATTCCTTTGTCGGTTCCCAATATCAAAGGAAATGAGCTTAAATATGTGACAGAAGCTCTTGAAACAGAATGGGTTTCAACCGCAGGCGAGGATATTAAACGGTTTGAGGAAGAGTTTGCCCGCTATTTGGGGGTGACAGCTGCCTGTGCGGTTCAGAGCGGAACTGCCGGTTTGCATTTATGTCTGCGGCATTATGGAATTGGCCCCGGCGATATTGTGTTGGTGCCGACTTTGACTTTTATTGCCACAATTAATCCGGTTTTGTATCAAAATGCCGAGCCGTTGTTCTTTGATTGTGATGAGCATTTGGGCATTGATGTTGTGCAAATAGCCAAATATTTGGAAACAGAGTGCTCCTTTGACGGCAAACGGACGGTTGAAAAAGCCAGTGGCAAACAGGTTAAGGCCATTATTCCCGTCCATGTTTTTGGCGACTATGCGAATCTGGACGCTTTGATACCTTTGGCCGAGAAATATGCCCTTACGGTGATTGAGGATGCCACCGAGGCTTTGGGAACGCGTATTGCAGAGGGGCGGTATCAGGGGAAGTATGCCGGAACGATAGGGCATGCCGCGGTTTTTTCTTTTAACGGCAACAAAATTATGACAACCGGCGGCGGCGGAATGATCGTTTCCAACGATGTGCAGGCTTTGGAGCATATGCGTTATTTATCCCAACAGGCTAAGGATGATGCGGTTTATTTCATCAATAATGAAATCGGCTACAATTATCGGATGACAAACTTGCAGGCGGCTTTAGGGCGGGGCCAGCTTGAACGGCTTGATGATTTTATTGCCATAAAACGTCGTCATTACGCTTTATATGCCGAATTAATTGGAAAAACGGTCTATTCATTATTAAAATTTCGTTCGGCAGGATGGGCCAATTGTTGGTTTTATTCTTTGTTGACCGGTACGGAAGATGCTTCGGTGCGCGATGCTCTTATCAGGCATTTTTCGGCGCATAAAATTCAGACACGGCCGCTTTGGCGTCTAAATCATCAGCAGAAACCTTTTGAAAAATTTCGTCACATGCCTTGTGACAATGCTTCTCGTTATTATGCGCAGATTGTGAATTTGCCGTGCAGTACTAATTTGAGTCCGGCTGATGTGGAGCGAGTTTGTTCGGTTTTGGCTGCTTTTGGAGAAGGCTGAAATGGCTGATGTATTGACATATACAGTTGCGCCTGATGTGACGGTTAACGATGCGATTGATAAAATTAATATGACCGGCAAAAAGGCCGTTTTTTTTTTTTTTTCTGAGGATCATTTGTTGGGGTTGTTTACCGATGGTGATATGCGGCAATATGTTTTGCGGCGCGGTGATTTGAAAGCACCGATTGTCCGAGCCATGAATCCGACCCCGATTGTTTTGAAAGAAAGTGAACGCAGTCGTTTTTCAGAACTGATCCGGAAATATAAGATGATTGTCTATCCGATTGTAGACGTGGAAAATCGACTGACAGACGCTGTTTTTTGGAATGAAATTCAAAATTGGGACGAAACTTTCGTGCCTGATCAACTCCCGGAAGAAATTGAAACGGTGATTATGGCCGGCGGACTTGGCAGACGGCTTTATCCTTATACGAAAGTTTTGCCTAAGGCGTTGATTCCTATCGGGGAATTTCCAATTTGCACTCATGTTATAAATAATTTTAAAAAATATGGCTGCCGACGGTTTCATCTGGTTCTTAATCATAAGAAAAATATGATTAAGGCTTATTATTCGGAAGAGAAAACCGATGTCGATATTTCTTTTCATGAAGAGACTAAGTTTTTGGGGACGGCCGGCGGTTTATCTTTGCTTAAAGGCAAAATGAAAAATGCTTTTTTTGTTTCCAACTGTGATATTCTTGTCGATGCCGATTATGCCTGTATTTATAAATTTCATAAAATGAAAAAGAACAAAATTACGGTGGTCGGCGCATTGAAAAATGTACAGATTCCGTATGGCGTTGTCAATGTTGAAGGCAAAAATGACAGCTCGGCCATTTTGAGCATTGATGAAAAACCGAAATTTTCTTTTTTGACCAATGTCGGAATTTATATTATCGAGCCCGAGGTACTGGATAAAATACAAGAAGGTGAATTTGTGCATATGACGGATATCATCAGCCGTTATATTGCAGCCGGTGAGCAAGTTGGTGTCTTTCCGGTTCCCGGCGACAGCTGGCTGGATATGGGACAAATTGAAGAGATGAAGCAGATGATCAGCGTTTTGGAAAAGAAAGTCAGTCAATAAAGGGGGAAAATTGTCAAAGAAAACAAAATTTGTATTGTTGGGGTGTGGCGGACATGCAAGAAGCATTGCAAATGTTATTTTAGGAAATAATGCAGAGGCAAAGCTTCTTTTTGTTGATCAAAATGCTCGTCCAGGTGAACAGATTATGGGGTTTCCCGTTGTATGCGAGCTTACTTCTGAGGAAGAAATTTGCCCAGCAGTTGGAGATAATTTGCTTCGAAAAAAATTGTGTGAAGGGCGGCAGCTGTATTCTGTTATTGCAAACAATGCCTTTGTAGGACGAGAAAGTGTTGTCGGAGAAGGTAGTTTCCTCGGTTTTGGTGCTTATGTCGGTCCCCAAGTCGTTATTGGAAAAGGGACAATTGTTAATACTCATGCTGTTATTGAACATAATGTGTCAGCCGGATGTTTTTGTCATTTTGCGCCAAATAGCACTATTTGCGGCGCCGCTGAGTTTGGGGACAATGTTTTTGTTGGTGCGGGCGCAGTTGTCCAACAGGGTGTTAAAGTTTGCGCAAATGTTATTATTGGTGCAGGAGCAGTTGTTATTAAAGATATTACGGAGGCCGGAACTTATGTCGGCGTTCCGGTGAAACGTCTTGATAATCTTATTAAAGAAGGAAGATAAATGAAACATGTTTTTATCATCGCCGAAGCAGGGGTTAATCATAACGGTTCTATCGATTTAGCCGAAAAACTTATTGATGCGGCGGCCGAAGCCGGGGTTGACGCGGTGAAATTTCAAACTTTTAAAGCTGAAAAAATGATCAGCATATATGCCGAGCAGGCAGAATACCAAAAGAAAAACACAGGTACGCAGGAATCTCAGCTTGAAATGATTCAAAAACTTGAATTGCCGTTTGAGCAACATCAACATTTAATTGATCGTTGTCGGCAAAAGGGAATTCAGTTTTTATCAACGCCTTTTGATTTGGCCAGTATTGATTTTTTGATTTCTCTTGGACTTCCGTTATTAAAAATTCCTTCGGGTGAAATAACAAACCTTCCTTATTTGCGAAAAATTAATCAGAGCTGCAAACCCGTTATTTTATCAACAGGGATGGCTTCCATGGCAGAAGTTAGTGCCGCGTTGAAGATTCTTAAAGATTGTCGGGTTTCGTTGCTTCATTGTACAACCGAATACCCTTGTCCGTTTGCGGATGTCAATCTTCAGGCCATGGTTGAGATGAAAAAATTCTTTAAGCTGCCGGTTGGTTATTCGGATCATACAACGGGGATTGAGGTACCTGCGGCAGCTGTGGCGCTTGGTGCGGAAATTATTGAAAAACATTTTACGCTGGATCGTCATATGGCCGGGCCGGATCATAAAGCCAGCCTGGAACCAGATGAGCTGAAAGCCATGGTTTCTGCCATCAGACATATAGAGGTTGCTTTGGGCGACGGAATAAAAAAACCGGTGCCATCCGAGATTAAGAATATTTGTATTGCCCGAAAATCAATTGTGGCCGGTCGTTTTATCAAAAAAGGAGAGATCTTTTCGGCAGAAAACCTTACGACAAAACGTCCCGGCAACGGTCTTTCGCCCATGAAGTGGGATGAAATTATCGGAACAACAGCACAGCGTGATTATACAAAGGATGAGCAAATATGAGAAAAATTTGTTTGATAACAACTTCTCGCGCTGATTATGGTATTCAGTCTAATTTGATAAGGTTGCTGCAGAATGATCCGGATATTGATTTTGTGTTGATTGCGTCCGGTTCACATATGAGTTGCAAACATGGCGAGACTTATCAGGAAATTGAAAGTGACGGTATTTGTATTCATCAAAAAATTGATATCGGAATGGATGATGAGGGTGATTTATATGTTGAACATGTGTTCGCAAATGCTGTTTTAAAATTTTCTGAGGCTTTGCGTCGTGTAAAGCCTGATGTGGTAATTTTGCTGGGCGATCGATATGAAATGTTGGCGGCAGCTTTTTCGTGCTGTCTTAATAATGTTCCAATTGCTCATTTGCACGGCGGAGAGGCAACATTTGCTTTGATTGACGAGGCTTGTCGTCATTCTATCTCGAAGATGTCTCATTTGCATTTTACGAGCTGCGAAGCGTATCGTCGGCGAGTTATCCAACTTGGGGAGCAGCCCAGACGGGTTTTTAATGTTGGCGCACTTGGTGTTGAAAATGTGCTTAAGACACCTCTTATGACCCGAAAAGAGCTTGAAGATAATTTAGGAATTAAATTTTTGAGCAAAAATTTATTGGTTACTTTCCATCCGGTAACTTTGGAACAAGGCAAGGCTGAAATACAACTTAAAGAATTATTATCTGCATTGGCAACACTTGAGAACACCATGATTTTGTTTACTCATCCCAATGCAGATATGGAAGGGGACGCCATTGCGGCGCAGATTCAGAAATTTGTTTCTTCTCATCCGGATTGTTATTTATTTTCTTCTTTGGGGAAAAAACGGTATTTTTCTGTTATCACTCAGGTTGATGCCGTCGTTGGCAACTCATCAAGCGGGATTATTGAAGTTCCAAGTTTTAAAATTGCAACAGTTAATATTGGAAACCGACAGCGGGGAAGGATCCAAGCCGCATCAGTCATTAATTGTGAACCTGATAAGAACTCAATTTCTATGGCCATAGCCAAAGTTTATCAACCAGAATTTCAGAATTTGTTAAAAACAGTTCAAAATCCTTATGCCAAAGAAAATACAGCTGAAAATATATTGAAAATCTTGAAAACAGAAAGGCTGGATAATGTTTTGCAGAAAGAATTTTATGATATGTAGGAGATTTTTATGAAAATACTTTTTATTGGTTCTGTTTATTTTTCTCAGTGTATGTTGGAGGAACTTATTGATTCGGGAAAGAATCTTGTCGGTGTTGTTACTAAAAAAAAATCAACCTTTAATGCTGATTTTTGTGATTTATCTATTTTGTGTAAGAAAAAAAATATTCCGTATATATACACAAACGATATTAATTCTGAGGAAACGGTAAATTGGATTAAAAGTTTATCTCCTGATGTCATATTTTGCTTTGGATGGTCAAATTTGATAAAAAAAGAACTTTTGTCAGTGCCTTCGTTAGGAATTATAGGATTCCATCCAGCAGCATTGCCTGCAAATAGAGGAAGACATCCTTTAATTTGGGCTTTGGCTTTAGGATTAAAGAAGACTGCTTCTACTTTCTTTTTTATGACCGAAGGTGCTGATGATGGTGATATTTTGTCTCAAGAGCCGATAATTATTCAAGAAGATGATGATGCCGCTTCTTTGTATAATAAAGTTATAAGTGTTGCTAAAAAACAGCTTCATTCGTTTGTACCATTACTAGAAAATAAGAAATATTGCAGAATTCTGCAGGATAATAGTAAAGCTAATTATTGGCGTAAGAGAAATGTTAATGACGGGCGTATTTCTTTTTCCATGAACTCGGAGACTATTTATAATTTAACCAGGGCTTTAACACGTCCATATGTTGGTGCTTCGTATTATTTGAATGGCAAAGAGATAAAAATATGGAAAGTAAAACCTGTTATAAATTTGGATAAAAATATTGAGTATGGGAAAGTCCTAGATATTAGAGGAAAGATTATTACCGTTAAGACTCCTGATGGGGCTATTGATTTGATTGAACATGAATTTCTTGAGATTCCTAAGATAGGAGATTATTTATGAATAAGGTAATAATTGTTGCTCCGCATCCTGATGATGAGACATTGGGCGTAGGGGGAACATTGCTTCGTCATAAGGATATGGGAGATGAATTGGCATGTATTTTTGTGACAGGAATAATTCCTGACAATGGATTTTCAAAGGAATTTGTTTCGGCGCGATCAGAAGAAATCAAAACTGTTAAGAGGGAATATGGCTTTGATTATTTGTATGAACTTAATTTGCCAACAACAAAACTGTCATATAACGATATTCCAACTATTATACAATATATAAGTGATATTTTTAATAAGTTTAATCCAAACATTGTTTATTTGCCTTTTTATGCTGATGTTCACAGTGATCACAGAATTATTTTTGACGCAGCTTTTTCGTGTACTAAAACGTTTCGTTATCCATCTATTTATAAGGTTCTAATGTATGAAACTTTGTCTGAAACTGATTTCTCAAGAGAGACCTTTAGCCCAAACTATTTTATTAATATTAGTGCTTATTTCCAACGTAAAAAAGATCTTTTGAGTATTTATGCTTCTCAACTTGCGAAGCCTCCATTTCCACGTAGTTATGAAAATGTTGAAGCGTTAGCCCGATTACGAGGGTCACAAGCTGGTGTTATTTACGCGGAAGCGTTTCGGTTGCTGAAATTAATTGAGAATTAGATAATGTTTTGCAAAAAAAGTTTTGTGTTGAAAATACTGAGAGTATAAAAATGAAAGCAATATATAAAAATATAGTCAATGAAAAAAGACATGTTTTACAAGATGTTATCCCATTGGCAACGCCTTACATGTTGGCAGTCGATCCTTGTAATTTATGTAATTTTAGGTGTAAATTCTGTGCCATGCAATTTACGCGTGAAAGGCAAAATTATATTAAACAAATGATGTCTTATACGTTATTTTGTAAAATAATTAACGATATTAAAGAATTTCCAGATAAATTAAAAGTTTTACGCATTAATGGTCAGGGTGAGCCTTTGCTTAATCCAGATTTTTGTAAGATGGTTCGGTATGCAAAAGAGGCAAAGGTTGCTGATTGGATAGAGACAATAACAAATGGCAGTTGTTTAAATGCTAAATTGAATCAGAATTTAGCAGATTCCGGGATTAACAGAATTAGAATTTCAATTGAAGCTATTTCTCAAAAAAGGTATGAAGACATAGCAAACACTAATATCAATTTTGATAAATTTATTGATAATATTCGAGATTTGTATGAGCGTTGTCGAGGAAAAGCAGAAATTTATATTAAAACAGTTGATATTGCTGTTCCGACGGAAAAGGATAAAAATAAATTTTTTAAAATATTTGGGGATATTTGTGATCGGATATTTATTGATCATATTATACCGTTGTGGTCTGATTTTAATGAGCTAAATGACTATTTTGAGCTGCAAAAAAATGTAGGTACTCATGGGCAAACAGTTAAACAGGTTATAATTTGTCCCTTCCCATTTTATTCATTAGTTATAAATGCTGACGGCGATGTTACCGCTTGTTGTGCGGATTGGAAAAGAAAACTTATTTTTGGCAATCTTACCACAACATCTTTAAAGCAAGTATGGAATAGTGATTTATTGCATAAATTTTGGATCGATTTGGCCTCTAAAAAGAAAAATGATTATGAAATGTGTAAGAAATGCCTTTTACCAACTTTTGATTGTAACGATAATATAGATGATTATGGTACTAAGATTTTAAAACATTTAGTTTTTAGAGAGGATACTTATGTACACAATAGATGATATTGATATTTTTATAATGACGCATAACCGATCTTTTTTTGTCTCAGAGACAATAGAGTGTTTGCTAAAGCAGACAATTTTTATACCACGTATTACTGTTCTTGATAATGAAAGTTCTGACAATACGGAAGAAATTGTAAAACAATATGCAAAAAAAGGTGTTTGTTATGTTAAAACTTTTGGCAAATACGGAAATTTTTATAAAGCCCAGGAGCTTGCCCAAAAAACATGGGTTATTCATTTTCATGATGATAATTTGATACATCCTGAATTTTTTGAAAAAGTTTTGTATGTATTGAATAATTTCAATGGCTTGTCAGCAGTGACTTATTCATATACTCTGTTTTCTTCAACGGATGTACCCACCGATCCTAATATTAGGCCGGAGAGGTTTAAGCATCCGTATCCGTTGTCAAATGCATTTTTATTGTTACAGAGCAAAAAAGAATTTGCCATTAACAACATTCGTGCAGAAACTTATCCTTGGCCTAAAATATCTCCTTGCACACCTGCCGTGGTTTATAAGACTGAAATCTTAAAAAACAGGGTGCCTATGAATGATATATATGGTAAGGTGGATGATATATTTCTTTATATGCAATTTTGTGAAAAAGGGAAGGTTGTTTTAATAGCAGATGCTGAAGCTGTATTTGTTCGACAACATATTAACCGAGATTTATTTAAAGATGAGAATTCTTTGTCTTTGGAGCAAGCAATTAATTGGGTTAAGCTGTATACGGATGTTTTAAGAGGAGATAAGCGCGAAAGTATATGGACAGGCCTGTTGGAAATGATTTTTTTAATGTATTCTGTTATTGTTAAAAAATCTGTTCAGCAAGATTATCCGTTCCCTTTGTTTATTTCTGTTTTGTTTGAAAAACAAGTCCTTCCAGAGTTTGTTCAGCCTATATATGAACGTTTTCTTTATTCGCAATCAAAAGATTTGTCGCTTGACACGTTGAATAAAACTTTAAAATTACAAAAATATACATTTTGGCAAAAAGTATTTTCTATAAAAAATGAAACGATCAAAGTTCCTTTTATAAAATTGAAGTATCTACATTTGCTTGGTGTAAAAATTCTTTTGGGTGTAAAAAAATGAATAAATTGTCATATTGGCGTTATTGTTTATTTTATAAGTTTTCTTGTGGTAAAAGAAAAGCGCATTATCAAGAAAAAATAGATAAATATCGGTTACAAATGCTGACTGCGCCTTTGGCGGTAAAGGAGAAGCCTGTTGTTATTGGTCGTGAAGGAAATAGTATTAATATTTCCGAGGGGGAGAGCCAAAATATATTTATCTTAATCAAGGGTCAGGGGAATCGTGTTTATATTAACAAAATTCCCTGTCCGGGCAAAGTACATATAGAAATAGATGGAGACAACAATAATATTTATTTTAAATCTTTGTTTGTGAACGGCTCTGTTGTTATTAAATGTTTTGGTAATAACGGTGCTATTAAAACCGAAAAAATTAATATAAATGAAGGCTTGCATATTATTAACGGGGCAAATTTTAACAATATTTTTTCTCATAATGCGACAATTAAAATAGGGAAAAATTTGTCGGCAGAATATTTAACACTTTGGAATCATCATTCCAATGGGAAAATTATTATCGGCGATAATTGTATGTTTGCGCATGGGGTTCTTTTGCAAAATAGCGATACACATCCTATTTATAATTTGGAAACAAAGGAAATTATTAATAAGCCAAAATCTGCTGTTATGATTGGGAATCATGTTTGGCTGACGTTATCAACTGTTATATTGAAAGGATGCCATATTCCTGATGACTGCATCGTTGGACGTAATTCTATCGTAACGAAGTCTTTTGATGAACCGCATTGTGTGATTGCCGGTAATCCGGCAAGAATTGTCAAGCGCAACATCACATGGGGACATGAAGACAGTAATTTCTTTGTTTGAGTGAGAGGAAGAAGCAGAAATGATAACCTTATCTGTTTGTATTCCGACGTATAACCGGGCAGAGATTCTTAAGGAATCGCTGAACAGTCTTGTCTCACAAAAAATTTTTCAGGAAACGGACAAAGTTGAGATTGTTATTTCCGATAATTGTTCTTCTGACCAGACAAGGAATGTGGCGGCCGTTTTTGTTGCCAAGTATGGCGATAAAATCCGCTATTTTTGTAATGAATATAATTGTTGTGATGAAAATTTTTCTTTAGCACTGTCCCGCGGCAGAGGAATGTTTTTAAAACTATGTAATGATACGCTTTGCTATCTTCCTGATTCTTTGGAAAATATGGTCGCTTTGGTGGAGGCTCTGGCCGCAGAGAAGCCGGTTTTGTTTTTTGAAAACACATATAAAAACCGCCAAATTTTTACTTGTGGTTTTAATGAATTTGTTGAGCATGTTTCATTTCTTTCAACCTGGATCGGCGGGTTTGGTCTTTGGCAGGAAGATAAAGCATATCTTGAAGGCATGCGGCAAAAGGCATCTTCGCAGTTGTCGCAAGTCTATGCTTTGTTAAAAATGTTGGCCGACAAACAGACTGCGGTTGTGGATGAACGACAGTTTTGTACGATGCTTCGTCCTTCGACCGCCGGCGGGTATAATCTGGCAGAAGTGTTTATCCAGAATTATTTGTCTTTTTATCAGCCTTATCTGCAGGCCGGAATTTTGGATCCGAAAGTTTTTGAAAGGGCAAAATGGGATGTGCTGAAAAGATATGTTTTGCCGCGTATGTTTAATGTCAAAAACCGCTATGTTTATGATAAAAGCAAATTTTTGACATATACACGCTCCTATCATCAGCATCCGAAATTTTATTTTTTAATTTTGCTGCTTTTTTTGAAAAAGATTAAATATTTTTTCAAAAAACTTTTGTCCTGATAATTTTTTAGCTCTCCGTTTATCTCTGTTCAAAAAATTCTTTGCCAACGCCGCAGAGGGGGCAAAGCCAGTCATCCGGCAAGTCTTCAAAAGGGATGTCGCCGTCGTAAACATAGCCGCAGACGGTGCAGACCCAATGTTTTTCCTTTATTTCCGCATTCTGCGGCGGCTCTTTTGCCGCTGTGGTGGCAGGGGGCTGTGTCGCGGTTTCTTTTGCCGGTGCCGGTTGGCGGTTTGAAAAAGCCGTCATGACTTGCTGTTTGAATCCCTGGTGGTAATCGCGATAAGTTAATGGTTCGGCGTCGCGATAATCAAAGGCATCGGTGATTTCGGCAATGAATATGGTGTTGCATTCATAGCGCAGAGTGTTAACGACTTTTGCCCTTATTTTTCCCAAAGATTCAGGAATGAACGGCAGGCCTTCTTTTTCAATTTTATTTACATTGGCCCATTTATCAACATTGCGGCTGCTTTGAAAGCCGAAATTAGCCACAATAAACGGATCAATATCCTGCGGCAGAATTGAAACAGCAAATTCGCCGCTTTTTTCTATACATTCTTTGGTATAGCCGCTGTTCATGCAGGAAAGCATCAAAAGGTTCGGCTTGATGCCAACCTGGCTCAGCGCATCAACCACTGCGCCGGCGCAGATTTCCGGTTTGTCTTTATGACGGGCGGAAATAACATACAGACCGTTGGTGATTTGGAATAAGACATCTTCTTGCATGGTATTTCTCCCGAATAATTGTTATGTTGGCAGAATATTAACATATATATGTTAATAAAATGATATTATAAGATGTAAATGATTAAATTTATTGGTCGTTCTTATCTGAACGGAGTGGAAAATATGAAAACAGGGCTTGTTTTGGAAGGCGGCGCAAAACGCGGTATTTATACCGCCGGGGTTTTGGATGTCTTATTGGAGCATAATATTTTGACCGACGGCGTGATCGGCGTTTCTGCCGGTGCCATTCACGGCTGTTCTTATGCTTCCTTGCAACAGGGGCGGAGCATTCGCTATAATTTGAAATATGGCAACGATTATCGCTTTATGAGTTTTAAATCCTGGCTGAAAAGCGGCAATATTGTCGATACGCAATTTTGTTATCATGATTTGCCTGAAAAGCTTGATCCTTATGATTATGAAGCTTTTAAAAAATCTGGAATCGCTTTTTATGTGACATGTTCCAATTTGGAAAGCGGGAAAGCTGAATATATCCAGTGCCACGATATGTTGGCCGAGATTGATTATCTGCGCGCGTCGGCCTCGTTGCCGCTTGTTTCCCAAATAGTCGAAATTAACGGCAAAAAGCTTTTGGACGGCGGCATTGCCGACAGCATTCCGCTGGCGGCTTTTGAACAAATGGGGTATGCGCGAAATATTGTTGTTTTGACGCGGCCAGCCGGATATCGCAAGAAGCCCAATTCTCTGGCATGGCTTTCTGCATTCGTTTACCGTAAATATCCACGCTTTGTGGAAGCCGTGCGCAATCGGCACCTGATGTATAATGCCGAGCTTGATTATGTGTGCGCTAAGGAACAGTCCGGAGAAATTTTGGTGTTGCGGCCAAGTCGCTTTATCAAGGTTGGAAAAATGGAACAAAATCTTGATTTAGTGAAGCAGATGTATGAGCTGGGACGGTATGATGCCAAAAATCAGCTGGATAAAATCAAAGACTTCCTACAAAGGCGCAGGTAAAATGAATATTTTGTCTGTTTTGAGACAAACGATTTTCAGTTTTAGTTTTAATAGTTCTGGCGGCAGGGTCGGCAACAATGGCGAAAAATTATTTTTCCGCTTTTTTGCGTCCGTGTGCTGATTTGGCTTTGCGTGCCGGCGGTACGACGGCGGCGTGATAGCGCCGAATGATTTTTTCAATATCACGGGCAGCTTCGGCATTCATGGCATATAACGGAATTGAAAAAGCACCAAACTGGCTGTTGCGTGTGAGACGCTGCATCAGATTCATGTGATAATGTCCGAGCCGACCTGTTTCAAGCCTGAGAATCGTTTTTGTAAACAGGCCGCGGCCGATTTGCAGTTTATGAATGCGGCGGACGGCTTTCCATGGCAACGGGGCACCGCGGTCAATCTTAATATCTTGCGGCGAAATGACGGCCAGCCGCAACGGCAGCAGAAAGACAATCAGCGCGCCGGTGACCGACAGCAGACAGCTGCCGATGGCAAAATAGTAGACAACCGGGTATTCGGGAAAAATCGTCAATGTAAATAAAACGGCCAAAGTCAGCAAAATGATGTTGAAGCATAGGTACAGGCCAAGTTTTTTGCGGCTGTAATAAAAAATATGAACAGGATTCATCTGGTTAAGCCCTCCTTCCGGCATGTTTATTTGTCGTCTATTATATGATGTTCTCTCAAGAGATGCAATATCTTCTTGACGGGTATGTCTGAAGGCTTGACATTCGCTGACCAGGGTTTAGAATCAAAAAATCAGGAGGAAAGGCATATGTTGAAATATTTGTTATATACAATTGCGGCTTTGGTGGCGGTTTCTCTTGTGGGAAGCGGCATACACCTTTATCGTGTGGCACAGAAAAACAAAAAAGAGATGTCTCAATATGAGGGGCCTGCGGTTGCCGTGGATCAGTCGCTTGGTAAGGTTTTGGTCGTTTATTATTCTTTAAGCGGACATACCAAAGAAATTGCCGAGAAAATCAAAGATAAAACCGGCGGTGATATATATGAAATTAAAACGCTGGAAAAGATAGACACGTCACCGTGGTTTTATCTGACTTTGAAACAGCAGGTGAAAAAGTCTTCTTATCCGGCGTTGGTTGGCGAATTTCCGGATTTTTCGGCTTATGACGTTGTTTTTGTCGGCGCACCGGTTTGGTGGTATACGGTGGCAACGCCGGTATTTTCTTTCTTGCAAGTGGCTGACTTCCAAGGGAAAAAGGTTGTTCCTTTTTCCACGCAGGGCAGCAATGCCGGTACGTTTTTTGAGGATTTTGCCGCGCATGCGCAAAATGCCAAAATTTTGAAAGGAGCTTCCTTTAATAATCTTTCCGACAAGTATCGGCAGGCGGAAGATAATAAGATCAGCATCTGGATTAATGCGGTTGCTGCGGAAATGAAGTAGCAATGATAAGATAAAAAGCCCCGGCCTTAATTTTCCGGGGCTTTTTTATTTGCGCTATTGAGGGTAGCCAATCGTCTGTGAAGTGATAACTTCCTGCTCGGCAGACAGGCCGAGCGCTTCATGCAAGGCATCATAATCAATCAGACCGCGGACCACGTTGTTCAGGCCGAATGCCGCGCAAAACAGGCCGACATTTTGATAAGCCGAGCCGGCGTGAAGCGCAGCGTAATTATGTCCGGATGTGTCTTTAGGCGCGACAAAAACAAGAGTCAGCGGCGCGGTTTTGACAAAGTTCTGACTGGTTGCCGCCAGCGGACGCAGATCTTTATCACCGATTTGGCGCAACTGATTGTTTTGGGCATCGTAAATATAGGATCCGTCATCCAGTAAAACATAAACGTCAAAATTTTGCTGGTTTCGCGCGGTGGGAATCGTTCGTTTGCCGTCCGTCGAAGAAATGCCCCAGGCTGTCCACAACAGATTAGATAAGGTTTGTGTTTCCAGCCGCCGTGGTGAAAATTCGCGGTGCGTGCGCCGCGCGGCCACAGCTTCCATCAATGGCATGCCACCGCTTGTCTCAGGACGAGGCAGAGCAATGTCTTTGGCCTGAGCTGTCGCATAACTCAGACAAAAAAAGGTCAGCAAGAGTATTTTTTTCATTTGTCTTCCTTTCGTTATCAAGGTAAATATCCGCGGCGTCTTATTTGAGCCTCGAATTATTTTCAGCATAAAAACGGGAATAGCCTTTGTCAAAATAAATTTTCGCCAGCGGTTGTCTGTCGGATGAATTTGCCAACGGCGGGTTGTCATTTAGGACTTGCCGGTTTTTATTTTTTGGATTAGGCTGTCGATAAAATGTATTTAACGGAGGTTGGCATGAAGATTTGGACAGTTTTGGGAATTATTCTGCTGGCAGCAGGCTGCGGCAAAGATTATGAGATTAATCCGGCTTTTTCGGAAAATGCCGTTACCGAAGGGTCGCAGGTTGTTTATTCTCCGACGGCCGGTTGTTGGAACAACGGCGGGATGAGCGAAGACAGAATCGTGTTCAGCAAAACTGTTTCTTCCGGAAGCGGCAGTTATTCTGAATATCGGGCAGATAAAGAAGCTCCTTTGTTTATGCCGACAAATTATGAATTTATTTATCAAGGTCGTTTGATCGGTTATAATCGTGCGAATCTTAAGTTTTTTGAAGCTTTTTATGAAGACGGGACATTCGGCGTGCGGGAATTGACGGAAAAACAAATTGCCGAGCTTTTTCCTGAGTTGGATTTGGTACGGATTTCCGAAGCTGAAGACGGTGTGTTGAAAATAAAGAAATATCCATGGCAAACGAAGTCGTTTTTATTGGTTAATGATACGGATCAGGATTTTTACCGCTATTCTTTTGAAAACCAGTCTGAAGCAAAACCTTTTAAATCTTTGCTGACAGTTCGTGATTCCGGAAACATCGTGTTTTCACATTTTGGTTCGCGTGATAAAATGTTTCCGATTTTGACGCTCAGTCTTGGTATGTGAAAAAATAAAAAAGCCTCCCGAAGCGGAGGCTTTTTTTAGATGATTGTTTTTGATTTGCAACTATATAAAGGCAACAGATTAAACAGTTTGCAGATTGTGCGGTTTTGTCTTTTTCGGATGGTCAGCAAAGGGAGGAAGCCGAAAAGGCTGATGCGAATAAATGTCGTTGCTCTTTCCCGCGCGGCGGCATAAAGGTCAGGATTGTCCCGCCGGACAAAAAGGCGGATATTACCGCTGACTTCTGCCGTCCGCAGCTTTTGTCTGTGTGATGTATTTGTTTTGTGGTTGCGGTATATAAATAAGATTTCAGGGATATTATGAAAACAGGTATGGCTGATGAGACGACACCAAAGCGCATAATCTTCGGCCGGCGTGAACTCGTTTTCATAGGCAAAATCTGTAAACAATTCGCGGCGGAGCATGGAGGCCGGATGAAAAATGCTGCTGCGGAAAAACAATGCCTGTTTGATGTCGGCATCATAAACCGGCAGCGACAAAGTCTTGCCGGAAATCAGCTCCCGAGCGAAAGAACCGACAACGCCAACTTCCGGGTGTGCTTCCAGATATTCCGTTTGTTTGGCAAAACGTTCCGGCAGGCTGATGTCATCATGATCCATCACCGCCAGATATTTGCCTTTGGCTAAGGAAACAAGTTTGTTGCGCGAGCCGGAAATACCAAGATTTTTATCATTGCGGTAGTATTTGATACGTTTGTCATGATAAGACAAAACAACTTTTTCGACATTGGGGTCTGTTGAGCAGTCGTTGAGGATCAGAAATTCAAAATTTTCAAAGCTTTGAGCGAGAATACTGTTTATAGCCTCACGCAGATAAGATTCTTTGGTATTGTAGACCGGCATTAAAACCGAGACAATCGGATGTTTGAGCATGGATTACCTCTTTGTCTGTTGAAAAAGATTTTCTTCAATATGCGGATAGTGTCGGAGGACGGCTTGCAGCTGTTGGTCATTGCGTCCTTCGGCACAATTTACCATTGCCAGCGTAAATTCGTTGCCCAGGCGCATTTCCCGCTCCGGGTTGACATAAATCAATTTGCGCAGGTTATGGCTGACAATATTAATCGGCGTGCCTTGCATAACAGCCATTGCCCAAAACCAAATATCGTCCGCGTTCGGTGCCAGTTCTCTGAAAAGAGAGACATTAGTGACATCTTTGTACAAACTATGCGGCGGGTAGAGCGCTCCGCCGGCGCCGGTTGAAAAATTGGCAAAGGAGGGCGCGCCGGGGCGGATACGGTGCTTCCATTGCTTATAGGGAAGGATTTTTCCTTCCGCAGAAAAACGCAGATGATGACCGCGGTGGCAATGAACTGCTTGCGGATTTTTGAGGTAAGCCGTGTATAAAAGTTCCAGCCATCGCGGCGGATAATAAATATCGTCATCGGCGGTGATGATGATGTCATCCGGAAACTCATGCAAGGCGGGAACAAGTTTTTTATAGGAGCGGAGATCTTCACACCATTTAATGACTAGGCCGTTATTGCGCAGATGCAGCACTTCTGCCGGAATGTCTTTTTCACGGCCGGGAAATTGTTCTTTGGCCAGCCAGAGAATCACGGTGTCCGGTTTCAGGCTTTGGTTAAGCAGGGAATACAGCGTATAATGAATGTCGTACATGCGTTCCGGAAACGATGTCAGCGAAACAATCAGCCGCGGCGAAGTTTCTCTCTTGATGGTGCCTAAGGCATTGAAACGGTTGATCTGGAGCGTAACTTCATCTTTATTTATGTGCGGCAGATATTTGATTTTTCTGGTTCGGTATTCCTGTTCGGAAATGAGGCCGAGCAAGCGAAGCAGCTTGATATATAATTTTCCCATGTTGGCGTCCTTTATTTTAACTGGGTTTTATAAAGAGAAGCATAGATCCCGTCTTCTTTGGCTATCAACTCTTCATGCGTGCCGATTTCGGCAATTTCGCCATAATTGACCACCACAATTTTGTCTGCATGGCGGACAGTTGACAAACGGTGTGCAATAATCAAAACCGTGCGATCTTCCATCAGGTTATTGATGGCTTCCTGAACAATAGCTTCTGATTTGTTATCCAGCGCAGAGGTTGCTTCATCCAAAATAACGATTGGCGCGTTTTTGATAAAAGCGCGGGCTATGGCAATGCGCTGCCTTTGTCCGCCGGAAAGCAAGACGCCGCGCTCACCGATATTGGTGTTCAGACCTTTGTCCAGTGACTGAATAAACTCTTCCAGGCAAGCTGAACGAACCGCGCGGTCAATCTGTTCTTCGGTGGCATTTTCCGCGCCAAGCAGGATATTATCGCGGATGGTGCCGGCAAAAAGAAAATTATCTTGAAAAACAACAGAGATTTTTTCCCGGAGCGAATCTATTTGAAAATCGCGAATGTCGGTGCCGTCAATGAGAATTTGTCCGGATGTGACATCGTAAAATCGCGGCAGCAAATTGACCAACGTGGTTTTGCCGCCGCCTGAATTGCCGACAAAAGCAATCGTCTGGCCAATTTTGATGTCGAGATTAACATTTTTGAGAATCGGTTTTCCGGGGCGGTATTCAAAACAGACGTCTTTGTAGACAATGTCTTTTTTGATTTTTTGCAAAGACTTGGCTTCAGGCTTGTCTGTAATTTTCGGCGTATCTTCCAACAGCTTAAACACATGTTCCATGGCAATCAGCGACAACTGAACGGCATTGTAATTGTTGCCGATGCTTTTGATCGGATTGTAAAGCATAATCAGTGCGGTGATGAAAGATACAAAGTTGCCCGCGGTGATCTGGTGGGTTACGATCAGATAGCTACCGAGCCAGATAACCAGGGCAATACCCAAGGAAACAACAAAATGCATAATCGGCGACAGCATGCCGGTGCGCTGGATCATCTTGATGCCGAGTTTAAACAAGGAATGCAGCGTTTCTTTGAAACGATGCATTTGATAATCATACAAATTGTAAGAAGCAATGATGCGGTTGCCGCTGTAGGTTTCGTTAAAATGAGTCATAACCGCCGCGCTGGAAAATATATTTTTGTTAAAAAGCGACTTCAGCTTGCGGCGCAACGTGGTCAGCGGGTATAATGCGCCGAGCAGGACAATGACGGCGACGATGGCCAGCTGCCAGGAATTGTAAAACAAAACCGCAATCAGCGACAAAGAGGAGAAGACCCTGGTCGTAAACAGTTTGAGGTTGGAAAGCAGACCATTGCAGGCTGTATCCACATTGGTGTTGAACTCCAAAATAATGTCGCCGGAGCGCCGGTTGTCAAAAAACTGGGCATCGTAGTGCATCAGTTTGGCAAAAAGGTCTATTTTGACATCATTGGCGATTTTGCGTCCGACCCATGTGTTTAAATAGGTGGCGGTATAATTAAACAGGCTCTGCAACATACTGAACAGGATGATCAGCAGCGGGATGTAAGTGGTTGAAACCGCCGATTTGTTGACCATGACAATATCCATATAGGGTTTGAGCGACCAGGCAATGACGGCGTCCATCGCGCCAATGGGAATGGTGATCAAAACAGCAACCAAAGCCCTGAAAGTGTAGGGCTTAACATAAGGATACATTTTGGAATAGTTGTTGATGATGTAAGATGATTTGACTTTGTTTTTCAGGCTGGCAAACATTGTGCTTCTTAACCGGTTATTGAACTTGAAAGGCATCCTATCAGGATTTTTGCCGTTTGGCAATATCAATCAGAAAGGCAGAAATCTATGTTGCAGGTACAGGAAGGCCGCCGCATAAAGTCCGGCAAAAATATCATCCAGCATTACGCCCCAGGCATTGAGAACCCGGCGGTCGGCCCAGCGTGCCGGTTGCGGTTTGGTGATGTCAAACAGACGAAACAATCCAAAACCCAGCAGGTAAGTCAGCCAGGCATTGTGATTGTGCTGCAGAAACGATGCCACGGGGAAAAAAGTCAGCAACTGCCCGGCAACTTCATCAATCACAACAAACGAAGGGTCATGTTGAGAATGTTTCAAAACTTCCTTGGTGACGACGACGCCGACGGCAAAGGCTAAAAATGCCCCGGTTAAAATTCCGGCGAGGCCGTAGAACCAAGCAAGAACAAAGGCTAACGGCAATGTTGCCAAAGAGCCTGCCGTTCCCGGCGCAACAGGCGAAAAACCGGTACCCAGAAAGCTGGCCAAAAAATAAGAAAGTTTTTTACGCATCGGACACTCCCGTTGATTGTTGTCTGCTTTACGTTAATATAGGGGGCGTTTTTTGGCAAGCGTAAAATATGCATGTGTTTATGTCGGAATAATCAGTTGCGTCACTCGGACGAATCTGATAGTACTGTCACGGATATTCAATATTTGAACAGAGGACTTGCATGAAAATAGGAATTATCGGTACCGGGTATGTCGGTTTGCCGACGGGGGTCGGTTTTGCCGAGCTCGGCCACGACGTTATCTGCATAGACAATAATGCTGCCAAGATAGAGACTTTGCGTTCGGGCAAGGCAACTATTTTTGAAGACGGTCTGGATGAAATGTTTTTAAACAATGTGCGCAACGGCCGTCTGAAATTTACGACATCAATGCGCGAAGGCGTGCAAGAGGCCGATGTTGTCATCATTGCTGTCGGGACTCCGCCGCATCCGATTACAAAGGAGGCGGACATGCGCTATATTCACGAAGCGGCAGAGGAATTGGCGCAATATCTGCAGGGTTATACGGTCGTTGCAACAAAGTCCACGGTTCCGGTGGGGACCGGTGATGATATTGAAAAAATTATCCGTAATCGTCGGCCGCAGGCTGATTTTGACGTGGTTTCTTTGCCCGAGTTTTTGCGCGAGGGCTTTGCGTTGCATGATTTTTTTAGTCCGGATCGGATTGTTATCGGAGCCGACAACGAAAAAGCCGGTGCGGTTTTGCGAGATTTATATAAGCCCTTTGAGGGGAAAACACAGATTTTGTATGTGCGCCGCCGATCGTCAGAGACAATCAAATATGCTTCCAATGCTTTTTTAGCCATGAAGATTCATTATATCAACGAGATGGCTGATTTTTGCGAAAAAGCCGGTGCTGATATTTATGAAGTGGCCAAAGGTATGGGGTTGGACCGGCGTATCGGCGATCGTTTTTTGAATCCGGGGCCGGGGTATGGCGGCTCCTGCTTCCCGAAAGATACAAATGCCATGGCTTATATGGCGCGGCAATATGGTGTTTATTTATCGTTGATTGAGACCGTCATCAAAGGTAATGATGCCCGCAAAGCCCGGATGGCGAATCGGATTTTGGAAACGGTTAAGAATATTCCTGACGCCAAAATAGCCATTTGGGGGCTTGCTTTTAAGAACGGGACGGATGATTGCCGCGAATCTCCGGCTATGCAGATTGTTTCGGAATTGTTGGCTCATGGTGCAAAACTGCGGGTTTATGATTTTAAGGCCATGAGCAACGCGGCCAAAATCCTCGGGGCAAAGGTTGAATATGCCACCAGTATGACGGATGCGGTTGAGGGAGCGGATGTTTTGGCGATTCTGACCGAATGGCCGGAGTTTGGCAAAGCAGATCTGACAGAAATCAAAGAATTGATGAATACGCCCAATATTGTGGATCTGCGCAATTTATTATCGCCGCAAGAGGCCAGAAACCTTGGCTTTTGCTATCAATGTATCGGACAATGAAATTTTTTACTTGATTCTAAGAATTTTGCGAGTATTATGCTTTCGAAATTCCGGATTGTAGTTCAGCCTGGTAGAACGCTTCGTTCGGGACGAAGAGGTCGCTGGTTCAAGTCCAGTCAATCCGACCAAATACAAAAAAAACCGCCAAAACGGCGGCTTTTTTTGTATTTGAAAAGCTTTTGCGGCCAGAATTACGCCAGCTTGTGTTTTTGGCTGCGCCGGCGGATGAGCTCTTCCAAAAGCATTTCATATTCCCAGATCTGGATCAGAGAATAGCGGTCTTCCAGCTTGTCGTACAGATTTGCATAACGTCGTTCAATCTCCGGGAGAGACATTTGCGAAATCTGCTGCGCCAGCCGTTGTAGAAAATGTTCTTTTATTGCCTGGCAGATTCTGCCAATAAAGCTCAAAGCCAGAAATCCGACAACGATGGCAAGAAAAGTAGAAAAATACGCCATAGAAATAAGTTTTTAATAGTTAGACATAATTTATTTTTTTGTCAGGCTACCTTATTCCCGTTGTAAAAGCAAGTTAAAACAGGTTGTTTTTTTTATTTTGTTTTAGTCAGGCTTTTTTACTCCGGTGCCTTTTGCGTGCCGGAATGCCGATTTTGCGGTAAATATAGACGGCAATAGGCACACCAAGCAGCATTCCCCACATACCGATAATGCTATGGGCAATGTAGAGAATGATCAGGGTCATGACCGGGTTGATATGCATGACGGAAGAAACAATGCGCGGGTTCAGTACATAGGTTTCAATCAGATGAATGGTGATGATCATTAAAATAGCCCAGAGGCCGAGTTCTACCCCGCCGCTGTTAACCGCCATGAGCAGAATCGGCACTGATGAAATCAGCATACCCAACACAGGGATCAAACCGCAGATGAAAACCAACGTGCACAGCAGGACAATCGCGTCTATATCCAGAAAATAGAGACAGATAGCGGTCAGCGTGGTGTTGACGGCAGAAATAATCAGCTGGGCGCGGAAATTCTCACCGACAACTTTGGCAAACAAGATGATACTGTCGGAGGTTTCATGATAAGCCTCTGCCAGTTTGGTAAAACGCAGGTGGCGTACCCCCTTGGACAAACGGGGCAGGTCAAACATGATCAGAAAACTGAATAACATGGCCAGGAAAAACCAACCAAAATAATGCAAGCCTTTTTCCAGACCTCCGCGGATGATGTTCCAGGCGCTGACGACGGTTGTTTCCGGCAGCAGGATATTTTTGGTCTGAGCAACCATCGGCGCAAGGATCTCGTTGTCTTTGACATAATTTTCCGTCCAGGATTTGATGGTTTGCACACTGCCGGGCAATTGCTCGGTGAAATTCATCGTTTCAGAAAGGATGCGCGGCGGAATCAGGTATAAAAAGGCGACAACGCCCAATAAAAACAATATATAGACGCTGACAACAATCGGCCGCCGCTTCCAGCGGAATTTGCGGCGGATGTCGTGCGTGATGCTTGAGGTGATGAAGCACATGATAAACGTAATGAACACCAGGCCGAACATGTCACGAAACAGGTACAGAAAGAACATAAAAACGGCCCAGATAAAATAAACCCGGTTGACCCGGATGAATTCCGAAATACTGAAAGACATTGATGCTTCCTTTTTTGTGCAAATTAATCCCAAGATAAAGATAACCGCATTTTATAAAATTTCTGTTAAAAAACTGCAGAGGAAACAGGATTGTTGCTTTGGGGAGATTGTGACAATTTTGTTACAGTGCATTTTTGACTTGCGCACTTAAGCTGTTTTGAGCTATACTGATAATATAGGTGTAGTATTTGATAGGTGAGCAAGACCATGAAAATTACGCGCATCTTAGGGGCTGCTGTTTTTGCGGCCGGTTTGGTCGTATACGCTGCAAAAACGGCGTTTGCGGATATTCGCTGGCTTCCTAAGTATCAAGAACAAATCTCTTATTCCGACAGTCGTGTGAGCGACGGCACACGCGGGTCCGCAGACCCGCTAAGCTGTGAAAGCAAAGGCTGGCTTTCTAGCGCTCCGGCCAATCAATCCTGCCAACCTAAATATATGCCGGGCGGGAAGAAGTGTTGGGCGGATTGTCAATGTTCATCGCAATATAAGTATAAACCCGGGAAAGGGGTATCAGGCGGTTGTCCGAACGGGCAGACGGTCAGCGGTGAGTCCTGCGGCGGTTTGTATGAAAGCTGCGAAGACTGTTCAACCAACACGCAAGTACCTGCGGGTTGGAGCACGACGAAGAAAAGCGGGACGAATGTTGCGGTGATGAAAAATTTCGGAACCTGCGCGGATTATTACTACAGTTGCAACACGGGGTATAAACCGGCGACGGCGGTTGGGAATGCGTATTTAAGCTCCGGTCCGTATAACTGGATCCTCTGCACAAGTCGGCAGAAGGCGGTGAACCAGGACGGGAGCACGTCGACGCCGAAACTTTGTCAGAAATGCGTGACGAAGACTTGCTCTGATTATAATGAAGACTATGTATCCATATTAGACCCGAACAAGGATTGCACAAAGATAGACAGCAGCAAGGTTGGCGGCTTGAACTGCTGGCAGTGTGCGGCTTGCGGCACGATGTATAAATATACGAAAGAGAATTGTCCGGCGCCGAAGATTTTGGGATCGGACACCTGCGGCGGAAAGGCCTCGACCTGTACATGTCCGGCAACGGTCACATGTAATAACACAACCTGCAAGACCCCGGCGCCGAGCGGTTGTTCGGGCTGTTTGGAGTGCAATCCGTGTCCGAATTTGGGTAAATATACGGCGGCGCAGTGCAAAAGCATAGGCGGGCAGGCGCGTTCGTCCAATTATGAAGCCTGTTCCGACAAATATACCTGTTGCGGGGGAACCCGCGGCAGCTGCCCGGCAGGATATATTTGCAGCAACAGCAGCATGATTTGTCCGGGTGAGTATATCATCACCGGCATTGATTGTACGCCTGTTACCGTGAATGAGGCAGAAGAAGTATGTACAAAATGGTGTGAAGCGGATAGCTCGATGTGCATTGAAAAACGCAAACGGACCTGCAGCGAATTGCTGGCAGCCAATAATTGCCGAAGATATAACAGCGGGTCAACCATCAGCGGTACGATCAGCAATGATATCTGCATTTTCGGCAATGTGACACAATCCGGCAGTTTGACGTTTAATCCGATAACGGTTTGGGATCCGGGCAAACGCTGGTCGGTTTGTCAAAGAGAGGTTAGCGGAACCCCCAAACTTGATTTGGGAACGATAACCATTAACTCTCATGTTACCTTCCGCACGGATGTGGATATTGACTATGTTACATTTATGCCCAGCAAATATTGGAGTGCCGATTTTTATGGCGATTCCAAGATACATGTTGATTTTGATCCTGGGACTGCATATGGTGGTGCGGTAGAGTTACATTTTGTAGGCGAAATGATCGGGACGAGTACATCGTATAATAAAACGACCAATCAGGTTTCCGTCACCTGTTCGCCGAGGAGCGGGAGTAGTTCGATAACAACCAGATGTGATGTAAATATTTACAATCAGGGGGCGGATGTCACTTATTGCGGGCAGGTAAACTATAGTTATTGCGGCTCTTGCCGTGCAGAAGTCGGCTTTAGGTGTGGCACTGGTGCCCCTAGTTCCGGCACTTGTACCAACAGAGGCGGCGCTTGTCCGACACGTTGGTAGGTAAGTCCCCGGTTATTCTGAAAGCAGACGTACCCTGTCAGGATTTTGGCAGGGTATGTTTGTGCGATTTTACGCTTAGTTGATGATGACATTTCTTACCGGTCATGTTCGGACTTGGTCTGGACATCCTTTAGGACACGTCGCCCCACCGGCACCGTCATGTTCGGACTTGACCCGGACATCCAGGTTAAAAGATATGGCTGTATTGGTTTCCTGGATCCCCGGGTCTATTCCTCGCTACGCTCGGGCCCGAGGATGACAAAAAAGAAGACTCGCTACGCTCGGGCCCGAGGATGACAAAAAAGAAGACTCGCTACGCTTGGGCCCGAGGATGACTACAAGAGGGGACGCGCTGACGCTCGGGTTTGATGATGACAAAAAAGAAGACTCGCTTCGCTCGGGTTTGATGATGACAAAAAAGGGGACGCGCTGACGCTCGGGTTTGATGATGACAAAGAAAAGAAGGCTCGCTAAAGCTTAAGGTTTGATGATGGTAAAAAGAAGGTCCGCGAACAGGCGGACCCGGAGTAATTCAAGAAAAATCTCAGAAGCGGAAATCGCGGCTGCCGTTTTCAATCTTGACAAGGTTTTCCTCAACAATCTTTTGGACTTTTTCCTTGGGAATGTTGCCTATTTCTTTGCGGATGAGTTCTTCGCCGATTTTACGTGTTTCAGGCGAGGCATAGTCCACCAGATATTCTTTCAGCGTCATGAGGGCGTTGGGGTGACAGCAGTTTTGGATTTGTTTGCTTTTGCAAAGCTCCATAAACCGGTCGCCGGTGCGGCCTTCGCGGTAGCAGGCGGTGCAGAAACTCGGCAGATAGCCAATTTGCATCAGCCAGCGGATAACTTCATCCAACGTGCGGTTATCGCTGACATCAAACTGGGCGGAATTTTCTTCTGCCGGTTCGGGTTCGGCATAGCCGCCGACGCTGGTTTTTGAGCCGCCGCTGATCTGCGATATGCCCAAATGCAGTACCCTTTCGCGGCAGGCCGGGCTCTCACGCGTGGAAATGATCATACCGGTGTAGGGGACGGCAATGCGAATGCAGGCGACAATTTTGGCAAAAGTGTCGTCATCAATACCGTTGTCAAACGCGGAAGGGTCGATATCGTCGGCGTGTTTGATGCGCGGTACGCTGATGGTGTGCGGGCCAACACCGTGTACGGCTTCCAGGTGTTCGGCATGCATTAACAGGCCGGCGAACTCATAACGGTATTTTTCCAGTCCAAACAACACGCCGAGGCCAACATCGTCAATGCCGCCTTCCATGGCGCGGTCCATGGCTTCAGTATGCCAGGCGTAGTTGTGTTTGGGCCCGGTCGGATGAAGCTGCTCATAACTTTCTTTATGATAGGTTTCCTGAAACAAAATATAGGTGCCGATGCCTGCGTCTTTGAGTTTTCGGTAGTTTTCAACCGTTGTGGCGGCAATATTGACATTGACGCGGCGAATTGCCCCGTTTTTGTGCCTGATTGAATAGATGGTTTTGATGGATTCCAGGACGTATTCAATCGGGTTATTAACAGGGTCTTCCCCGGTTTCAAGCGCCAGACGCTTGTGCCCCATATCTTGCAGGGCAATAACTTCTCGGCGGATTTCCTCCTGGGTCATTTTCTTGCGGGCGATGTGCTTGTTTTTGGCATGATAAGGGCAATAGACGCAGCCGTTGACACAGTAGTTGGACAAGTAAAGTGGTGCAAAGAGAACAATGCGGTTGCCGTAAAAGTCTTTTTTGATCTGTTCGGCCAGGGCAAAAATCTCTTTTGTCTTTTCCTTATCGTTGCAGGCCAGCAGAACCGAGGCTTCGCGATGCGTCAGTCCGCGGCGTTGTCTTGCTTTTTCGATGATTTGTTCAACCAGGCTGAGGTCGCCGGCATTGGCGTCGGCATAAGCCAACGTAGCCATGATTTCGTCATGACTGATGAATTCTTCCGCTTTGAGCGATTGAGGATTGTACATTGATATTCCTTTCTTTCGGGGCAGAGAAATCTTTCCCGTCAGTTTGATTAAAGATTAGTCGATGCAGCAGCCGGAAACGGCCGTTTTGACGCTGACACCCTTGAGTTTGCCGATTTTGCCGGAAAGGGCGTTGATTGTGTCGGAATCGGCGTCGACGGCAATGCTCATGACGCTGATGTTTTTGGCACGGTATGGGATGCCCATGCGGCCGATGATGACCTGACGGTATTCATGCAGAATGTCATTTAACATATCGACAGAATCATAATTTTCGACAATAACGGCGATAATGGCTACGCGTTTTTCCATGTTTTGAGCTCCCTTGATTAAAAAACACAGCATCTGAAATATAAATCATTCCTAAAGATTATTCAACAAAAGTTTTCAGCATTTCAATCCGTGCAATGCTGAAGCTTCTTTGTTCGCGGCGCACGGTGCAAAAGGCCAGCAAATTGCCATCGCGGATGCGAATCGGAACAATCACCCGGCGCGAGAGTTCGCCGCCGGTTTTGCGATAGAGAATTTCCAGCTTTCGCCGCTCAAAAGCAGCCTGCTGCAACAAATGGATTTTAGCTTCGTTTGAGAGCCCTGTCTGCGGCAGGTAGCGGCAAAGAAAGGTATTGATACGCTCATCGGTCAGGATGTGTGCCGCGGAAAGCGGCTTGGTCAGGCTTAGTCCCGCAAGCGATGTGCAGCGGCTGAGCGCTACATAAAGCTGCCCCGGGGCAAAGGCGCCGCCGCCGATATCTAACTGCAGGCGGTCAAAAGTTTTGCCCTGACTTTTGTGGATGGTGACCGCCCAAGCCAAACGCACGGGGAACTGCGTGAAAGATCCAACGGCCTCAGAAACAATTTCGCGTCCGAGCAGCGCGTATTTGAAAATTTCCCACGTGTAAGGAAAAACCTCAACCGCACGGCCTTCGTTTTGCAGGCGGACACGCAAAAAACGGATTTTGTCCGGCGCCGGTTTAATCTCCTCAATCAGTGCCAGCGAACCGTTGACCCAGCGGCCTTTGAGGTCGTTGTTTAACAGCATAATCTGTGCGCCGGCTTTGAGTTCGAGCTCCGCGGCGGCCGGATAATCGTCTTTTTTAAAATCACCGTCAATCAGCGCATGAGAAATATAGGACGGCGCATCTATCCGCGCAAGGTTTTCCGCATTGATGGCGTCAGCCAGGCGGTTGGTCGGCGTAAGGCTGATGCCGAAACCTTCGGCCGGCGGCGCACCAACCCTGGTATTGAGAGCGGAAAGGTCTTCTGGTGTTGCCGTGTTGTGGCGGATGCGAGCCAAAAGTTCAATGAAACTATTGTCTTTTTGGCGGTAGATTTTGGTCAGTTCCACTACCTGGAGGCTGATCTGCCGGCAGGCTTCGGCACTGAAAAAATAAGGCGAAGCGTAGCGACTGAAAAAATATACACGCTCCGCCGGCGAAATCACCGGCGGTAATTGGTATAAATCGCCGACCAGCACCAATTGCACGCCGCCGAAGGCATGTTCCGGTTCGGGACCATACAGGCGGAGAAAAGCATCAATACAATCCAGCAGATCAGCACGGAGCATTGAAACTTCATCAATCACCAGCGTTTGTAATTGTTTGTAAATGCGTTTGGCCCGCGGCAAAATTTGAAAATTTTTGATTTTTTCGGGCGTGACATTAACCGGAAATCCGAAAAAACGGTGGATCGTCTGACCGCTGACATTCAATGCGGCCACCCCGGTGGGTGCCACAACAACCATGTTTTTGGCACAATGGCTGCGGCAATAGTCCAGCCAGGTCGATTTGCCGGTGCCGGCATTGCCGGTGACAAACAGGTGTTGCCCGGTATTGCAGACAATATCGAAAGCTTTTTGAAATTCGGGCGTAATGTCAATTTGCAGCGGCATGTGTTTCCTGCTTGTAAAAATCCGCTGTTATGATAACATATTTATTCAGGCAAACAAGGGGGACGGGCGAAATATGCAATCCGACGAAGAAAGATTTATCCAGATTGAAACGGCGCTGGCCAACCAGGAAAAAATGCTCGATGAGTTGAACAGCGTGTTGATTGAACAAGGACGGCAGATTGAACATTTGTTGAAACAGAATCAATATTTGTACGGACTGCTTAAAGAAGAAGGCGTCAAGCCGCTGAGCGAAGAAGTGCCGCCGCCGCATTATTAGTTTGTTTCCGGCGCGGTGATGAAGCCGTGATATTTCCATTGCGGGTGAATGTAGGCCATATGAACGATGGCGCCGTTTTTGATGTCGGTGACACGAATGCCAAACTGTAGTAATGTTTGCGATAAGGTGATGCCGTGGCCGGAAACAGCCAGGTTTTGATAGGCGGTTTCCCGTGCATAATAGGAAAGCGCCGCAAAGATACGTTTTCTGACATCTTCTTTGCTTTCGCCTCCTTTGAAACGAATGTTGTTTTTTTGAAAGTCGGGATTGCGCCATAGGGCATAAATATCAGCGTAGCGTTTTTCGGCAACGGAAATATGCATGCCTTCAACGATGCCCATGTTTACTTCAATAAACCGATGATCAAGCAAGATCGGCGCGCCGGTGTAGTCACGGACAATCTGCGCAGTTTGCAGCGCACGGCGCATCGGACTGGAGAGAATAATCTCAATGTTTTTGTCGCGCAGGCACTCGCCAATGCGGCGAGCCTGACGAATACCGTTTTGAGTCAGAGCCCCGTTGAATTTTTGTCCCTGAATGTGTCCGGTGACATTAAACGGACATTCGCCATGACGAAAGATATAAAAATGTTTGTCCATTTTGCACGTTCTCCCCGATGATGTTTCAATATAAGTCCGCGGCTTTGTTTTTTTAGTGCATAAGTGATTGCGAATCTGAAAAAAACGGCTATACTTTCGGCAAGACTGATTGTTGCAAAGGAGACAGAATGATGGACAGACTTGTTCCCGAAGTTTTGAGAAAAGGTGATGAAATTCGTGTTATTGCACCGTCAACCGGGCTTAAAATTATCGGCGCCGACAGCCGGGAAATTGCCGGGGAAAGGTTTGCCGAAATGGGATTGAAGGTCAGTTTCGGTGCCAATACGACAGATGATAATTTTGATTGCTTCGGTACAACAGAGCTGCAAAAACGCGTTGATGACCTGAATGCGGCTTTTTGTGACAAGAATGTTAAAGCCGTTTTTACCATCATCGGCGGGTTTAACTCAAATCAGCTTCTGCCGTTTCTGGATTATGCGGCTATTCGTGCGAATCCGAAAGTCATTTGCGGATTTTCGGATATTACCGCACTGCTGAACGGTATTTATGCCAAGACCGGGCTGGTGACTTTTCTTGGTCCGCATTACAGCTCTTTCGGCATGAAACACGGTTTTGACTATACTTGGGAAATGATGCGCCAAATGTTGTTTGAGCGCGGTGACTGGCTGGATATTCGGCCTTCGGCAGCGTGGAGCGATGATTTGTGGTTTATTGATCAGGAAAAACGCGATTTTATCAAAAATGACGGTTATTGGAAGCTGCATGACGGTACGGCCGCGGGGACACTGATCGGCGGCAATTTATGCACGCAAATTCTGTTGTTAGGAACATCGTATCGTCCGGCTTTTGCTCCGGAGACAATTTTGCTGGTTGAAGATACTTCTTCGTCTGATGGCAAAAATTTTCTGCGTAATTTGCAGGCGCTGGCCTATCAGCCGGATTTTTCCCATGTGAAAGGGCTTGTGATCGGCCGTTTTCAGAAAGATTCAAAAATCGGACGGAAGGATTTGCAGTATATTGTCGACAGCATTCCGCAATTGAATAATATTCCGGTGTTGGCAAACGTTGACTTCGGGCATACGACGCCTCTGCTGACACTGCCGATCGGCGGCCGGGCGGAGATAACGGCCGGCGGTTTGCGGGTGCGGGTCTAGCCGGAGGCTGAAAACATGCCCGATTTTGCTTGGGAAGACAAACAAGACGGTCTGGTGGCCGGTATTGACGAAGCCGGGCGGGGGCCCTGGGCCGGGCCGGTGGTGGCCGGTGCGGTGATTATTTTGGACCGCAGACTGGATGATTTTTTGCTGAACGCTTTAGATGATTCCAAGAAATTGACCGCAAAAAAGCGTGAACAGCTTTATGAGCATTTGCGGCAGGCAGAGGTCGGGGGCAAAGTTGTTATTGGCATCGGCGAAGCTTCGGCAAAAGAAATTGATGCACAAAATATTCTGCAGGCGACTTTTCTGGCCATGCGCCGCGCGGTGGCACAACTTAAGGTCCAACCGCAATGTGTATTGATAGACGGCAATCAGAATCCCAAGGATTTTCCGTGCCGGAGCTGTACCCTCGTTAAAGGGGACGCCAGGTCTTATTCGATTGCGGCGGCATCCATTGTTGCCAAAGTCTATCGCGACCGGTTGATGGGCAAACTGGCCGAGCGCTACCCCGGTTACGGTTTTGAGAAAAATGCCGGTTATGGAACGGCAGCGCATATGGCCGGGTTAAAGTCATACGGCGTGACACCGGAACATCGCCTTTCTTATAAACCGGTGCAGAAATTTTTGTTTGAACAGGCTGTTTAACAAAAATTTAGGTATAATGCAGATTTTGTTTATTAAAATATGCTGATTTACGTTACGGGGCTGTGACGGCCTTGTGCAGAAGGTGAAGAAAAGCGCAGAAGATTGTAAAGGAAAATTTTTTATAAAAAAACTGATAAAACCGCGGGTTGGCGAAACCGGCGGTTTTTTATTTTTAAATTTCGAGGGTTGTTAATAAATTTATAACCATCTCTCACCCATACTGGCTTCATTGAACAGAATATTCGTAATATTTCGGTTGGTGTTATGAGTGCAAAACAAAAGAAATCAATTCTAAACACAATCATTAATGATGACTGCGTTAAAGTAATGGACCAGATGGAAGCCAATTCGGTGGATGTGATTTTTGCCGATCCGCCGTATAATCTTCAGCTTGGCGAAGCACTGACCCGGCCAGATAACAGCAATGTCAACGGCGTGTATGAGGAATGGGATAATTTTGAGAGTTTGGCTGCTTATGATGAATATACCCGCCGATGGATGACCTCGGCGCGGCGCGTGCTGAAAGACGACGGTGCCTTGTGGGTGATCGGCTCGTATCATAATATTTTCCGGGTAGGGTATATCTTACAGGATTTGGGTTTTTGGATATTGAACGATATTATCTGGAATAAAACCAATCCAATGCCAAATTTTAAGGGTACGCGTTTTACCAATGCGCATGAAACACTGATTTGGTCCTGCAAGTACCAGCATTCTAAATATACTTTCAACTATGAGGCTATGAAAGCGCTGAATGAAGATACGCAAATGCGCAGTGACTGGAATTTGCCGATTTGCACCGGTAAAGAGCGTCTTAAGGGCGAGGATGGTGACAAACTGCATCCGACCCAAAAGCCGGAAAGTCTGCTCTATCGTGTGATTATGGCGTCATCCAAGCCGGGCGACGTTATTTTGGATCCGTTTTTCGGGACGGGAACAACCGGCGCGGTGGCCAAGAAACTCGGCCGCAATTTTATAGGGATTGAAAAAGATCCGTTGTATATTAAGGGAGCCAGAGAACGGATTGCCGCAGTTGAACCGGTGAAAAACAAGGTTTGTCTGGAATACAGTTCTAAAAAACGTTTGCCGCGCGTGCCGTTTGGCAGTGTGGTTGAACGCGGAATGCTTTCGCCCGGCGATGTTTTATATGATGTTTCACGCAAGCACCGGGCTGTGATTCGTTCGGACGGCACCATTAAAAACGAAACTGCAGAAGGGTCCATTCATCAGGTCGGAGCTGCCGCGCAGAATGCGCCGGCTTGTAACGGTTGGGTTTATTGGTATTTTGAAAACGAAAACAAAGAACTTGTTTCAATTGACACTCTGCGGACCAGTATTCGCGAAAACGGTTAAAAAAAGCAAGTTTTGCTCCGTTGTCTGCTCGTTGGTTTATGCCGACGGGCATTTTCTTTGGTCTTTGGACATGATTTTTTGCATAAAAATATTGTGTCGTTTTAATTTATGCTCTATAACTGGTTTAATTTAGTATCGTTTTAGCCGTAGAAGATTGAAACAAAAAATGCAAAAGTGGCATAAAAAGACAAATATAAATTCACAAGCCCTTATGCCCCGACAAAATGCCGAACTTCCTGCCGCTCCACACTATGCGGCCATTGATTTGGGGACAAATTCTTGCCGGTTGGTGATTGCAACACCCACACCGACTTCGTTTCGGATCGTGGAGACTTTTTCCAAAATTACCCGGCTTGGCGAGGGGATTATCAACAACAACGAACTTTCGCGTGCAGCTGTGCGGCGAACCGTTGGCGCTCTGAAAGTTTGTGCCGGCGTGCTGGCTGAGTATGCGCCAATACATAAGTCGCGTTTTGTTGCTACGGCGGCTTGCCGCCGGGCGGTGAACTGCAAACCGTTTTTGGAACTGGTCAAAAAAGAGACGGGGCTTAATCTGGAAATTATTTCTTCAAAAGAAGAATCGCGGTTGGCGGTAGTCGGCTGTATTCCGCTTTTGTCACGCAATGTCAAAAGGGCGCTGGTATTTGATATCGGCGGTGGTTCAACAGAGATTTCTCTGGCGCGCACAACCAACAGCGGCAGCACTTTCATTGAAGGATTTGTTTCTTTGCCTTATGGCGTGGTTACGGTGTCGGAGGCTTTTCCTTCGCAGGAGATGACGGATCTGGCGTATAACACCATTATTGAACGCACGCATAAGCTTTTATCTGAGTTTGAAGAAAAATATAATATTCGCGAAGCTATTGCCAAACAGGAGATTCAAGTGATTGGAACCTCCGGCACGGTGACGGTATTGGGTGCGGTGCATCTGAATCTGCCGCGGTATAATCGGTCGGCTGTGGATGGTATTGCCATGACCAAGCAGGATATTGACAATACAATTGCCAAAATCAGACGCTTGGGGGATGAAGGGCGCCGCCGGCATCCGTGTATCGGCGCGCCAAAAGCCGATCTGACGATGGCCGGGTGCGCCATTATTGAAGGGTTGATCACGTTTTGGCCGATTTCGGAGGTGACTGTGGCTGACCGCGGTATCCGCGAGGGGATTTTGCTGGATCTGATGCACGCGCATAAAAAATCTTATCGTCGCCGGCATTTTGGCCGATCCCGTTATCCGTTTGCCAAAAAACGCAACGCTTATAAACCGGACAATCAATTCAAAGGAGCTGCCAATGACTGATAAACGCTACGCTGCCATCGATTTGGGGACAAATTCCTGCCGGCTGCTGATTTGCGATGCAAACGGAAAACAGCTTTGTGCACAGTCGCAGCCGACCCGTCTTGGCGAAGGATTGTATAAGGGCAACAGATTCACCACGGATGCCATGGAGCGCGGTGTTAAATGTTTTTTTGAATATCGGCAGCTTTTGGACAGATATAATGTTGATGAATTGCGAGCAGTGGCTACGGCCGCTTGCCGGATGGCAGACAACAGCGATGAATTTTTGAAAAAAGTATATGACGAATCGCATATTCAACTTGAGGTTATTAACGGTTATGAAGAAGCCCGGCTGAATTTGAAGGGGGCTTTGTCTCATGTTTGCGGTAAAAGCAAATATGTGGTTCTTTATGATCTGGGCGGTGGTTCAACAGAGATTACGCTGGCCAGCAATACCAACAATCCGCATATTCTGCATACGATTTCTATTCCCTGGGGTGCGCGTAATGCGTCAGAAGCTTTTGAGTTGGTTGAATATCGAGAAGAAAACGCCGCCAAATTGAGGCAGGATATTAAGGCCAGGGTGGAGAGCTTTGTTAAAAAATCATATTTGCAGAATTATATCGATGATGTCTGTTTTGTGGCGACATCCAGTACGCCGTTGCGTTTGGTCAGCATGATCCGAAAAATGGGCAAATATGACCGCGAAGCTGCCGATGGCCAAACCATGAGCCGCGAGGAAATGGACGCGGCTATTGACTCGGTTTTGCATTCGCGCCGCGCTGAGTTGGCGGATAATCCGTATATTGGCGACAAGCGTTCGTATATTTTTATTGCGGCTTGTGTTATATATCGTACGATTTATGAAGGGCTTGGCGCCAGAGAAATTACCGCCTCGTTAAAAAGTGCCAAAGACGGCATTGTTGCAGAACTTATTGAAAAAGACAGAAAAAATGAAAAAATTAACCAAATCGGCAAAAGAAATTACCGGACGCCATAATCTGAGTGTTAGGGTCAAGACGTCGAAGTATAAAAAGAAATCTTCCAATCAATGGCTGGCTCGGCAGTTGAATGATCCGTATGTGGCTGAGGCGCAAAGGCAGGGGTATCGGTCGCGGGCGGCTTTTAAGCTGATTCAACTGGATGAAAAATTTAAGTTTTTGGGTAAAGGAAAAACCATTGTTGATCTTGGCTGCGCTCCGGGCGGCTGGACGCAGGTGGCCGTGGCTCGCAACAAAGGCAGCGGCCAGGTTGTGGGTATTGATATTCTGGAAACCAAACCTATTGACGGCGCTGTGCTTATTTGTCAGGATTTTACGGCGCCGGAAGCTCCGCAAAAATTGAAAGAGCTGCTTAAAGGCGAGCCGGATATCGTGATGAGTGATATGGCGGCCAACACCACCGGGCATCAGCAGACGGATCATTTGCGCACCATTGCTTTGGTTGAGGCGGCCTATGATTTTGCCAAAGAGGTGCTGGCGCCTGGGGGTCTTTTTATTGCCAAGGTTTTTCAAGGAGGTGCCGAAGGGATGTTGCTTGCTGACGCCAAAAGAAATTTTGCCAAAGTTGTCCATTTCAAGCCTGATGCCAGCCGGCAGAGTTCGCCTGAGACATATCTGGTTTGTCTGGGGTATCGAAAAGGCAAAAAGGAGGCATGAGCGGATGCAGAGCGGGGCGCGCTATCAGGCTGTGTTGGAGCTGATCAGCGAAATATTCAAAGATGAAAAGCCGGCCGATGCAGTTATAAACGAATATTTGCGCGCACGCAAATATATCGGTGCCAAAGATCGCCGTTTTATTACCGACATGGTCTGGGAACTTATTCGCAACCGGATGAAGCTGAGCTTTGACGCGGAATCGGCGGCGCCGCGGCAGATTTTGCTGCAGGCGGCCCGGGATAAACTTGATGAGGTGTTTGACGGTTCTCCTTATGGCCTTGCGCCACTGCAGGAGGAAGAAAGATCCCGTCTGGCCAAAGAAAACACGCAGCCTTATCCGGCTTTTGTCGAAGCTGAATGCCCGGAATGGCTGTTTGCCAAAATCAAGAATCTGGAATTTTGCAAGGCATTGAATCGTCCGGCTATGGTGAACTTTCGCGCGCATAACCACAGCCGCGACGAAGTTTTGTGCCGATTGCGCCAAGAAGGGCTGGATGTTGAACCAACGGTTTATTCGCCGCTTGGGGTGAAGTCGGCGCAGCGTGTCAATCTGGCCAATTGCATGACTTATCAGGACGGCTGGATTGATGTCCAGGATGAAGCATCACAATTAGCGGCTATTTTGTGCGATGTGCGGCCGACACATAAGATTATTGATTATTGTTGCGGCGCAGGCGGTAAAAGTCTGGCTTTGGCGCATTTGCTCGGTAATCAGGGCAAAATTCTGGCTTATGACAGTAATGCCAAGCGGCTTGACAAAATTAAACCCCGGTTGTTGCGGCTCGGGGTTCGCAATATTGAACTGACAGATATTATTGCCGACAGCGATAAAGATTTTGACCGTTTTATCATTGATGCGCCATGTTCGGGAACAGGGACCTGGCGACGCAGTCCTGATGCCAAATTCCGGCTGAATGAGAAAAAACTGCTTGAGTTGGTGCGTGTGCAGCAGGAGATTCTTCATATCGGTGCGGAAAAAACCAAAAACGGCGGCCGGCTGATTTATATGACCTGTTCGGTGCTTGCCGATGAAAATGAGCATGTGATTGATCGTTTTTTGGCCGGGCATCCGGAATTTCATTTTGTTAATATCCGCAAAGTGTGGGAAAAGTATATTGAAACGCCATATCCGCATAAAAGCGAAAACATGCTGCGTTTGTCGCCGCTTACAACCGGAACGGACGGTTTTTTTGTTTGTATTCTTGAAAAAAATACGCTCGGATGCTGAAATTTGGGCTGATGTCTACAGAGCTTTGTTGTTCTGCTGATAAATATAAGAAATGATTTCGGCAACGGCGGCAAAAGCTTCTATCGGAATTTCTTCATTGATATCAACCGCGCGCAGAATTTGCACCAGATCGGCGTCTTGGCGGATTTCGATGTTGTTATCCAGCGCCAGCCGGATGATTTTTTGCGCTATTTCACCTTGCCCTTTGGCGGAGACAATCGGGGCATTATGCTTTTGCGAATCATATTCGAGCGCGACGGCATAGCTGCTATTATCTGTGGAAAAAGCATCCGTTTGGTTGTTTTGTATAGGTTTTCTGCTATTATTCTGATCAGACATGTTAATGACCCGGTTGATGACATCTGCTTTATTTTAATGGCGGTTGGTTGAATTAGCAAGGGGTTTTGTTTGGCATAGATTTTGCATGTTTATCGTATATGGGGATATACGATCGCCACGGGGAGTTTGAAAGAAATGGATTTTAAGAATCTTTCGGTTTTTGACGCAGCCAGCAGGAATATGCAGTATTTGACGGCAAAGCAAAAAGTTATTGCCGAAAATATTGCCAATGTCAATACGCCTGGGTATCTGGCGCGCGCGGTGGCGGAGCCTTCTTCCGACGCCGGATATTTCTCTTCGGTGGCGCTGAAAACGACCAATCCGCGACATATTGCGCTGCATTCGGATAATGATGTGCGCGTTTATACGCCGAATCCGTCAGCGGCGCTGACGATTGACGGTAACGGGGTTATTCTGGAAGAGCAAATGAATCAGGCCAGCAAAGCCAGCAGCGAATATAAGAAAACAATTACTATTTTGAATAAATATAAAACGTTGTTGCAAACAGCAAGTACCAAAATCAGCGTCTAGGGGGGAAAGAGATGCCGAATAATCTGTCAGTCAGCGCAGATATTGCTGCTTCAGGGATGAGAGTTCAGGCAGAGCGCCTGAAAGTCATATCCCAAAATATGGCTAATGCCGACTCTGTTTCGGATGTGCCGGGCGGTGAGCCGTATCGTCGGCAAGTGGTGAGTTTTCAAAACTATGTGGATCAGGAAACCGGCGCACAGATGGTGCGGGTTAATAAGATTCAAAAAGATAATTCGGCTTTTCAACAAAAATATGAACCGGGCAATCCAGGGGCAGATGCCAACGGCTATGTCCTGCTGCCAAATGTGAATCCATTGATTGAGATGATGGATATGAAAGAGGCGCAGCGGGCTTATGATGCTAATTTGAACATGATGCGAACCGCGCGTGAGATGAGCTCGGCCGCGCTGGATATCTTGAAGTAAGAGGGGATGAGAGATGATCAGTAATGTTTCCAACGCATTGAGCGCATATCAGCAGGCTTTGAGCCGGATTAATGCCGGAGAGCAAAAGATGGCCGCCGCCGCCGGAGTTGAGCAACCGCAGCCACAGGGTTTTGGCGATATGGTCAAGGCCGCTGCCGAGGATGTTGTCAATTTACACAAACAGGCAGAAGTAACTTCAATTGCCGGTATGCAGGGTAAGGCGGATATTCAAGATGTCGTTTTGGCTGTGTCTAATGCCGAAGTGGCGTTGGAAACGGTTGTTGCCGTGCGGGATACAGCGATCAGAGCTTATAACACGATTATGCAAATGCCGATTTAGTATTTGGTATATTTTTCTTTTTTCAGAACTCGTGTTTGGGCGAGTTCTTTTTTTATTTCCAGTTCAAAATGCCGGCGAGAAACGGATCCGGAGATATCGGGAGGCAATAAAGTTATATCGTTTGCCCCGGATGTCCGGATCAAGCTTGAGCATGACCATGCTGGCAAAGTAACTTGCCCTGAAGGATGTCCGGAGCAAGTTTAAGTATGGCTAGGTGAAACGGATGCGCAAAATATGATAGCCGGGAAAGGTTATTCCGCACAAGGTATGCATTTTTCACCTTTTGCCGCATCTATTGATGTGCAACATCTGTAGCAGTATCGTCCATCAACCGGGGAGCCAAAGATCGTTATTCCATAAGCACAATTACCACAGTTTTCCGGTGTATTTTCTGAAAATCCGTAGCTTCCACAATCAAGCGGCTCCAATTCTTTTATTTCCCGGCAAAAAACTTTTGTTTTGTCAAACGGACAATAAAGCGCGCTGCCATTGGCACAATCAGAAATAGAATCGGTATAGCCGAGTTCTGTGCAGGACATGGTTTGAGAGCAATCTTCAGCAAAAGCATTACCAGCTGTCAGAATGACTGCGGCGGAGACAAAGCAGGATATGAAATAATTGTAGTTCATTGCATGACATCCTTTATAAAAATATGATGAAACAAGGCTCTAGATTTAGTATCGCTTATTTTACAAAGTGTGTCAACGCATAATCATATTTTGCTTCAACAAAAGATATTTTCGAGGCGTATCAGAAATAATATGCCGTATTATTTCATGAGTTCGGAGTCAATAGTCGGCTGCCATTGTGTTAAACATGATATGCACGCTGCCATTCCCGAGGGTGATGCCTCACAACAACTGTAGCAAACCTCACCACTGGAAGACTTGTAACCGTTTGGCTTGATTCCGTTCGGACAACTATTACAATTTTCCGGTGTATTTATAAATCCGACGGTGCAACCGTCTGTTGTCAGACCCGTACATTTGGCGTAACTGTTGTCGTATATACAATAAATTTTGCCTTGTCCGGCCGGACATGTCGGATTTTTGGTAAAGCCTAAGTCTTCACAAGCGCTACCGTCTCCGGCGACACATTTGCCGTAAAGACTATTATACGGACAAAGTTCCAATACTTTGCCGACAAAGCAAGCTAATTTAAGGGGTGCGCCGGTGTCAGGGTCTACACCATTTATAAGCATATAGCCCAATTCTTTGCATTGTGTTTCGGTATTCGGTGTTTCAGGAATGGTGTTTACTTTCCGGCAAAAGACTTTTGACTTGTCAAACGGGCAGTAAAGTATGCCGTCATCGGCGCAATCAGAAACAGAATCGGTAAAACCGAGCTCGGCGCAGGACGGCGCCTGGACACATTGCTGGGCAAAAGCTCCGCCGGCAGCCCAAACGGCCGCGGCGGAGATAAAACAGGGTATAACATAATAGTTTTTCATCGCATGACATCCTTTATAAAAGAAATATGACGACACAAGGCTCTGTATTCAGTATCGCTCATTTCGCCAATGATGTCAACACATAATCATACCCCGGTTTGACAAAAAGTCCTTTTTTCTATGTCATCCTCGGGCCTGAGCGAAGCGAAGAATAGACCCGGGGATCCAGGAAATTAATATAGCTACATCATTTGACCTGGATGTCCGGATCAAGTCCGAACATGACCGTGCCGGTGGGGGCGGCGTGCCTTAAGAAGCCGGGTCAAGTTTGAGCATGACCGTGTGGGGTGGGCAATAAGGATGATGTTTATTTGGCTCAGAATGTTTTTCTTTAATATTTATTTAGATTTGCCGTGTTATGATACTTGAAAACCAAAAATTTCGGGATTGTTTCATATGTTGTATGCTTTGTCTGATGTTTTGCCGGATTGTCTGAGCTCTGTTTATGCGCGCGCTTTTGCGGCCTTTTTTGTTTCTTTGATTTTGGCGCTTTGCTGTGGCGACAGAGTTATTCGTCTGTTACATGCGCATCAGTCCAAAGGGCAGCCTATTCGTACAGACGGGCCAAAGTCTCATTTGCTGACTAAGCAGGGAACGCCGACCATGGGCGGGGTGCTGATTCTGGGTGCGGTTGTTGCCGCCGTGTTGCTATGCGGCGCTTGGGATGCCCCTTTGCTGTGGGTGGCGCTGACCGTGCTGCTGGTTTTTGGTTTTGTCGGTTTTGCTGATGATTATGTCAAAGTGACCAAACAAACGGCTAATGCCATGACGCCAAGGATGAAGCTCGTTTTGCAGTTCTCTACAGCTTTGGCGGCGGTCGGCGTGATTTCGTTTTTGATGCCGGCTGAAGAGAGGTTTGTTTTAAATTTTCCTTATTTTGACAATCTGTATTTCGATTTGTGGTGGTTCTATGTGCCGTTTGCCATGGTGGTGATTGTCGGCAGCTCAAATGCGGTTAATTTGAGTGATGGATTGGACGGACTGGCTTCGGGGTTGTCAATTATTGCTTTTGCGGTTTTTATGGTTTTGGCCTATGTCAGTGGCCTGTTTCCGGCTGGAGAACATTCTTTGCCGGCGGTGCCGCATGCCGGCGAGATGACTGTCGTTTGCGCTGCCGTTGTTGGCGGATGTCTCGGCTTTTTGTGGTTTAATGCCGCGCCGGCAAAAGTTTTTATGGGCGATACGGGATCTTTGGCACTTGGTGGTCTGCTTGGCACAATTGCGGTTATGCTGAAGCAAGAAATTTTGCTGGCGATTGTTGGCCTTGTGTTTGTGGCAGAAGCCGTTTCTGTTATGGTTCAGGTGTTTTGGTACCGCCGTACAGGCAAACGCTTTTTCAAAATGGCACCGATACATCATCATTTTGAACAATGCGGCTGGCCGGAAACAAGAGTGGTGCTGCGATTTTGGATTATTGCCGCGGCGGCGGGAGCGTTTGGTTTGGCCGCGTTGTAAGAGAAGGAAAAAAGATGATCAGTTTTTCTAGAAACAGCCGCAGTGTTTTTGCCAATTGGTGGTGGACTGTCGATAAGGCTCTGCTGGTTATGTTTGCCATGATCATCATTTTTGGCGCGTTTTTGACTTTTTCGGCCAGTCCGTCGGTGGCCAACCGTATTGGTTACGGTAGTTTCCACTTTGTGAAAAAACAATTGCTTTTTTTGCCGTTGGCCGTGAGCGGAATGTTGTTTTTGTCGATGTTATCACTCAGAAATATACGCCGGATTGCCGTTTGCGGTTATGCGCTGATCATGCTTTTAATGTTGTTTACTTTGTTCTTCGGCGTTGAAAACAAAGGTGCAACACGCTGGATTTATATTTTAGGGTTTCAATTGCAACCTTCTGAATTTGTTAAGCCGTTGTTTGTGATGGTGTCGGCATTGTTGTTTGAGGCCGGAAAAAAATATCAGGATTTTCCGGGAAAAAGTTTATCGGTGATTTTATATTTTCTGACCTCGGTTTTGCTGTTGGCACAGCCGGACATCGGAATGTTTGTGGTGGTGAGCGCCATTTGGTGTTTTCAGCTTTTTTTGGCCGGGTTGCCGATGATGTTTGTGTGGATGCTTGTTGGCGCCGGTGTGGCGGCCGCCGCCGGTATTTATGCTTTTTTCCCGCATGCACAGGCACGTATTTTGCAACTTTTTTCTTCCGAGCTGAGCTATCAGGTTAAAAAAGCAATGGCGGCGTTTGAAAATGGCGGTCTGTTCGGTGTCGGACCGGGCGAGGGTGTGGCCAAATTGCATATTCCCGACGCTCATACCGATTTTATCTTTGCCGTGGCGGCAGAAGAATATGGTATGATTTTTTGTTTGTTGATTGTCGGGTTGTTTGCCGCCATAGTTATCCGGACGATGCTTTTATCTTGCAAAGAAAACAATTTGTTCATTATTCTGGCTTCGGCTGGGTTGGTGGCAAGCTTCGGTCTGCAAGCAATTATTAATATGGCTTCGACTTTGCATATTGCGCCGACCAAGGGAATGGCGCTGCCGTTTATTTCTTACGGCGGGTCGGCTCTGTTTGCCACGGCGGTCGGTATGGGTATGCTTTTGGCAATTACGCGCAAAAATGTTCATGCGGAGGATAAAGATGAAGACTACTGACAAAAGACCGTTGATTATCCTGACGGCCGGCGGTACCGGCGGACATGTGTATCCGGCGGAAGCTTTGGCCGAAGAACTTGAACGCCGCGGGTATAACCTGATGCTAATCACCGACGGGCGCGGCAAGGATAATTATAAAGGAAAGCTCGGCGAGATTCCCAATAAGGCGGTTTGGTCCGGCGGCGTGGTCGGAAAGTCGGTTTTATTTAAATGCAAAAGTCTGCTTAAAACCTGCGTCGGTATTGCACAGGCGGTGTTGATTTTGTTGCGTTATAGACCGGTGTGCGTGGTCGGTTTCGGCGGGTATGCCTCTTTTCCGGCATCGATGGCTGCACTTTTGCTCGGGACGGATTTGGTTTTGCATGAGCAAAATTCAGTGATGAGCCGGACGAACCGCTATTTATGCCGATACGCGGCTTTGGTCGCGCAGAGTTTTCGCCATGTACGTCGTGTGCCGGAAGGTGTTAAAAGCGTTTTGTGCGGGATGCCTGTACGTGCAAGTATCGTGGCCGAGGCCGGCCGCGTTTATCCGTCGCTTGGCCCGCATGATCCGATACAACTCCTGGTGCTGGGCGGCAGTCAGGGAGCCAAGATTTTCGGTGAAGTGGTGCCGCAGGCTATTGCCACCCTGCCGGAAAATTTGCGGAAAAAAATAAAAATCTTTCAGCAGTGCCGCAAGGGTGAAGAAGAACAAATTGAAAAAGCTTATAAAAATTCGGGGTGCGGTGTGACGGTGCGGCACTTTTTTGAAGATATGCCAATGTTGTATGCTTCTTCGCATTTGGTTATTTCCCGGTCGGGAGCGTCGTCTGTTTCGGAAATTGCCGTGGTTGGTGTTCCTTCGATTTTGGTACCGTTGCCGACGGCGGCGGATAATCATCAGATGTTTAATACGACGGATTTGGTTGAGGCAGGCGGCGCTGAAATGATTGAGCAGAAAGATTTTACGCCGCAAAAACTTCAACAAACACTTGAAAAACTATTCGCAGACGAACCCCGTTTGCAGAAAATGGCTGCCTGTGCCGCTAAAGCCGGAATTAAAGATGCGGCCGGTCGTTTTGCAAACGCAATTGAGAAAGAACTGATCAGAGCATAGGGAGAAAGGTTATGTTTGGCTTGGGACATAAAAAAAACGATTTGGTCGGACTGCTGCCTGAAGTTCGCGGGCGTTATTTGTGCAATGAACCTTTATCCCGGCATACCTGGTTTGGGGTCGGCGGTCCGGCGGAAGTGATGTTCTACCCTGAAGATGATGAAGATTTGAAATGGTTTATGCAAACAAAACCTTATAATCTGCCGATCTGTGTTATCGGCGGGGGGTCAAATTTGCTGGTGCGCGACGGCGGCGTGCCCGGGGTGGTGATTAAGCTGGACGGTAAATATTATCGGCGCTGTGAAATTGGCGATGGTTATATCACTTGCGGCGCGGGAATGAATAATGCCGATTTGAAAAAAATAATGTTGGACAATAAATTGGGCGGACTGGAGTTTCTGGTCTCAATTCCCGGGCATCTCGGCGGTTCAATCAAAACCAATGCCGGCTGCTTTGGCAAAGAGACAAAAGATGTTTTGGTCAAGGTCAGTATTGTCAACGGCGAAGGAGAATTGCGCGAAGTTCCGGCGGAGGAATTGACGCTTGGTTATCGCAGCAGCTGTTTTCCTGATGATTGGATTATTACTTCGCTGACATTGCGCACCGAGCCTCAGGATCCTGAGAAAACCAGGCAGATTATGGCTGAGCAAAAAGCATATCGCGAAAAATCGCAGCCCTGCAATGTGCGGACGGCCGGGTCAACTTTTAAGAATCCGGAAGGTCTGCGTGCTTGGGAATTAATCAAGAAATCCGGCTGCGCCAATTTACATGTTAACGGGGCAAAAGTTTCGGAAAAACATTGCAATTTTTTGGTTAATACGGGGAAGGCGACGGCTCACGATCTGGAGACACTTGGAGAAACAATCGTGCAAAGAGTCAAAGAGCATACCTCAATTACGCTGGAATGGGAAGTTAAACGGCTGGGTATTCATAAATAAATGGCAAAAGAAAAACAAAATACGGCCGGGGAAAGCACCAAAAATAAAACTTCCGACAACGGCAACAATATTTTACGTTTGGAAAGAGAATGGCCCTGGCGTTTGCTTGGCAGTGTGGCGGTATTGTTGTTTATTGTTTTTTGGGCAGGTGTGGTGTTGACCCTGAAAAATGATTTGGTCAACAAAAAAATTGCTTTTTGGCAAAATGAACTTTATGAATGGGCGGCTGCTCAGGGGTTTGTTTTGGATGATATTGTCGTTTCCGGGCGAGAAAAAACGTCGCTGGAAGAAATTAATCGTCTGCTTCAGTTGAAACGCGGCGACAATATTTTGAAAATAGATGTTTATGATTTGAAGCAAAAATTGGAGCAATTGCCCTGGGTTAAACAAGTATCCGTACGCAAAAGCTTTTTCCCAAATGTGCTACATATTGATATGCAGGAAAAAGAAGTTCGTGCCATTTGGCAAATTAATGAAAAGTTTTATCCACTGGATGCAGACGGCAAAGTGATTGAGGCGGAATATCATGTGAGCGAGCCGATTTTGCTGATTGTCGGTGCGGGTGCGCCGGAAAATTTTACAAAATTGATGGAGGCGCTGGCCGATGACAAATATGATTATCTTAGCCATGTTAAAGTAGCAAACTTCATTTCCGGACGGCGTTGGAATCTGATTTTGAATGATATACGCGAAGGCATCACCGTCAAGCTTCCGGAAGAAAATATTCGCGCTGCCTGGAAAAAATTATTGAAACTGAATGAAACCAAAGGGATTTTTAAACGTAAATTAACCATCATCGATTTAAGATTACCGCATAAGATTGTGGTAAAAATCCGCAAAACCAGCCGCGACAAGGCGCCTTTATCTGGCAAACCGGCGGCAGAACAGAATATTTGATGCATAAGGAGCTGCCGTGTCGCATTCGTTTAACAGAGCAACAACCATTGCCGCCCTGGATATCGGGTCTTCCAAGGTATGCTGTGTTATTGCCAAAATGGGCAGAGACCGTAAAATCAATATTGTCGGGTATGGTTATAATGCGTCTAAAGGTATTAAAAACGGCGTTATTACTGATATTAATCAGGCGACTTTGTCTGTCTGTAATGCCGTGGAAACAGCCGAGCAGATGGCTAATGAGCGGATTGAACGCGTGATTGTCAATATTTCCGGTGAGAAAATCAAAAGTGTTATCAGAGAATCGTCAATTACGCTGAATAAGAACCGTCCGGTTAATGAAAATGATCTTATTAAGGTTGTTGAAAAAGGAATTCACAAAATCAATGTCGAAGGTTGCGAACTGATACATTGCCTGTCGACCAATTATCGTTTGGATGGCGGTGAAGAGATAAAAGATCCGCGCAATATTTTTGGCGAGACTTTATCTGTAGACATTTTGCTGGGGCTGGTGCCCGATATTACCTACCGCAATGTGGCCACAGTTATTGAAAATGCACATCTTGGTATTGAGGGTAAGACATTTTCTTCCTATGCTTCAGGATTATCTTGTTTAGTCGATGACGAGCGTGAGCTTGGCGCCACCATTGTCGATATGGGCGGCGGCACGACGTCTATCGCCAGTTTTAAGCACGGTTATCCGATTTATTTTGGCGCCATTCCGGTGGGCGGAAATAATGTAACCAATGATATTGCCTATGGTTTGACAACCTCTTTCTCCCATGCGGAAAGACTTAAAACTTTGCACGGCTGCGCGTTTCTGACCAGTCAGGACAATCTGGAAACCATCAATGTTTATCCGGTCGGCGAAGAAGACGACAGCAGTATTAAACAAATCCCGCGGGCAGATCTGATCAGTATTATTACACCACGCATTGAAGAAACTTTTGAAATGGTGAATCGTAAGCTGTCCGAGGCGGGGTTACACCATATTTCATCGCATCGGGTGGTTTTGACCGGCGGCGCTTCCCAATTGCCGGGTGTGCGCGAAATTGCTTCAATGGTGCTTGATAAACAAGTGCGCCTGGGGCGTCCGAAAAATATTTTGAATCTGCCTGACGAACTCTACGGGCCGGCTTTTTCTACCTGTATCGGGATGCTGTTGTTTGTTCTTAACTCGCCGGAGCGCAAGCCTCGAAAAATCGTCAACAAACCGGTCGGTGCCGGCAATGGTCTGGGCACGCAGATTGCTTCCTGGCTGAAAATTTTGTTTTCATAAAAAATAAATTTCAAAAAAATTTTTCTTGGTAACCAAAACTTAATGTATTTTGCCTTATCTTGATAGGTAAGTAAAACACGGATTTGGGAGTAAGAAATACGATGTCCATCAAGCTAGCTGTGCCTGAGAAGAATATGATGCAATTGAAACCGCGGATTTCCGTTATCGGGGTCGGCGGCGGCGGCGGCAATGCGGTCAATAATATGATTGCGCAGAATCTGGAGGGTGTTGATTTTATTGTGGCCAATACCGATGCCCAAGCTTTGGAAAATTCCAAATCCAGCCGCAAAATTCAGCTCGGCATGCAAACAACCAAAGGCCTTGGCGCCGGAGCCCGGCCGGAAGTCGGAAAAATGGCCGCGGAAGAAGCGCGTGAAGAAATTGAGCGCGAGCTGGAAGGCGCAAATATGGTGTTTATTACGGCGGGTATGGGCGGTGGCACGGGGTCCGGTGCTGCGCCGGTTGTGGCCAAAATTGCCAAAGAAAAAGGGATTCTGACGGTTGGTGTTGTGACCAAACCTTTTCAGTTTGAAGGCAAAAAGCGTTATCAAACTGCCGAAGCCGCTTTGGAAAATTTTACCAAAGAAGTCGACAGTATCATTGTCATTCCTAACCAGAATCTATTCCGAATCGCGGATAAAAACACGACCCTGGTTGATGCTTTTGTGATGGCTGACAATGTGTTGTATGCCGGGGTGCGTTCCATTACCGATCTGATGATGATGCCCGGTTTGATCAATCTTGATTTTGCCGACATTAAAGCCATTATGGAAGACAAAGGCAAAGCCATCATGGGAACAGGCGAGGCCGAGGGTGAGGATCGTGCCGTTAAAGCCGCTGAACAGGCTCTGGCCAATCCGTTATTGGATGATTGTTCCATGCACGGAGCCAAAGGAGTGTTGATTAATATCACCGGCGGCAGCGATGTGAAATTGTTTGAAATTGATGATGCCGCTAATCGGATTAAGGAAGAAGTTGACGAAGAGGCCAATATCATTTTCGGCTCGAGTTTTGATGAATCTCTTGGCGGAAAAATCCGTGTTTCAATTGTGGCCACCGGGATTGATGAAGCCAAACCGGTTAAAGTTTCGGCCGCCAAGCCGGTTGCCATACCGGCGTATGCCAATGAAGAATTTACGAAGGCGGAAGCCGCGCCTTCGGCTCCAAAAGTTCATCAGCAGGAAAATTTGGAGAACTATGCGCCGGCACCGAGCGAACTTTCGCCCGGACAGCTTAGCGAAGTTATTGACAAGGCGACGACGTCTGTCTTGAAGGAAGACGCCGATGATGAAGAAGTGGTCAGTGTGGCTGTGACGCAGGAAACCGCTCCGGGAGTGAAGTTTGACGATTTTGATTCTCTGGATAAGTCCAGCGTCATGGAAGAACTGCCGAATGCTTCTTCTTTGTTTAAGGCTATTATTAACAAACCTGACGGTATGAGCGAAGAAGAAATGCTTAACAACGCCATATCCTCAAATGAAAATGCATTTAAGGCCAAAACTTCTATCCGTATGGTTGAAGAAGAGCCGGAATTATTCCCTGAACACAATCCTTTGAAAACTTCCGTCCGTAAGCAGGAGGAGGTTGAAGAACTGATTGTCAGCGAAGAAGAAAAACATGCCCGAACCCCGACATTTATTGAGCGGGTGACAGGTTTTTCCATTGCTAAAAGAAATCAGAAAAAGCAGAAAGAGGCCGAACGCAAACAAGAACCTGTTTCCCCGAGCTTTTCTGATGAGGGCTTTGGCCAGGAGGACAGGCTGAATTTGGAGATTCCTTCCTTCCTGCGCAGAAAGTAAATTATTAAGTTGTAAACCAAGATTTATTTACCGCCGTTACAATGGAGAACGGCGGTTTTTTGTGAAAGGTTTTATGCCGGAAATATACTGCAGATTAAAACAGGTTGCCTTGAGTGGGCGAGGCCAGCGAAATAATTGCTTCTTTGACAATGGAAACGGTGACGGCATGTTTGCGTTCAAGTGAGATATTGTCAATTTCTTCCACCAGCCGGCGCGCATAAGAAAAAGAACGCTGCATATTGGCCAACATGTAGGAGATAACTTCTGGCGAGGGGAGAATCTGTCTGTCATCAAATAATTTGATCAGAAGCGCCGATAACAAGTTGTCATCTGGCGTTTTGATTTCTATGGCCGGCAGAATGTTAAGCCGAGACCGCAGATCGGGCAGGGATAAAGGGAGTCTTGCCGGGGCTGTGTCTGATGTAAAGAGGATGTTGCCGCCTTCATCGCGGTAGAGATTATAGATATGAAACAAGGCTTCTTGATTTTTCAGATTTTGTAAGTTCTCAATAATCAGGCAGTTATGCTCTTTAAAAATTTTGCGTACTTGTTCCAGATTAAGCTGTTCGGCGCGAAGGTTGGGTACTTTGTAGGGATGGCTCGTCAGCCGGGCGACATTGGTGGCAAAAACATTGGCCAGATGTGTTTTGCCACAGCCTTCGGGGCCGTATATGCAAATGCCAAAATAAGGCCAGTCCGGCCAGCGATCAATCAGCGCGACGGCTTCGGCGTTGCAATCGGCAACAAGAAAGTCTTCGCGGCCGAGGCTTTCGCGGTGCGGAAAGTCCAGAGCAAATTGCCGAGATGTTGAAGGGTGGCGCATCATGTCAGTTGTCTTTGGTTACCTTAAAAACCTTGGCTGTCAGATCGCCGAGGCTGTATGGTTTAGTAATAAAATCGAAATCATCAAAATTGTCAAGCTGCTGGCGGACGATTTCTTCGGAATAGCCCGAGGCCAGGATGACTTTGATGTTTTTGAGACGCTGTTTGACAATTTTGGTCAGCTCGGCGCCGCTGATGCCCGGCATGACCATATCGGTGATCAATAAATCAAAATCCGTGTCTTTTTCCAGTTGATCAAGAGCGTTTTCTCCCGAATTGCAGCCAATGACGTCGTAACCTTTCTTTTTGAGCGCGCGTACCGCAAAACTGCGAACAGAATCTTCGTCTTCAACAAAAAGAATACGAATCTTCCGATTATCTTTGCCGGATGCGGCATGCGAACGATCAATAGCGTTGGAAACATTCATTCCCATGATAATTTTTTGGTTGATATTCAGCGGTGTCGAAATTTTTTCTTGTACGCGCAAAATTGTTTGTCCGGCTTTGTTGGTTACGACTTCTTTGTCGTTTTGCTCTTCTTCTTGCGGTTTTTCTTCAAAGCGCGGCAAATAGACGGAGAAAGTAGTGCCAACGCCGACAGTGCTGTCAACGGTGATATAGCCTTCGGTTTGACGGACAATACCGTAAACCATAGCCAGTCCCAGTCCAGTCCCTGAGCCGACAACGTTTTCTTTGGTGGAAAAGAAGGGGTCAAAAATGCGGCTCATGTTTTCAGGCGGAATACCGCAGCCACTGTCTTTGACATCTATAACGACAAATTCTCCCGGTTTGACTGTGTCATCGCCAAACTGAAACGGTTCTTTGAGAAGATATGTGCGCGTGGAAATAAACAGTTTGCCGGCACCGTTCATGGCATCTTTGGCATTGACAGCCAGATTGATGATGACCTGTGATAACTGGACTGGGTCAACCTTGACGTAGCCAAGATCTGACTGATGGCGAATCTGCAGCGTGATTTTTTCACCAAGAATGCGTTTGAGCATGTGTGAGAGTTCAGCAAAGCTGTCGGTGATGTCTATCAGCTTGGGCTGAAGCGGCTGTTTGCGTGAGAAGGCCAGCAGTTGACGGACCAGACTGGCTGCCCGGTTGGCATTTTGTTTGATCTGGATGAGATCTGCAAAAGACGGATCACCAACGCCGTGGCGCTGCAAAAGTAAATCGGTGAAACCGATCATGGCGGTGAGCAGGTTGTTGAAGTCGTGGGCTACGCCGCCGGCCAATTGCCCAACGGCCTGCATTTTTTGCGCCTGCGCAAACTGTTGTTCCAAAGAGCGTTGTTTGGTGGCGTCAATCAGGTAAAGGACAAAGCCAAGCGCATTTTCGCCGCGGGCAGCATGAAACCGGTGCATGCTGCTGATGTAGCTGGTGGTGATCAGATCCGGTCTTGCTGCGTTGAGGTGCAGATCCAGGCTGAGAGAAAGTGACGGATTTTCCGCAAGCCGGGTACAGGTTTTTTGAAGTTTTTCACTTTCGGCTGCCGAGAGCAATGAAAATAAATCGGTGCCTTTGAGATGTACCGCCGGATCGAAAAATTTTGCCGCTATGGCATTAATATTGGTGATCCGGACATTGTCATCGATGAACAAAATACCAACAGGAGAATTATTGAACAGCCAGTTGATTTGGTCGGCGGCGTGTTCAAGAGCATTTTCAAGATGGTTGTGGTCTGGCAGGCGGCTGATAACGGCGCCGCGCATTTTTATTTTTTCTTCTTCGCGGAAATTTGACTGGAAAATATAAGCATCGCAGATTTTATTGCGCTTATTTAGAAAGTGTAATTGTCCCTGCCAGAAATCCTTTTTTTCAGGGAACAAAGAATTGGGCGCCAGGAATTCGTCCAGCTTGCGTCCGACCAGTTCGGTTTCGTCGATCCCAAGAAACTCGGCAAATCTCCTGTTAGCGTATTCAATCCGGTAATTTTTGTCGACTTTATACAGCCCGATCGGCATGTCATCCAAAAAATCATGAAGCTGAGCGCATTCTTCGGTAAAAATATGTTCCATGTTTTTGCGTGCCGTGATATTGTCCAGCGCCCAGTAAAAGTAGGTTTCTTTGCGAATCTTCCGAATAGAAAAAGCTCCCTCGAAAATTTGCGGTTTTTTCAGATAAATCGGTCGCAACGAAACTTCGTACCATTCAATATCGTTAAAAGTCTGCTCATTTTCAGGACGAAGCCGTAAGGCCAAGATAACTTTTTCGGCACAAAGATTTTTACGTGCGGTTTTCAACCGATTGAGCGCGTTTTTGTGCGTCGGGCCTTCAGCCAGATATTTATCCAGAAAACGCAATACAGAACTTTGCTTGAGCAGATCTTTGGCGGGATCATTTTCAATGACGGCTTCGCTTTTGTCGTTTTCAATCCGACGGGCTTTGAAATCACTGCGGAGAACCTCGTTGGCAAAGCCGCCGTAACTGATGGCGGCTTCACCGGCATCCAGCGTTTTGATTGTTAACAGCAGGCAATAGCTGGCGCAGACTGCGCAGGCTGCCACCAGGTACAGATAATATTCCGGATAGAGAAAAAATAAAATAATCAAAGTGGTCAATCCGGTCAGTGAAAAACCCAGTTTAACCAAACATGACTGCAAAAGCTTGTCTGGTCTATTGTTGATTTTTGAGCTGCATAACATATCCGATTACCTCTGCAACGGCTTTAAAATGTTCTTCAGGGATGGTTTGGTCAAGTTCGGTGGAAGCAAACAACGCCCGGGCCAGCGGCGGATTCTCAACAATCGGGACATCGTTTTCTTCCGCCAGCGCTTTAATGCGCAAGGCGACATTATCCACGCCTTTGGCCGTGACTTTCGGTGCATCCATTTCGTTCATCTTATATTCCAGCGCCACGGCATAGTGCGTCGGGTTGACGATGACGACATCGGCACGCGGCACAGCTTCCATCATACGATGACGCGCACGTTCCATGCGAACCTGGCGGATGCGCGATTTGATCAGCGGGTCGCCTTCCATTTGTTTATATTCATCTTTGACTTCTTGTTTGGTCATACGCAGTTTTTTCAAGTGCGTGTATTTTTGGTAGGCATAGTCAGCGACACCGATGATCAAAACCGCCAATGCCACGGTGAAAATCAACAAAACAACAACATTGTGCGTGAAATCCAGAATTCCTCCTGTCTCCATGGTTGGCAGGAGCTCTATTTTGGCAACATACGGGCGGATGACCAGCAAAGCCACATAAGATACCACAATGATTTTGATAATTCCCTTCAGCGCTTCAACAACTTTTTTCATATTGATGAAATTGGCCAGAGAAGCAAAAATATTAAGCTTTTCCCATTTAGGCTCAAGTTTTTTGGGGGCGTAGACAAAGCCCGTCTGAGCAATACTGCCAAAGATGCCAAGCGCCATGAAAATTGCAAAAGGAAAGCCCATAATTTTGAACAGCCCGAGTGTGGCATTAATCAGCAATGCGCGAAAATTTTGCGGCGTCACTTCTATATCGGTCGCATGTTCCAAAAAGCCGATATTTGTTTGGTAAAACCATTTGGCCATCAGCGGCAATAACAGCCAAATGACAAATAACATGCCAAGCAGCATCAGAAAACTTTTGGTATCCTGCGAAACGGCAACATCGCCTTCTTCTTTGGCTTTGGATATCTTTCGTTCGGAAGGTTCTTCGGTTTTGGAGGCTTCGTCTTCTTCTTCGGGGGTAACCATGTTTTTGCACCTCCTCTAGTTCAGCAGCCGGTTTATGCCGTCTTCAAAATGTCTGGTAAACCAGACGATCATGACCGGCGTGGTGATAAACAACAGGCCTAAACCCAGATAGATTTGCAGCGGCAGCGACAAAAAGAAGATGTTGAGCTGCGGCATCAGGCGCGACACCAGGCCGATCCCGCAGTAAAATATGATGGTGAAGGCAATAAACGGCGAGCCGATTTTGAAGCCGATGATAAAAGCCTTATTAAAGGTGCGGGCCAGATGATCAGCCATGTCTCCCCAGGGCAGGGATACAGATACCGGCATTAAGATGTAGCTGTCGACAATGGCGCCGATCATCAGATGATGCAAGTCAGTCAGAAAAATAACGGTCAGCGCAATAATGCTCAGAAAAGTCTCAACCACAACAGATTGATTTTGCGTGGCCGGGTCAAAAATCTGCGCATTGCCGAAGCCGATGGCCTGGCTGGCAATGAAACCGGCCAGATTCAGCGCTGTAAATATAATCTGGATGATCAGGCCAATAAATAAGCCGACAACAATTTCCGAAAGGATGTATTGTATAAACAAAACCGTTTGCGTCGGCTGCGGCGGCAAATGCGGCGCAATAACCGGCATCAACACAACCGCAAGAGCCAGCGCAACGGAAAGACGAACCTGTGTATTGACATAAGAACTCGTGAAGCCCGGCATAACCATTAATGCGGAACCTGCACGCAGAAACGCCATCAAAAAGGCGTACATATTCAGACTGACGAGTTCTTCCATGAGAGCTATCCGCCTGCAATCCGGTTAAACAATGTTTCCGTCAAAGCGCGCATTTGTCCCAGCATGAACGGAAATAATAAGATAATGGCGACAAAAACGCTGATAATTTTCGGCACAAAGGCCAAAGTCATTTCCTGAATTTGAGTCAGAGCCTGGAAAATACCAATGATTAGACCAACAAACAAAGCAACCAGCAAAACCGGTGTCACTACTTTAAGCAGGGTAAAAACGGCGTCACGCGAAATATCCAAAACTTCAATCTCGTTCATGGGCGTTACTCAAGAGGGGTTTGTTGTTCAAAATACAAATGGTTTTGCACTCCGGTGAAAAAGACACCGTCAAAACCGGTGGCCAGAATATCTTTAAAATGTCCGGAGATTATCCGCCGCCAATTTTCATTCCAATATTTGGTGATGACAGAATCGCGATCAACAAAAGATTTGCGAACCAGCCACGACGGTTGGCCGATTTTCCAGCTCTTATGCCAAAAATAATCCTGCGGTGAAGCCTCAGATACGTTCATTTCCGCAATTAACAGCCGACGGCTGCCGTTTTTTTTGAACTGCATGCGGCGGATGTCATCCGGGCTGAACCGTTGGCGATGTGCAAACAGCGGTTTGATGACAATGATGTCATAATTGGTGCGGCTTAAATCCTGCACAAATTTGTCTTTGGACGTATAGCGGCTGTCGTCGGTCATCAACAAAATATTTCCGGCTTCATCAACATTGCCAACGTTACGAGCCGAATCGTTGATCAGCGGCTGTGAAGCAATGTTGCTGAAGGCCTGATCCAGATTCGTAAATACATAAAGAATCTTCTTGTCGAGTACGGATCTGACCACGGCTTGTTCGGCGGCTTCTTCCGACGGGCAATGGTCAATGCTGATCAGACCCAGGTTATGGTTAAACGTGATGTCATGTTCTTTGCCGCTGCCGCAATACAAATTATTGACCGCTACGGCGTCCACCGAATGCAGATATTTATATTCGGGCGTGTCGGGTTTGGGCTCAAGAGAAATTTGTTTGCCATGATTTAAAAAGCTGGTGTCGTTGATGCTGCCTTTTTGGCGTCGGGAAAGATTGTATCCGTCACAGGCGTCTTCCCAGGAACTGCGGTATAGCAATTCCTGCCCTTCGTGAACAATGATACGGAAATCCGGTTTGTTTTTATGTGCATAATCAATCAGCATTTGCAGATTTTCGCGCATGGCGGCACGGTAATTGCGAATTTGCGTCGGCAAATATTTCATGTCGAGAATTTTTTCTTCCGACGTGTAGGGATTGGCACTGTTAAAGCCATATAAACCGGCCACGGCCGGAAAAACCGCGGTCCCGGTCAGTAAAAATGCCATAATGCCATATTTCAAACTAGGTAATAACATCAGCCTGGTGTTTTCCTGTTCTTTCGGGGATTTCCGAAATACTCATCGCAATTTTGAAAATTTCAGTTAACATTTTAAGCGGATCGTCGTCTAAATTCGTTTTGCTGAAGCGTTCCAGATAGACGCGAATGGTGGCACCGCTGGAGCCTGTCCCTGACAAGCGGTAGACAATTCGCGAACCGTCGGTGAAACGGATAATCAGCCCATTTTTGGTGGAACTGCCATCAACAGGATCGTTGTAGACAAAGGCGCCGGCATCGCTGACCGTGTAGCCGGAAAATGTCTTACCCTGCAGCATCGGCAGTTTGCTTTCAAGGTCTTCCATCAATTTGTCGGCCAAATCTGTGTCCACACCTTCAAAATCAAAGCGGACATAATAACTGCGGCCATATTTTTGCCAATGCTCCCGCGTTATCTGTTCAACCGATTTGCCGGTGGCGGCAATGATGCTTAACCAAAACAAGACCGCCCAGATGCCGTCTTTTTCGCGGATATGGGATGAACCGGTGCCAAAACTTTCTTCCCCGCAAAAAGTGATGCGTTTGGAATCCATCAGATTTACAAAATATTTCCAGCCTGTCGGTACTTCATAGTAGCCAATAGCATGCGCTTCAGCCACGCGCTTGACCGCGGTGGAAGTGGCCGCCGATTTGGCTACGCCGTAGATGCCGGATTTGTAGGCCGGGATCAGGCTGAAATTATCAGTCAGAATCGCCAAGCTGTCACTCGGCGTGACAAAAAACTTTTTGCCGAGAATCATGTTGCGGTCGCCGTCTCCGTCATTAGCGGCGCCAAAGTCGGCTGCATGTTCGGAATACATGAAGTCTACCAGTTCTTTGGCGTAGACCATGTTCGGGTCAGGATGCAGGCCGCCAAAGTCTTGCAGCGGTACGGCGTTGACAACCGAGCCTTTGGGCGCGCCAAGGATTTCTTCAAAAATTTTCAAGGCATAAGGGCCGGTGACAGCGTTCATCGCGTCAAAACGCATGGTAAAACCGCTTTGAAACAGTTTTTTTAAGGCATCAAAATCGAAAATATTTTGCATCATGTCGACGTAGTCTTTGACAGGGTCAATAACTTCAATTTTCATACCACAGACATCCTGTACGCCGGGTTTGGAAAGATCAATGTCCGGAATGTCGCATATTTTGTATTCTTTAAGAGACAATGTTTGCTGGTAGATTTTGTCACTGACAGAACTTGGAATTTGGCCGCCGCTGGCGTTGGAATATTTGATGCCAAAATCGCCGTTTTCTCCGCCGGGATTGTGTGAGGCGGAAAGAATAAAACCGCCATCGGCTTTGTTTTTGCGGATAACATTGGAACCCGCAGGCGTCGACATAAAACCATTTTGCCCTATAATCAGTTTTGCCACGCCGTTTGCGGCAGCCATTTTGATGATTTTCTGGATAGCTTTGTCATTGTAAAAACGGCCATCACCGCCAACAACAAAGGTTTTGTTCCTCAGGTTGCCGATGACGTTGAAAATGCTTTGCATAAAATTTTCAATATAATTGGGTTGCAAAACAACTTTCGATTTGCGGCGCAGGCCGGCCGTGCCCATTTTCTGATCGGTATACGGGGTTGTTGCTATGGTTTGTATCATGTTATTTCCTTTGAGTGAAACAATTCCTTATCTGTGCCGGAGTTTAGCACTGCGGCTTGTAAAGAACAAGTCTTAATGTCAACTTATCAAAGGATTTAGGGACAGATAAATTCTGCCAGATTTTTGATTTCAATTTTGGCGGCCAGATGAGAAGTCGTCATCCGGCGGTTGAGGCCGGGTTGGTTCATGTCAAGAACGGTCAGCCCCTCCAAAAACAATTCACGGTAGATGACACGGTCTTTGAGCCCCGTGCAGAAGCGGAAACCATACATTTTGCCGATTTTTCCCAATTGCTCGAAGATAAAGTCTTTATTTCGCGAGCGAGTCGGTGAAATTTTATTACCGCAGACAATCCAGTTGAGACCGTTTTTGCCGTGCGCGGCCAGGAATTTTTTGGTTTCCCAGACAAAATCGGCGTAGTGCCCCGGCGCTTTGACACGCAGGGTGTTCAGGTCGATATCGGCAATGGCACCCATGTCAACAAGGCTATCGGTCATGGGTGTGATTAAAGTATCTGCATATTGATGCGCCGCTTCAAACAAATAGTTTTTGCCGCCCGGTGTGTCAATAATAATGGCATCATAACGGCTGCGCAAATCCATAATCAGACTGTGTATTCTTTCCAGATCTTCAGGAATCCGGCTATAATCCGCCGACGGCTTGACGATGTAGTGTTCCGGAATGCCCAGATGCAACCCTCCCGCCGCACAGAAATTTTTACGGTTTTGAATATATTTACTTAACGATCCCTGCCGGCCGTCGAAGTCCATTGTGGCGACGGCATAGCCCTCGTTCAAAAGTTTAATGGCCAGATGCATCGCAATGGTTGACTTGCCGGTGCCGCCTTTTTCATTACCGATGACAATGATATGTGCGGGATGTTTGTGTTCAGACATTAGCGGTGCTCAGCCATGGCAAGTTGTTGAACGGGATTCGACGCAACCACAATACAGGATTTGTTTTCTTTTTTCAAATGGTTGCAGGTTTTGTCGGCCTGATTTTTATCTAATCCGACCAACTTTGAACGGTATACAATTGCAGCGCCTTTGGCGGTGGCTTCAATATCGATACGGGCATTTTTGATGTAGCCAGATTTAAGTCCGCGGCGGATCTTGATTGCGTAATTGCGCGCTTTCGCATAATTGGAAAAGGCTCCAACCTGTATGCCCCACCGAGCTTCGTCAGTTTGTTCCTCCGATGCGACGGTTTTTTCTGCGGACCGATCTGTTTGGCTTTCAGCATAAAGTACAGGTTTTTCAATATTATCGGCCAACGCCAGTTTTTGCAGACCGCGAGACATCATGCCGGCTACTTTTTGATCGCGCTGGCGCAGGGTATTGTGTCCCATGGTGACGGCAATAACCCGGTTGCCGTCGCGTTCGGCCGATGTGATGATATTATACCCGGCCGCATTGGTAAAACCGGTTTTCATGCCATCAGTGCCTTTGAAATTTTTCAGCAAATGATTGTGTGTATAATATTTGCGGCCCTGCCAGGTGAAACTGCGTTCGGAAAAAAGTTTGTAATATTGCGGGTAATGGTGATATATGGCCGCACCAAGAATGGCCATGTCACGGGCTGTTGTTTTTTGCGCCCGGTTTGGCAGGCCGGATGCATTTTTAAACGTGGTGTTTTTCATTCCCAGCTCGCGGGCAACCTTAGTCATTGTTTTGGCAAAATTTTCTTCACTGTAACCAATGCCTTCGGCTAAAACAGTTGCGCAGTCGTTGGCTGACTTGATAATCAGTGCCATAACAGCATCGTGAACACTGATTTTTGATCCGGGTTTAAGTCCAAGTCTGGAAGGCGAGCGGTTTGCCGCCGTACGCGATACTTTCAGCTTATCCGTCATTTTAAGACGGCCGCTTTCCAGTTCACCGAATGTGATGTAGAGGGTCATTAATTTGGTCAGCGATGCCGGGTATCGTAATTCATCAGCATTGCTGGCGGAAAGGACTTTGCCCGAGTAGGCATCAATCATAATTGATGACTGCGTGCGAGCCGCATGCGCCGGAGAAGTATTGCTCCAGCTCAAAACAGCGGCACAAACGGCGCTGACGAATAAAGAACGGAATGTTAATTTGTTTTTCATTGCTTGAACTCAATTCTGCTTTTGGTTGGAAGCTTATTTCTTTTCATTTTAATTTGAAAAAGAAAATAAATTATTAATAAGACAATTGTTTCAGATAAATAAATTTTATGGTTTGGTGATTTTTGGGCTTGACTTTGAACTCTATTCTTTGTAGAAAACTAACGATTGTCCGATGGCGGATTTAGCTCAGTTGGTTAGAGCGCTGGTTTGTGGTACCAGATGTCGTGAGTTCGAGTCTCATAATCCGCCCCATAATAAAAACAGCTCCCGGGAAGGGAGCTTTTTTTGTATTGAGGTGTTTTACAGTAGAGAGGGGGCGGATTCCGATTTGCCTTTTGGCGGCAAACCGGCATGAGACTAGTTCTGGCTCCATAGGGCGGCTTGCAGTCGCCGCCAAGTCGCTGCGGTCACCGCTATGTAACGGTTGCAGGCTGACGCTGTCGCTTTTCCTGCAACCTAACAAACGCGTTACTTGCGTCGAAAAAAACAGTGTTTTTTTCTTCCTTAAGCATAATCCGCCCCATAATAAAAACAGCTCCCGAGGAGGGAGCTGTTTTTGTATTGAGGTGTTTTGCAGTAGAAAGGGGGGCATACTCAAACTTGCCCCGGACATCCTTTAGGGCTCGCCGCTTCTGTCGGCACGGTCATGTTCGGACTCGATCCGGACATCCAGGTCAAATGATGTAGCTATATTAATTTCCTGGATCCCCGGGTCTATTCTTCGCTTCGCTCAGGCCCGAGGATGACAAAAGAAAGAAGACTCGCTAAAGCTCGGG
>CALXTL010000010.1 GCA_944391445.1 uncultured Alphaproteobacteria bacterium | reverse complement strand
TGTAAATAAATAATAAGCTCGACTTCTTGCTCTTGCTCGGTAGGTTTGCTGTCGCTTCACCAACCTCGCTTCGGTCAAAAGCGATTTTCTGTATAGCTCATAATAATCTAATATGCAAGGTTTTTTGTTCTTTATTTATTGCTTGCTTTTTTCCAGGGCTTCCGCCAATTCGCTTTTTAAGGTTCGCAGCTGTTCTTGCAGCGAAAACAGCATTTGTTGTGTGTGTGCATCCAAAGAATCGGCTGTATCCCGAGGTTCAAAAAAGTCTTTTTGAATCTCTTCGCCAAGCAAATTCTTGACCCCTTTTTCTTTAAATAATTTTTGGACACCCTCAATGGTATAGCGCTTATCATACAGATAATATTTGATGGTTTTAACCAGTTCAACGTCATCCGGGCGGTAATAGCGCCTTCCGCCGCTGCGTTTCATCGGTTTGATCTGAGAAAACTTCGTTTCCCAAAAACGCAAAACATGCGTTGCCACGCCAAGTTCTTCAGCTACTTCGGCAATTGTCCGGAATGCGGATTTGCTCTTGTTGACAACCATTGCGGGCTCTCTGTCTCAGTTTTTAGGCGTTGATGATTTTGCGCATGGTTTGCGAGGGTTTGAAAGATATGACTCTGCGCGAAGAAATGATTGCCTCCACGCCGGTTTTCGGATTGCGGCCGGAGCGTTCCTTTTTGTGGCGTAGCGAAAAGGTCCCGAAAGACGATAATTTGACATCATTGCCATTGCTCAGATCCTTGACAATCTCGTCAAGAATCATGTCTAAAATATCGTTCGAATCTTTTCTGGACAGACCGATTTCCTGATAGATTGTTTCCGCAACATCGGCACGTGTAATCGTTTTCATTGCAAATCCTTATAAATATAAATGTTTCTTATTCCGGGAGAATAATTAACGCAAATTATTCTTCGTGACAAGAGGTAATCCACAGATATTTGTTTTTTTATATCCGGACAACCGCGCCGCCCCATGTGAAGCCGGCTCCCATAGCTGTCAAAACAACGATGTCTCCTTTTTTAACAGAGCCTTCACTCATTTTTTCAGACAGAGCCAACGGAATCGACGCTGCTGACGTATTGCCATGGTGCGCCAGATTGGCAATGATTTTTTCATCCGGCAAATTCATCTTCTTGCCGACACCTTCAATAATGCGGATGTTGGCCTGATGTGGCAATAACCAGTCGATTTCTTCAATATTGATATCGGCAAGTTTCATCGCTTCTTCAGCCGCTTGCGTTAAAGAGTTAATGGCATACTTGAAGACTTCTTTGCCGTCCATGGTGATGAAGCCGGCTGTCTGCGTGCTGGAAACGCCGCCGGTGGTACGCAAAGTGTCATAATGGCTGCCGTCAGAGTATAATTTGGTTGAAAGAATACCCGTGTCTTTGGCATCGCCGTTTCCTTCTCGAGCGCGCAAGACAACGGCGCCGGCGCCGTCACCAAACAAAACGCATGTGTTACGATCTGTCCAGTCCGTAATTTTTGACAAAGTCTCCGAGCCAATGACAACCGCGGTTTTTACTTGCCCAAGACGAATCATATTATCTGCAACCGTCAATGCATATACAAAACCAGAGCATGCTGCCGAAACATCCAGCGCGGGTGTGCCCGGGCGTGTACCCAGCATTGTTGCCACTTTAATCGCTGTGGCCGGGGTGGTATTGTCCGGTGTTACTGTGGCCAAAACAACCAAATCTACATCTTCAGCAGTGATGCCGGCTGTCTGCAAAGCCATTTGTGCAGCGCGGAAAGAGAGGTCAGAATTGAGCTCGTTTTCAACGATATGCCGTGTTTTGATACCGGTGCGGGTGGTAATCCATTCGTCACTGGTTTCAACAATTTTGGCCATATCGTCATTGGTGAGCACTTTGGCAGGCGCATAATGGCCGTGGCCGATAATTTCAGATCTAATAAACTTCATAGATAATTTCCTGTGATAATTCGTCGAGATCAATTTTTTCTATTTCTTCGCGAATGGTGGCAACAAAATTCTGGCGGACCAGGTTGGCCGCGTTTCCAACGGCAACCGAAAAGCCTAAGGCATCCGTGCCGCCGTGACTTTTGACCGACAAACCGTTCAGTCCGACAAACATTGCCCCGTTATAAAGTCTTGGATCCATGGTCTTTTTGACCTTGAGGAGGACGCCAAGCATAAAGGGCAGGCCGAATTTGGCCAAAACAGAACTTTTAACGGCATCGCGCAACATGCGGACAACCAAACGTGCCGTTCCTTCCGTCGATTTGAGGGCAATGTTGCCGGTAAAACCGTCGGCAACAATGACATCGGCTATGCCGTCGGGAATTTCATGCGGTTCAATGTAGCCCTTGAAATCAATGTTCATGTGCGAATTTTTGATCATGTGCGCTGCTTGGCGAATCTCTTCTTTGCCTTTCATCTCTTCGGCACCAATGTTGAGCAGGGCAACCCGCGGCCGCTCCAAGCCAAGAGCATGTTTGGCCAAAATGTCGCCCATCAGCGCAAATTCCGCCAGATTAATAGCGTTGCATTCCGTATTGGCGCCCAGATCAAGCATGACATATTTGCCGTTGCGATGCGGCATGATGCTGACAATGGCCGGGCGGTGAATCTTGGTGATGGTTTTTAGCACCAGTTTGGAGATAGCCATCAGCGCGCCGGTGTTTCCAGCAGAAACTACAGCCTGCGCTTCGCCTTTGCGGACAGCGTCAATGGCCATGTACATACTGGTATTGCGGTTGCGGATAACCTGAGACGGTTTATCTTCATTACGAACAGCCTCGGGCGCGTGTCGCAACTCGCAGACTTTCTTCAAGGCTGAAAATTCATTAAGGACGGGAGCGACCCGTGCCGTGTCCCCGAAAAGGATAAACCGGGCATCGGGGTTCTTTTTGGCAGCGATGCTTAAGCCTTCAACAACGACTCGGGGGGAATTATCTCCCCCCATTGCATCAACTGAGATGACCAGATTATTATCAGACAAAACCTGCTCCATTTCAAAGAGATTGCCCAAACGGACGGTTTGAAGTCGTCCACACAAAATATGCTTATTCTAAATTATTCGGCAGATGCTTTTTTGGCAACTACTTCGCGATTATCATACTGTCCGCAAGAGGGGCAGACGTTGTGCGGTTTTTTCAACTCGCCGCAATTCGGGCATTCCATATAGGCGTTGCTCTTTAATGCATCGTGTGAACGGCGCATGTCGCGGCGGGACTTTGAGGTTTTCTTCTTAGGTGTAGCCATTTTCTTATACTCTAAAATTAATGTTGTTTATAAAATTCAATCGACATTCATAACCTATCTAGTTTTTAAAATCAACTAAATAAATATTGTCGGCGCGAAATTCTAAGCTTCTTTTACCTAAATTTTTCAGATTATGCAAGGACTTTTTCTGATTTTTGGCTGCTATTTCTTTAAGCCGGCCAAAATGGCAAACGGATTTTGGGCAGGTGTTTCTTGGTCGTCAAACTTGGCGTGAAACTCGAAAATCTCACCCTCGCGACGCGGAAAGTCATCCAGAACCAAAGCTATCTGCTCCATAGCAACAGCGGCAAGATCAATTTTGCCGTCAATGACGGGGTCAATGATTTCCGCATCAAATTCAATTTCGGTTTCTTTGTCTTTTTGCAGAGCAGGGGCGGTGTCAAACGACATCTCAAATTTTGTTTGATATGGTTTGACGAAGTTTTCCAGACTGATGACGCTGGTTTGTTCAATGTCAGCGCTGGCCGTTCCCCAGACTTTGACACGGTGCTCTTTTTTGCTGCTTTTGACACTTATTTCCGCCCGCAGAGTTTTTACCGCCGGAACCTTCAAGATTTCCGCAATACCGGGGAGCTGTTCATTGGTGGCTTCCAGAGAGTATTTTTTTACCGAAGGGGTCAGTTCATCCACAATCAGCGGGTATGAAAAAAGATTTTGCATAAATACTTTCCTTATGATATAAACACGATTATCTTCTGAATTAGTTTGATATAACTGCAAGGATACCAACATGTCAATAAACAAATTAATCTCTGTCTGTGCGGTTGCAACGGCCGTGTGCGCCTGTTCAACCCCAAAAACCGACGAATGGTTTGTCTCTCATAACGGCAATATGCCTTCAAATGAGCGGATTGAACAGATTGCCAAAGGCGACTCTCAGGAAAAAGTCCGCCGGCTTTTGGGAAGTCCGTCGTCGGTTGTATCTTTGGACAGGAATACTTGGATTTATATGTCTTCAGATGTTAAAAAAGTGGCTTTTCTGAAACCCGAAGAAGTGGATCGCGATGTTTTGACAATCCGTTTTGATGATCAGGGGACGGTGACGGCTATTGAGCGGATGAACAAAGATGACGGCAGAGAAATAAAAGTCAGCTCTGACGCAACCGAGGCTCCCGGCGAGCAAATCGGCTTTTTCCGCAAATATTTCGGCGGGGTCGGGCAGTATAATCCGTTTGGCGGCATGGGCGGCGGAAACGCCTTATAAGGCTGTGCCTTTGATATTTTGAAGCTAAAAAAACGCCGATTTCGGCGTTTTTTTAGGTGTAGAAAAGAATGGGGCTTTCAGGCTGCTTTGGCCAAACCCAGTTCTTCCATAACTTGTTTTTTCAATGTAACATTGTCGGCTTTGCCGGTGGCAAAAACCGGCAGACTGTCGTGATAGAGGATAACCCGCGGCAGATAAAGCTCGGACATACCGTTGGCGCGGATATAGTTGTGCAAAGATTCCTGCGAAACATTACGGTTATTGGTCACCAAAACAATTTGTTCGCCTTTGCTTTCGTGCGGGACGGCAACAACGCCGTACATGTTTTCGGCGCCATCGGCTTCATGTGCACGGGCAATCATGTCGCTGACCGCATTCAGCGAGACCATTTCACCGCCGATTTTGGCAAAACGCTTGATGCGGTCTTTGATGTAAACAAAGCCTATTTCATCAATATCAACCACATCGCCGGTATGATACCAACCGTCTTTGAGCGGGGCTAAAACGCCCGGTTTGTCCGGCAGGATATAGCCAAGCATGACATTGGGGCCTTTGATGACCAGTTCACCGCCGCCTTCAATGCCGTCTACCGGTTCGATTTTATATTCAATTTTGGGCAGGAGTTTGCCGATGGAACCAAAGCGGTTGAAAATACGATTATTGGCGGTGACAACCGGCGAGCATTCAGTGGAGCCGTATGCTTCCATCACGCGGATGCCCTGACGTTCCACCCACATATTGCGGGTGTCGGGTTTGATGGCTTCGGCGCCGCCGTACATGAAGCGGATGTTGTGAAAATCAATCGGATGGGCAATTTTGGCATAGCCTCTGAAAAATGTGTCGGTGCCAAACATGACGCTGGCGCCGATTTCGTAGACAATTTCCGAAATGACGCGGTAATGCAGCGGTGACGGATATAAAAACAATTTAGCGCCTTCCAACAGCGGAAACAGTGTGCCGACAGTCAGACCGAAACTGTGAAACATCGGCAGGGCATTAAACACGGTGTCGGTCACGTTCAGTGTCTCGATGCTCGACATTTGTTTAATGTTGGAAATGATATTGGCATGACTCAGCACCACGGCTTTAGGCGCACCTTCGGATCCGGAAGTGAACATGATGACGGCTTTTTTGTTGCCGCCATCACGATGCGGCACGCGTTTGATCTTATAGCGCAGAAAAGCGTTGATTTTTTCCCAAAGGCCGATTTGATGCCGCAGATCTTCCAGAAAAACAACTTCAAATCCGGCTTTGGTTATTTCCTCAATGACGGGTTCCATTTTGGCATTGCGGATAAACAGATGCGAGGTGATGACTTTTTTGACAACGGCGGTTTTGCACATGGAAACCATATTGGCCGCCCCAACAGAAAAGTTGAGCATGACCGGGATGCGGTCGTAAGCCGAAAGACCAAAGAATGTGCACAAAGCGGCAATTGAGTTCGGCAGCAGAAGCGCTACATGTTCGCCCGGAGCCGTACGCCGTTTGAAATATTTGCCGAGCACAAAAGATTTGATGATGATATCTTTGTATGAATTAGGTACACGGGTAATATCTTCAACAAAACGTGGCCGGCGCAGCAAACCTTTTTTGGAGTGGATTTTGGCTGTTTTCATCAGCTGGGCGAAGAGGGAAATATTGTCGTTGTATGAGGCTTCAAAACACATATCGCGCATCAGCACATAGACTTCGTTGCTGATGTGGTCGCGCTGGCGGCGCAGCTCATCTTTGAGTTTGAAGCTGACCGGCGCTTTGACGGTGATGCGGATCTTGGGTAACGGCCGGTGCGGCAGTTTACCTTTGGTTTTTGAAAAATAGCCATATTGCGGGCCGCTGATCCAGACCGGAATAATCGGTGCCTGAGATTTGTCGGCAACCAGGCCGGGCGCTTCATATATCTTCATCAATCCGCCGTTTTCGGTAATACGCCCTTCCGCAAAAATTACACAGAGGCGGCCGCTGTCCACTTTGGCAATCAGCTCTTTGATATCGCCGGGTTCAATCGGGTTGAACGGCATGATGTCGGCCGTTTTCATAAAGGCGCGGATCCATTTGTTGCGGTATAGATGTCCATTAAGCGCAAAAACCGGGTCTCCGGGCAAAAAGGCAAACAACAACAACGGGTCAAGGTAAGATACATGGTTGGAAACGTAGACGCCTTTAACAGGCAGTTTTTTTTCGTCAAACTTGATGTCGCAACGGGTTTTGAAAAACAGAAACACGGTTCGCAAACAAAAACGGATAAAATTTCTCAAAACAAAGTCTCCGAGAAGTTACATGATAATTTAAATTTTTAATCCGAAAATTAACTGTTTGTAAAGAATTAAATCCAGAGCAGGCCGGCAAGATTGCAAAATGTTATGTAGTATTTTGAAAAATATAGTGTTTTATGCCTTATACCGCGGGGATAAATCGGGTATTGTCAATTAAAAATTATTGTTTCATAATAAAGTAAAATTGCAAATCAGAGGTCAAAACGTGAAAAAAAATTCAAAAAACGAACTTTTATGCAGTGCTTTCTGTGAATTTGCCAAAAACGGTTTTGAAGGAGCAACCACCCGGGATATTGCCAACCGGGCGGGGATTAATATTTCTTCCATTTTATATTATTTCGGCGGTAAAAAAGGGATTTATGCCGCAGCGCTGCATAATATTGTTGCGGCTGTCAAGCAGGAGACGGACGAACTTGCGCGGGAATACAGCGTGGTGGTGAAGAAAAAGGACAGTGCCGAAGCCCGCAAGATGCTTAAAAAATTTACCGAGGCCTTTTTGACACTTTTATGCGGCGAAAAACTTTCCAAAGACATGAAAACGGTTTTTTTAAGCGAGTATTCCAAACCTACCGAAGATTTTCAAATTTTGTATGAAGGGTTGATTTTGCCCTTTTATAAGAAAATGGTCAAACTGCTTGAGCTGTCCAGCCGGGGACGGATTACGCTTAAAGACGCTTATTTATATATGTTTCCGTTTTTTGCGCAGATGTTTGTGTTTAGTTCGCGCAAAGATACAATTTGCAAATTTATGGATTGGAAAACTTATGGCGAGCAGCAGAAGCAGAAGCTGCTTGATTACATGTATAATCAAATAGACTTTTTGATCGACAGCCATAAATAAACTCTTCCGAGAGAGGCGGAAAAGCTGGTGGATTAAATCAATCAATTGATTGACACAGGAGAATTTTTCGGTTAAGTGTCGTGGTGTACGTTTTAACTACAGATCGGACTTTTTTATGAAAAAACTTCTTACTTACACGGCGCTCGGAAGCATTTTGCTGGCCGGAAACGCCATGGCTGCCGGCTTTCATCTGAGAGAACAGTCTGCTGCCGCTCAGGGTAACGCTTTTGCCGGCGCAACGGCCGGAGCCGAAAACAGTTCCTATGCTTATTTCAACGCAGCCGGGCTGACCCGGCAGAAAGGAACGCAGGTTAACCTCGGCGCAACTTATATTGTGCCGCGGGCCGAAGCCGGGAATGTCAGAAATCAGAATGGCGGCCGTGAGCCGGATATTAACAATATTGTGCATGCGGCCTGGGCGCCGAACGGCACTATTTCGCATCAGGTGGATGATAAGCTGACGGTCGGTTTGGGGTTAAACGTGCCTTTTGGAATGATTACCAAATATGACAGCGAATGGGCCGGCGGCGATCATGGCATTACTTCCAAAGTAATTACCGCGACGACAACGCCGATGGCGGCCTATAAACTGACCGATAAATTGTCGATCGGCGCGGGATTGCCGATCCAATATGTTAAGGCGCGGTTGACTAACAGTGCTTATTCCAGTATGGGCAGTAATGACATTGGAGATGCTTCGCTTAAAGGCGATACCGTTGACGTCGGTTATCAGCTCAGCGCTTTGTATGAGTTGAATGAAGATACCCGTTTCGGTATTAATTACCGCAGCGAAATTAATCATAAGCTCAAGGGTGACATTTCTGGAAGCGGCGGAATGGCTGCGATGGTTCCGTATTTGAATCAGGATATTTCGGCTCGTTTGGATACGCCGGCGATGCTGTCGGTGGGCGCGTATCACCAGATTAACGAGAAATGGGCGGTAATGGCTGAGTGGCAGCGCGTTTTCTGGAGCTCTTTTAAATCGCTGGATATTATGGGACGTGATACAATGTCTAAGCCTGGCAGCTATCTTATCAGCTCGACCAAAGAAAATTGGCGTGATACCGATTTCTTTGCTTTGGGCGCCAGTTATCAGATTGATCATCAATGGAAACTACGCCTGGGTGTTGCCTATGATCAGTCGGCCGTCAAGAAAAAAGACCGTACGCCGCGTATTCCGGATTCTGACAGGTTGTGGTATTCGGTCGGTCTGAATTATCAATATAGCGATAATCTGACCTTTGATGTGGCTTATACTTATATTCAGGCTAAGGACGCAACGGTTGATCTTGCCGGGGACGATACTCATCGCGGTGTGTATGCAGAATATAACAACTCGGTTAAACTTTTCGGGTTGTCTCTGAATTACAAGTTCTAAAAGAGGTTTTGTCCGAAGAAAAATAAATGCGTGATCAGGCGTATTTGAGAAAACAATACCCCCGTTCAGGCGGATAATAAACTTCATGCAAAACGGTGATTTTTGAATTTGGCAAAAAAGGCTTTTGTCTTGCGGCGAAAGCTTTTTTTGTTGCATTTTGTCCGAAATAAGTTATAATGACAAAAACTAGACAAAATGGGGCGGCGCCGATGCAGACTTCCGAACTTTATAATCAATGGCTGCATATTTTGATGCATTATGCCAAATATTTTGCGGATCAGGATTGTCTGTGGGACAGGTTCTCGGCGCATGATTCCGGTTTACGGCATTTTTTTGAAAACAAAAGTCTGCCTTTTGCCGGAGATCATGATTATGTTTCCGTAAGCGAGGGAATGGCCCGCTGTCTGAATGATTTTGTTAAGACTGCTCCTGATCATCGGAAAGCCGCCGGTGCCGTTTTGTGGCGCTTTATTCGCGCCGTGCATCCTGATATGCGTAATAATACCATTCAAAATAAAACTAAAAAGCCGGAGGCCTATCGCAAAGAACGCCGTTTTCAGAAAAACATGATGCAGATTCTCGGGCATGCGGGCATGGAACTTTCGGCCAAAGATAAAATCAATGCGCTGGATTACCTGGAGTATAAGTACAGCGCCTCCGAATATCGGCAGGTATACCGGCAACTGGGTGATTATAATTTTGGCGAAAGCGCGGCTGATTTTGATTATGAGCGTGTGCAGACCGTAAAGTTGTTTCATGAATTGTTGAAACATTCTCGGAAGTCAACTTATAAAGACAAAATTATTTCGGCGCAGACTTTTTTGGAAACCGTGGCGCGGAACGGGCAGCTTTTGGAAAATGTGCATTATGCTGATGTTTACGGAAATACCTATACGATTGATGCTGCGGCCAAGGCAGAAATGCTGGCTGGAATGAAAAAAGCCAAGGTTGCTTTTTCTCCGGAATGTATTGCTTATTTTGAAGGACAGCAGCCGCTCAAGCAAAAAATAACGCCGTATCTTGCTGCTTTGCTGCGCAAAATCAAAATGGCAACACCGCAACAGAAAGGACCGCTTTTGGCGCGCTCTTTCGCACAGGTTAATCTGCAGTTGCAGCAGCAAAAAAATGTAACGGCGCAGTTGGTTGATTTTTACAGCGACTATTTGAGCCAGTATGCTTCTTACTATTTTGACAATGCATCGGTGCGTACGGATTTGTTGGAGAATTTGATTATTCGCAAGTCGGAAACAGACAATATCCGCCAAAAGGCGGAAAATCTGTTCCCGGACCTTCTGGTTAAAAAAGAAAGGGAACAGATTGATAAAAATCTGGTCTTAACAGTGGCACAAAATTATGCCAAGTCATTTACTGTCAGCGATTATCAGGGCGAAGAATTTAATCCTGCTTTTCATGAGCGGATGACACAAATGCTGAGTAAATTTGTTACCACTTATCCGTATCAGAAATCCGAAGTGCAGGCTTTGTGCGCGACTCTGCAAAAAAATCCTGACTGGGAAATGAAACAAATGAGCCAAAACATTATGCGCGCTTATACGACACGTCCGCTTAGCCGGGATGTTTATCAACGCTGAAGTTTTTCCCGCAGATATTTGGCTGTATAGCTGATGTCGGATTTAGATACTTCTTCGGGTGTGCCTTGGGCAATGATTTTGCCGCCGCCGTCACCACCTTCCGGGCCGAGATCAATGATGTGATCGGCTACTTTGATGACGTCCAGATTATGCTCGATTACGATAATCGAATTGCCCTGGTCAACCAGCGCCTGCAGGACCTTAAGCAGTTTGTTGATGTCTTCGAAATGCAGGCCGGTGGTCGGCTCGTCGAGAATATACAGCGTTTTGCCGGTGGCGCGTTTGGACAGTTCTTTGGACAATTTGACACGCTGAGCCTCTCCGCCGGAAAGCGTGGTGGCCGGCTGGCCGAGCTTGATATAGCCGAGGCCGACTTTGCGCAGAAGCTCAAGTCTGTTTTTGATGGCCGGGATGGCATTGAAAAAGTCAAAAGCTTCATCAACGGTCATGTCCAGTACGTCGGCAATGGATTTGTCTTTGTAGCGTATTTCCAAAGTCTCACGGTTGAAGCGTTTGCCTTTGCAGACATCACATTCAACGTAGACGTCGGCCATAAAATTCATTTCTATTTTGGTGACGCCGTCGCCTTTGCAGGCTTCACAGCGGCCGCCCGGCACATTGAAAGAAAAACGCCCGGCCGAATAACCACGGGCTTTGGCTTCAGGCAAGCCGGAAAACCAGGTGCGGATGTGATCAAACAATCCGGTGTATGTGGCCGGGTTGGACCGTGGTGTACGACCGATCGGCGACTGATCGATGTTGATGATTTTGTCAATATTTTCGGCGCCGGTCAGCTTGTCATAAATACCGGCCGGTTCGCGCGAACCGTTGATTTCTTTATTTAGCGCTTTGCACAAAGTTTCCAGAATTAACGATGATTTCCCGCCTCCGGAAACACCGGTGACACAGGTGAATGTGCCAAGCGGAATTTTGACATCCACATTTTTAAGATTATTGGTGCGCGCGCCTTTGAGACCGATGAATTTGCCGTTGCCTTTGCGGCGTTTGGCCGGAATGGTGATGACTTTTTCACCATTGAGATATTGAGCGGTGAGACTGTTTTTGTTTTTGAAGACTTCCGTCGGCGTGCCTTTGGCAACGATTTCTCCGCCCTGACTGCCGGCTCCCGGACCCATGTCAACCAGATAGTCGGCGGTGCGAATGGCGTCTTCATCATGTTCGACAACAATGACGGTGTTGCCGATGTCGCGCAAACGGGTGAGCGTTTCCAATAGACGATCATTGTCGCGTTGGTGCAGACCGATGGATGGTTCGTCCAAGACATAGAGCACGCCGGTTAAACCCGAACCGATCTGCGAAGCCAGACGAATACGCTGGGCTTCACCGCCAGACAGTGTACCCGACTGGCGGGAAAGATTCAGATAATCCAGGCCGACATTGTTTAAAAAGCTGAGTCGTTCAATGATTTCTTTGAGGATCTTGGCGGCAATTTCCTGCTTTTTGGGTGAGAGCGTCGGGCCGATCCCGCGGAACCACACCAGTGCTTTTTTGATGGAGAGTTCTGAAGCTTCGATAATGTCGAGACCGCCAATTTTAACAGCCAGAGCTTCAGGTTTGAGGCGTTTGCCGCCGCAGAATTCGCAAGGGGCGGCCGATTGATAACGCGCCAATTCTTCACGAGAAGCCATAGAATCCGTCTCCAGAAAACGACGCTCCATGTTGGGGATGACACCTTCAAATGGCTTGTATGTTTGAAAATGCGGAAAAAACATTGGCACGGGTTCGTTGCCGGAACCGTATAAAATGATGTCTTTGGCTTGTTGCGGAAGATCTTTCCACGGGGTCTCTTCGGAAATTTCGAGATAGCGGCACAGAGAAGACAGCGTATCGGTGAAAAAACCGTGGCGACGGTTAAACCAAGGTGCAATTGCGCCTTTGGCAATTGATAAATTCACGTTCGGGACAACCAATTGCGGGTCCATATAAAGTTTGGCTCCGATCCCTTCGCAATGCGGGCAGGCGCCATAGGGGTTGTTGAAAGAGAAGAGGCGTGGTTCAATTTCTTCAATTGTAAATCCGGAAACAGGACAGGCAAATTTGGAAGAAAAAGTGGTGCGTTCGCCGGTAAGGGCATTTTCGGCAAATAACAGACCATCGCTCAGACCAAGCGCTGTTTCAACCGACTGGGCCAAGCGTTCAGCTAAACCGTCTTTGACGATGAGGCGGTCAACAACGACTTCAATATCGTGTTTTTGATTTTTGTTCAGCTCGGGAGCTTCCTCAATATCATAAATTTGTCCGTCGATTTTAAGACGTTGAAAGCCTCGTTTTTGCAGAGTTTCAATTTCTTTTTTGAATTCACCTTTTTTTCCGCGGGCAATCGGTGCCAGCAGCAAAAGTTTGGTGCCTTCGGGCATGGCCAGTATCCGGTCTACCATTTGCGAGACTGTTTGCGATTCAATTGGCAGGCCGGTGGCGGGAGAGTACGGCGTGCCGGCACGCGCCCAAAGCAGACGCATGTAGTCATAAATTTCGGTAACGGTGCCGACGGTCGAGCGCGGATTATGCGAGGTGGTCTTTTGTTCAATCGAGATGGCCGGAGACAAACCTTCAAGCGAATCGACGTCGGGCTTTTTCATCAGATCGAGAAATTGCCGTGCGTAAGAAGACAAACTTTCGACATAACGACGCTGACCTTCAGCATAAATTGTGTCAAAAGCAAGAGATGATTTGCCTGATCCGGACAGCCCGGTGATGACGGTCAGCTTGTTTTTAGGAATACAGAGGCTGACGTTTTTCAAATTGTGTTCACGGGCTCCTTTGATTTCGATATAATCGCTGCTCATGTCTTTTTCTCCTCGGCCGCTCAATATAGCCAATTTTCTTGCAGAAGGCAATATTTAAGATACGTAAACGTCCGGTTTAATAAAAAAACTTGCAAAAACGAAATCCGGTGCTACTATGCCGGTTATCCGTAACCAGTATATTGTTTTTATGATAAAAAAATTTATTTTTACTTTGATGGCCGGGTTGTGTTGGGGCCGGGCGGTTTCAGCAGCGGTCAATATTGCAGTGATTGCGCCTAAAAGCGGCGATTACAGCGTGACGGCCGCAGATTTGGCTGCCGGCGTACGGGCGGCTGTTGCCGAAATTAATGCGCAGGGCGGACTGCTCGGGCAAAGCATCAATCTGATAGAGGTAGACGATCAATGCGATGACCGGTTTAATATCTCCATGGCGCAGATGATGGCGGTTAATTCTTCGGCGGAAGATAAAATGAGCCTGGTTATTGGTCCTTATTGCGCCAATCAGTTTGCGGAAGTGGCCGGTATTTATGCCAAAGGGAAAATCCTGCAAATTATGCCGTTGCCGGCGGATGACGAAAAACTGACGGTGCCGTATGCCGGGCTGCTCAGACTTACCGGACGCCGCAGCGCGCAGGCCGATAAATTTTTTGAATATTACAAGATGAAATTCATGAATTGGAATGTGGCCGTGGTTTATGACGGAGATATCCGTTCGGCAGTAGAAATTGCGGCTGTTTTACAGCAGAAATTTGCTGATGCAGGAATGTCTGGGCGGCTTGTCAGCTATAATTTTGCTCATTATGGCAACGATTATGCCCGTCTGGCCCGCGATATATTACAGATCGGTCAGGTTGTATATATCCTTGGAGAATCGGAAGAAACGGCCCGGCTGACGCATGAAATCGGAGATATGAAAAACGGCACGCCGGTCTTTACGGACCGCTATAATCTGCGAGAAGACTATGCCGATATTGTTGATGCCGGGCAAAAAGAATTGTATTTTCTCGGACTGGACAGCCTGAAAGACAATCCGCGCTTTGCGCCGACACTGGTGAGGCTGCGTTTGCACGGGCTTGAGCCGCGCGGGCTCGGTGTTTACGGCTATCTGAGCGTGAGTTTGTGGAAAAGCCTGGTATTGAAGGCCGAAACCTTTGATTATGACAAAGTTGTTGCAACAGCCGGATCAGGAAAAATCGGTCTGCCCTGGGGAAATATCAGCTTTGCTTCCGGAACTTCCGCTTCTCCGGCACCTTACGGCATTTACGGTTTTCGCGGCAAAGAATATACACAGGTTTATTGAAAGAGTGTTTTAATCTCAAAAGAATCATGTATAGTGGAAAAAGTTTTAACGCGTATGTAAAGGTATAAAGACAATGGCAGGAAGCATCAATAAAGTGATTCTGGTCGGCAATTTGGGCGCCGATCCCAAAGTAAGCAATACGCAGAGCGGTACAAAAATTGTTAATCTGAATGTTGCAACTTCCGATACCTGGAGAGATAAGCTCTCCGGAGAGCGGCGCGATCGCACTGAATGGCACCGGGTGGTGATTTTTAACCCACAGCTGGCTGATGTGGCAGAAAAATATCTGCATAAAGGTTCGAAAGTTTATCTGGAAGGACAATTGCAGACCCGTAAGTGGGAAGATCCCAATGGTCAGGAACGTTATACCACCGAAGTTGTTTTGCAAAATTTTAGCGGTAATCTGGTGTTGCTTGATGCCAAAGGTGACGGTGTTCCGGCTGGCGGCAATGATGTCTTTTCCACAGGTTCTTCTTCCGGTTGGGATTCCGCACCGGCAGGAGGTGCGGCGCCGGCAGCCGATCTGGATGATGATATTCCGTTCTGATATATTTTAAATTAAAAAAAACGGAGTTTCAGCCCGGGAAGGCGGAAGCTCCGTTTTTTTTAGAAAAAAGTTATTTTCTCGGTTATACCCGGCAGGTATGTGCGGCGGGTATATATTTCTTCCAATAACTTTTTTTCAAATTTTACCGAGACCTCTTCACCTTTGATTTTTGCGGTAAAGATAATCTCGTTTTTTTCACGGCTGATTTGTGCCGGTTCAGCAAAGGTTTTTGTCCAGGACAGGTCTTTGCAGGTTTTAAACTCCCCGGCGAGCAGGTCGATGACGTTTTGCTCTTTGCGCAACATCAGGCAAGGGGATAATTTGCCTTCATTTTTGAGGATGCCCCATTGTCCGACTTTGTTTTCCGGCAAGTTAAAAGTTCTTGAAAAAAACTTCTTGGTAAAGAAGTTTGGTTTTTTCTTTTTCATTTTATTATTTTTTAATAATTTTTTACCAGGCGCCACTATAGCTTATTTGCAGGTTTTTGTCAATAATATTTTTTTTGTATATTTTGGCTAAAAATGTTGCGACCAAGTGATTTATCCTGTATGATAGAAATAACAGATACGGAGTTTGAAAAAGATGAATACGTCAACCACTTTTTATACGCCTCAGACACAACGCCTGTATGTGGTGAGTATGCTGATTGATCTGCGGTATTGGGGCGATGAGCTTCGCCGAAACGAACAGATCTGCACGAGCGAAAAAGCCAAGGACAAACAAAAAGATCCAACATATGATGTTGATGCGCATTATGAGGCTCTTGATAAATGCGACAAATTAAGGGAACAAGAAAAGACCTGGTGGAACGATTTTAATGAATATTTCAAATCTTCCGGCAAAGATCTGGCTGCCAATATGGAAGAGCTGCTCGGCGGCAAACGCAAAAGGAAAATCAAACAAGAACCGCAGACGCAGGAACAGCAAATGTTGCGCTGGGGTGATATGGTTGCCGGTAAATTGTGGGGGCCGGGCGGTCAGCTCGGCGGTTGGGCCGATAAATATCTGACTCTGCTCGCCGATTATATGTGTGCCGATTATCCGGCTAAGAATCCGGCCTTTGACAAGATGATCATTGAAAAACTGACGCATCTTAATGAAGTGTTGAAACGTTCTATTGATTATAAATCGGCGCAGGCTCTTTTACTGGAGAAACTGGACGAACGTAAACGGAAATCGCCCGGATTGGATCTTGATGCCATTTTAGAAAGATATATGAGTTCAGTTTCTCAGGGCAGTACGTTTGGCGCGGATAATCATCTGTTTCGTTGTATGGCGGCGGGATGTTTTTATTTGCCGGGAAAACAATTTTCATCGGCACAGTACAGCGATTATTTCGTACAGCATTACGGAAATGTTTATAATATCAAAAGCAAGAAAAAAACAAAAAGCGAAAACACGCCGCCTTCCTTGAACGTAAATGATATGCTGGATATTATTCAGGGGACATATGGTGCGGATGTCAAAGAGAAGGTAAAACGCAAATTGAAAAGCAGCGGCCTTTCCGAGAGCGATTTTCCTTATATGAACAGTTTTGATGCGGCCCGGGTTTTGCAAAAAGAGTGGAATGCCGCCAATCAGAACGGCAAACCGACGTATCTCAGAGATATCTGCCGAGATGAAGATATTGTTTCTCCGTATCAGAAACAGGCGCAGAAAGTTGGTTTGATGCTGGCGGTCGGCCATTTGTTTGCTCAGGAACTTGACAAGGGCAAAACAATTAACGAAGCTGCCAAGGCATTGGAATTTAAGGCGGTTAAAACTGACCATCTGACGGTTTTGCCACGGGTTTGGAAAAATTATTTTCAGGAGCAATATTCGGATTATAAAGATTTTGCAACCGAATGTACCAAGGTTTATCGCTCGGTCAGCAGTGATTTTCAGAAAAACGGTTTTGGCGCTTATTATGACAAATGGGTTGAGGCCCTGTGTCAGCGCGGAGATTATAATCCGAATTTTGAAGGAATAAACAAGCCGTTTGAGATTAACATGCATCATAAAGTTCCGGTGAAAATGGCTGCTCAGCTTGATCCAAAGACAGATATTAATGACGGGCGGAATTTCTTGTTATTTGTCGAGTTTAAGGCGCCGGACAAAGAAAAGCTGACCAAACACCAGCAGGAGCACGCCAAAGAAAGTAATTCGACCGCAGCTATTGATATTGAACCGGATGCGCGTTTTTATGTTTCTTCCGGCGGCCGGGTTTTGTCTTATTCACAATTTCAGGAGCCGCAGAGCATTACTGCTTTGCGTGCGAAGGAGCGTGAAAAAAGGGAGAAACAGGAAAATGCTTCTGCCGGTGCGGTACAGACCAATGTTGCCGCTAAAGAACGAGGCGGCCGCTAAGGGGGAAAAAACGGCGCCTGAGATGTTTTGGCGTTAACTTTTTTTGAGGCTTTAAAATCTAATATCGATTTTAAGGCCTTTTTTTTGACCACAGACACGAAAATGGCATTTTATCTTGGGCATAAGTCTGATTATTTGTTGGTGCGGATGGCAATATTTTGCTAAAATGCCGCCAGTTTGTAATTTTAGATAAAGGGATGAAAAAGTGACTGAAGAGACCGAAAACAAGGCGTTGGCCGTCAATCCGATTGATGTCGGCAAAGATATTTCTCCGATTGAAATTTCCGAGGAAATGCGACGCTCGTATCTTGATTACGCAATGAGTGTGATTGTGTCGCGCGCGCTGCCCGACGTCCGCGACGGCTTAAAACCGGTCCACCGCCGCATTATTTATTCGGCATATGAAAACGGTTATGATTATAATCGTCCGTTTCGCAAGTCGGCGCGTATTGTCGGTGATGTGCTTGGTAAATATCATCCGCACGGCGATTCTTCGGTTTATGAAGCTATGGTGCGCATGGCTCAGCCGTTTTCAATGCGGGTGCCGCTGATCGACGGACAGGGCAACTTCGGGTCAATGGACGGCGACAGTGCCGCCGCCATGCGTTATACCGAGGCAAGACTGGCCAAAGTAGCGCATGCCCTGATTGATGATATTGACAAGGATACTGTCGACTTTATGCCCAACTATGACGAAAGTCTGCAAGAACCTTCCGTTTTACCGGCGCGGTATCCCAATCTGCTGGTTAACGGAGCCAATGGTATTGCGGTGGGTATGGCCACGAATATTCCGCCGCACAATCTTGGCGAAGTGATTGACGCCTGTTGTGCTTATATTGATAATCCCGATATCCCGATTGAAGATATGATCAAAATTATACCCGGACCTGATTTCCCGACGGGTGGTTTGATTTTGGGCTATGCCGGCGCTAAATCTGCTTATCTAACCGGCCGTGGTTCAGTGGTGATGCGCGCTAAATGCACCATTGAGGAATTGCATAAAGACAAAGAAGCGATCATTGTTCATGAAATTCCTTATCAGGTCAATAAAGCGGCGATGATCACCCGTATTGCCGAGCTGGTAAAAGAAAAGAAGATTGAAGGCATTGCAGAAATTCGCGATGAGTCCGATCGTCAAGGAGTGCGCGTGGTAATTGAGGTTAAACGCGATTTTCAGGCCGATGTGGTGTTGAATCAGCTTTATAAATATACTTCGCTGCAAACCAGTTTCGGTATGAATATGCTGGCTATTTATAACGGCCGGCCGATGATGATGAATTTGAAAGAAATTATTGCCGCCTTTATTGAGTTTCGCGAGGAGGTTATCCGCCGGCGGACGATTTTTGAGCTTGGCAAGGCGCGCGATCGGGCGCATACCTTGGTGGGATTGGCTATTGCGGTTGAAAATATTGATCCCGTGATTGAGCTGATCCGCACTTCGCCGAACCCGCAAGAGGCAAAAGACGCTTTGTTGGCCAAAGCCTGGCCGGCCGGCGATGTCGAAGCGTTGGTCAAACTGATTGACGAACCGGATCGCAAAGTTGAGAACGGTACGTATCGTTTGTCGGAAGCGCAAGCCCGCGCGATTTTGGATTTGAAACTACAACGGTTGACAGGGCTTGAGCGTGATAAAATTCATGAGGAATTGGTATCTCTTGGCGATGAGATCAAAGAATGTCTGTCCATTTTGTCTTCCCGCGAGAAGCTCTATGCAATTATGCGCGATGAGCTGGTTGTTATTAAAGATGAATACGCGACACCGCGCCGTTCCAAGATTGAAGATATTGAGTATGATACCGATGTTGAATCTCTGATCCAGCGCGAGGAAATGGTGGTGACGGTGACAGAGGCCGGTTATATTAAACGTGTGCCTTTGAATGCGTATAAAGCGCAAAAACGCGGCGGCAAAGGAAAGTCTGGGATGTCTACCAAGGATGAGGATTTTGTTACCCGTTTGTTCGTGGCTTCAACGCATACGCCGGTGCTGTTTTTCTCATCGCTCGGGTATGTATATAAAATGAAGGTTTACAAACTGCCGCTCGGATCGCCAACATCCAAAGGCAAACCGTTTATCAATCTGCTGCCGCTGGATCCGGGTGAGACGATTACAACCGTGATGAAACTTCCGGAAAACGAGGCTGAATGCCAGAATATGTCGATTATGTTTGCTACCCGAAAAGGTAATGTTCGCCGCAATATGTTGACGGATTTTGTTAATATCCAGTCCAACGGCAAGATTGCCATGAAGCTTGATGACGGCGACAAACTGATTAATGTTCGTATTTGCCAGGAAGACAACGATGTTATGCTGGCCGCGCGCAGCGGTAAATGCATCCGTTTCCCGGTGACCGACGTGCGTGTATTTGTCGGACGAAACTCAACCGGTGTACGCGGTATCAAATTGGCGGAGGGAGACGACGTCATTTCCATGTCGATACTGAAGCATTGTGAGGCGACAACCGAGGAACGGGAAGAATATTTCCGTCTCAAACGTATGGAGAACGACGACCAAACACCTGACTTTAGCCATATGAGCCGCGAAACATACGAGCAGATGAAGGCCGAAGAACAATTTATTCTTTCGGTCACGACGACCGGTTATGGCAAAAGGTCTTCATCTTATGAATATCGCGTGACAGGACGCGGCGGGCAGGGAATTGCCAATATGGAAATGTCTGCCCGCAATAAGGAAATTGCCAGTTCATTTCCGATTGAGGACAATAATCAGATTATGATGGTGACCGATGCCGGTAAACTTATCCGGATGCCGGTGAGCGATATTCGTATTGCCGGGCGTAAGACGCAGGGCGTGATTTTGTTCAGGACGGCTGAAGGCGAAAAGGTCGTTTCGGTGACCTGGCTGGATGCGGACGCCGGTGATGATGAAGAACTTGAAGATGAAACCGGATCTGAAGTCTTGGGCGAGAGTGTTGCTGATGCGGATGAGGATACAGAGGAATCATCCGTTGAAGAACCTGATGTCGAGGCTGAAGAATAAGAACGACGCGGACGGACGCTAAAGCTGTCCGTCCGTTTCTGATGAGGACTGTTATGATTTTTAATACGGGTTTTGAGGCCATTTTGAGCGGGCTGCTGGCGGTTTTTATGGCACAATTGCTGAAAGTTCTGACATTTTATCTTCAAATGAAACAGATTGATTTTGAAAAACTGGCAACAACCGGCGGAATGCCGAGTTCGCACAGTGCCGGGGTTTGTGCTTTGAGCATGTCTGTCGGGTTGATCGGCGGTTTTGACTCATTGTTGTTTGCCGTCAGCGGCGGTTATGCATTGGTGGTGATGCATGATGCCGCCGGTTTGCGTCGTGATGCTGGTGATATGGCGCGGTTGTTGAATCAGATTATCCGGGATTTTTACAAATCGACCATGAAAACAAAGTCTGCACAGCTTAAAGAATTGCTCGGCCATACGCCTAAAGAAGTCATTGCCGGTTTTGCGCTGGGGTGCCTGATTGCCTGGAGCGTGCATTATGTCTTGGCTCATTTATAACTTGCAAAACGGAGGAAACGATGCCTTTTTTAACAATTGAAACAAATGCCATAAACAAAGACACAAATTTGGGTGAAGAGGCTGCCGCCTTGGTTGCCAAAGCGCTCGGCAAACCGATTTCTTATGTGGTGACAACGGTGCGTGCTGGGCAGGATATGACCTTTGGCGGCGCCAGGGATAATAAAGGTGCGTTGATCACGATGAAGTCTGTCGGCTTTGGTGACAAGGCTGCTCTGGCGTTGCAGTTGACCGAATTTGTCGTTCGCCGGCTGGATGTCGAACAATCGTTTGTTAATGTTGAGTTTGTTGATTTGCATGCGGCGGATGTCGCTATCGGCGGCCGGCTTTTGGGATAGTTTTAATCTCCGCGGTAGCGGGCAAGGCGCTCGGCCAGGGTCATTTTTGTTTTTGGGCTGCGTGCGGCGTTTTTGTGTCCCTGAAGCCATAAAGAATGGCGGATTTTTTTATAAAGATTTTCTTCTTCCGCGCTGTGAGCCGGTTTGTATGGATCAATAAAGTCATATATGCAGGCGAAGTTTTCGTCGGTAAGTTCTATGGATGTATATTGATCTTTGTGTTTGAATTTTTGATATTCAAGTTTAATGCGGCTGTCAAGCTGCTGTAATTTAGTTTTTTCTTTAACAGAGGCTTTTTCCGGTTTGTCAAACGCAAGCGTGAGTTTGCCGGCGTCATCTTCCAAGTTAACGGGCGGCAAAATCTGCGCGGCCATAGGTGTTTCGTACTGACGCAGTTTCAATAATTGATAATGCGTTAATCTGGCGACACCAACATCGGCGGCGGCAAAATCAATATAGATTTTATTGTTCTGTGCGGAATCTTCCGTGCATACAACGCGAAAAATTGTCATTATTTCTCCTTTGCTGTTCGGGTATTATCACAAAATTTGTCTAAAGACAAGTTTCTTTTTGCATGGCGTATTATGTTTGTCTGGGTTTAAATGCGGTGTTTGCAGATTATATCTGGTGGACGGAGGATGTACTCATGCGCAAGGGACAATGGATTTTTTTCCTGGCACTGATTTCTTTTGATGCGGCGGCCAGCGTGACAAACGTGCCGGCCGGCACGACGGTTGCAGACGGCAGTATTGGCGCAGGGGACCGGCAAAATGTTTATGGCACGGCTAATAATTTTGAGATTGGCGGGGTTCAGGATATCGGCGCCGGCGGCACGGCCAACGGCAGTCAGATTATTTCCGGCGGCGGGCAATATATTTCTGCCGGCGGTGTGGCTTATGATACGGTTATTCGCGGCGGTGAGCTGGTTGTGCACGGCGGGACGGCGTATGACACAGTACTGTATGACGGTTTTGTCAATTTAGACAGCGGTTTGATTGAAAATTTGTCTTTGTACGGCGGCGGGGTAATGATTCTTCCCGGCGCCGTTTCCGATATACTGACAGCCGGCGGCGGGGTGATTGCGCTTTATGAAGGCGGGCGTATGCAAGGTGATGTTTCGTTGACGAATGCCGCGCTTACTGTTGTCGGCGATAATCAGTTTGACAGATTGAGCCTGGATAACGCCGAGATAACATTTAATTCTTTCGGCGGCGCACCAATTCAGGTGGATATTGCCGAGCTGCAAGGCAACGGACGTTTTAACATCCGGACGAATTTTGGCAGCGGCAATAATGATATTCTCAACGTAAGCAAAGGCAGCGGCAATTTCGGCCTGGTGGTGGCTGATTACAGTTCGGAAAGCGAATTTCCCGATCAGATTGATTTATTGTCCAGGACGGCAGACAATACGGAAAATTTTTATCTGGTTGGCGGCGCGATGGATATTGGCGCGTTTCAGTATACGCTTTTGGAAGATGCCGGCAGATGGTATTTGCAGAGGACTTATGATTATACGGATACGTCTGTTATTGCCAAAGATACCTATGCGACACTGAGCTCAATTTTTTATACGCATTTGGATAATATACATGCCCGTCTGAGTGAAACGCGCATGACTCCTAAAAGCGGGCTTTGGGTTAGATCTTTGGGTCGGGAGATCAAGTTTGACTTGGGCGAAGGCAGCAAGGTTGATGTTGATGTCTACGGTGGGCAGTTTGGTGCGGACTATGTTGTGCCGCTTGGCGGGCTGTCCCGTTTGAAAATTGGTGCCGGCGGCGGTTATACGGATGCTTCGCAAAAATATGTCCGCTTTGGCCGCGGCGATGGCGAGACTTATTCTTTTTCGGTTTATGCAACGGCTGTCAGCCAACAAAATTTTTATTTGGATTTAGTGGCTTCATATTATCGGCACAAACAAAAAATTCGCAGCCATGTTCCTTCCGGATTGCCGGTAGATTCCAAATATGATCTGGATGCATATAGTCTGTCTGCGGAGATTGGTCGTCGGTTTCTGCTGAACAATGGCTATTTTATTGAACCGCAGCTGCAAATGTTTTTTATGGATATTGATGATGTCGATTATCGCACTTCTTTCAATACGCCGGTCAGAGGAAAAAAACAAACATCAGCCGTCGGCCGCGCCGGGTTTGCTCTTGGCAAAAACTGGAATGATAAGGCAGAAATTTACGCAACGGCCAGTTTGCTGCGAGAATTTTCCGGCAAGAGCAAGATTACGGTTTCCGACTGGACGTTTACGGAAAATATCAGTGGAACGTCATTCCGACTTGGGGCGGGAATGAATGTTCATCTGAGCGAACATGCGGAAGGTTTTGCCAATATTGCCACAATGTTTGGCAACAAATCGGTTCGCATCCCGGTGGAAGGATCTTTGGGATTGAAGATTAGTTTTTGAGATGTTTGATGCCTGTTCGTCAGGAGAGCAAAAGCCATAAAAAAAACCACCCTTTCGGGTGGTCTTTTTTTATGGCTCCGGCTTCTAGCTTGGTAAGCAAGCTTTTGGCTTGCCAACCGCGCGTCGGTCACTTGTCTTGTACGCCTTGCTTTGGTTGCTGTCGCTTCCCGTGCAAGTCTACAAAACTTCGCCTCTTGCGGTAAAAACGCCGCACCGGCGGCGTTTTTATCCTCGAGCTGATTCTTCACAGGGGTGCCTGTTCGTCAGGAGAGCAAAAACCATAAAAAAAAACCACCCTTTCGGGTGGTCTTTTTTTATGGCTCCGGCTGCCTGATTCGAACAGGCGACCAATCGGTTAACAGCCGATTGCTCTACCGCTGAGCTAAGCCGGAATAAAACGGTATGTTTTTTGGAGGCCGGTACCGGAATTGAACCGATGTACAAGGATTTGCAGTCCTCTGCATGAGCCACTCTGCCAACCGGCCAACTGGTTACCGTCTCTCAATCGGTGCCTTTATATATACAATAATTTTTTCCCACGTCAACACATTTTTTTAAAAAATTTGTTTTTTTATCACAACTTTGTTATATGATAGCGAAAGTTTGAATTTGCGCGCGAAAGGAGCTTTTTGAATGAAGGTTGCCATTGCTTCCGACCATGGCGGTTTTACCCTGAAAAATTACCTGCTGACGCATTATCACAATCATGATGTGGTGTTTGAAGATTTAGGAACACACAGCGAAGAATCCTGCGATTATCCGCTGATTGCCGATGCTTTGTGCCGGTATCTTCTGGCCGGGCGTGCCGAGCTCGGGATTCTGATCTGTGGGACGGGAATCGGTATCTCGATTGCGGCCAACCGGCATCAAGGTATCCGTGCGGCGCTTTTGTACGGCGATGATGCGGCGCGTCTGGCCAGAGAGCATAACAATGCCAATGTGGCGGTCTTCGGCGGACGAACTCAGAAGCCGGAAGATGTTGTCCGCTATTTGGATATTTTCTTGTCGGCATCTTTTGAAGGCGGACGTCATCAGCGACGAATCGATGAGATTGACAATAAAGGAGAATGAGATGGATTTTAAGGAAAATTTGCAACATGAAGATCCGGAAATTTTTGCCGTTCTCACCAAAGAGCTTGAGCGCCAGCAAGAGCAGATCGAGCTGATTGCTTCTGAAAATATTGTGTCGTCGGCGGTGATGGAAGCGCAGGGGTCGGTTCTGACCAATAAATATGCGGAAGGGTATCCCGGCCGGCGTTATTATCACGGCTGCGAATTTGTTGATGAGGCAGAAAATCTGGCTATTGAGCGCGCCAAAAAACTCTTCAACAGCGGGTTTGCCAATGTGCAGCCGCATTCGGGAAGTCAGGCCAACACGGCGGTGTATCTGGCTTTGTTGCAGCCGCATGATGTTATTATGGGTATGAGCCTGGATGCCGGCGGCCATCTGACGCACGGCGCAAAAGTTTCGCTTTCGGGCAAATGGCTGCAGGCCGTGGCTTATGGCGTGCGCGCCGAAGACGGGCTGATTGACTATGACGAGGCGGAAAAACTGGCACTTGCACATCGCCCCAAGCTGATTATTGCCGGCGGCTCGGCTTATCCGCGGCAGATCGACTTTGCGCGTTTCCGGCGGATTGCCGACAAAGTCGGGGCGTATCTGATGGTGGACATGGCGCATTTTGCCGGTCTGGTTGCCGGCGGTGTCCATCCCAATCCGCTGCAGTGGGCCGACGTGGTGACCACCACAACACACAAGACATTGCGCGGCCCGCGCGGCGGCATGATCCTGACCAATCGCGAAGATCTGGCCAAAAAAATCAACTCGGCTGTTTTTCCCGGGGCGCAGGGCGGGCCGCTGATGCATGTGATTGCCGCCAAGGCCGTTTGCTTTAAAGAAGCGCTGACGCCGCAGTTTGCCGACTATGCAGCGCAGGTTGTCAAAAATGCCAAAGCTTTGGGAGAGGCTCTTGCCGCCAGAGGGGTGACGCTGGTTTCGGGCGGGACGGATACGCATTTGCTGCTGGCTGATCTGCGTTCGAAAAACGTGACCGGCGCGGCCGCGGCCGATGCTTTGGATAAAGCGCATATTACCTGCAACAAAAATGCCGTGCCGTTTGATCCGATGCCGCCGAAAATTACTTCCGGCATCCGCGTCGGCACGCCGGCCGGCACAACGCGCGGCTTTAAGGAACAAGAGTTTACACAGATCGGCCATTGGATTGCCGATGTGGTGGAGGCGCTTTCAACCGGCAATGCCGAGGCGGTTATTGCCCGTGTCGGGCAAGAGGCGGTTGCCTTGTGCCGGCGCTTTCCGATATATCGCTAAGCGGCTGTTGCCAGAAGTTGTTTGTGCCGGGCGCGGCGATATTGTTTTTGGCGACGCAGGCGGTATTTGATTTGCGCCGGCGGCAATCGTAATATGCTCTGAAAACATCTTCCAGAGCAATTTGTCCGGTTGCGGGCTGCTCAAAAAGCTCATACTGCACCTTGGTCTGTTTCTCCTAATTGGTTGGCGCCGGACGGATATTTTTTATCAAAAAAGCTGGAAACAACGAACCGCGTTATTGTTGTTCTTATTGTTATTGTTGCGATTGCCATTATTGGTGTTCAAATTCCAAGAATTGTTACTGTTGTTCTCGGAAGAAGACCAAACAAAACCGAGACTGTCGTCACTGTTGTCTGAACAATATGCGTTTGCATATTGTGGACGACCCTTTTTTAATAAAAAAATGCTCGCTCCCGGCAACCGTGATTGTCGGGATTCTGGCTTTATGTGTATATTCGGCCGTTCAAAAGCCGAAGAGAGTGTAACACAGAAACAGTTCTGGGCAATTGATTATGTTTGTTTTATCCACTTTTTCTTTGTTGACGGCGTGTGACGGGTAAAGGAATGTCATCCTCGGGTTTGAACGTCAGTGAGGTTTCTTTTTTTGTCATCATCAAACCTGAGCGAAGCGAGCCCTTTCTTTTGTCATCCTCGGGCCTGAGCGAAGCGAGCCCTTTCTTTTGTCATCCTCGGGCCTGAGCGAAGCGAAGAATAGACCCGGGGATCCAGGGATTAATATAGCTATATTTTTGACCTGGATGTCCGGATCAAGTCCGAACATGACGGTGCCGGCGGGGGCGACGTGCCCTAAATGATGTCCGGATCAAGTCCGAACATGACCGTGCCGGCGGGGGCGACGTGTCTTAAATGATGTTCGGACGAGGGGAAAAAATAAAGAAAATATTTATCTTTTTTTTCTATACTTACCGCCAGATTTTAGGAGAATGGCATGGAAAAAATTTCATCACGGAAATTATGCGCCGTTTTGGATTATCATCAGCCGGTTGCCGAAGCAACCCTTACCGGCGTATCTACCGACAGCCGACGTATCCGTCCCGGCGATTTGTTTATTGCCCTGAAAGGCGATAAGTTTGATGCGCACGACTTTGTGCCCGATGTTTTGAAAAAAGGCGCCGCTTTGGCGGTTGTCGAACATTTGGTGGACGGCATTCCGCCCGAGCGGCAGATCGTGGTGCCCTCCGCTCTAAAGGCCTATGGGCTTATCGGCGCTTATAACCGATCGCTGTTTAAGGGAAAGGTGATCGGCCTGACCGGGTCTGCCGGCAAAACCACCACCAAAGAAGAATTGCGTTTTGCTCTGAGCCTGTTTGGCAAAACTTTTGCCACCGACGGAAACCACAATAATCTTGTCGGCGTGCCGCAGACTCTTTGCGAACTGGATATGAACGCCGATTATGCCGTGATTGAAATGGGGATGAGCGCCAAAGGAGAGATTGAGGAGCTTGTCTCTTATGTGCAGCCGGATATTGCCCTTATCACCAATGTTTATCCGATGCATATCGAATTTTTTCCGAATTTTGAGGCAATCGCCGAAGCCAAGGCTGAAATCTTTAAATCGCTCAAAAAAGGCGGTCTGGCCGTGATCAACGAAGATACAAATTTTGCCGGGTTGCTGGTTCAGCGCGCTCTTGAAAACGGCGCCAAAATTGTCCGCTTTGGGAAAAATGCGCACCCGGATGTTCCGCTGAAACTGGCAGAAGAGGGCGAACATAACTATTATAATGCCTGGTGCGTTTTGAGCCTGATTCAGGCACTGGGGCTTGATGTCTTCCGGGCGGCAAAACATCTATCCGGCTTCAAAGCTTTGGCCGGGCGCGGCGCCAAACATGTGTTGAAGCTGCCTGCCGGCGGCTCTTTTACCCTGATTGACGACAGCTATTCCGGCCAGCCCGAGGCCATGAAAATTGCCATCGAAACTCTGGATAAGATGAAAACAAACGGACGTAAGGTGGTTGTGCTCGGCAAAATGGCCGAACTGGGCGAAACTTCCAAAGCCCGCCATATTGAAATCGGCCGGGTGGTGGCGGCAAGCTCCGTTGACGTGGTGATCGGCGTCTGCCCGGAGATGAAAGATATGCTGGCACAGCTTCCGCCCTCCAAAGAACAGTATTATTTCGAAAATAAAGACGGTTTGGACAGTTTTTTGTTAAATAAGCTATTGCAAAATAATGATATTGTCCTTATAAAAGGAGCAAGATATTCTTCAAAACTGTATCAGGTGACTGATGCACTGCTGGAAAAAGGAAAGTTGCCGCAATGAAATGTCCTTTCTGCGGATGCGAAGACACGCAGGTTAAAGATTCCCGCGAAACGGATGACTCAACGGCCATCCGCCGTCGGCGCGAGTGTGCCGAATGCGGTTCGCGGTTTACAACTTTTGAACGCGTGCAGCTGCGCGATCTGATTGTGGTCAAGAAAAACGGCGACAAGGTTATGTTTGACCGCGACAAACTGGCCCGCTCAATTTATCTGGCGGTGCGTAAACGCCCGGTCAGCAACGAAAGGGTGGAAAAAGTGGTGACTGCCATCCAGCGCCGTCTGGAAAGCTCCGGCGAAACGGAGATTCCTTCTACCAAAATCGGTGAGTATGTGATGGAAACGCTGGCTAACCTCGACCATGTGGCGTATATACGCTTTGCCTCGGTTTATCGCGATTTTCGCGAGGTGAAAGATTTTGAAGATTTTGTGGAAACCATTGATCGAATGGCCAAACCCCAAGGAGATGTGGAATAATGGGAAGTTTTGTTTCGGAAAAAATCAGGATGAAGTCGGCGGCGCGTCTGGCCGCCGTGCAGGCAACTTATATGATCGAATATGGACAACTGCCGGTGGACGAAGTCATCAGAGACTTTGTTAATGACGAAGTCGGGCGCTATGCCATCGAGGAAGAGCAAGACGGCTTTGCCGAAAAAGAAGAACTTGTTCGTATTGAGGATATGGACAAAGCCTATTTTACCAACCTGACCAAGCAGGTGCACGCGCATAAGGAAGAACTGGAAAAATCTTTGGCGCATTATCTGCGCGAAGGTTGGTCATTTGAACGCTTTGACGGCACACTGCGCGCGCTGCTTGTTTGCGCGGCTTATGAGCTTGCTTACACAACCGATGTCGACGCCGCCGTGATTGTTAAGGAATATGTTGATCTGGCCTATGCCTTTTTCAGCAAAAACGAACCTAAGATGGTGAATGCCCTGTTGGATACAATCGCCAAGGCCATTCGCTGAACACGTGTTTGCGCGCTTATTGAAGGAATGTAAATGGCAAAATTAAAAGTATATGAATATCCGCATCCGGTGCTCAAACAAAAGGCCGAAAAAGTTGCCGTCGTGGATGATGAGCTGCGCCGGTTGTTTGATGATATGCTGGAAACAATGTATGCTGAAAACGGCTGCGGTCTGGCTGCGCCGCAGGTTGGTATTTTGAAACGGATGGTGGTGATTGATATTGCCAGAGAAGGCGAAAAACCAGCGCCGATTTTTATGGCTAATCCGGAGATTGTTTGGGCATCGGATGAATACGAAGTTTGCGAAGAAGGGTGCTTGTCGGTGCCGGAAATGCGCGCCGAAGTGGAACGGCCCGCCCGGGTGAAAATCCGCTATCTGGATTATGACGGGCAGGAATGCGAACTTGCCGCCGAAGATTTTTTAGCGGTGGCGGCTCAGCATGAACTCGACCATTTGGACGGTATTTTGTATATCGATCATCTCAGTCGGCTGAAACGGCAAATGCTGCTGAAGAAATATAAAAAATCGCAAAAAACACGCGCTTAACCGCAGCCGGGCGGCCATGCGTCCGGTTTTCTTAACAAAACAGGGAGCGGAAAATTGAAAATCGTTTTTATGGGAACGCCTGATTTTGCTTTGCCGACATTGCAGGCTTTATGCGAAAGGCATCAGGTGATATGTGTTTATTGTCAGGCGCCGAAAGAAGCCGGCAGAGGGCAAAAACTCCGGAAATCTCCGGTACAGCTTTTTGCCGAGAGCAGAGGAATTGAGGTGCGTACGCCTAAAAGCCTGCGCTCTGAAGAGGAACAACGCAAGTTTGCCGCGCTTCATGCCGATATTGCCGTTGTGGCCGCTTACGGGCTGATTCTGCCCAAGGCGGTGATTGAGGCTTTTCCGAAAGGATGTTTGAATGTGCACGGGTCGCTGCTGCCGCGCTGGCGCGGGGCGGCACCGGTGCAGCGCGCCATTGAGGCCGGTGATGAAAAAAGCGGCGTGACCATTATGCAGATTGTGGAACAACTGGATGCCGGCGCTATGTATCGAAAAGGCGAAATTGAAATTACCCCGGAAACAACCGGCGGTTTGCTGCATGATCAGATTGCCATGCTCGGCGCCAAATTGATGACAGAGGTTTTGGCAGAGTTGGACGGTATCTGCCCTGAGCCTCAGGATGAGAAACTTGCCACTTATGCCGCCAAGATTGATAAAAGCGAATCTTTGCTCGACTTCAGGCTGCCGGCGGCGGCGCTGGAACGGAAGATCCGCGCGTTTAACCCGTATCCGGCAACTTATTTTGAACATAACGGCGAACGGCTCAAGGTGCTTTCGGCCCGCGTTATTAACGAAAAGAGCAATGCGGCGCCGGGAAGCCTCTGGTGTGACGGAAAAAATCTTCAAATTGCCTGCGGCGAGGGGCAACTCGAGATTTTGCTGATTCAAAGATCAGGAAAAAAGCCGATGCCTGTCAGCGACTTTTTGCGCGGATATAAGTTTTAGTCTTTTTGTTTCAGCAGGTAGGCTTCGGCCTCCATGGCGGCCATACAGCCTGACCCCGCGGCAACAATTGCCTGGCGGAAACGCTTATTTTGGACATCTCCGGCGGCAAAAACGCCCGGCAGGCTTGTCTTGGTGCTGTCTGCCGCCGTGACGAGGTAGCCTTGGTCGTCCATATCCAGCCGGCCTTTGAACAGATCGGTGTTTGGTTTGTGGCCGATGGCGATGAATACGCCGCTGACGTTGAGTGTTTTGCGGCGGTCGGTTTTGACATTTTTGATGTTGATGCCGGTGACCGCTAACGGGGCTTCAGTGCCGGAAATATCTTCAACTACAGAATCCCATTCAAAGTTTATCTTATGGTTTTGGCGAAGTTTTTCCTGCAGGGCTTTATCTGCGCGCAGGGTGTCGCGACGGTGAATCAGCGTGACCGAAGCCGCAAAGTTGCTCAAAAACAAAGCTTCTTCCGCGGCGGTGTTGCCACCGCCGACAACGGCGACATTTTTGTCTTTGAAAAAGAATCCGTCGCAAGTGGCACAAACAGAAACGCCAAATCCGCGGTATCTGGCCTCATTGGGCAGACCAAGCCAGCGGGCAGAAGCGCCGGTGGCGATGATCAGTGTTTCGCCGGAAAAAAGATTATGTCTTTCGGAGCTGCATTCAAAGGGGCTGGCGCCAAAATCGATTTCGACAATTTTATCATCAATGATTTTTGCGCCGACATTGAGCGCCTGAAGCCGCATATTTTCCATTAATTTGGCTCCGAGTATGGGGTCGGGAAAGCCGGGGTAGTTTTCTACCAGGTTGGTGATGGTCAGCTGGCCGCCGATCTGATCTCCGGAAACAATGATCGGGCTGAGACCGGCGCGTGCCGCGTAGATGCCGGCCGTGTAGCCTGCAGGACCGGAGCCGATGATGAGAACAGGGGTATTATACTGAGCCATGAGGTCTCTCCTTGTATTTATGCAAGAGGTTAAGAATCGGCCTTTTGTCTATGAAAAACAGGCATTTTTTCAAATGCCTGTTTTGATATAAGCGTCCAATGCCGGAATTAAATATAGTTTATTTCCAGAATTTCAAAAGATTTGCGGCCGCCGGGCGCAGTATATTCAGCCGTGTCGCCGACTTCTTTGCCAATCAGCGCTTTGGCCAGAGGAGAAGAAAGCGAGATTTTGTTTTTCTCAATATCAGCTTCATAATCACCAACAATCTGATAGCTTTTTTCTTCATCCGTGTCTTCATCCGCGACCAAAACCGTTGCGCCGAAACGGACAACGTCATAGTGCGTATTGGCAACGTCAATGACCTGCGCACGGCTTAGCACAGCTTCCAGATCCTGAATGCGCCCTTCAATGAAACTCTGTTTTTCTTTGGCGGCGGAATATTCGGCATTTTCGGACAAGTCTCCGTGCGAACGCGCTTCATCAATGGCGGCGATGATATTGGGACGCTCAACGCCTTTCAGATTTTTAAGCTCGGCTTCAAGGGCAATGTACCCCTGTTTGGTTAACGGGAATTTTTCCATTTCAATCACCTTAAATTATTTCAGAGTTTAGAAAAAACGAACTGCGAGAGAGGAAGACCTCTTTCACAGCCCGTTAAATTTGTTATCTGGCATATAATTTAGCATTATAAAAAAATAAATCAAGAACTTTCTGAGCCGTTTTGCGGCAGCGGCGTTTTCAAGTGGATATATCATAATTTTTCTATACATTCGCGGTTAATGTTGTTAAATTTGAAGCGTGAAAAATTTCTAATTGGAGAAAAATGATGAAAAAACTCTATTTGGCGGCTGCCGTTCTGGGATCGGTGATGATGTCTTCCTCCGCTTTTGCCCTTGACAGCACGGGCTGCGGTTTGGGCTCGATGGCCTGGAAAGGCGAACGCGGTATCGGGCCGCAGGTTTTGGCCGTGACGACCAACAATACTTTCGGCACACAGACTTTCGGAATTACTTTCGGAACGTCCGGTTGTGACCCGAACGGCCGCGTTTCCGGCGGTACCGGCAAAATGGCTTTGGCCTTTTTGGAAAACAATATGGAGCAGTTTGCCATGGATGCCGCTGCCGGCCGCGGGGAGACGATTGATACGCTTGCCGGTATTTTGAATGTTGACAGTGAAGAGCTCGGTGCTCAGACGCAAGCGCATTTCGCAAGTATTTTTGCCGATGAAAACGCCGATGCCGTTTCGGTGACACTGGCCATGATTGATTTGGCTCATCAGATCGGCTAAAAGTCTTTTTGATGACTGGCGGAGCGGAGGACAACATGCGCAAAGGCAAAAGACGTTGTTTTTTCCGCTCCGTTTTTTTATGCTTTGCCATTTGGTTTTCCGGCGCGGCCGGCGGTGTGGCGGATGTGGCTAAAACACCGGCGTGGCTGGCGCTCGGGCATTATCATAAAACGTGGAGCGGCACTTATGAAAGCACCATTGATACGCCGAATTTTTTTCTGAGCCGGAACGGAAAATATCATCCGGAAGATGAACTTGATGCCAGTATCGCCTTGTTTCAAAGCAATGATTATGAAAAACAGTGTCTGTTTCCCGCCAGATATCTGTTTTTGAAAAAACGCGGCCTGATTCAGGGGGCTTTCCCGAAATGCAAAGAATATGAACAATTTTATCATGATTTGCGGCCGCGCGGCATTACATTGCTGTTTACCGATGCCAATATGAACAATCCGTCGTCGTTGTTCGGGCATACGATGATCCGAATTGATACGGCGCGCAAAGGAACACAGCTTTTGGGCCATGGCGTGACCTATGGCGCTTTTATGGGGGAAAATCCCGGGCCGCTGTACCCGTTGCTCGGATTGTTCGGCGGGTATTACGGCGGGTTTACGGTTAAGCCTTATTATGAGGTTGTCAATACTTATAATAATATTGAAAATCGTGATGTCTGGGAAGTGAATCTTGATTTTTCCCGCGAGGAGCTGGACTATTTTATTGCGCATACCTGGGAAGTGGGGCAGGCGCAATCCCGCTATTATTTCCTGACCCGCAATTGTTCGTATCTGCTGTTGGAAAATCTGGATGCGGTGCGACCCAGTTTGAAATTGGCCGAAAAATTTCCGGTGCAGACTATCCCGCTGGATACAATGAAAGCCGTGCAGGCTATTCCCGGTCTGAATAAAGGAATCAATTATCGGCCGTCGCGGCAAAGCAAAATTCGTCATCGATACAAAATGATGAACGATGCGCAGAAAAAAGCGTATCTGCGTGCCATCAAAAACCAAGATTATCAGGCGGCCGGACTGTCTCCCGCGGAACAGGCGGATGTGCTGGAAACGGCTTATCAATATGTGCAGTATCAGTATGTGGCGGGAAAAACCGATTTGGCCGCTTATCGTAAAGAAAGTTTTGCCTTGCTTAAAGAACGCAACAAACTCCGCGAAAAAGGCCATATTGAAGAGCTGAAATGGAATGAGGTGCCGATGCAGGGGCATGATGCCATGCGTGTGATGCTTGGGGCTGGCGTCCGCAATGGCGAGGTTTTTGAACAAATTTCTCTGCGGCCGGCTTATCATTCCTGGACTGATGACAGTTATGGTTTTGTGCGCGGGGCAGAGATTAATTTTTTGGATGCAAGCCTGCGGCATTATGATAACCGCAATAAATATGTGCTGCAGAATTTGGATATTTTGAGTTTGCGTTCAATTGCGCCAATTGATCAGATGTTTGCTCCGGTTTCTTTTCAGATTTTATGGAATTTTGAGCGGGATTATAATCCGCGCACAGATAAAGAAGGTTATGTGACAAAACTGAAGACCGGCGGCGGAGCAACGGCGCGCTTGAATGATGAAATCATGGGCTATGTCATGCTTAATGCTTTGGCCGGTTACGGCGGATTTTTACCTGACAACTTTTATGGTGCCGTCAGTGCTGAAACCGGTGTATTAGCTTCTTATGATAAATGGCGCTTGTGGCTGAAGGCAGAAAAAATATACGCCAGTCTGAAATGGAAAAGCCAAAATGTCTATTATGTCGAGGGGACATACAGTCTCAGCCGCAACTGGGCACTGGCGGCCAGTTATGAATATGAACAAAATTATGGCTGCGATGTTGAAGAAAGCTTGTTCGGCCTGCGGCATTATTTCTGATTCCGGGAAAAACTCCGATTGCTGTTGCGGACAAAAGCACGGGCGCGCTCGGCGGCATTTTCACCCGTGGCGAGCAGGCGCAAAATGATGTTGCCATTGATAATGCCCGTGACATAGCAGTAATTGGTTCCGTCATCATAAAACAGATAATTTTGCCCGTTGATGATGCGCAATTTGAAACCGCTGCCGGGAAGTTCGCGATTATTTAAGTCGCGCAGGGAAAATGTTTTGCCGCCGTCAGGACTGGTTTTGATGTCAAAAGCCTGTTGCAACTCTTTTAATGCGGCGGTATTTTGTGAAAAATTGAAGTTGAGTTTTTTGCCGTTATCATTACGGCTGCCGGCGATGACAAATTCTTCTTCGGCTTTTGTCTGCGGCTGCGCGGTTGTTTTTTTGCTAAGTTCCCGGCGAAGCTCGGCTGTTTGCGCGTTAATTTCCTGATTGAGTTTTTTTGCAGTTTGGGAAAAGAAACGATTATCTTCCAATGATTTCATCAGCGGCGGAATTGTCTGAAAGAAATTTTGCATCATTTGTGAAATATTATCGGCAACGACAGGCATCATTTGCTGCATTTGCTGCTCCATCCCGGCAACGGATTCTTCCATGGCCGTTTGTGTTTGGGCCAGGCTTTTTTGGATATCTTCATTGAGAGAATCTGCGGCATGAGCCGGAAAGGACACTACGCAGGCAATACAAAACAAAAGTTTCTTCATGACTATTCTCCTTTGATGACGGATTAGAAGATACTCTTTTTGCTGCATAAAGGCAATTGATTTTTTCGGACTAAGCGTGTATGCTTGGCAACAGTTTGTTATGATAAGGAGAAAAAACATGCTACGTGAAAATCTGCAAAAAGCTCTGAAAGAAGCCATGCTGGCGCATGATGCGGTGACAACCGGCGCCGTCCGCCTGATTATTGCCGGGCAGAAAGAAAAAGACGTTGAGGCTCGCGGTAAGGGAGCCAAAGAGGCGACAGACGCCGAATTGTTGTCAATGATGCAGGGGATGATTAAGCAGCGTCATGATTCAATTAAGATGTATGTTGACGGCCACAGACAGGATTTGGCTGATAAAGAAATGGCAGAAATTAAAGTGATTGAACGTTTTTTGCCCAAACAAATGAACGAACAGGAAATGGAGGCCGCCATTAAGGGGATTATCAGTTCGACTGGGGCTTCTTCCATGAAAGATATGGGTAAAATTATGGGAGCGCTCAAATCTCAATATGCCGGGCAGATGGATATGGGACGGGCTAACGGTATCATTAAGACTCTTTTGGGATAGCGTTTGCGGCGCGCTTGGGCTGGAAACAAATGGCTTCGACGGATTTACAAAAGTTTTGCGACGAACTGCGGGCAAAAATATCGGTGGCTGAAGTGGTCGGCGCAAAGGTTAAGCTGACCCGAAAAGGGCGGGAATATACCGGTTTGTGTCCGTTTCATAATGAGAAAACGCCATCTTTTACGGTGAATGAGGCGAAGGGTTTTTACCATTGTTTCGGCTGTGGTGCGCATGGTGATATTATTAAGTTTGAGATGGACGCCAACGGCCTGAGTTTTATTGATGCGGTGGAGAAACTGGCGCATAAGGTCGGAATGGAGCTTCCGCGGTTCAGTCACGAGAGCCGAGAGCAGACCGAAAAACGCAATACAGCCTATGATATTATGGAAATGGCCGCCCGCTTTTTTGAAAAGAATCTGCGGCTGACGGCCGGCCGCGAAGCCTTGGATTATTTATATAATCGTGGATTTGATGATAATATTATCGCTAAGTTCAGGTTGGGCTATGCTCCGTCAGGAAACGGACTGCGCGCGCAGCTGGCCGCCAAAGGGGTTAGTGATGCCGAAATGACTGAGCTGGGGTTGATCGCGCAACCGGAAGGTAAACGCCCGCACGATTTTTTTCGCAACCGGGTGATGATTCCGATTATTGACAAGCGCGGCAAAGTGATTGCTTTCGGCGGCCGGGTGATGGACGGCAGCCAGCCGAAATATTTGAATTCTCCGGAAACACCGGTGTTTAACAAAAGGCGGGTGCTTTATAATCTGAACCATGCCCGCGATGCCGGTTATGAAGCCAAACGTCTGATTATCTGCGAAGGCTATATGGATGTGATCGCTATGGATAAGTATGGTATCGGGTATGCCGTGGCGCCGCTTGGCACGGCCCTGACCGAAGATCAGATTGCCGAAGCCTGGAAAGTGGTGAATGAGCCCGTGTGCTGTTTCGACGGAGATGGTGCCGGGGTGCGTGCGGCGACACGTTCGGTTGATCGGGTGCTGCCGATTTTGAAACCCGGATATTCTCTGAAATATGCTTTTCTTCCCGACAAAATGGATCCTGATGAATTCTTGAAAGCCAAAGGGCAGGATGAATTTTTGAAAGTGATTGATGACACGGTGGCCTTAAAAGATCTTTTATGGCGCAAAACTTTGGAAGGACAGCCTCTGGATACTCCGGAACAAAAAGCATTGATTGAAAAAAACATTAAAGAAGAGGTGGCCAAAATCACAGATGAAACCGTGCGCGGATATTATGCTCAGGAAATGCGGAGCCGCGTGTATCACGAACTTGGTCAGCACTTTTGGAAAAGACAGCCGGATTTTCGAAAAAAAGAACGCGGGCAGAAAGAAAGTTTTAAATCCGAAAGGTGCGGTATGGTGTCTTTGGCCGGGTTTATAAAAACGGATCTGGACGACTTGGTGGCGCGTTATATCGTATCGGCGTTTATCTGCTATCCACAGCTGATCGAGGAATATGAAGAACGGTTGCTGAGCTTTGATATTAAAGACCAAAGACTGAAAAATTTGTATGAAACGATTTTGGATATTACGCATGAGGAAGGAGCGTCTGAAAATTCTGCCGATCTGGAAGTCAAGCTTGCTGCCCGCGGGTTTAAAAGCAGCGCCAAAGAGCGGAGCGAATATGCTGCCATGGTTAAGCAGAATCCCGATATTATCAAAATGCGTTCCAGTCTGGATGAGCGACTCGTCGAACTGCAGCTGCAACAGCTTGATGCCGAAATCAGGGAATGTGTCGGCAGAATGCAGGCCGAATCGTTTGATGAAGAGGCTTTCCGGCATTATGAAAGCCTAAAAAACGAGCGCGACGCTTTGTTGAAGTCGCAGCATGCGGATTAAAGAAAAACTCGGAAAATTCTGCTTTGCCGACGAATCGTCAAAAAATATGCTTTTTTTACATGAAAAAAATTTACTCTGTGCTTGACATTACGGATAAAAATTATTAAAAAGTGCACTAGCTGAAAATTTATCAAAAAACCGGTTTTTAGGGAACGTTAATGTCAGATATTGAAAATTCCGATCTGTATGATGGTTCGTCTGCAGACGCACCGCTGATTGATTCTCTCGGCAGTGCGGTCAAACGTTTGATTGAGAAAGGCAAAGTCCGAGGCTATATTACCGTTGAAGAGCTTAATAAGGCTCTTCCTCCGGAAAAGGAGACTTCCGAAAATATTGAAGACATCATGACTGATATTTCCGATATGGGTATCAGTATCATTGCCGAGGCCGATGTTGACGGTTTTGAGGCCGATGCCGTCGACGACGACAATTATGATGACGAAGAGGAAGAAAGCGGTAATTTTGACGAAAAGGAGATGGGGCGCAGCGACGATCCGGTTCGCATGTATCTGAAAGAGATGGGCACGGTGGAACTGCTTTCCCGCGATGGCGAAATTGCAATTGCCAAACGTATTGAGGCCGGAAAGACAGTTATGATCGACGGTTTGTGCGAAAGTCCGATGACGATTAAAGCCATTGCCGGCTGGCGCGACGAACTGATCAACGGCACCATGCAGCTGCGAGATATTGTTGATCTGGAGATGATGTATGGCGGCGATGTCGAGGGACTTGAGTTCGACGAGGATGATGCCCAGGCTCCCGAAGATTTGGACAAAGTTGCTGAAGAACTCGCCAAAAAAGAAAGCCTTGACGATATTGATGAAGATATCGAAGACGATGATATGGAGCTTGACGATACGGTTGATGACGAACCGGAGGAAGAAGACAGCGCCGATGATATGGCAGAGGGCGAAGAAAGCGGCAGTGTTGATGGCGATGAGGATCTTGACGGCGGTGCCGGTCGGTCTTCGGCTTCTGTTTCTGCCATGGAGGAAGCTCTTAAAGAGCCGGTGTTGGATATTCTGAACAAAATTTCCAGTTATTATGACGATTTGAAAAAGATTCAGAATAAACGCGTTGACGCCATTCTTGCCGGGAAACAGGCAACGCCGGCTGTTGAAAAACATTATCTGCAGGTGAAGAAAGAACTGGTTGAGCTGATGAGCTCCATCCATCTGAATGCAACCCGAGTTGAACAATTGGTTGAGCAGCTTAACGGTTTGAACAAGCGTCTGATGGGCTTGGAAGGCAAGTTGTTGCGCTATGCTCTTTCCTGCAAAATCAAACGCGAGGATTTTCTGGAAGCGTATCAGAAATCAGAACTGGATCCGGCATGGTTGGAGAAAGTTTCTAAGAAAACAGACAAGCATTGGAAAACTTTTGTTGAAAAATATGGTTCGGAGATTGTTGAACTGAGGGATTCCGTTGCGCATATGGCTCAGGAATGCGGTTTGCCGATTTCGGAATACCGCCGGATGGTGGATACCATCAAAAAAGGCGAACGCGAAGCCGACCGTGCCAAGAAAGAAATGATTGAAGCCAATCTGCGCCTGGTTATTTCCATTGCTAAGAAATATACGAATCGCGGTTTGCAGTTTCTTGATTTAATTCAGGAAGGTAACATCGGTCTGATGAAGGCGGTTGACAAATTTGAATATCGCCGCGGATATAAGTTTTCAACTTATGCGACCTGGTGGATCCGCCAGGCCATTACCCGCTCGATTGCAGACCAGGCACGGACAATCCGTATTCCGGTTCATATGATTGAGACTATTAATAAACTGGTGCGGACATCGCGGCAGATGCTGGCTGAAATGGGGCGCGAACCCGTGCCGGAGGAGTTGGCCAAACGTTTGTCGATGCCGCTTGAAAAAGTGCGCAAAGTTATGAAAATTGCCAAAGAGCCTGTTTCTTTGGAGGCGCCGGTCGGTGACGAAGAAGATTCTTCTCTGGGCGATTTTATTGCCGATGACAGTGCATTGCAGCCTCTTGATTCTGCAATTCATTCCAACCTGAAAGAGACCTGCACCCGTATTTTGTCATCGTTGACACCTCGCGAAGAGCGCGTTTTGCGCATGCGTTTTGGTATAGGTATGAATACAGATCACACGCTGGAGGAAGTCGGTCAGCAATTTAATGTTACGCGCGAACGTATCCGCCAGATTGAAGCCAAGGCGCTGCGGAAATTGAAGCATCCGAGCCGCTCGCGTAAGTTGAGAAGCTTTTTGGATCAATAATTTATAAAGATCCCCCTCCGGGGGGATTTTTTCATGCAGGGGACTATCATGACTGCGTTTTATAATTCTCAAGATGTTGAAATTATGAAGATATCGGCCAAGGCTCGTCATAAATCACGGTTGAAGGAGCTGATTGATTATTTACGGCTGTCCGGATTCCAAAAAATAGGCATTGCCAACTGCATCGGCGTACAGCCTTATGCTGATAGACTGGCGCAATTGCTTTGCGAAGCAGGGTTTGATGTGGCGGCCGTTAACTGTAAAGAAAGCGGTTTGAAAGGGCAGGATATCTGCAGTGAACTTTCAGGACCAAGTTGTGATCCGGTGGCTCAGGCTGAATTTCTGAATAAAGAAAAAACAGATTTTAATATAGATGTCGGTTTGTGTTTGGGGCACGGACTGCTATTTCGCAAGCATTCAGCGGCTGAAACAACAACTTTTTTGGTTAAAGACTTTGCTACCGGGCATAAAAGCGTTGAAAATCTGCTTTGATCATTCTGGGGATTGATTGACAAATTTGGTTTAGTGGAGTAGTTTCATAGTCCTGATTATTTACTATTTTAAAAACAATTTTGTATATGAAACATTTTGGAGAATTGAAACAATTCGTGCTGGAAGCCGGCAGATTTTCGCTTGAGAAAAGGAATGCCCGGCATGAGCAGACTTTTAAAGGACACGACAATCAGGCGAATTTTTTGGTGACGGAAGTCGACCTGGAAATCAGTCGAATGTTCAAGTCCTTTGTGGCTGAGCATTACGCGCATCTGAGCCATATGATTATTGATGAAGAAACTATCGGCAGTTTGGAAAACCGTGTTTTTGAAAAGGCCGGGGAAAGAGATTATCAATTTATCATTGATCCGATTGACGGTACGGTTAACTACGCCGCGGGAATGCCTTTGTATGGTATTTCGGTTGCCGTGATGAAGAACGGCTTTATGCAGGAGGGGTATTTGTATGCGCCGGCGCTTGGCGAGTTGGTTTATACCAATGGTCAGAGCGTGTATCTGGAAAAGGACGGCAGAACGTCTATTTTGCCTAAAAATGTCAAATCTGATTCCCGTGTGCTGATGGGACATTCATGGTTTGTCAGCGGACAAAAACCAGGTGAGTTTATCTGGGAAGATTATTTTTCGGCGGTCATTTATTTCTTGTTTATTGCTCAGAAGCGTCTTCGTGGTGCTGTATTGCGGGCTAATTTATGGGATATTGCCGGCGGTATGGCTGTTGTGAAAGCTTTAGGCATGGGGCTTTATGACTGTGAAACGGGTGCGGAGATCGACCGCTTTTCGGAGAAATGGTTTACATCCCAATGCAAGGTAAGAAAACCTTATCTTATTTGTTTCAAAGATGATTTCGAAATTATTATGAAGGCGGCAGGGCTGATCAAATATTGATTTTCCGCCGTTATGTTTCACCTTAAAATATCAAATTATGAGAAAAGATTTGAAAGTTTCCTCAGATGAGCAAGCGCTCAAGCTGATGCTGGCTTTTTTGGCGGCAAACATGTTGGACAATGATCTGGTGACGAAAAATGTGCAGGATGAACATCCTCAGTATCTGATCCGGTATGGTTGGTTTTCCCGTAACAAGGATGCCCGAGGCAGAGTCGGGTGCCCGTGTTATGTGGCGGACTATGAAGGGTATATTCCCGGATACGATAAAGCCGTTAAGGCTGTTGTTTATGTTAAGTCTTTTGCTCAGCGCGATCCGACCATGACTAAAATGCATGTGGTTGCAGACAGAGATTTTCATTTTCAGGAAATTAAAGACGGCGAAAGTTTTTGTATGGATGACGGACGTCGTTATTTGCGTAAAGATGGTAAGGTGACCCTGATCGGATAATTTTCCGAGCAGAACCAAAGACCGGTTGTTTCATTTGAAACAGCCGGTTTTTAGTCTCCTCGATAGAGAGCCTGTTTCCAGGCAAGCATAATTTCCGGATGAGCGGCATATTTGCCTGCAGCCTGACGGGCAATAAGTTCCCGGCGCTTAGCCGCTTGTCTTTTTTGGCGCATATTTTCTCGAATCAAGGCATCTTCCCGCGCGCTGAGAGGTTTGTCTTTTTCAGTATTGAAAAGATCAAACATTATGGCCATATGAACCAGGCTTACTTCCAGCGTACGATCTTTGTTTTGGCTTTTCATTTCTTTGAATGTTGCAATGATTTTCGGGTCTAACCGTTGACGAAGATGCTCCTGATAGCGCCGTAAACGATAATTTGTTCTTTTTTCATATTGCAGAGAGATTTCGCCATTATCCAATTCAGTCAGTAAAATGCCGGATTCAATTTTGTCAACGCCGGGGGAGGCCATCCGTCGCATTTGTAACAGGCAGTCGTGAGTGAGGCTGTTTTCCGGGCGCATACTGCCGGCGGGGTAGATGTCGATAAATGTTTTGCCGGGGTATAAACGTTGATTTTCGCTACAGACAACACGATATATGTTTTTCATGGCGGGATTTCCTCAATGCGTTAATGATTTTGACAAAAATATAATGCAAAAACGCATTTTTGTCTATATATTTTTTAAGGCAGTGTTTTGGGCAAAAAGCTCTTGACTAAGTTTGGGTTTTGACTTATTTTCTGAGCAGTTTGGGTTTGCCGAACAGGTAAATTTCGGGCCCATAGCTCAGTTGGTTAGAGCGGGCCGCTCATAACGGTCTGGTCGTTGGTTCGAGTCCATCTGGGCCCACCATCATTAACAGCTCCTATTGCAGGGGCTGTTTTTTTATCAAGCGTTTAACTGAGTTTTGATGTTATGTTTTTTGAAAAAATATCATTTTTTTTGGGGGGAACGAATAAATACAAAAGTTATTGTTTTTAACTAAATAATCCTAAGGATAAGATGTTTAGATATTATTCAAAAAGCTTGTAACTGGTTAACTTCTGTATTTTAATATTTCTTGAATTAAATATGTTACAGGTAATTAAAAATGGCCATAAGATTTTGTATCTTTGATGTTGGACGGGTTTGTTATCCATATTCTTTTGATTCTCTGAATAATTTTTTATGGAATAAAACAATTCGAAAAGAAGATGTTGATACAAAAGGCGGGGCAAAGTCGTTTAATTATAGTCCGTTTATGAAAGGTGAAATTGATTTTTCACTGCTTAAAAGAGCATATAAAACGTTTGTTTTTTTTATTTTTTTGATATTTGGCTCATATTTTGTTTCTAATATAAAGAAGTTCTTTTAGCGGTATTGTCAAAAAAACAAGGAAAAGAAAAATGATAGAACGTAATTATGATGTGCTAAGTTTGGATGATCTGAAACACGAGGATAAATTTGAACGCTATAAATATCTTTCATCCATAGAAAAATTGATTTTTTCAGAGAAAGATGATAATTTTGTTTTGCAAATTTCGGGGCAATTTGGCAGTGGAAAGACATTTTTTGTCAATCTTCTTAAAAAGCATTTAGAACAAAAAGGGTATAAAACATTATATTATAATGCTTGGCAGCATGATTATGCTCAAGATGCTTTTATCTCTTTTTGCAGCATTTTTATCAGACATTTTGAAACTTCTCCTAACAGCGCCGGGTTTAAGGCGGCTGCTCAAAAGTTAGTTGTAAACAATATTCCGGCAATGCTGAAATACTGTTTGGGTGCTTTTGTTGGAAAATATATAGGCATAGATACAGATAAGCTGATAGATGCAGCTTGTGATTTTGCTCAAGATGTGGATGATCATTCACAGCAGGTACAAAAGCTTTGTAATGATGTATTAGATATTGAGCTAAATCGCGAAAATGTTATTAGCGAATTTCGTCATGCTTTAAGTCAGTTAGTTGATACTCAAAGGAAAGAATTTCCTTTGGTTGTTTTTATTGATGATTTAGATAGGTGTAAAGCTGATTTTGCCGTTAGATTACTAGATTATATTAAGCACTTGTTTAATATTAAAGGTATAACATTTATCTTGGCAGTTGATGACGAACAGTTAAAATCAACAATACAACAATTTTACGGAGCAAAAAATGCAGCTGGTTATTTAAAGAGAATTGTTGATTTTGAGTTTTATCTGCCGCTGGGAGATTATAAAAATTATATCCGATCATTAATTCGCGAATATGATTTTATGATGTTTGCGGAGAATGATTTCTTGGTTAATTTGTTAAATAACCTTGGATTTATTTTTGATTTAAGCCTCCGAGATTTTAGGCGTATATTTGAGCAAGTGCATAAAGTGATGTGCGGATGGACTCTTTATAAACATGCGCCGTATGTATATTTTGTTGCTTATATCATGCGTGCTTATTTTGATAAGTATAAACGTGAAATAGCTTTGCTTAAAACGGAAGAGGGCGGAAGATTAAGCGACAGTCAAAAGTTGGCTCATTTCTTTAATTATAAATTTGCCAATGATCGGCATTATACAAATTCTTTGCGTTATGACACTCCTTTGACTGCAAATCGTGGAGAAGACTATAACTTACAGGAAGTAATTGTATGTATGGTTGAAATTCCGGATGCAACTAGAAGAAACCCGTGTTACAGATTGTTTCCTCCGCATCTCTTGCAAACCAATAACTATGATCCGTATCGGCAGAAAACTATCTATGAAAAAGTTTGGGAAGAGATGATGAAAATTTTGAGTGATGAGTTTTAAGAAAATAAGTAAAAGTTTTTTTGAGGCAGATAGGGGGTTTGAATTTTGAAAAATTGTGATATAATACTTTTTGTATTTTAAGTATTGTTTATTTAATTATAAGGAGGGAACAGGAAGCATCAAAGGGTGCCCCCTCTGTAAAGAAACCTGATGTATTATGAAAAAATTAGAAAAAATCTGGTGGACATTTTTGACGATCGCTGCGTTGGGCATTGTTTTGTTTTGGGTATTTGGTTTTAACGGCCATGAAGATGCCGCCGCCGTTTCGTTCGCAACTGCAGGCGTGGCCGCCGATGTTGCGCTCAGTGCGGCGGGGTTATGGCATTTGCGCCGGCGTCGCAGTTTCTTTTGATCTGCCGTTTTTTGAAAGAGCTCTCCTCAAAGGAGAGTTCTTTTTTTTGCGGCCTTTGGAAATTTTCTTACTATCTGACGTTTTTGAGAGAGAAAAATAAGAACCGTTATTCACAATGATTTTATGTTTTTAACTTTTGACTTGTCTTTTTCTTTACATAAGATATTATAATTTTACTATTATTCAATGGTTGAGTTTAGCCAAAAAAAGCCGGAATCAGATATGGGTGTTAAAAATAAGAAAATTTTATTAATTTCACATGAGCTTAGTATCAGTGGGGCACCAAATTCATTATTACGGCAGGCAAAATATTTTTCGGCGGCTGGTTATAAGGTTGACGTTTGGACAATCAGAGGCGGAAAACTATTATCCAAGTATCAAGAAGCAGGTTTTGAACCGCTCATTTTTAAAACAGATACATATTGGAAAATTATAAAAGCTTGGCGTTTATCAACTAAAGATTATAGCTTTATTCTCTGTAATACAACCGAAACTTATAAATATGTTGATGTTTTACGGCGGACGGGAATTCCGCTTGTGTGGTTTATTCGTGAAACTAAGCTTGTGGATGATGCAATGACCGGAAATCCGACATTTGCTTCTTTGTTTTCCCGTTTTGAGAATATTTACACTGTATCTGATTATGCTGCTGATGTTGTAAGAAAGTATAATCCTCATGTTCGCGTTATCAATAATGCCGTGGCTGATATGTTTGAGCACTTTACTCCGATTGGGAAAAAACTCCGTTTCGGTTACATAGGTTCAATTATTCCGGTTAAAGGAGTGGATGTGCTGACCAGAGCTTTTGACAGGTTAGCGAAAGAAAATAAAAATGTTACGCTGACGATTGCCGGAAATTATAATCATACTTACGGATGTAAAATTTTTAAAAATACAAAAAACGCGGTTTGGCTTGGCGAAATTGAAAGCGCAGAGAAGCAAAAATTTTTTGACGATATTGATGTTTTGGTGGTGCCGTCGTTAGATGAGCCTTCCGGTTTGACGGCGATAGAAGGTTGTATGTATGGCAAGATTATGATTACGACTGATAAAGTTGGCGCCAATTATTTAATTGATGACGGAAAGGGTGGTTTGATTGTTAAAGCTGGCGATGAGAACGCCTTGTATGCGGCAATGAAATTTTTGTCAGAGAAATCAAGAGAAATTTTATCAGCCATGCAGCGTGCAACACGGCAACAATATATTAGTTTGGGCACGCCGGAACGTGAACGGGCAGAAGTATTGGCCATGGCTGATGAATTTTGTAAACGCCCTCGGAAGATGTTCCATAAATGCTCTTGGTTTTTTTATATATTTGAAAAAGAGTTGCCAACAGGTGGAAAGCGAATTCGTTTTTATTTTTTGGGGCGGAAAATACTTAGTATTCACAAAGACAGTTTTTGCGGACATTTATTGGGGAAATTATCAAAATGAGTAAATGGTTTGGCTTTGCAGATTCGCGTGACGGCGGGCATAAAATTTTGAGTATTTTTGGCTTTAAGGTTAAGTTTCGTTCGAAAAAATTGTTGACAGAAGTTTATTTGTTTGATGATCGGTCCGAGGTCAGAATAACGCGGCAAAGTGATCTGCCTAAAAATCTGTCAATTATCAATTCAAGTACCCGGGGGGGGGTATAATGTGGTGAAAATTCACAAAAATCTGAAATGTCGACACGTGTGTCTTTCTTTTTCAGAAAGATGTGTCAATAGTCTTTGCGTGCTTGAAGATTCTGGAGACAGCGCCGGGTTGGATATGGAGGCGATTTTTTTGCCGGGGGAAGGTAGTGAGCTTCGAATTGGCAAGCGTACCGGTATGAATGGGACCAAGATCTGGCTTGGTAATGGCAGTAAATGTTTTATCGGTGATGACTGTCGTTTTTCATATGAAATCATTATCCGCACAACAGATGGGCATACTATTGTCGAAGAAGGGACAAGTCATGTTCTCAACCAACAAAAAAATCCTTGCGTTATAGGAAATTCTTGTTGGATCGGGTTGCGCAGCATTATTAATAAAAATGTTGTTTTGCCGCATGATACAATTGTTGGCAGCGGTTCGGTTGTAACATCTAAATTTGATGAGCCTTATATAATTGTGGCCGGAAATCCCGCAAAAGTTATCAGACACCATGTTAAACATCACAGGGAGACAATTTATGATTACCAAAAAAGTGCAGACTGAATTGTGTTTTGGTTGTGGTTCCTGTGCGGCAGTTTGTCCCGTTAAAGCTATTAATATGGTTCGGGATAAGTATGGTTTTTTGCGGCCGCAGGTTGATGAGGAGATTTGTGTTAATTGCAACCAGTGTGTTGAGCATTGTCCGGTATTGACACGGAAAATTCAGAGAGCGCCAGTTAAAAAAGCCGTGGTTGTGCGAGCCGACGGTGCAGAGAACAGCGCTTCCGGCGGAGCTTTTTTTAATTTGGCAAAAAGTCTGCTTACAAAGCCGGAGTGTTTTTTCCAGACGACACAGAAAATTTTTATTGCCGGTACAATATGGAATGAAGATTTTTTACCTGAAACGGTTTTGACAAATGATTTGGCAACAGTTGAAAAAATGCGTGGCTCTAAATATGTATGGGGCAGCACAGGTAATTCATATACAGAAACCGCGGCGGCTTTAAAAGCAGGCCACATGGTTTTTTATTCGGGAACACCATGTCAAATTGCCGGTTTATATGCTTTTCTGGGTGAAGATCCCGATAATTTGATAACGCTTGAAATTTTATGTCATGGCGGCGGAGCGCCAATAGTTTGGCAGAGCTATCTTGAGTTTGCCGGCCGCAAATATGGTAAGCGGCCGGCCGAGTGCAAAATGCAAAATGCAAAAGGCAAAATTATTTTTACCTTTGCCGATGGAACGCATAAGGTTGAGGATATTAACAAAGAAAACGAGTATGTACCCCTGTATATGCAAGGAAAGACCAAGCGTGACTGCTGTTTGGTTTGTCCGTTTATGGGGCGGGTTAGAAATGCCGATATTATTGTTGGCGATGTTTGGGCAAAATGGGCTGCCAAAGAACGAAACAAAGGAATTTCATTGTTTATTGTCAATTCTCCAAAAGCCGAAATGTTGCTGAAACATACGCATTGGCAAATGATGCATCATTTTGATTTGGACAGTCGCTGCAACAGTCCTTTGAACAAAATCAATGGTAATATTCCCGCAATTGCGCCGGATCGGGAAGAGATACTTGAACGTTTTGCTGCAGAATTACCCTTTGAGCAGGCTATTAAAAACAAAAAAGTAGGCTTGATGAATTTTAATTATCCGCGTGATAATTACGGCGCTTTGTTGCTGGCTTTTGCAATGGAAAAAGTGGTCAGAGATCTTGGCTATGAGCCATATACGATTAATTATTACAAGAATCCGATCACAATGAATTTTGATCCGCAAAGCGCAATGTGGAAGTTCAGGGAAAAATATCTTACTTTGTCAGGTTTTGCGGTAGAAAAACGCGATTTGAAGCAATTTAACAATATGTTTGAAAAGTTTATTTTCGGCAGTGATGTTATTTGGAAAGATACGAGGGAATATGTCTATTTTGCCGATTGGATTAAAGGTAAAAAGACATTGATTGCCTATGGAGCTTCTTTTTGCGAAAATCAACAACCGGCGCCGGATTGGTATAAACGCGGCTGCATGCGGCGGTTTGATGCTGTTTCTGTTCGGGAGAAAAGCGGTATTGATATTTGCCGGGATTATGCCGGTATTGATGCCACCCATGTTATTGATCCGTCTTTGTTGCTGCATCCGAAAGATTATCAATGTATTATTGATGATGGTAAAGTTGAGATTCCTTGTGGAAAATATGCGGTCTACTATACCTTTTGGAAATTTAATCCGTATGATGTCTGCCTAGATATGCCGCTATATAATGCTTTTAAAGACGGAAGCAACCATTCACGCTCATTTGCTCAGTGGTTGGCGCTGATTCAAAATGCGGCGCTGGTTATTACTTCTTCTTTTCACGGTATTTGTTTTAGTTTGTTGTATAACCGGCCATTTGTTTATCTGGCTAAGCCCGGCGAGGATAATGAACGCGCTAAATCGTTGTTGACAAAGTTCGGTTTGGATGAACGTTTGATCGTGTGTTCAGAGAAAGAAATTGCCGATGCCGTTGCTCATATGCAAATTAATTGGTCGGAAGTTAACAAAAAAATTGACGCTTTTAGAATATTTAGTTTGAATTGGTTGAAAGATGCATTAGAGATTGCGCCGAATAACAAACGAAAGATGAAGCGGAATATGCAGATTGTTAAATTTAGAAATTTTTTGGCTCGGATAATTTCCTGTTTTATTTTTAATAAACAAAAGCGCAGAAAATTCAGAAATCAATATAAATAAATTTTTTAAGTCTTTGTTTTTTCTTTGGGGTGACCCGTTTTGCGGGAAATATCGCACTGGTAAAGAAATTATGAAAGGGGAATTTCGCTATGCGATTAACCTTAAGTAGTTTCCGGCAATAAAAGACGCCCTCATGAGGGCGTCTTTTATTGCTTTGTTAAGCGTGAATTAAATATTTTTTGTTATTTAAAAGAATCAACATTGTTGTTTAAGAGATTGATTCATGAAAAAGTTTTTGCTTGCGGCGGCACTGGGCGCGTTGCTTTCCGGAAAAGCGTGGGCTGTCAGTGTCGGTCAGAATTTTGTTCAGGCGGAACAGCTTATTTATAGCGGCAGTGTCGGCGATTTGGCTCGGGTTGCGACGCCGGCATTGCTGAACCAGGTTTATGATTGCCGGACATTGCTGAACACGGCTATTCAGAGCATTGTTATAACCGAAAACGGGCCGAATCTCAGTTTGCCGGAGGATGCTGTGGCCAAAATCAGAATTCTGATTGCCGGCGGCGCCGATGTCAACAAACAGCCTTGTCAGACAGGGACAATGGCACCGCTGAGCTGGACGATCTCTTTGCTTACGCAATCGGAAATTCAGGAGCGGGATTTTATTGACGCGGTGGATAGTAAATTGAAACAGACAAACGGTACATGCGAAGTACCGGGGATTCTTTCTGCTAAACCGTGCAGCCAGGTCAGCGAACGAGACCGCAAAGCCGTGCGCGGGGTTTATCGTGATGTGTTTAAGCAAATTCGGGAAGCGCAGATGCCGTATATTATGGAGGTGATCAAACTTTTAGTTGAAAACGGCGCCGATATTAATGCTCAGGATGCCGGCGGTTTGGCGCCGCTGCATCTGGCCGCCAATGTGTCGAAAGGCGAAAGTCTGGAGCCTTTGAAATATCTGATCAGTCGTAAAGCCGATCTGGATATTCGCGATAATAATGGCAATACACCGTTGTTTTCGGCTATTGCCGCTGATAACAACGAGGCAATCCGTTTGTTGATTAATGCCGGTGCGAATCCGAAAATTCGCAACAAAAACGGATTATTATATACGCAAGAACGGCGCGGCAGCCGCTATGATATCATTCGCAAAGAGCCATAGAAATCAGATTATTGTTTTCCGGTCAGACGGCGGAGCAGGGCTTCCCAGGCATCAGCAATATTTTCTTCGGCATAGCGCGCAACGGTTTTGACGGCTTCTTGTCCCATTTTGATGCGGAGGTTTTTATCTTGCATCAGGATGGCCATTTTGGCGGCAAAGTCGTCAATATCTTTGGCTAAAAAGCCGTTGACGCCGTCAATGATGACTTCGTTGACGGACGGAGCGTCGGCAAAGCCTATTGCCGGCAGGCCGCGGGCCTGGCCGTCGGCCAATGCAATCGACAAACCTTCATAAGCAGCCGGCCAGGCCAGAAAGTCGACGTTGCCGTATATTTGCGGTGCGTCTACATAACCCATGAATACAACTTGTTTCTCCAGACCCAGGCGTTTAATCTGCGCCAGCAGCTCCCGGTGGTAGTCTGGATGTTTGATGCCGCCGTATATTTCAACCGTCCAGTCAGGAAAATCGCGGGCAATTTTGCCAAAAGCTTCAATCAGCAGATGCTGGCGCTTTTGTGTTTTGTCTACACGGCCGATGTAAGCAATTTTTTTCTTTTCGTGGCTGAGGTCGGTGCGTTCAGCCGGCGCAATCTGCTTGATGATGTTGCCGATGACAACTTCTTCGCGACAGGGATAGTCGCTGCCGATGCTGCCTTTGAAACTTTCAAGCAGCAGGTCATAGGCAGCAACTTTGGCTAACTGTTTTTTCATAATCCGGTAACGGATCGGCTTGCGGCGCAACGGTGCAAAGAAAACCGGCGGATGATTATGCACCATGAGAATGATCGGAATGTCATAGTTATGCAAAAAACAGACGTTGTAGACGTCTTTTAAAAAATAACAAATGACAGCATCCGGTTTGATTGTTTTAATGGCTCGGGCATAGCGAAATGAGGGCGTTTGGAAAATGCTTTTCAATGCCGTCCAGCTATCTTGCAGAAAATTTCCCGTTTTAGCGCAAAGGTTTAGAACTTTTACTTCCGGCAGAAGATTCTCCGGTTTTTCTTGTTTTTTATAGCTGTCGAAAACAAAATTGACTTTATGACCGCGTTTGGCCAGCATGTTGCAAAAATCCCAGACAAAGCGGCTGTTGACATTGCGATCCTTGACAATCATCAGTTTCATGGAAAAAACTCCTTTATCTTGCTTATGTCGAGATGATATAAGCAACAGAGCGAAAATTATATCAAAAAGACAAAGATATCCATAGCAAAAAGACATTGGAAATAAAAGAACTCCCGCTTTGCAGAAAAAACGGGAGTTTAATGCCGTTTTGCAGAAAAAAAGATTATTCTTCCGCGGCCGGTTCGTTGTCGCCGATCATTTCCGAGCTCAGATGTCCGGCATCGGCTTTGATCTTATTTTCAATTTCCAAAGCAATTTCAGGGTGCTCTTTCAAAAATAATTTGGCATTTTCACGCCCCTGACCGAGCTTGTCGCCGTTATAGGCAAACCAGGCGCCGGATTTTTCAATCACATTGGCTTTGACGCCGAGGTCAATCAGTTCGCCGGTTTTGGAAATGCCTTCGCCATACATAATGTCAAAATCAACAACTTTGAACGGAGGCGCGACTTTGTTTTTGACAATCTTAACACGGGTCTGGCTGCCGATGATGTCTTCTTTGTCTTTGATTTTGCCAATGCTGCGGATGTCAATGCGGACAGAAGCGTAAAATTTGAGAGCATTGCCGCCGGTAGTGGTTTCCGGATTGCCAAACATGACGCCGATTTTCATGCGAATTTGGTTGATGAAAATGACCAAAGTATTGGAGCGGGCAATGGTGGAGGTCAGTTTGCGCAGAGCCTGCGACATCAGACGTGCTTGCAGCCCCATATGAGAATCGCCCATCTCGCCTTCAAGTTCCGCTTTGGGGACCAGCGCAGCAACCGAATCGACAACCAGAACATCTATGGCACCGGAACGAACCAAGGTGTCGGTGATTTCAAGCGCCTGTTCGCCGGCATCGGGCTGAGAGATCAGCAGATTTTCAATGTCAACGCCGATTTTTTTGGCATAAGAAGGGTCAAGCGCGTGCTCGGCATCAATGAACGCACAAGTACCGCCGTTTTTCTGCGCCTGGGCGATGACGCTTAAGGCCAGAGTTGTTTTACCGGAGCTTTCAGGGCCGTAAATCTCAACAATGCGGCCGCGGGGCAGCCCGCCGATGCCAAGCGCCATGTCCAGACCAAGCGATCCGGTGGATATGCCTTCGATATCGACATGTGCGTTGTCTTGGCCGAGGCGCATGATGGAACCTTTGCCAAAGGCTTTTTCAATTTGGCTCATTGCCGCGTCCAGTGCTTTATCTTTATCCATAGTTTGTTTTTTCTCCGTTAGTAGTTTTCGTCAGATATAATATGTTCTATTTTTGTTCTCTTGGCAAGAGTTTTTTGTTCCGCTGGCGGATTTTTTCCCGGTATGCTTGCTGTATTCTCTGATTTTCAGGCAGGTCGCGGCCTTCGCGAAATTCACCCAGCGCTGCGGTGACAACAGCGCCGAAAATAACAACCACCCAGATGAGGTAAAGCCAAATCAGCATGATCGGAATAATGGCCAGTGCACCGTAAAGTGTGGTGTAGACTGTGTCAAACGACATGACAAAGGCAAATACTTTGCGAATCAGATAAAACAGAAGTGAGGCAATCAAAGCTCCGGCCAGAGCATTGCTTATTTTGACTTTTTTGTTGGGAACCAGTACATAAAGGATGACTAACGACAAAATGGTCAGAAAACTAGGCATGATGGTGGAAAAAAACAGTTCTGCGCTGATGAAGTAGTCCGGCATAAATTTTTGCAGCGCAAAGACGTAGCCGCGCATTGAAAAAGCCGTGCCAAGCAGTAAAGGCCCCAGAGTGATGACTGTCCAATAAAGCGTAATTTTGGTGCGAATGCTGCGCGGTTTGTATACTTTGAAAATGAAGTTCAGGCCGTTTTCAATGGTGGAAAGCAGCAAAATTGCCGTGATGACAATGCCAATGACGCCGACAGTGGTCAGCTTGGCGGCAGCACTGACAAATTGATTTAGATAAAAGACAATTTCCTGCTCGGTGTTGGGAACAAAGTTTTTGAGCACAAGTTCCTGAAATTGGACGCGAACCTCTGAAAAAACCGGAAAAACCGAAAAAATAGCCAAACCAACCGCCAACAGCGGTACCAGCGCAATCAAGGAGGTATAGCTTAAAGATGAGGCTACCCGGAAAATCATATCGCTGCGAGCGCGTCTGGTCAGAAAAACAATAAAATTTCCCACGGCCGAGGCGCAGGATTTGACGGATTGGCTCAGTTGAATGCTAAAGTTATTCATCACCGGGGCTTTCGCTGATAAAAAGTATTTACAAATCTTTTCAAATTTTATAGAACTCTCCGTAAGAATTCAAGTTATATTAACTGGATTGTGTATTGTGTAAAAACTGTTGAGGAAAAACGTCATGACTGAAACTTGCGGCCTTATGGCCGGAAAAAAAGGCCTGATTATGGGGCTGGCCAACGATAAATCGATTGCCTGGGGAATCGCGCAGGCTCTGAACGCGCAAGGTGCTCAGATTGCGATTTCTTATCAAAACGAGGCGCTGGAAAAACGTGTTCAGCCTTTGGCCGCACAACTTGATAAAGAGTCGCTGTTGATTAAATGCGATGTTTCGGATTCGGCCAGTGTTGAAGCTTGTTTCAAAGAACTTGGCGAAAAATGGGGGAAAATTGATTTTTTGGTTCACGCCATTGCTTTTTCCGATAAAAATCAGCTTAAAGGGCGGACAATCGATACCACCCGCGATAATTTTGCAATGACCATGGATATTTCCTGCTTTTCGTTCATTGAGGCCTGCAAATATGCTTCCGGAATCATGAATGAAGGCGGTTCTGTTGTAACGCTGACTTATATGGGGAGTGAACGGGTTTTGCCAAACTATAATATTATGGGTGTGGCCAAGGCTGCGTTGGAGGCTTCCGTACGTTATGCCGCGGCGGATCTCGGTGCTCAGGGTATCCGGGTGAATGCCATCTCGGCAGGACCGATTAAAACTTTGGCTGCATCAGGAATCGGTGATTTTCGCAAAATTCTGCATTGGAATGAGCTGAATGCGCCGTTGCAGCGTAATGTGACCCAGGAAGAAGTCGGTATGGCTGCTCTCGGTTTGTTGTCTGCCTGCGGCACCGGCATTACCGGCGAGGTTATTCATGTCGACTGCGGTTACCATACCGTCGGTATGATGAATATTTTGAAAACGGCCGAAATCGCAGAGATTCTGAAAAGCGAATAATTTTGCTAAAAAATTGGATTTTGCGGTTGTCGGACAGCCGAAAAAACTTTAAGATGAGAGACATTGCAAAATGTCTCTCATCTTTTATTCCGCGGAGGAAATTATGGATCTCGGAAATCCGGCAACGCCGGAAAATGTTCAGGTGAAACGTAGGTTTGCTCTTAGAATCTTACTGAAATCGGTGACTTATGCGTTTGCCATGTTTGGTTTCCTGTTTATTATGTTGTTGATTGTGCTTTGCGGTTTGTTGACAAATCCCACCGTGCCGGTTGTTGTGCCGGAGGATGCTGTTTTGAGTATTCATTTGGATGAGATTTATCCCGAAACCCGGAGGGATACGCTGTTGACCGAAATGGGCGGTATGCGTCCGGTTACGTTTGCCGAGCTGCTGCTTAGTCTTGAGGCGGCGGCTGATGATGAACGTATTGCTGCGCTGGCTGCAAAAATCAGTGATTCGTCTCTTGGTCTGGCTCAGATACAGGAATTGCACCGAGCGGTTGAAAAATTCAGAAGCAGCGGCAAAAAAGCTTATCTGTATTCGGGCGGGTTTGGCGAATTCGGCGGCGGCACGGCAGAATATTATCTGGCAACGGCCTTTGATAAAATTACAATGCGGCCAAATTCGGAACTCGGATTGACCGGGATCAGCGTTGAAGTTCCTTTTTTCCGTCCGCTGCTTGATAAACTTGGTGTCAGGCCGGAATTTTATACACGGCATGAATTTAAGACAGCCATGTCTTCTTTTACCGATGCAAATGCTTCAGAAAATTTCCGTAATGAGTTGAGCCGTCTTGTCGGGAAATTGAATAAACAGATGAAAGACGGCATTATCCGCATGCGTTTTGCCAAAGAAGCGGTGCCGGATATGCAAAGCCTGGAAAATCAAGCGCCATTGCCGGCTGAAGAGGCTGTCCGGTTGAAGCTGATCGATGAAGAAGCTTTTGAAGCCGACTGGCGTGCCGATTTGGCCGAAAAATATTCGGGCGGAGCGGTGGCACTTGCCGATTATGCCGCTAATGTCGGCTTACGCGATGAAAAAAACAAGATTGCGGTTTTGGTGCTGGAGGGAATTTTGAGCGAAGGGCAAAGCATTGAAAATCCGATCAGCGGCGAGGCGGTGGTCGGAGCAGATACGGTCCTGGCTCAGATAGAAGAAATAGCGGCAAATGAATGCATAAAAGCGGTTGTAATCAGAATTAATTCTCCGGGCGGCAGCTACGGTGCTTCGGATGAGATCCGCCATGCTCTTGTTCGTCTGAAAGAAGAGCGCAATATTCCGCTGATTGTTTCTATGGGGAATTATGCGGCTTCCGGCGGTTATTTTGTTGCACTGGCCGGCGATGAGATTTGGGCTGATCCGGGGACGCTTACCGGGTCTATCGGCGTTTTGGGCGGAAAATTCGTTTTGGCTGATTTGTGGAATAAGATTGGTGTGTCGTGGCTGGCGGTTGACAGCGGCGAGACAGCCGGAGTGATGAGCGCAAACCGTTCATTTAATGCCCGGCAAAAAGAATTGTTTAATCGCTCTTTAGACAGAGTCTATGCCGATTTTGTTCAAAAAACGGCTCAGGCTCGCGGTAAAAGCGCGGATGAACTTGATAAACTTGCCCGGGGAAGAGTCTGGCTCGGCGCGGAGGCGGTTGCCCATGATTTGGCCGATTATGTCGGCGGGCTGAGCGAGGCTGTTGATGCCGCAAGGCAAAAAGCTTTTGGCAGCGATGAAGAAAAAGTTTCTTTGCTCTTTTACCCCAAACCCAGAACCTGGCAGGAGAAAGTCGGCGATTTGATGAGCCATATGCAGGTTTCTGCTTCCTCGCAGCTGAAAACCGAATTAGGACTTGAAATTTTGCCTGTTGATATGTTAAAACGGCTGCAATACGATGCGGTGCTGAGACCGTTTATCATTAAGTGAAAAGGAACAGAAGTTATGGCTGTAGATACGCAAACCGTTAGAAGAATCGCTTTTTTGTCGCGTCTGAAAATTGAAGACGACAAGATTGCGGCTGCGGAAGAAGAATTTAATAAGATTTTGCAATGGGTGGATCAGCTTGCCGAGGTTGATACCGATCAAGCAGAGCCGTTGGTCTCGGTTAATGAAGGCCGTCTTGAGCTCCGTCACGATGAAGTGACTGACGGTAATATTGCCGATGAGATTTTGGCTAATGCGCCGATGAAAGAATATGGTTATTTTGCCGTGCCGAAAGTGGTGGAATAATTTTATTGCGCAGATATTTCAGATATAAAAAGTGCGAGAGAAACGATGACAGATTTGACAAAATTGACAATTGCCGAGGCTAGAAGCGGCTTGCGAAAAAAAGAGTTTACGGCTGTCGAACTGACTAAAGCTTATATTGCTCGGATGGAGAAAAAACGCGGGTTGAACGCTTATGTTTGCGAAACTCCGGAGCAGGCTCTGGATATGGCAGCAGAAAGCCAGAAAAAGATTGATGCGGGGACGGGCGGAGATTTAGAAGGAATCTCGCTGGGCATTAAAGATTTGTTTTGCACCAAAGGTATTCAGACGACAGCTTGCTCCAATATTTTGAAAGGGTTTGTGCCGCCTTACGAATCGACGGTAACTTTCAAATTGCTTGCGGCCGGAGCTAACTTCCTGGGTAAGCTTAATATGGATGAATTTGCTATGGGCGGCAGCAATGAGACATCGGCTTTTGGACCGGTGATTAATCCATGGAGCAAGGGTGTTCCGCTGGTTGCCGGCGGTTCTTCCGGCGGGTCTGCCGCTGCGGTTGCGGCTCGGATGTGTGCTGCGGCAACCGGTACCGATACCGGCGGTTCAATCCGCCAGCCTTCGGCTTTTTGCGGTGTGACGGGAATTAAACCGACTTATGGCCGCTGTTCACGCTATGGCATTGTTGCGTTTGCTTCATCGTTGGATCAGGCCGGGCCGATTGCCAAAGATGTCCGGGATTGCGCTATCTTGCTGAAAAATATGGCCGGATATGATGCCAAGGACGCAACTTCGGCTAAAATCAATGTTCCGGATTTTGAACAATTTTTGGGGCAAGATATCCGCGGATTAAAAGTCGGACTGCCAAAGGAGTTTCGCGTTGAGGGGCTGAACGCCGACGTGGCTGCCTGTTGGGACAGAACAACTGACATGCTTCGCTCACGCGGGGCCGAAGTGGTTGAGATATCTTTGCCGCATAGCAAATATGCTCTGGCCACATATTATATTATTGCTCCGGCAGAGGCTTCTTCAAACTTGGCCCGTTATGACGGTTTGCGCTATGGCTGCCGGGTTGACGGCAAACATTTGGATGATATGTATATCAATTCGCGTTCGGCCGGGTTCGGCACAGAGGTTAAGCGTCGTATCATGATCGGGACTTATGTTTTGTCTGCCGGATATTATGACGCTTATTATCTTAAAGCGCAAAAAGTACGGCGTCTGATTCGCGATGATTTTGCACGCGCTTTTGAAAAATGCGATCTGATCCTGACGCCGACGGCGCCGGGTGCGGCTTTCCCGATCGGAGATAAATCCATGAACAGTAATCCGATTCAGATGTGGCTTAATGATATTTTTACCGTGTCAATTTCTTTGGCCGGGTTGCCTGCATTGAGTCTGCCTGCCGGATTGTCGGCGGAAGGGCTGCCGCTTGGTATGCAGCTGGTGGGCAAAGCCTTTGACGAAGCAACCGTTTTTAAGGCTGCTTCGGCTTTAGAACAGGATATTGATTTCGGGAGTGTGAAATAATGAGCGGAATGATTATTGAAGGGAAAACGGGGCGTTGGGAGATTGTCTGCGGTTTGGAAATTCATTGCCAGATTATTTCAAAATCGAAAATGTTTTCCGGTGCGTCCACACATTATGGTTCTGATCCGAACGAAAATGTTTCTTTTGTTGATGCGGGAATGCCGGGTATGTTGCCGGTGCTGAACGAAGAATGTGTCAGACAGGCAGTGAAAACCGGGTTGGGTCTGAATGCGAAAATTAATAAATATTCTGAGTTCGCGCGTAAAAATTATTTTTATGCGGATTTGCCTCAGGGATATCAGATTACACAGTTTAAATATCCGTTGGTTGGTGAAGGGAAAGTTAAAATCGAGCTGGATGACGGCAGCAGCAAAGAGATCGGTATTGAGCGCATTCATATTGAGCAAGATGCCGGAAAATCAATCCATGACATTTCACCTGATAAAAGTTTTATTGACTTGAATCGGGCCGGGGTCGGACTGATGGAAATTGTGACCAAACCAGATTTTCGTTCTCCCGAGGAAGCTGGCGCTTTTTTGCGCAAGCTGCGTTCGATTGTGCGTTATCTTGGGACTTGTGACGGCAATATGGATGAAGGGTCTATGCGTTGTGATGTCAATGTGTCGGTACGCAAGGTCGGTGAGGATGGATTCCGCACCCGCAATGAGATGAAAAATGTCAATTCGGTTAAATTTGTGATGCAGGCGATTGAATCAGAAGCCCGTCGTCATGTGGAAACTTATGAAAACGGCGGAACAATTGAGCAGGAAACACGCCAGTTTGATCCAAACAGTTGCACGACAAAAGTTATGCGTAAGAAGGAATTTGCTCATGACTATCGCTATTTTCCCGAGCCTGATCTGCCTCCGTTGGTGATTGATGAGGCGTTTATTGAACAAGTGCGCTCGGAAATGGTTGAATTGCCTGATGTCAGACAAGAACGTTTTGTCCGCGAACTTGGATTAACGCGGTATGATGCTTCCGTTCTGTGCGAAAATAAAGAAACAGCTGATTGGTTTGAACAGGCCGCCCAGGGGCATGATGCCAAAAAAGTGGCCAACTGGATGATGGGGGACTTCTTTGCTCTTTTGAATGAGAAAAAGCTTAGTTTGGAAGAGAGTCCGATTTCCCCTGCAAATCTCGGCAAGCTGGTGGATTTGATTGCCGAGGGCGTTATTAACGGTAAAACGGCTAAAGATGTTTTTGCACTGATGGCCGAAAGCGGCGAAGCTCCGGATAAGATTGTTGAGGAAAAGGGGTTGAAGCAGGTGACAGATACCGGCGCGATTGAGGCCATTATAGATATGGTGTTGACGGCGAATCCTGAAAATGTGGCGGCTTACAAAGCCGGGAAAACAGCTTTAATGGGATGGTTTGTCGGACAAGTGATGAAAGAATCGCGCGGTAAAGCCAACCCAGGCATGGTTAATAAGCTGTTGGCTCAGAAACTTGGCTGAGCTTGAAAAAAACTCCGGACAATGTATCCGGAGTTTTTTTTGTTTTTTAAGGTGCAGGAACCGGTAATTTGATCGGTCCGGCAGTTTGTCCCGGTGCAGCAACGCCAGTTTTGGGTACAATAGCGCCGGGCTTGGGCTGGATGGCACCGGTTTTGGGGATAATTTTGCCCATGGCCGGGACGGGGATATCTGCCTGAGGGGCCATATCTTTAGGCGCATTAATGCCATTGTCTGGTCCAGGGGTTTTGGTATCAAGCATAGGATTGAGAATTGCGTGAGTGATTTTGTCTCCAACTTTGATGCCGTGGCGTTGAACCTGGCCGGCGTTGATCTCAATGACGGCGCGGACCGGATCGCGCGAAATGATCAATTCTTCAGACATTGGTTCGGCATTTTCTTTGATCATGCTAATGGTGGCGTCTGGTGCGACAAAGATCATATCTAACGGGATTTTGGTGTCTTTCATCCACATGGCTGTCGGCCGAACCGGGTAGATGCTGAAGATCATGCCGTTGGTAAAGCCGAGATTGGTTCGGTGCATGAGGCCTTTTTGGAGTTCTTCCGGCGTTTGGGCAACTTCAACCGAAAAACGGACATCGCCGTTGGCGGTTTTGATCAGCAAAGGTGACATCGGTCTGGTTTCTTCTTCCGAGGAACAAGAGACCAGCAAGAACATCAGGAAAAATAATCGGGCAAATTTGAGCATGAGTTTATCTTTTCCTCCAGGTTATTTCGGGGTATTACTGAGTTTTCGAGGCTGCCATTTAGAGACCATGACCGGTCCGTTCTGCGAGACCAGAATCCTTTGGCTCTGTTTATCGGCGGGGGGTGGCGTGCTGCCAAAATCGGCAGACATTTCTTCAAGCGAAACCAACACGGCGCGGCCTTTGGCATGGTGTTTGCGGTAAGCCGGCGAGGATCTGACAATGCTGATAAGCTCAAAGCTATTTTTATGACCATATTTTTGCCAAACAAGCTCCAGAAAAGCGCAAACCTGCTCGGACAAGGTCGTCTTCCCCATTAAGGGCAGGCCAAATTTGAGAATTTTTTTGAGATTCGGCTCATGAAAGCCATTGTCATCGCAAATAAAAAGCCCCGGCACCAGATAGCGCATCTTGTTTTTAAGCGCATAATGCGTCTGCGCCAAAAAAACAAGCGGATGCAGCTTATCTTCCTCAAGATAGATTCCTGCGGTTTCGGCTTTTTTGAAAAACCAGTCGGCAATGTCCAGAACAGATTCAGCAGCGGGTCCGCTCATGGCTTTTTCCTTCAAATCTTCAACAAATGACATCGGAATTATAATATATCCTCGCGTAAATACAAACAAATATTCAAAGATAATCACGAATAAATTTGCTTAAAACTGTGTTTTTGCTCTTGTGTTATGGGGATTAATACGTTATCTTGCGAGGTACTGAAGTTACTTTTTAAGTGGGAAAAATCAATGTTTGGAGCGAGAAAAAATATACTGACCTGGTGTGGAATTTGTGTCTCTGCCTTGTTGTTGAACGCTTGTGCCAGCGCCGTTTTTCCGGATTTTGACGAGGATGAGGATGAGATTGTCGTTGCCGAAGGCGGTCGGGTTGAACAAGAATTGAAAAAAGAAAGCAGTTCGCTTGAAGCCGACAGCGAGAATGCGGCTTATGAAGACGAAGATGAAGATAACGGGGAAGAAGATGTTGCTACCCGTGAAAGCGGCGAAGAGGAAGTTGCCGCTGCCGAGACGACGCCCGTCGTGGCCGGAGAGATTGATGCACCGACCGATGCCGACTCCGATGATAATAAAGTGACTATTCCTGCAAAGCCGGCCGGGGAAGATGCGGAAGAGGTTTATACGCCGAGTGTCAGCTATCGGGTTGAGACGATATATTTTAACAACGGCAGTTCTGTCGTCGAGCCGAAATATAATGCCTCTCTGCGCAAAATTGTCAAAACGGCCAAAGAAAATAATGCGACGCTGATTGTTTACGGTCATGCTTCAAGCCGCACCCGTGATACGGATCCGGCCACGCACAGACTGGCTAATTTTAAGGTCTCTTTGGAACGGGCGCAGAGTGTTGCCGCCGCTTTGCGGAGAGCAGGAATGCCTGCCGGCAAAATTATAACCGAAGCCGTTTCCGACAGCATGCCTGCTTATCTGGAGGTAATGCCTGAAGGTGAGAGGTTGAACCGTCGCGCTGAAATTTACATTTCTTATTAGGATGTTGTAACAGTGTTTTCGGGCGCGGCATCTTTGCCGGAATTTTTGTTCCGCGTTGCCGCGCTTTTTGTTTTGAATTCACAAGGTGAAATATTTTGTCTGCATCTGAGGAAAATACGGAAAAATCAATCGGTGGTAATCTGTGGAAAGTACTGCAGGCGGATGACCGCGAAGTCGATTTGATGATGCAACGGTTTGGTTTGCCGTATCTGATGGCGCGTGTTTTGGTGCTGCGCGGTGTTTTGACAAATGAGGCGGAAAATTTTCTTGAGCCGAAAATCCAAAAATTGATGCCTGATCCCAAAGTGCTTAAAGATATGGACAAAGCCGCCGCGCGGATTGCCCGGGCTATTGCAGCCGGGGAACAGATTGCCATTATCGGCGATTATGATGTTGACGGTGCAACATCCTCATCTGTTTTGCGTTTGTTTTTGGAAGAAGTCGGTGCTAAGCCTCTGGTCCATATCCCTGAACGTGAAGAGGGGTATGGGCCGAGCGTCCATGCGGTTGAAGAATTTAAGGCACAAGGTGCGCAGCTGCTGATTACGGTTGATTGCGGTACAACGGCTTTTGAACCGCTAGAGCATGCCGAAGCGCTGGGATTGGACACTATTGTTATTGATCATCATGAGGCTGAAGCCAAACTACCGAAGGTGTATGCCGTTGTTAATCCCAAACGTCTTGATGAAAACAACAATTATCCATATTTGAAGTATATGGCGGCGGTTGGTGTGGCGTTTATGGTTGTGGCCGCCGTTAACCGCGAGTTGCGAAATCTGAAGTTTTATTCCGCGGCACGGCCGGAGCCAGATTTGTTAAAATGGTTGGATCTGGTTGCTTTAGGCACGGTTTGCGATGTGGTGCCGTTAAAAGGATTGAACCGTGCTTATGTGCGTCAGGGGCTTAAAGTGATGGCTAATCGCGGCAATATAGGTTTGACGGCGCTTATTGACAAAGCCAATCTCAGCGAAGCACCGACGGCTTTCCATCTTGGTTATGTGCTGGGGCCGCGTATTAATGCCAGCGGTCGGGTCGGCGATGCCGATATCAGCCATAAACTTTTGTGCTGCCGGGACGGATATCAGGCACAAATTTTGGCTGATAAGCTGAATGAATATAATACGGCACGCAAAGATATAGAAAATTATGTTTTGCTGCAAGCGATTGAGATGCTGGAAGGTGTGCCGCAGACTTATCCGATTGCGTTTGTTGCCGGCAAGGACTGGCACCAGGGGGTGATTGGCATAGTTGCCGGAAAGCTTAAGGAACGCTATAATCTTCCGGCATTTGTCATGTCAATTGAGGCTGATGAAGTTAAAGGATCGGCCCGGTCGATCCCGCAGGTTGATCTTGGCGCATTGATTATTGCCGCCAAAGAAAAAAATCTGATTACCAAAGGCGGCGGGCATACTATGGCGGCCGGTTTTTCTTTGGAAGAAGATCAGATTGATGCTTTTCGTGAATTTGTCGGACAGTACGTGATTGGGAAAATCGGCACCGAAGCCATTACGCCGGTGCTGGAAATTGATGCGGTACTGGATGCCGCCGGTGCAACGCCCGAACTTGCGAATTGTCTGGAAAAGCTTGAGCCGTATGGTGCCGGTAACCGCGAGCCGCTGCTTATGCTTAAAAATGTCCGGTTGATCCGGCCGGCGTTGATCGGGGTTGGGCATGTGCGTTGTGTTTTATCCTCGGCTAATGGCGGCAGTTTGAAGGCGGTGGCGTTTCGTGTCGGAGATAATGATATCGGCCAAGCCATGCTGACGGCCAAAGGTGAAACTTTTGACGTCGTCGGCATATTGCGGCGGGACAGATGGCAGGGGCGCAACGATGTGCAGTTTATTATCCATGATATCCGGCGGACACGCTCCAATTAAGACGAAGTGAAAGGTGCTGTAAAATGGCGGAATATAAATCTCTGATCAGAAAAAGAGCTTTGAATATCAGGCGAATCCGTTTAGAGCGCGAAAAAGCCGTGTTTATGAAACTCGGAGCCAAGCTGCGGGCATATTTGTTTACCGGTATTTTGGTGACGGCTCCGGTCGCCATCACTTTTTATATGGCCTATAAGTTTATTTTTTGGGTCGATAAACTGGTTAACCAGATTTTGCCGCCGTCCTATAAATTTGATGCCATATTTCCTGTGACAATTCCGGGGATCGGCTTGGTGATTCTGGTTGCGGGGCTGATTTTGGTTGGAATGTTTGCGGCTGGTTTTTTGGGACGTTTCTTTTTACGGCTGGGGGAGTGGCTGGTTTATAAAATGCCGCTTGTTTCAACGGTATATTCTCTGTTAAAACAAGTTTTTGAAACATTTTTTTCAAGTAAAACAAGAGCTTTTAAACAAGTGGTTATGTTGGAATATCCGCGTAAAGGATTGTGGGTTTTGGGGTTTGTCAGCGCCGAACTGCAGGGTGAGGTGAAAGATAAATTAGCTCATGCGGAAATGATTGGTGTTTTTGTGCCGACAACGCCCAATCCAACCTCCGGTTTTCTGATCTTTGTGCCCAAAGAAGAAGTGACGGTGCTTGATATGAGCGTGGAGGACGGGTTGAAATATGTGGTTACGGGTGGTTTGGTCGAGCCTAAAGTTGCCAAAAGTTCAAAAAACTCTAAAAAACTTTCAACAGACGTAAAAAAGACTTGATTATTTTTGCGTTGTGTTTTATTTGTATGCACAGCTTTGGTGTTGCGAGGCGGTCATGGCGAAATTGGTAGACGCGCAACCTTGAGGTGGTTGTGGGCTAAGCCCGTGGAAGTTCGAGTCTTCTTGACCGCACCATCAGAGCCTGCTTTAACCGACGCTGCGGTCGGTTTTTCGGTTTCCATATTATGACGCAGGGAGGGCCAGATGAGCAAACGTGTCAAACACAAGTCGCTTCCCAAGTCATCAAAAAATTTCAAGAAAAAGAAACAAAGTAAAAATAAACAGGCGCTGGGTCTCGGCCCTAAATTTGTCAGGTCTGTCAAGAATGCTTTGCGTGATGATGATACGATTCATGTCCGCAAAATTGTCGAAGGTTTGTCGGAATATGATCTGGCACACCTGATTGAGGCTTTGCCGTGGCATTTGCGCACGAAACTGATTGAAATCCTCGGGGATAAAATCAATCCCGAAGTCTTTCCGGAATTAAACGACGTTGTTCAGGAACAGGTTATTGACAGTTTGAATGAACCGCAGATTGTCAAAATTGCCAATGAACTTGATTCTGACGAAGTTGTCGAGATTTTGGAACATATGGATGAAAATGAGCAAAACAGCATCATCCAGAAACTTGATCCGGAATTGCAACATCAGGTTCAGTCATCGCTTTCATATCCCGAAGATTCTGCCGGACGTCTGATGTCACGTGCGTTTGTCAGCATGCCGGATTGGTGGAGCGTCAAAGAAGCGAAGGAATATCTGCTTAAGAGCGAAGATCTTCCCGAAGATTTTTATGAGATTTGTCTGACTGATGAAAAATTCCGTCCGACGGGGCAGATTGCCTTGGACAAGCTGGTGCGCGCCAAACCGTCGGACAGTCTGTTTGACATTATGGATGGTGAGATTGTGCCCATCAGTGTCGATACCGACCAGGAAGAAGTAGCTCATATGTTTCGCGAATATGGCTGGCGGTCGGCTATGGTGGTTGATAATCGGGAACATTTGATCGGTGTGATTTCCATTGATGATGTGATGGAGGTTATTCACGAAGAGGCTTCGGAAGATATTATGCTGATGTCGGGAACCGAAGAAGGCGATGTGTTTCGTTCTCCGTTGTCAATTTTTCGTTCGCGGATTGTCTGGTTGATTACAAACTTGTGTGCGACAATTGTTGCGGCTTCGGTGGTGAAAGAGTTTCAGGCCATTATTGCCCAAATTTCGGTTTTAGCGGTGCTGATGCCGATTGTAGCCTCGATGGGCGGAACAACCGGACAGCAGACGCTGGCTGTTGTGGTGCGGGCACTTGCGACCAAAGAACTGACATCAGGCAATACGCTGCGTATGATTTTTAAGGAATTTTTGGTCGGTTTGATGAACGGACTGCTTTTTGCGGGGCTGATTGCTTTGATTACATATTTTTGGTTTCCGGAATACAAGGTTATCCCATACATCATTGCTTTGGCGATGCTGATTAATCTGACGATTGCTTCTCTGGCCGGGATTTTAATCCCTCTGACTTTGAATAAACTTAAGGCTGATCCGGCCATTGCCTCGGGTGTTTTTCTGATTGCAATTACCGATTCCGGCGGTTTCTTTATCTTTTTGGGGCTGGCTCAGGCTTTTTTGATATAGAGAAAGCTTTGCATATCTTCGATATATTGCTTTTTATTTGTTGATTTTCAGCTATAATCCTTCTAGTTTTTATTTAATTATCGGGAGTGCAAAGTGTTTACGGGATTGGGTATTGCCTTAATGGCGGTTGTTTTGGATCAGCTCAGCAAGTATTTTGTTTTAAATGAAGTGCTGGGTGAACAGATTATGATTGAAATCACGCCTTTTTTCAATCTTGTGAGGGCCTGGAATACCGGGGTCAGCTTTTCTTTGTTTAATGATTACGGAAATCTCGGGACCGTTTTGCTTTCGGTTGTTGCGGGCGTCATTATCATTGCGTTGCTGGTTTGGCTGAAAGATGAGCAGAATCGGTTGTCGCAGGCAGCTCTCGGGATGATTATCGGCGGTGCCATCGGTAATGTGATTGACCGGGTGCGTCTTGGTGCGGTTTTTGACTTTTTGGACTTCTATATTATGGATTTTCATTGGCCGGCGTTTAATGTCGCCGACAGTTTTATTTGTGTCGGTGCCGCTATTTTGATTGTTCAAAGTATTCTTTCGGAAAAAGAGGAAAAACAAAAATGAAAAAATTGTTGTTTGTTATCATGATGGTATTTGTGACGACAGGCTGCGGTCTGACAAAGGAAAAGCTTGGCATTGCCAAACAGGCGCCCGATGAGAATATGGTTACGGTCAGACAGCCGCTTTCGGTGCCGCCGGAGTATGATCTGCGACCAGTGGCCGAACCGCGGGAGGGAGAATAGTTTTTGAGTATTCGGAAACTAAATATATTTTTGGCCTTTGTAACAGCGATGCTTGTGTGTTTTGACACACAAGCAAAGCTTTTTAATGCGGAGACTTTTGTGCTGGACAACGGTTTAGAAGTTGTTGTCGTGCCGAATCGGCGCGCACCGATTGTCAAACAAATGTTGTGGTATAAAAACGGCAGTGTCGGCGAAGCTCCGGGGAAGGGCGGCAGCGCGCATTTGTTGGAACATCTGATGTTTCGCGGTACAAAAAAAACGCCGGGACAGACTTTTAACCGGTTGATGGAAGAAAACGGGATCGAGAGTAATGCTTTTACAAGTTTGGATGTGACGGCCTATCATCAGCTTTTGGATATCAGCCGACTGGAACTGGCAATGGCTTTGGAAGCCGATCGCATGCAAAATCTTCAGATCAACAAGCAGGATTTTGCATTGGAACGCGATATTGTGTTTCAGGAGCGCAAGCAGAGAATTGATAATAATCCTCTGGCTCAGTTTGGCGAGGAATTGCGCCGAGTTTTGTGGCAGGGAAGCCCGTATGGCCGGCCGGTGACAGGAACGGAAGAAGAAATTTTGAATTTATCGCCGACTGATGTGGAAGCATATTATCGGCAGAATTATATTCCCAATCGGGCAGTGTTGGTTTTGTCGGGATATCTTGATGCGACAGTGGCCCGGTCTTTGGCGGAAAAATATTACGGAGCGCCGGATGCCGGCAAGGTTTTATCTGCAGAGCAGGTGTTTCCAAAACTTAAAAATATTCGTGCCAGGGTGGATATGCGGCTGCCAGATGTGCAAACACCGCGTTGGCTGAAGCTTTTTGCCGTTTCTTCATACGGGCATAAGCCGGAAGATGTGTATCCGTTGCAGCTTTTGGCGGCTTATATGGGCGGCGGTGAAACTTCAAAATTGTATAAGAAACTTGTTTTGCGAGATAAAAAGGCTTTGAGCGTCAGCGTTGATTATGATCCGTTGTCGCAAAGTTATGGAATTTTTAGTATCAGCGCCGTACCGGCCGCCGGTGTGCGCATTGAGACCTTGGAACAGGCTTTGCAAGCCGCATGGGAGGAATCTTTGCGCGAGCTTTCGCTTGACGAAATACAGAATACGAAGCAAAAAATGCTGGCCGGGCTGATTTATCTGCGGGATAATCCCGAAGATGCCGCTTACATTATAGGCGCTATGCGCAGTGCCGGGGTGCCGTTGGCGGAAATTGAAAGTCAGGATGATAAAATCCGCGAGGTTGATTATCATGCTGTTCGGAAAGCTGCTGCAACTATGATGTCTGATGCGCCGCAGGTGACGGGCATCCTGCAACCGGAGGTGAAAGATGGCGATGCGCTTTAGAGGGCGAAGACGTCATGTCTTGCGATATTGGGTGATTGTGGCGGCGCTGCTTTTGGGCAGTGTTTATTTCTTGAAATCCGAGTTTCCGTATTCGGAGCAAAATAAATGGAAAAATTTGGTTGAGCAATCGACACTCAAAAATGTTCGTTTTGATGCAAAAGTATCGGAAGTCAGCGGTGTGCGCAGCGGCGTCAGCGCTTATCTGATGACAGATAAGGAAAATCCGATCGTCAGCATCAATTTTTTATTTAAAAATGCCGGTTATGCCGGCGATGATGCCCGTGAGCAGGGAATTGCAGTTATGACTGCGGTATTGCTTGGTGAGGGTGCGGGGTCTTATGCAGGCAGTGCCTTAAAAGAAGAGCTGGAAAACCGGGGCATCAGAATTTCTTTTGCGGCGGGTAAAGACGATTTTACCGGGAGTCTGCTGACTACTAAAGAAAATCTGCAAAAAGCGGCAGAATTTCTTAATTTGATGCTGACCAAGCCGCGTTTTGAAAAAAAAGATATTGCCCGCGTGCAAAAACAGATGGTTAATGCGCTGTTGCGGCAGCAGGAGAATCCCAATCAGGTTTTGGCTTTGGAATTTAACAAAGAATTGTTCGGTAGGCATCCTTATGCTCAGAATCCTCTTGGCAAAGAAGCAGATATTTTAGCTGCGGATGATAAAAAGTTGCGGCGTTTTGTCCATCGTAATCTGATTACGGGTAATTTGCTGGTGGGGATTGCCGGAGATATTGACTCGGCGGAGGCGTCTGCGCTGCTGGACAAAATGTTTGCCGGTCTGCCCCGCAAAGGCAGTGTGAACTTTGTTCGTCCGGCAGATATTGATTTTAACGGCAGAGTGCGGCAAATCAACCGCAATACAGGACAAAATGTCACGCTGAAAGCCGTGCGCGGCGTTGCCCGGACAGATGCGGATTTTTATCCGTTATTTGTCGCCAACCATATTTTGGGTGGTGCTGGGCTGACATCGCGTTTATCACAAAAAATTCGCGAAGAAAAAGGGCTGACATACGGTGTTTATACTTATTTGCAGGTTGATGACAAAGCGCCGCTGATTGTGGCCGGTTTTTCCTCCACCGAAGATAAATATGCGGAGGCGGAAAAACTGTTTGTGCAGGAGTGGTCTGCTTTTGGGCAAAACGGGGTGAGCGAAGAGGAACTTGATAAGGCCAAAGATTATTTGCTGGCTTCGCATAATTTGCGTTTTGCTTCAATTGAAAATGTTGCGGCAATGCTGACCGCGATGCAGAAATATAATCTGGGTTTGGATTTTTTACAAAAAAGAAACGATTATATCCGAGCTTTAACTTTGGAAGAGGTTAACCGTGTCGCCCGCAAGTATTTTGTGCCGCAGATGGTCAGCGCCAGAATCGGTACTTTTTAGAATAATAAGGAGAAAAAAATGTTTGGCAGAAAATTTGAAGTAAATAAGCTTAAAAGCTGGAAGAATCTGGAAAAATGTTATAAAAAATTTGCCAAAACGCAAATGCGCGATTTGTTTGCCAAAGATTCACACAGGGCCGAAAAATACAGCATTTCTTTAGAAAATCTGACTTTTGACTATTCCAAAAACAGGATTGATGATAAAATTAAAGAAGCATTGCTGCAACTGGCGGCCGAGCGAAATCTTGGTGATAAAATTGAGGCCATGTTTGCCGGTGAGAAAATTAATCAGACGGAAAAACGCGCGGTTTTGCATGTGGCTTTGCGAAACAGAGGTCATGCGCCGATTTATGTCGACGGCAAAAACGTCATGCCGAAAATTAATGAGGTTTTGGCTAAAATGCGTCAGTTTTCCGAAGCTGTCCGGCTTGGTAAATTTACCGGGCATACCGGTAAAAAACTGACTAATATTGTCAATATCGGTATCGGCGGGTCGGATCTTGGTCCCAAAATGGCTTGCGAGGCTTTGCGTCGTTACTGGGCCAAAGACATGAAATGTTATTTTATTTCCAATATCGACGGCACGGCCTGCGCTGAAGTTTTAAATAAAATTGATCCGGAAGAGACGTTGTTTATTATTTGTTCAAAAACTTTTACCACCATTGAAACTCTGACCAATGCCAAAACCTGTCGCAAATGGCTGGTCGATGCACTTGGCGAGCATGCTGTTGCCAAACACTTTGTCGCGGTGTCAACTAATGCCAAAGAAGTTGCCAAATTTGGCATTGATGTGGAAAATATGTTTGAATTTTGGGATTTTGTCGGCGGGCGCTATTCCATGTGGTCGGCGATAGGGTTGTCGATTGCGCTGGCGGTCGGTATGGATAATTTTGAAAAAATGCTTGATGGTGCCTATGCCATGGACATGCATTTTAAGAATGCCGGTTTTGCCGAAAATATTCCGGTGATGATGGCTTTGCTCAGTATCTGGTATCGTGATTTCTTCAAATTCGGGGCAATGGCGGTTATTCCTTATGACCAGTATTTGCAATATGTTCCCGCTTATTTGCAGCAGTTGGTGATGGAAAGCAACGGCAAATCGGTCAATAATGAAGAGAAGTTTGTCAAATATGGTACGGCACCGGTTTTGTTCGGCGGTGCGGGGACGGATGTGCAGCATTCGTTCTTTCAGCTGATTCATCAAGGGACATCGGTTATTCCCTGTGATTTTATTGTGCCGGCTATTTCACACAATGAAATCGGCGAGCATCATGAGATTCTGCTGGCAAATGTTTTGGCGCAAGGCGAAGCGCTTATGCGCGGCAAAACTACAACCGAGGCCTATGAAGAAATGATTAAGGCCGGCAAAAGCAGAGAAGAGGCGGTCGCTTTGAAAAAATACAAGAGCTTTTCCGGCAACAGGCCGTCTAATACGTTTGTTTTCAAAAAAATGGATCCGTATGCGCTTGGCATGCTGATTGCCGCTTATGAACATAAAACTTTTGTTGAAGGCGTTATTTGGAATATCGACTCTTTTGACCAAATGGGGGTTGAGCTTGGCAAACAAATGGCTCTCAGCATTTTGCCGGAATTGCAGAATAATGCGGCAACTTCTGACCATGACGGCTCAACCGCGCATTTGATCAAGCTGATTAAGGATTTGCGCCAATAATGCCGATTAGAATTCTGCCATCAAATCTGGTTAATCAGATTGCCGCCGGCGAAGTGGTCGAGCGGCCGGCTTCTGTTGTCAAGGAGTTGGTTGAAAACGCACTTGATGCCGGTGCCCAATCGGTGGAGGTGCGGCTGATTGACGGCGGTAAGAGCCTGATTGCGGTGACGGATGACGGCAAAGGGATGTCTGCTGAAGAGCTGCCGTTAGCGGTTGAGCGGCATGCGACATCCAAACTGCCGGATGATAATCTGTTCAATATCTGTTATTTGGGGTTTCGCGGCGAGGCGCTGCCCTCGATTGCTTCGGTGGCGCGTCTGAGTATAATCAGCCGGACAAAAGATGCTGAAAATGCCTGGCAGATTATTGTTGAAGGCGGCGAAAAATCTGATGTGCGTCCTGCGGCGCATCCGCGGGGAACAAGAATTGAAGTGCGTGATTTGTTTTATGCAACGCCGGCGCGACTCAAATTTTTAAAGGCTTCCGCAAGCGAGACGGCGCAATGTGTTGATATTCTTAACAGAATTGCTCTGGCTAACGCCGGCGTGGCTTTTTATCTGTATGACGGCGAAAAAAAGAAAATTTCTCTGCCGGCCTGTCAGGGCGATTTATTTGAGTCTCGTTTGGCTCGTTTATCCGCGATTATGGGGCGTGATTTTGCAGTTAATTCGATTTTAATTAATGCCGAGCGCGACGGGGTGCATATCAGCGGTTATGTTTCTCTGCCGACTTTGAACAAAGCCAACAGCTTGTCGCAATTTTTGTTTGTTAACAATCGACCGGTGCGTGATAAGCTTTTGCTTGGCGCCATTAAAGGCGCGTATCAGGATGTTCTGGCCTCGGGACGGTATCCCGTATGCGCGTTGTTTATTGACGTGCCGTCCAAAGATGTGGATGTGAACGTGCATCCGGCCAAAGCAGAAGTTCGTTTTTATGACAGTGCTTTGGTGCGCGGGCTGCTGGTCAGCGCCATTCGCAACGGTTTGCAGCTGCATGCCAATCATACAGCCGAAGTGACCGATTTGTCCGCTTTGGTGGCTGATCATGTTCCGGATTTTGAGGGCAAGACGTCATCTTCCTGGTTGCAAGAAGAGGCGCCGGCTTATGTATATCAGTCTCGGCCGGCGAAGTTTTCATCTTATGGCAAACAAAGCGTTTTGCCAGAGCTGGAACGCAAGTTCTCCGTCCGTACGGAAGAGCAAGCGCCATCCTGCGATGATGTGGGCGAGCTTGGCGTGGCTAAAGCGCAGTTTTATGATACTTACATTATTTCGCAGACGGAAGACAGTTTGATTATCACGGATCAGCATGCGGCTCATGAACGTATTGTCATGGAAAGGCTGAAAGAAAATTTGCGAATCGGCGGAAAAAGCGCGGCGCAAATGTTGCTGATACCGGAAATTGTTGAGCTTGACCCTGTTGAGAAAAACAGAATTTTGGCTGCGGCGGCTGATTTGGCCAAGCTTGGTTTGGTTTTAGAGGAATTTGGTCCGGCCGCGGTGATTATCAGAGAAACGCCGGCTTTACTTGGCGAATGTGATGTTCAGGCTCTGGTGCGTGATATTGCGCAGCAAATGGCCGAATGGGGAACAGGTTTTGAACTGACCGAGAAATTGCATCTGATTTGTGCGACAATCGCCTGTCATGGTTCGGTTCGGGCCGGGCGGCGGCTGAATGTTGAAGAAATGAACAGATTATTGCGCGATATGGAGCATACGCCGCACTCCGGTCAGTGTAATCACGGCCGGCCGACATATGTGAAGCTGAAAATCAGCGATATTGCCAAACTCTTTGACAGATAAGGGAAAATTTTATGCATCAGTTATTTATTCAGGGATTTTTAGCCGCGTTGGCGGCCGGGCTTGTGACCGGGTTGGGCGGCTTTTGTATTTTTTTGAAAAAAAGATATCTTAAAGCTGAAATTAACCAACTTCTTAATTTGGCTGCCGGTATTATGCTTGCGGCATCGTTTTTTTCGCTGTTGGTGCCTTCCATGGAAGAGATTGTCACTGAAAGCGTCAATCTCTATCGCGGTGCTTTGAATTATTCTTTGGCGGTTTTTGCCGGTGTGCTGCTGGTGTGGATTTTGAATTTGCTGATTCCGCATGAGCATAATGCCATGGGGCATCACGGACCGCATTTTGATTTGAAGAAAGCCTGGTTGTTTATTATTGCCATCACATTGCATAAATTGCCGGAAGGGCTGGCGGTCGGCGTGGCTTACGGCGCTGAAAACCTGACAAATCCTTTGTCGTTGGTTGTTGGTATTGCCGCACATAATATTCCCGAAGGGCTGACCATTGCCATTTCTCTGGTGGCCGCAGGAAATTCGCGTTTGCGGGCAGCTTTGACTGCCGCGGCTATTGGCTTGGTGCAGCCTCTTGGAGCTATTGTCGGTTTGTTTTTTATGGAAATTCAGTTTAATATTGTTCCTTATGGGATGGCACTGGCCGGAGGAACGCTTTTATTTGTTGTTATTAATGAGATTTTGCCTGAGACATATGGTATGAAAGAAACCAATAAGTCGGCGGCGGCGGTTTTTGCCGGATTTATTTTTATGACATATCTGACAATGGTTTTGGATTAGAGAGGCCGAGAAACATCCGATTTTTCTTTTGTATTTCGGAAAAAAATGATTGACGTTGGCAGAAACATAATATACATATACTCAAGTGTTGCCAAGGAGAGTTGGCAGAGTGGTAATGCAGCGGATTGCTAATCCGTCATCGTGAATAACGATGCACAGGTTCGAGTCCTGTACTCTCCGCCACTTCAA
>CALXTL010000009.1 GCA_944391445.1 uncultured Alphaproteobacteria bacterium | reverse complement strand
GGGCGAACAGAGAGGAGGTAAACCTTTTAAAATATCCGCGCTCCACCGCTTGCTGCATGAAAAATTATACCTCGGCATGATTGAGAATAAACGCACTGGACAAGCATTTAAAGGACAGCATGAGGCCATCATATCAAAAGAATTATGGGAAAAGGTACAAGCCAAACTCAAAGATAATGACAACAGCTCTAATCATACAAGGAACAGAAACAATAATCTGCTGACTGGAAAACTGTTTGATGCCAATGGCACAATTTTTACCAATCAAGCCAACAGCAAAAAGAAAGCTACCAAACGACATTACTATTCTATTAAGGGTTTGTTCCTGCCCACGGAGCAAATTGATAAGCTCGCCAAAGATGCCATTATTGAGATTCTTAATAGCGACCTAACCGGACTGAATAAAGACAGCGCGATGGCTCTAAAGTTTATAAACTTCAACGATATGGACTATTTCGCGCAACACAATTTTATCCGCAACTTCATTAACAAAATCATCTATCAAAAAGATCGCTTAACTTTCTTTTTTAATATTGATCCGATAACCCTTTCAGCCTATACCGGCGATTCGCTAAACGAAAACAATAACCCGCTGGAGTTTATTACCGATAATACCAACAACCAAATCATCTATGAAAAACAGATAGTTATCAACCGCGGGCTGTCAAGCAACGTCTATAATGCCGGAAAGGTCGGTTTGATGAGCGTCAATGATAACAACCGCCTGATCGTCAGAGCCTTCGCCTACGCTTGGCGGTATAAAAAACTTTACGAAAGCGGTATGCCAACCGATGACATCGCCAAACACGAACGCATTTCCAAGCGCACCATTTACAAATACCTAAACATTGCTTATCTCTCGCCAAGAATAATTAATCAACTTCTTGAAGGTACTCTAACCATCAACCTGCAAACCCTCTTCGATATCTCCTCTAAAAAACTGAGTTTTGACGAACAGGAAAAAAGTATTTAATTAAAAGAAAAAAATTTTAAAGCTTCAACAACTCTTTCTTTTATCTGATCATCAGGTTCTTCATGTCTTGCTAGAGTTAAATAATAATTTTGATTATCTTTTCGATATAACACAATCCAATCACCTGTAAGTCTTTTTTCTTCATAACGCTTTAGATATCCATCATCTGTAAAAATATGTCCCATCCTACCAAGGGCATATTGGTTTGCCTTATTCTCATCAAATTTTTCTATTACGTAATAATAAAGAAATAAAGTATCATATACGAGCTTTTCATATTCATCTTCAGACATTTTCAAAGAACCAGCTCTTTTTTTCAACTCATTAATACAATTTAAAGCAATATGAGAAGCCTGGACATGATGTATATGAAACAAATTATCTATGCCAAAATTTCTTAAAGGCTTATAGACATTCCTATTAAAAGCACATTCTTCAAGCTGTTTAATCTTATCTAATATTATAAATACATTGTAATATATTGCCTCATATTGTTTGGTGTATTTATTATAATAATTACCAGCTTTATTAGCACCATGCTCAATTAGTTGCCTTAAAAATTCAGGACTAAAACGGTTATATCCTAAAGAACTTTCTATCCACTCTTTCATTTTTTCTCTCAAGTAACAACTGAAGTGACTCGCCCAAAATCGGCAATGTATATAACTGTCCGAAATTTTGTATTTTCCAATATAAAACGAGCTTACCATAGTCATTTCAGCAATGTCAACTGCTCACAAAACCCATGTTTCCGCCGGATACGAAAAAAGACGCTGTCATGAAGCGTCTTTTTAATCAAAATGGCGGATAGAGTGGGATTCGAACCCACGGTACCCTTTGGAGGTACACACGATTTCCAATCGTGCGCCTTCGACCACTCGGCCATCTATCCATCTGACCTTTGCAGAACTTAGCCTAATAAAAAAGATTTCGCAAGAGTTTTTTTGTATAATCTTTTCCTCTGATAAAAATTTTTTATGTTCAAATGAACTTTCCAGCACTATGCTTCGTTATAAATAAGTGAAAGGACAAAATAACAGGTGATGACAATGGATAATATTTCCGCATTGCTGCAAGAGGCCAAGCCGCTCTACTTTCAGCGCAAACATCGGCGCAATCAGCTAAAAGCATTGCTGGGTGTAGTTGTTTGCAGCTTGGGTCTGAGTTGGTTTATGCCCGATTCCTCTCCCTATATTTATAATTTGGACAATCTTGACAGTCAGATAAATCTGCTGGCCGACGGTTCGATTATTGAGGATATGGGGCTGCCGACTGATGAATTTGGTTTGTTGAGGGTGGCCTGATGACATTGTTGCAAACAGAGCACCGTGGTCTGATTCGCGCCGTCATCAAAAAAATGACCGGAGCCTATGATGAGGACTTGGAACAAGAAGTTTGTCTCAAGGCCTGGCAAAACCGGGATAAGTACCGGGAGGAGGGCAAAATTCGAGCCTGGCTTTGTGCTTTGACAGCTAATCTCTGCCGCGATTATTTTAAGTCTCGTTTCTTCCGTGAAAATCAACACAGGATCGGCGGGGACGAAATCTTGGAGAAAGTGGCGGTGGCCAATCGCTGCGAAGAACGCCTGGATGCCAAAAAACGCCAGAAAATTATTTTGCAGGCTGTCGACAATCTGCCTGCACCGCTGCGCAAAATAGTCGTCTGGTATGAGTTTGAGGAAATGCCTTATGCGAAAATTGCTCAAAAACTCGGCATTCCGGAGGGAACGGTCAAATCCAGATTGTCATCTGCCCGTAAAATTTTGGCCGAACAACTTAAATTTTTGAAAGGAGAATAATCATGATGAATAGAAAAAATCTGCTAGCTGGTGTTTTCAGTGCCGCATTGTTTTTAGGGGTTGCGTCTTCCGCCTGTGCCCGCCCGCCGCATCCTGAGGCGCCGCTTGATGCCCGCCCGCCGCACGAGCGTGTAGCACAGAAAATGCACCATGATTTATCCGAGCGCCTCAAGCTGACGGACGAACAGAAAAAACAAGCCGAAGAAATTCGCAAATCCGGCCGAGAGGAACTGAAGCCGCTGATGAAAGAGATGAAACAACTGCGTCAAAAGATGGATGCCGCTCGCAAGACCAACATGGAAGAGTTTGAAAAAATTCTGACACCGGAACAAAAAGCCGAGCTTGACCGATTCAAGGCTGAAAAAAAGGCAGAGTTTGAATTGCGCCGCCATAAAAAAGGCAAACGTCCGTTGCCGCCAAAACCGGAAGCAGAATCAAAAGCGGAATAACCATAATAAAAAAACGGGGCGAAAGCCTCGTTTTTTTGTTTATAACTGGCGCCAGCGGCGGGACTCGAACCCACTACCCACAGTTTAGGAAACTGTTGCTCTATCCTGATGAGCTACGCCGGCTTGCTCAAAGGTTATAGCCTAAGGGCAGCTATTTTTCAAGCGCTAATTTGTGCAGAAAACGGATCTGAATTTCAGCCAGTTTTTCAACCGATTCTGTCACAACATATTCTCCCGCGGCGTGCATTCCTTCGCCGCTGCCCGAATGCATAATGACCGTCGAACCTCTGACCGCAAAAGAACGTGAATCCGTAGCGCCGCCGATATACTCAAAGTGCAGCTTTCTTCCAAGGATATCTTCAGCCAGATTTTTATAGGCGACAATATAAGAATCTTGCTCGCTCATAACCACCGGCGTGGAAGCGGAAACAATTTTGTAACTGGCGCCGGCGACCATGGCATCTTCCAGATGAGCGCGCAGTTCGTCCAGCGAACTGTTTTCCGTCAGACGAAAATCGCAGAGCGCTTCGGCATATTCAGAAATAACGTTGGAAACTTCGCCGCCGCGGATTTGCGCAAAATGGACGGTATCCAGCCATTTATTGTCGGGAACAACGCCGCCCAGTGAATAATAAGGGTAAACCCGGCGGATATTGTTCAGGGTTTGCATCAGGATTTCATTGGCGTCAATCCCGTCCCAAGGCGTAGAGCCATGAACAGCTTTTCCGCGAGCCATAATTTTTACAAAAACGGGATTTTTGCACTTAACGATAATTTCTGAGATATCGCCGCCGACATCGTTGTCCAAAACGACTTTTGCCCGAATATCGGCATGCTCGGCCAAAAAGGCCTCCAGCCCCTGAGAGCCTTTTTCTTCATCGGAAGACAATATAATGCCGAATTTTAAGGGTAATTTTTCTTTAAGTACATATTCAAGCGAATTAAGCGCCACCGCGGCAAAAGATTTCATGTCAAGCGCACCGCGGCCAAACAGTTTTCCGTTTTTGATTTCGGGGACAAACATGTCGTCTGTTGCAGGCACAACATCAATATGGCCGAGAATGAGCACATCAAAATCCAGGCTGTTGGTGTTGCGGGCAAAAAAGACCGGTGCCAAATGCGCTTTCTGAAAAATGTCGATTCTGGCTGAAGTCAGACCGGACAGCCCTTTCATATAAGACATACATTTTCGGATCTCGTCAATATTTCCCGTTTCTGTACGAAATTTAATAAGGGTTTGCGCCGTATCGATAATGTTCATGAAAAAAATCCTTTTCTCCATATTTTTTTACAATTTATTCATCTAATTTAGTCATAATATTCCATAAATAAAAGTATAAAAATTTAAAGAGGGGAATAACATGCGAACCACTTTGGCCATAGCCATATGTTTGAGTCTGTTCTGTGGTCATGTTGAAGCGCGTGAAGCTGCTTACAACGGTGAAACGGGGCTGGACATTCCGCGTTTTGTTTCTTTGCACTCGGATCGCACCAATGCCCGATCCGGTCCCGGATCGCGCTATCCAATAGAATGGGTTTATCTGCAAAAAGGAGCTCCGGTTGAAGTTATTGCCGAATTTGAACTTTGGCGCAAAATCAAAGATTGGCAGGGGGCTGAAAGCTGGGTCCACAAAATCACGCTTAACGGCAAACGCACCGTCAAAGTGATTACGCCGGGCGAAAATAATATTTATGCCAAAGACGACTACCAGTCAAAAGTTGTTGCCCGGGTTGAAGATGAAGTTGTCGGCGAAATTGAAAAATGCCCCGCCAAAAACAATTTTTGCCTGATAAAATTCGGCAATATTGAAGGCTGGGTATCACGCCAAAATCTCTATGGTATCTATCCGGATGAAATCATCGATTAAAAAACGCTCCATTTAAGGAGCGTTTTTTCTGAAATCAAGCGCCTGCTTTAATTTTTTCAATCAACTCCCGCACGGAGGGGATTCCGTTGCGATAGAGCGGGTCTGTAGCAAAACGATAGACCTGATGACCGGCAAAAAGCAGATTGTCGACAATGCTGCCGTTGTGACTGACATCATAAAGCGTTTTATGAATGCAATAAGAGCGCGGGTCAGGCAGACGGCCGGTATTACCCTTGCTTTGAGACCAGGATGAAAACTGGCATTGCGACAAACAGCCGACGCAGTTTTTGCGGTCTTCTTTCATCTGCACCCATTCATCCGGGGTCAGAAAAACGACCGTGTTGTCCGGTGTCTCCTTAATTTCGGTAAATCCTTTTTCAATTTGGACTTTGGCCTTGCCGCTGTCGGCCGGACGAATATAAACGACTTTTGTTTCGCTGAGCTTCAATATTTCCGAAAACTCGTCATTTTTTTCATTGGAAAAGGCAATTTCGCCGTTTTTCCGTTCAATCAACCGTTCCAGAAATGTATTTTTGATCGCCGAGGAAAAGAAACCGGTCGGGCTGAATCTTTGCAAAATAACATCACCCTTTTTCAGTTGCAGCATCAATTTTTGCCAGGCTTCGCTGATGGGGCTCTCTTTGGTGATCATCGGTCTTGTACCAAATTGAAAAGCCAGCTTGCCGATTTCCGGATTGTCAATATAATCTTCCCAGTCGCTCAAAGACCAAATGCCGCCGGCCAAAATAATCGGGACATCCTGCAGGCCGAGCTCATTCATGGCTTTACGCAGTTCGACCACACGCATATAAGGCGTTTGCGGCTGCGTCGGGTCTTCGGCATTGGAAAGACCGTTATGTCCGCCGGCCAGCCACGGATCCTCATAAACCACACCGCCTAAGAATTCGACAAAGTTTTTATACGCGCGCTTCCACAAAATTTGGAATGCCCTTGCTGAAGAAACAATCGGGTAGTAATAAGTTTTAAAACGTGAGGCAAGCTGGCCTAAATTATAAGGCAGCCCGGCGCCGCAGGTCACGCCGTGAATCAGGCCTTTGGCCTGTTCCAAAACACTGGTCAGAATTTGTTGCGAGCCGGCCAGTTCCCACAGCATGTTCATATGAATGCGTCCTTGCCCGCCCGAAATTTCATGAGCAATTTTAGCCTGAGCCAAACACCCCTTAATGGACTGCTGAACCATTTCTTCATGGCGAGAAGCCCGGTCTTTTTTGAAATATCTTTCAATCAGGACATTGCCTTTTTCGTCATAATAGTCAGGGCTGACGCCTGAAAAAGTGCCAACACAGTTTTCGTGAGCCCAGGCGCCGGAAGAGCGACCATCACTGGCATTAATGCCTTTGCCGCCTTCAATCAACGGCAAAACTTCTTTGCCGGAGATCACTATCGGATTTAATGCTTTCACCGTAATTTCCTTAAAATTTCTGTCCGCATTGCACGGAACTTATTGTACAACGTCTACAATATAATCAATTTATTGCGCCAAATCAAGGATGTTCTTAGGGATGTCATTAACCGAGACCAAAGCCACGATAAGGCAGATAAGAGCATAGACCTGCAACATATTGCTGATTTCTTTATTTTGCAGCAATGGAAAAAGAGAGCCGTATTTGTGTATAAAACGATTAATCCCGAGCATAATCAATGTTCCGAAAATAGCCTGCAGCCCCAGTCCGATATCTTTCAAAAATGCTTTAAGCGGCAGAATAATTTGATAAAAGAGACCAAAAACCAGCATATAAGCAGCCAGCAGAGCATAAGAGATATGCTGCATTTTATGATCAAAGGCCTGTTTTTCCGCTTTGTCTTTTTTTATTTTTTCATCCGAAAGGTCGTTAATTTCGATTCCCCGGATTTTTTCCGGCATTTGTTTTTCTTTTTTGATATCGCGTATTTTTTGGTAAAACTTATCTTCCACAATGCATAAACCGCAGCCTTTGCCGGTAAAATAAACATGATTGGGATTATTTTTGCACGGGCGCAGATTATGCATCAGTTTCCATAAATGCTCCTGCCATTCATAAGCAGAAGGTCTGTCGCCGCCCTTGGTGAAGGCGCGTTCAAACATTTCCAATGTGGCTTTGTCAAAATATTCATGCAAACTGTAGGGGTGCGGCGCCTGATATTTGTCCGGCCACAGACCATAGGCATAGTGATAGGCCTCGATTCGGTTCTGGATGGTCAGCATTTCGGCATCATTTTTACGCGGGGTGCCCGAAAAAGGATGAATTCCGTTATTTAAAAGTTTAAAAATAATAACCGCCAGTGCAAATTTATCCTGCTCTTCGCCCATTTCTTCACAGGAAAGATTCATCCCTTCAGGATAGATATATTCTTCGGTCACATATTCGGCCGGGTAACGTGCGCGTTCGCCGCGGATGGAAAAACCGTCACAGTCAACCATAGCCACCAGCATATTGGATTTATAAACCGAAACATTTGACGGTTTCAAATCAACAATATAATGTCCGCATTTATGCAGAGCAGTCACCATAGAGGCCACGTTATAGGCAGCAAAGATTCTGTATGCATATTTATCGGGGAGCCCAAGCTTTTGGCGAATGGCTTTTTGCATCAGGTGATCAAGAGATACCGCCTCGCTCATATTGATCAGCGGCATCAGATAGCCGACGCAAAAACCTTTTTCATCTTCCAAAATAGCTTCCGGCCAGGCAATTTGCGTATACTGAACACCGTCGGTTTCCACCGGTGCGAAGTTTGGCTTATTCAGAAGCATGGCTTCAAGTTTCTGGCGGTTGGTACGGCTTTTCGACGTGTCGTGAAAAATTTTTGCAACCAGTTCCGGCCGGTCTGCGACACTATAAATTTTGCCCGAGGCGCCGCCGCGGTTGAGCAGGCCGCCAAGCGTAACTTTGTCAAACGTTCCGTCGGCATAAACGGCATTATATGTCATGATTTCGTTTTTCATCCCGCAAGCCTTATCCAAACCAGAGTTTTGTCATCGGAGTTAAGACGTTGAGCCTGGGGCATATTCAAAGTATTATTGAGCGCCCGCAAAGCTTTTTGTCTGTTTTTTTCCTGAGCCAGATAAGTATCGATTGGCGCGGTAAAACCTTTCTCGATATTCAAAAAATCCGGACTGAACGAAAAGGTGCTGACGCCGTCGCTCATCAAAAAAACGCTTTTGGCATTTTCAAATTCCAGAAAGCGCAAATTTTCTTTCCAATTGTCCTGAGTATAAAAAAAAGTCTCACAGGAAAATTTTCCGTTTTCGGGACGGGAGGCGACAAAATCGTCGTGTTTGTCATCCAAAAAGGCGATTCCTGCGCCATCGCCGATATGAAAAAACAGACCTCTGCCGTCGCGGTGGATCATGCCGACAATAGTTGCGCCGAAATCGGACAGACCCTGTTCGTCTTTGGTTTTGTTATAACGATGATGGCAAAGCCTGTTGCGGCTGATGCGCACGGCGTTGACAACAGCCTCGCGCATATGTCCCCAGGCTACGTTTTTCAGCAAATCGCACAAAGTGTCGCAAACGATTCGCGCACCGATTTTGCCGTATTTGGCAGAACCGGCGCCATCAGAAACAACCGCAACAAAATTTTTTCCCCGTTTGTGACGGAAATAGTCTTGGCACGGTGTGTTGTTGCGTGCATGCAAAGCTCCGCGGACACTTGCGGCAACAATGCGTATGTCTTTGGGGTTATTCTTCATCCCATTCGCCCGTATCTTCAATCAGGTCCGGCGCATTGGGTGCGGCTCTTGATACGCAGGAAACACTGCGGCTCAGCCACAAGAAAAATTCGGTAAATTTAAGACCGGTCAGCCGCTTAGGGGCAATGGTCGAAAATTTGGCCAATTTTTCCAGATTAGCTCCCTGAGTACCAACAGCATGAATAACCACTTTTTTGTTATTTTGTGCGGCAATACATTTTTTGGCTACAATTTCCCAGTCATAATCAGTAGGTTCGCCATCACTGATAAGGAATATCCACGGTCTTTTGGAGGTAATGCCCCAACTGTCATAAAGGCATTTTTGTTCTTCAATTTTTTGCAAGGCAAGTTCCATGGCTTTACCGAGCGGGGTCAAGCCCGAAGCTTCCATTGTCGGGGCTTCAAAATTCATGGCATCCACCCAGTCGGAGGAAATAACGGCCTCATCTTTGCCAAAAGCTTTGATAATCAGGAGTTGCACGCGCGAGCTTGCGTCAATATCATCTTTAAGCTCCTGTTCCAGCGCTTTCAAGCCGGCATTAAGCTGTTTAATCGGTTCGCCGCGCATAGAGCCAGAACAATCCAGCACCAGCACACAGGGAGTGCGCTCATTGGCATTGTCGGCAAATTCGACATAAGGAATCAAATCATTTTCAATATCACTGCTGGCCATAAAATTTCTCTTTGATTTTAACGTTTAGGGTAAGAATGAGGATATCCGCTGCCTTCATATGGTTCGGGCGCAGACATTTTGCCGCAGGAGCTCAGCACAAACACGCTGAGCAGCAATAAAAAAATCACCAAACCTTTTCTCATATACCATTCCTTTACCAGTTTATGTCATACTACATAATAATAGCAATGAAGGGTTAAGTAAAAATTAAGTTATGCAGAGAAAATCAATGCTTTTGAAAATCTTGCCGACGGTATTGGCTCTGCTGTTTTGTTTTGATGCAAATGCCAAATCCGGGCCGAATATTTTTGCCTATTCGCGGCCGGCACCGCAAACGCCGGTCTACGATAAATACGGGCAAAAGACTTCTTTGGAAGATTTTAAGGGAGAGATGGTGTTGGCTGTTTTCTGGTCGCGCCATTGCGTGCCTTGCATCAAAGAGCTGGACAATCTCAACAGTTTTGTCAATCAGATAAAAGACAGCGGCATCCGTGTCTTGATTATCTCACCGGAAGAGGAATGGACAACCGCATTTGAGCAAAAAGAGCTTTTGAACAAATACGGTGCGCCGGATCTGGACTATTATACCGACAAAGACGGCAAACTGGCCGGCGATTTTGGTATTTTTTCATCGCCGCATACGGTGCTGGTTAACCAGCTTGGCGAAGAGTTCGGACGCATCAGCGGTGTTGTGGATTGGGATGATGAAGATTTTATCGAATATGTTTATCAACTCAAAGTAAAATATGGATATCCCGAAAATGATGAATAAAATATACTTAAGCTGGGAAGATGTCCATGCCGGGGTTCGTCTTCTGGCAGCAAAGATCAAAGATTCCGGTCGCTCTTACGATCGTATCATAGCCGTCAGCCGCGGTGGTCTGCTGCCGGCGGGAATTTTAGCTTATGAACTGAATATACGCAATTGCGGCGCTGTGTGTATTTCCAGTTATGACGGCGATTGCATGCGCGCCGATTCGGAGGTCGAACTGGCCGACGCACCGCAAAACATTGATGCCGGCACGCTGATTGTTGATGATTTGGCCGACAGCGGCCGCACATTTCGGATTCTGCGTCGCTTATATCCTCAGGCTTCGTATGCCGCTGTATACAGCAAGGCCAAAGGCCGTGACACGGTTGATTACTGCGCGGCGGAAATGCCCGATGACTGGATTGTTTTTCCCTGGGATTAAATTTTATTCGTCATCACCGCTGATTTCCGGAAACATAGACATACCCCGGGCCATGCGTGTCATCTGAGTTTCAATAGATGTGCTAAGATTAAGTCTTCCGGTTTTGATGATTCCCCGGACTTGGTCGCCTTTAGTTGTGTCCGGATTGGCAAACAGGAAAGATATTTGTGGTTTTTTAACAGTGGTTCCTTCCAAAGTCTGATGAATGACGCCGAGAACGCCGCGAGAAAACAAATCATAGGCCAAATCTTCGGTTATACCGGAAGAAGAGGCGTATTTAATCACCGAAGCAATGGCATCAATCACGTTGTTGGCATGGATTGTCGATAAAACCAGATGTCCGGAAGTCATGGCACGTAATACTTCACTGGCAGTATCGGGCGTGCGAATCTCTCCCACCATGATATAACGCGGTTTTGAGCGCAAGGCAGATTTAAGCGATTCTCCCCAGCAGCCGTTAGCCGGCAGGGTTTGCCGGCACAAACCGAGACCGCCGGTAGCCACCGGATAAATACCATCCAGGGGTTGTTCGGTCGGATCTTCAATCGTGTAGGCAAACCCGCCTTCGGTTGATAAATATTCTTTGAGCAAGCTGGAAATAGAGGTCGTTTTCCCCGAACCGGTCGGCCCCGCCCAGAGGATCAGCCCGGAGGCTTTGCGCAAAGACATCAGATAAGTGACCAACTCTTTAGGATAACCCAAGACATTGAAAGGCACAATTTCCGAAGGCATTTTGCGCGCACAATATTGAATGCCTGAAATTGTCTGTGAGCGTTCAACACGGTAAAATATTTTATGATAGCAAACAGAATAACTTGGGTTAACGCCGTCCCATGCCTTTTCAACCAGATCAAAAAAAATACCAAAGTCCTCCGGTTCAAACCGAATGAGCGCATTGGAAGTCCTTTTGTCGGGGATATAAGCTTTTTTATCGGGGGTGATATAAATATCGGAAAAAGGAGTTTCAGTAATATTTGCCATGTCTGCCTCTGTTGTCTGAAAATCAGTAAGCTCAGCCTAGCATGCAGATATTAATATTTTACGAATAAAAAAGCCCGCATCAAAAGATACGGGCCGGTGAAAAGAGATAACTCGGAGCTGACGTTAGTAATAAACCCAGGTAATGGAGTTCGTTGCCGTTTCGCCGCCGCATTCAGAAAACGCTTGCGGCAGAGACACCGGCAAAGCTTTATCAGCGCTGTCCGCAGATCCATCATGCGACGGTGTAAAACTTGCCGAGGTTGTGGAAGCGGCAGAAATATTAATACCAACCAAACCGTCAGTACCCCAGTCGGTACTGGCCAGGCTGGCGCAGGTTTCTTTACCAAGGCCGTTAAAGGTAATGGCAAATTTGGTATTGCTGGTGCCGCCGGAGCTGATAATTACCTCACCGCCGAAGGCGTTATGCAAGGAAGTTCCGGAAATCATATCGCTCGGCGCCAGATTATAAGCAATGGCATTAGAAGAGCTGATGCCCGAATAAGACGGCGAAGTCGCATAAGCCGTACGAATGTTCATCAACAACATTGTCAGCTGATCCTGCGCCTTTGTCAGTTTAAACTTAGCCATTGCTTTGGAATAGCCGGCAATACCACCGACAGACAAAACGCCGATAATCGCGAGCACGCCCAGCATCTCGACCATGGAACGGCCGCTTTGTTCACTTTCAAATATCTTTTTCATCTCTTTTCTCCCTGATATGGTTATCCTATAGGTTTAGAATAACAAATCAGTTTCTGTTATACAATCTTATCTTTAGTCATAATCGACAAGCTCTTTGTCAAGCACTATATCTTAAGTTATACAGAGTATCAAGCCAAAAAAAGAGCCTCTGGACAGGGGCTCGTTGAAAAAGTGAAAATTCTTTAGTAATAAGTCCAAGTAATAGTGTTGTTAGCAACTTCCGAACTGCAGCCGGAAAAGGCATCGGGCAGGGAAATCGGCAATTGGTCGACAGTATGTGGCGTATTATCGGTCAAAGTAATGCTGACCAAGCCGTCAGTACCCCAGTCGGTGCTGGCCAGGCTGGCGCAGGTTTCTTTACCAAGGCCTTCAAACTTAATTGAAAAGTTCAAATTATTGCTTGTTGCCACAACATCCACATTACCGCCGAAGGCATTGTGCAGGGTTGCGGAAGTTCCGGAGCCGGCAATCATATCGCTCGGCGCCAGGTTGTATGCAACCGCGTTGGACGGAGTCAGCCCGGAATAAGACGGTGAGGTGGCATAAGCCGTACGAATGTTCATCAGCAACATTGTCAGCTGATCTTGCGCTTTTGTCAGTTTAAACTTGGCCATCGCTTTGGAATAACCGGAAATACCGCCGACAGACAAAACGCCGATAATCGCGAGCACACCCAGCATCTCGACCATGGAACGGCCGCTTTGCTCGCTTTCAAATATCTTTTTCATCGTTTTTCTCCCAAATTCGATCTGCTCTGTAAGCTCAGAATATCAAATTTGTCATATGCAAACAATCTTATCTTTTGTCATAACGGCAGAACTCTTTTTGCAAAAAAATATAACTTAAGCCATAATTTTATTCAAGTTAAAAATATTTTTGCCAAACAAACGTCAAGACCAAGGCTTAGTAATAAGTCCAAGTAATGGTGTTGTCTGCAGTTGCAGAGCTGCAGCCGGAAAAGGCATCGGGCAGGGAAATCGGCAGTTTGTCAACCGTCAGAGCCGATCCCGTTGTCAGCGCGATGCTGACCAAACCGTCAGTACCCCAGTCGGTGCTGGCCAGACTGGCGCAGGTTTCTTTACCAAGGCCTTCAAAACTGATTGAAAAGTTCAGGTTATTATTGCTCGTGGCCAAAACAACATTGCCGCCGAAGGCGTTATGCAAGGAAGTTCCGGAAATCATATCGCTCGGCGCCAGATTATAATTGATTGCGTTTGCGGAACTGAGCCCGGAATAAGACGGCGAAGTCGCATAAGCCGTACGAATGTTCATCAGCAACATCGTCAGCTGATCCTGTGCTTTTGTCAGTTTGAACTTGGCCATCGCTTTGGAATAACCGGAGATACCACCGACAGACAATACGCCGATGATCGCGAGCACGCCCAGCATTTCTACCATGGACCGTCCGTTTTGCTCACTTATGGATAAATTCTTCATCAAATAATCTCCTAAAGACTTTATTTGGCTATATTTTATAAGCAACAAATTAATAAATTATGAATAGTTGTCACTTAAAACACAAATTTTTACTCATGATGCCAGATCAGTAAATTATCATTGCTGCACAAGGCTTTGGCTGCCGCCGGTTTAATCGGTAAAATGTGCTCTTTGTCGCTCCAGGTAAAAAATTGTTGTTTGCGGCCGTTGCTCAGCGTAATTCCGGCAATACCCAGCCAGAATTTTTCGTTGAACTTAAAGCTGGCCAGCTCTTGGCATTGTTTTTTGTTCAAATGCTTGTAGATAATGTCAAAACCTCGGGCGCCCGGCATCAGTACTTCGGCATTTTCGCCGCGGCCGACCAATACTTCATTGCCGAAAAAGCCGCGCAATTCACCGTTTTGGAGCATACTCTGCGGATAAATCCGGTTGCTGAGAACTGTCTGTGTGCTCAAGCCCCAATAATCAGGGCGGTTTTGATAATAGCGGCGGATATTTTCGCTCAGCCGAACCAGCTCCTCAGCCGCCTGCCTGGTGCCGACATCAGCTTCGCGCGTTAGAAACCAGCCGACAAAAAATAACACCAAAACCACGCAGCCGCCGACCCATATTTTAAAATGACGCACAATGCTGCGCTGCAGTTTCTCATTAAGAATCTTAAGTTTTTCACGCATGTTAGCCAACCCCCATACCGCTGGTAATTTGGTCTTGCATTTCAAAAGTTCCCATAACCGCCCAGGCGATAACCGCGCCGATGGACAACAAGGCAACCATGTTCAAAATCCCTGCTTTTTCTTCAATCATATAGACAGATTCATCAAGCCAGTCGTTAGCCAGATTATCAAGCGCTTCTTCAAAATTATCCAATTCGGAATAAATTTTCAAATCGCCGATGATTTCCTTGTCGGGAAAGTCAAGATGCGTCTTGGCCAGAGCCTGGCCGAGGTTGTCGCCGTTATTGACAAAGATCAGCGTCTTGTCGATTCTTTCTTTCAGATAGCGGCTTGCATCGCGGCGCAAAGCGCGTAAAGCGGTCGAAACGGGCGTTCCGCCTTTGACCAGAGCGGACAGCGCCAACAGCCAGCTAATACCTGTAAAAACTTTATACAGCGACCAAGGCGGAATATTATCAAACAAAGCGCGGATTCTTCCGGTCCATAAACCAATGGTAAAATAAATAATAGCCATTGTCACCGGCACACTGGCAAAGGCAATAATCCAGTTGTCTTTAATCCAGGCGGATAAATCGACCAGGTCGCGTGCCATACCGCGCCAGCGGACGCCTGGTGCTGCGTCAATCATCGGCGGCACCATGTAAACGCCGATGGCGTAAATAATCAAAACCGACATCATTAAAAGGAAAGTCGGGTAGGCAATGGCGCCGACAATCGGGCGGATCATTTTGGTGGAGCCTTCGGTCACTTTAATCAGATTCAGCAGTGCGCTTTCCAAGTCCGAAACATCGCCGACGGAAAGCATCAGCCTTTCGCGGTCCGGCGCCCAGCCCTTAAGAGCGTCAGAAAAAGTTTTACCATTGTTCAGAGCGCGTCCCCACGCCGCAATGGCAATCGCCAGAGGTTCGCCCGGGTTTTTTCCGCCGTTGCTGGCACTGTCGTGCAGCATGTCCAAGGCATCCATCAAAGAAAAACGGTTTTTCATCAGAGAAGCAATTTTCCGATACAGCTTCAGTCTGACTTTGTTGGAAAATTGAATGACCATTTTGGCATAATATTCTTCCACCAGGTTGAAATTATGCATTGCCTTGGCCATGGTCGATTTTTTCTTTTTCTTAACTTCCTCTGCCATCGTTTTTCACTTCCTAATAAGCCGGACGTTGATCAAGCAACCCGCACCAACGTTCTACCTCGTCCAGATCAATATAACCCTTAAGCATGCGCTCAATGGCGGCTTCCTTCAGGGTCCTTCCGTTAAGATCACTGGTCCAGTAATCAATGGCTTTGCGGGTTTCGCCTTTGATCATCAGTTCCAGAAAAGTTGCATCCGGCAGCACAATCTCAGGCACGCTCATCCGGCCTTTGATGCCTGTGTTGTTGCAATATTTGCAACCCGGGCCGCGCACAAACGTGTTTTCAATGCCAAAATCACCCAAAGCCACTTTCAACCGCTGAACTGAAAGTTCATTCAGCTTGTCTTTGACCGAGATTCGGCAGTGCGGACAGAGCCGCCGAAACAAACGCTGCGAAATCAATCCCTTGACCAATTCAGGGTCCAATAATTTAAATGTCTCAACGCCCATATCGCGCAATCGCATCAAAATGGCCGGTGCCGAGTTGGCGTGCAATGTTGTCCACACACCGTGTCCGGAGAGCGCGCCTTTGAAAGTCAGTTGCGCCGCTGACAGAGTACGCACCTCGCCCACCATCATAACATCGGGGTCGGAACGCAAGGCCGCCGACAGCGCTTTTGTAAATTGTTCGTCTTTTTCTTCTTCGGTGTTGGCATTTGTCACCGGCATCTGGCGCGCGCCCGGGATCGGGTATTCCGGCGGGTCTTCCACTGTGATCAGGTTAATTTCATAATTTTTTTCCTGCAAAAGCTTAATCATATTTCTTTGCAGGGTGGTCGATTTTCCCGAGCCCGTCGGACCGGCAATCACACTCAGCCCGACCGGAACAGCCCGCAGGCGGTAAAACAGATTTTCTTCGTATTCGCCAAACCCCAAAGCCTGTAAATCGCCGGAGCCGTCAGGATTATCATCGGCATACAGCAGGCGCATAACCAAATATTGTGAGCCGAATGCAATCGGGTTAAATTGCAAACGAATAGCCAGCACATTGTGCGGCAGCATCAGTTTTCCCTTTGACCCGCGCAACGGTGTTGAACCAAGTTTTTGGGCGCCCTGAAATTCATTTTGAGCATAGTTTGAATCCGAAACGTCGGCAGAAGCAAACGCCGCGCGCACAAAGGATTCTCCCCACTCTTTGTTGTATTCCATCTCCGTTTGCATCATGCCGTTGGTTCGGAACATAATCAACGTATTGTCCGCCACCACCACATGCACATCGGAAACTTTTTTGCTGGCGGCGCGGGCAATCACACTGATAAAGTCCTTCTGCATTTGCAGTTGGTCAAGCTCCGTGTCGGCGCTGACTTCTGCCGCGGCTTGCGCGCGTTCGCCGATGGCGTAAATGGCATTAAGCTCATTTTGGGAGACATAAGTCGGTTTGGCGATGTTTAATTTCTTTTTGCGTGCCAAAACCTCAAAACTTAAAACGCGGCCGTCAAATTTATGCGTTTCGACAACCAAAAAACGCCCGTCAGTAAACAAAGCCAGCAAACGACGCGTATCGTCGTTAATAACCAGAGAAGATCCGGGCAATGTCAGCAATTTGTTGCCGTTGGCAAAATACAGGTCGGTCAGAGAAGATCTTTTTTCAGGCTCAACCTGAACACCGGTAGGCACGGTTATCTTTTCGTTTTCCTCGCCCCCGGTTTGTTCTTCGTCCGTTGTTGCCTCATCTTGTTCTTCTGCCATGTCTTACCTGACCATCATTGCCGATCCGACACCGGGAATACTGGCGCTGGTCCTGAAATCAGGGCCTTTGTTTTCTTCCTGCATTTCTGCAGCAGCTTCTGCCAAAACATTGTCAAGAGTGTTGGCCGGCTGCTCCAGCGGTAAAATCCCGCCGGCGGCAAAGTAAAGATAATCTTTGACGCCGCCTTTATCGGCACGGATATAAGTAGATGTAATTTCATCAATTGTATGGCCGCTTTGCAGCGAAGTTCCCTTTTTGACATAGAACGGCGTGCCGTCTTGGTTAATCAGTTTGGCAATCAGTTCGCCGCCCTGACCGCGAATTTCCATCACGGCGTACATTTGAGCCAGCTTCAGCTCCGGTGCAACGGGAATGGGTTTCTCTTCGCTGTCAGATTTGTCGGCTTCGGCTTTGGCCGCTTCTTCAAACGGATTCTTCTTGCTGTTTTCGATCTCTTTTTCCTGAGCAATAACCCGGGCTTTCAAAACGCTGATTTGCGAGTTTAGATCTTCCAGTTTTTGTTTATGCCGGCTGATCAGCATCTGAGCTTTGGTGTTAGCGGCGCTGACATCATTTTTCAACTGCTGAAGTTTGGCTTGTGAATCTTCCAGAATTTTTTGGTTTTCTTGTTTTCCTTCCTCAATTTGCTTATACAAAGAAGCATCATGGGCAATCCATTTTTGCACGTCTTCAAGATACTTATTTTTATAAGAGCCGAGCAGGCGTTCCTGCCGCAGCTTTTCAAATTCGATATCTAGCTCGCGCAGTTTTTGTTGCTCTTGCAAAACCTTCTGCTCCTGAGCCTTTTCCCACTCAATCTTCTGTTTAGCCTGAGCTTCTTTCTTTTCTTGTTCTTGAATGATAGCCTGGCGGCGCTGGTTTTTTATCGCTTCAATTTCTGTTTTAATTTTTTCACGACGCAGTTCCAAATTCAGCAGTGCAGTTTGTTTTTCAATATCGGACATCTGTGAAAATAAATTGCTGTCCGAGTTTTCTGCATCGTCAATGTCATCCAGACTTTTCTGCAAAACATCAAGAGGATCCTCGACTTCCTGCGCGGCTGATGCCGGAATTTCGGGGGTGGCTGCCGGTGCGGCAGGAAGTCCGGTTTTGGGCTGAATCTTCTTTGGCGCAAAAATTTCGTCGACCGCAGCGCCGCTATCAGCGGAAGTTTTTGATGCCGCCGCTTTGTCGGCAGGGTCGTTAAACATATCGGATTCATTGGGGATACCCTGATTAATGTCATCCTGTGCGGCTTCTTCGCTCAAAGTGACCAAAGCTTTAAGATCGGTCGCCATAAAAAAGACAAAGCCGAACGACAAAGCCGTGACGGAGAAAATATTTCTTAATTTACAAAACATAGATAACCCCCTCGTAATGCCAGGTATTCTCACCCGGAGAATACGATATCATATTAATTTGAAGTCCTGAATATTTTGTTAACATTTCATTCCATGTTGACGGGTTATAATCAGAAGAAAAAGAGAACTTAAGTTTGCGGTAAATCTTGCCTGTTGAACTCGTTTCCGATTCAATTGCCAACGCGACACTCAGGCCAATCGACTGAAATTCGTCGTTCAGCTCATTTTGCAACTCAACCAGCCTTTTCTCCGGCGGAGAGGAAATTTTTTCGCCGAGAGCAAGCGGCAATGTTGCCGACAAAGACTGACCGTCGCCGGTAAAGGAATAACCGGAAAGCTGCAAACCGGACTCGTCAATTGCCTTTTGCGCCCAAGACAAACGGCCGATGCTGCGCCGCCAGGACGTTGCCACGCTGCCTTGCGAACAGGCAATCGGGCCGATATCCCAGCCGGGCGGCATAATTTTAAGTAAATCCAATGTTCCGCGGTGACACTCGCTCATCATTGTTTTGGGATTAATCAGGTTTTCCCATGGCTTGATCTCAACCACCGGCGCGGCGGTTTGCACCACTTTGGGCTTAACCGGCACCACCACCGGCGCCACCGTCGGCGTCAAAAACAATCGGTCGATCAGACTGGAAACAAGCCACAAGCCGACCACAGCCGAAATGCCGATAACCAGCAAAAGTTTTGTTCCGCGCAGGCCTTTGATTTTTTGCAGTTTTGACTTTGCTCCCCGGGCCAGAATCTCGCCCAGGTCCATTTCTTCGGTATCTTCAATACCCCACTCTTTTGGCGCAATTTTCTTGCCCCAATCCGGCACGGCCAGCATGGAGGTAAATTGGCTTTTGGCTTCTTCTTCGCTCAAAAAGAGCATATCGCCGTCAGAAAGGATAATATCATTGCGGATACAAGTATACCACCAGCCTTCTGTTGTCTTGAAGACGGCCACATAAGACGAGATGTTAGACAAAGCAGTCGCCAGTGCAACCGCGCCGACAGTTTCACCGCTGTGATATCCTTCATGCGAAACACAGATACCAAACTGCGGTGCCTTTCCCCCTTTAATACAGAAGAGGTCTGCACCCTCCAAAACACCAGCCGAAGCTTCCTCAACTTCTTGGAAAGGGTCGCTGGCATTTTGCAGCGGTTGCCAGAACAGGCTTGTGGCATAAACGGTACCATCCACATTGATGGATGTTCCCCAGGAGCGTTTATTACTCCCGCTGTCGTAGTCCTCGTCTAACAATTTTGCTTCTTCAAGCACAGGCTTTTCTCCTCAGGCCTTTAGTTCATGGACATTCTCGTTTCGGGAACCAGCGGTGATTCCAAAACAACCGGTGTCAGGATGATTACCAGAACATTACGTTCTTTTTCCGCATTGGCATAACCGCCGAGCAATGAATTGTCGGCTGACCCTGTCCCTTCTTTTTCAACACTGGAGGAAACACGCTCATAACCTGTCAGAATCAAAGACTGTCCTGAGGTCAAAGCCAATTCCTGCGAGAAAGCGCGGGATTCAATTTTCGGGTTCTGAATATACTGGTTGGATTCCGTATCGCCGAATTCAACCTTTTCCAAAGCTGTCAGATCCGATAATGTCATGTTGAACATAACCAGCAGCCGGCCATGTTCAAGAATTCTCGGCAGAACATCCAGCGTAAACCCGGTTTCGACTTCTTCGGTCGTTACCGAAATATCATAGTTGTTGCCGTCGGTACCGCTGTTGGTCTTGGTCATTTCGGCAATATAGTTTTGTTTTTGCGTCACTTGGATCGGCGCCGGTTTATTGTTAAGTGTCGTCACGGTGCCGCTGGTAACCAGACTGGTGTTATTTCTCTGCGACAGAGCCTTAATCGCGGCATCGGCATTCCAGTTGCGCTTGGTCAATCCCCAGGAAATGCCGTTGGTCAACCCCGTTTCGCCGCCGCTTGCGGCAGAAGAGCCGATAACACCGACGCTGGTAACGCCGTCATCAAACGCAGCCTTAAGGTCAAGCCCGTAATTATCGGCATCAACGGATGTCACTTGCAGCACTTTGACGCTGATGGCCACTTGACGTGACAAACGCGCGTTCTGCTCATTAATATATTGAGCCACCTTTTTAATATCGGTCGGGGTTGCCGTCAGCGTGATTGTTCCGTCGGCCGGCGACATAGACAGCTTGGCGCCCTCGCCGATAATTGAGGTAATGCTTTTTTCAAAATTAGCCCATAATTCAAGCTCGGCCGAGTTTGACAAGCTGACAGCCGAACTGCCGCCGCCGCCAGACTGCGTGCCGCCCACGGTAACCGAAAGCGAAGGCTTGGTCGGCAGGCTGTAAACAACAAATGTTTTGGTTATGTATTTATAAAAATGAATTTCTTTTTTTTCATACTTCCACCAAATCCCGAAACGGCTGGCGATTTCATCCAGCAAGCCGCTCAACGGTCCCTGATAGGAAACCAGCATTTTATCCGGCTCAGCCCAATCCTGATTGATCGTTTCTGGAGATGGTTTATTGGCGGCGCCTTTGCTGACAACTTCGCTTTCAAGCTGCGCGCCATAGCGAACACCGAGCGATGTTGTTTTGTTAATCATGTCGCCAATTTCAAAAAGCGTGATCGGCCGGTTGGAAACCAGCGTAATACCTTCTTTGGTTTCCAGGTAAGAAGGCAACGGTTCGCCTTCATATTCAATCTCGCTGGTATCGCCAAGCCAAATATCGTCTTTAACCTTAATCAGATCCTGATTCGCCACGGTTGTCGGCTCTTTGGCCGCTTCAGTCAGCTTGGTCGCCGCTTCGCTCTCGCGCTGCAGCGTTGCATCCATGCTGGTGGAAATGGAGCAAGAGGCCGCAAAAGCCAATACCATAGCCCCCAGGCTGAATTTGTGAATATTAGTTATATGCATTCTCATCCTCCATAGTCTCTACGACCAAGACCCTGTTTCCTTTATAAAACGTGGCAATCGGTGCCGGACGCGCCCGGGCAAAAGTACGGATCAGTGCCGAACTGACATCGGCAAACCGCCCTCTGAACATGGCGCCGGCCGCCAGAGTATAATTGCGGTTGGTATTCCATATCAGGCGCCAGCCGGCTCGTTCGCTCCACTCGCTGAGCAAACCTTTCAGCGTGCTGCCTTCTTCGGCCAGCCAGTCTTCCACCGGGTCATCGCCGCTGTCGGTGCTTTGCCCGAGGTCATCACTGCCGGCTTCGTCCATGGCCGCGTTAATCTCTTCTTCATAATCCATAACTTCTTCTTCAATCGTCGGCGGGATGGCAGCAGACATATTGCTGCCGGCTCCGGCGGTTACAATTCTTTGGTCGCGCGGCGTCCGTTCTCCAAATTCGCGGTAATTTGCAGCCGTTTCGCGATAATTAACAAAAGAATTGTCATCTTCAGTCGGCGGGACAATCACCGGCGCAACGGGAGCAGGTTCGGCGTTGGGAACAGTTTCCGCCGGAACAGCGGTTGCAACAGGGACAAGCTCGGTTTCGGTAACGGTGACGGTCTCGTCCTCGCGATAAGTATTGCCGGCGCCAAAATAGTCAAAACTGGCGCAGCCGCCAATCAGAAAGGCCGACAAAATCGAGATCTTCCGTAATGTTTTCTTATTCATATTCCCAATCCTTAGCATAGATTTTTTCATGTTTTTCCCTATCATACATATCGAAACTCAAATAATCAAGCGCGAGACACGATTTATTACCATTGCAAATAATGCCCCGCTGTTTGGGTATTGTTGTTTCGGTTTGCTCCTCTCCTGTTGTCAATTCGGTTGACGGTTCTGATAATAAAAGAATTTGGCTCCCGGGAGGTAAACACAGTATTGATTTTGCTGTATTCTACTCCTTTATTGGTTAAAATATTGTGTAATAAATTAAGCCTCTTCTGTTGCAGCTCCATTCCGCTGGTGCCGTCGATGCGGATTTCAAGGCTTAAAGTATTGTCTTCGGCGGCTCTGGCGGCAAAAGCCTGAATCCAACGCAGCGTTTGTCCGGAAATTTCCGCGCGGTTTGGTTGAAACGACAAGCGCATTTCCGTCGGCATGATGGTCACTTTTTTGCTCGGCGAAAATTTCTTTTTAAGCTCGCCGAACAAGCTGCCTTTTTTTTCATGTTTGGAGGGCGTTTCCTTAACCTTGGTGACCGAGCTGAAAATCGTATTCAGCGAAGCTAGCAGATCTTTGCTTTCGTCTTTTTTCATGCTGTCTGCTGCCAGGTCGGAAGCAGGTTGCGAGGCTGCCGGCTCAGCTTTCTCGGCAACGGAAACGGCTTCCGTTTCTTTTTGCGGTGCGCTTATTTTCTTCTCTAATGCCCGTTCTTTTTCTTGCTCTTTTTCATCAGAAGAGTAAGAAAGCTGCGGCACCAGATTTTCTTCGTTCAAAATATCTTCCGGAATAGGAATCAGCAAATTCTTAACCGTTTCCGAGGCAATTTTCGTTTCGCCGCCGCTACCGGCTCGGGGAGCTTCCAGCGCGGCTTTAATCTGAGCGTTCTCTTTCTGGTAATATTCCTGTTGCAAAACCATTTCATTTTTAAGTGCGCCGCCGCTTTTGGCAACAACCCACGGGCTGTCGCTTTTTTTGTCGCTCATTTGCTCCCATGCCGGCATGGGTTCTTTGGTCGCCTTGATATTTTCCATACTGGCGATGGGAATGTTTTTGTCGGCCAAAGCAACCTGATTCAGCTTATCCGGCTCGCCGATGCGGATTTTCTGCCCGTTCAGCTTTTCGTCACCGGAGATCTCAAGCGGGAAAAGCGGCTGCGGCAACTTGTTTTCAGCCATCAGAATTTCTTGCGTTTTTTCCGCTTTTTCTCGGAAATTTATGTCGCTTTTGCCGGAAGGCCGAGACTTTTGTAGCGGCGTCAAAACATTTTCTGCTTTGTCCGGAAGCTTACCTGTTGTTTGTGGCGTGTTTGTCACTGCGGCCAAACGAACAGCCGATTGTTTTTGTATCGGAATTTCAGGCGAATGCTCAGACGTTTCGGGAACGATTGCCGCCGGAGCTTCAGCTTCGGGCGCCGTCAAAACGGTTGCTTCTGCAATTATTGCCGGCCGGGGCGGCTCTTCCGTCGGGCCATCGTAGGCGCCGGAAATCTCTTCGGCAAAGGGACTTCCGGTTTCCAGAGGGATAAAGCTGTCGGCCATGATGATATCATCACCGGCCGGCTCGTAGACAACGCCCGGAGATGCGCCCGACCCCGGCTCTTTGGATAATTCCGGCAACACGCTTAAGGCTATTTTTCTGACCGGCGCGGCGCGTGACGAGGGATTAAGGGCGTCGTCCTTCAGAAACAGCATAATGTTTTTGCTCGGAATTTCAAAATCTTGATTATCAGAGGGACGAAGATGCAAATATACCCCGTTTGCCGCAAAAATGGCAAACAAGGATACCGAAAAGCTGCAAGCAAAAGTTTTTAAGCCTGTTTTCCGCATAAAATAAATCCCTCTAAAACCTTGATAAATCAAAATGCGACTCTTGGCAAGAACAGATAAATTTATGCACAAAAGTTGTGGATTCTTTTTGTTAAAGCGTCAAAATGAATCTTTCTCTCGGGTTGTGGCTCAGGGCATTCAGAAAACCGATTCTTCGCCGCAAAACAGGTGTCTATCCTTTTTTAAGCTCTGTGAATTTTTTGTTACAGCAAAATTTATCAAGTGTAAACAATATGTTAACGATTTTTTGCTAAGAGTGATTTTGCTAGTAATCAATAAGAAAATTAGTTATTCTAAAAGAGTATAAAGAGTTTTTGCAAACATTGTAAGGAGAACTGAAATGCAATTTCTTAAAAACAATATCTGGACCTTCTGCCTTGTTGCAGTGTTTACGCTGCTGACGTTTGCCGGTGACGCTTCGGCGCAGACCAGTATTATGCAAACGTCTCAGACCAAGGCGTTGAATGTGTTCACCTCCGTCAAGACGATTATTTTCGTCGTCGGTGGTTTCGGTTTGGTTGGCGTCGCTTTTGCCGCCATCTTTGGTAAGGTCAACTGGAAATGGTTTGCCAGCTTGGCTGTGGGTCTGGCTATTTTGGCTGCCGCGGGTTCCATCGTCAACTACGCGACCGGCGAAAATATGTCTGGATTCCAGGACTCTTTCGACAACGCGACAAACTAATATTCTCCTTATATTTGGTCTGGGCCGCATCTTGGGTGCGGCCCGGCACAGAGCAAAGAGAATTTTCCAATGCAGAGGGTCCTGGAAGATTGCTCGTTGGGCAAATTTCCACCGACCCTCTTAATTATAAAAAGCTGTTTTTTATAAAAGCCGGACAGCGGTTCTTATAAAAAGCGGAAAGTCAAAGTAAAATGGAGGACGCAATGTTTAACTTCAGAAAAATAGGCATTTTGATGCTGGCTGCGGCATTATTCTGCATCCTCCAAACCGCCTATGCTCAAGCGGATAACCTTGTTTCTGTCGATTGGGAAAAGCAAATGAGCCAGAATCAATATACTTTTCCGGGGGTGCCGGGGCTTGATTCATCGGCAAAATCGACCGCCGCATCAGGCTCAACCGGAGGGAGCGGCCAAAGCATTGAGGAATGCCAAAAAAATTGTAAGGCTCCGAAGTATTGTGCGCGTGTTTTTGGCGCAGAAAAAGAGAGCTATATATGCATGGAACAAAACGAAACTCCGACTTCCACAACAAGCACCAATGCCACGCAGCCGCAGTCTGCCGTCACCGGCTGCTCCAGCAATCAGGGAATTTTTTCCGGTCTGATCGCCACCGGGAGCAAAGTGTTTAACGGTCTGCGTGATTTGATTTACGTCGTAGCCGGTTTCGGCATCATTGGCGTGGCGGTCGGCGGCTTTTTCGGCAATCTTAACTGGAAATGGTTGGGGGCAATTGTCATCTCTTTGGTTGTGATTGCCACCACCGGCGAGCTGATCAGTGCCATCACCGGCTGTGAGAATTTCACCACCTCAATGATCACCGATACGTTAAAATGACGCTAAAAAATAAAAACAAAAATTATTAAGCGGGAAAGAACAGGAGGACGCCATGACAAACAACGGAAAATTAAGCAAAGTGATGCTGCTTGCAGGAGCTTTGATTTTTGCTTCTTTCCATTCTTTTCCGGTTCGCGCGGAAGATAATGGCGTAACGCTGGGAGAGGTTGTCTCCACGGCAGTTGGTGCTTATCCTGATATCATAGATGTCACCACGGCAAGCGGCCGCCTGCAGGAAGAACAGTATAAAAACAAAAAAGCCTATGAAGAGGCGCAAAAAAAATATTACGCAGCTTTGGCCGAAGCGCAAAAAGAGGTTCAGGAAGAAAAAGCCAAATGCGACAGAGACCCGAATGATTGTCAGGCTTATGATGCGGCACGCCGTAATTTGCAAGCTCTTCAGAGCGATGATAACGAGATGAAAAAGGCGGTTGACGCCGCCCGGGAGAAGGTTCAGGAAACTTCCGACAAAATTAAAAAGCAAACCAGAGAAGCGGAAGATGCCGTTTATGAAGCGCGCAAAGATGAAAACAAAAATCTCAAGAATGCCGAGAAAGACATCGAAAAATATTGCGGGGACGGCAAAAATGCCGATGCGACAAAATGTGCCGACGCACGCCAAAGAAAAGCCAATGCCGAGCGCGCTCTGCAACAAATTGACGTTTCGGAAAATGCTGTCAGCGGTCAATCACTGTTAACGCAGCAGGCAATCAACGAGCGCGACCAGCAATATAACGAAAATGAAGAAAAAATTGCTGATTTAGAAAAAGAAATTGACGAGTTGGACCCGAGTGATCCGTCTTATGCGCGCAAAAAAGCTGAGCTGGAAGCGCAGAAACAAGAGTTGGAAATTTATAACAAAGGCGTCGAGCAGGCCAAAAGAAAAGAAGGTTTGCTGGGTGGTTCTCAAAGTAATGCCGAGCTGGCGGCAGACATGGCTGAAAAACAAAATGACTATGCCGCCGCAAAAGAAGGATACACCAAAGCGGCTGAAGAACTGGCCAAGACCAACGCCGCTTGCGCCAAAGGCGATGCAGATGCCTGTGCGCAAAAAGCTGCCAAAGAACAGGCTTTGGCCGATGCCAGAGCCAAGGCTGATGCGGCTTACATAGAAAAAGTCAGTGCTGAAAGCGCCGCTTCCGGCGTAAGCAAAACAGACCAGGCAACAGCCAAAAAGGATACCGCCGCCGCGGCTGCCGATGAAGCCGCAACGGCAGTAACAAACGCTCAGACCAATCTGAAGCAAAAACAAGAAGAGCAGAAAACCGCTTGTAAAGATGCAAATTCTGACGCCTGTAAAAAGGCCAAAGAAGCGGTGGAAGAAGCGCAGCAAGAACTTTCCAACGCCGAAGCGCAAAAAAAATCGGCGGATCAGGCGCTGAGCGAAGCGGAAAAAGAAGTAGGACAGGCCAAAGTCTCCGATGCCAAAGAAAAAGTAAAAGATCTGGAGAAAGAAGTTGAAGCCCAAACAGAAAACTATAATAACTTAAAAGCCCAGCGCGATGAAGCACAGCAGGCCTGTGAATATTCCAGCAAACTGACCTCAACCGCCGGCCGGGCGGATGCCGAAAAATACTGTGCTCAGGCCGCTCAGCTTGACCAGCAGGTAGCAGAGGCGGAAGCCGCGCTGGAAGAAAAAGAGAAAGAAAAAGCCGAGGCCGAGGCCGAAGCAAATGCGCTGGAAAGCCAATATGGCTCGGAAGGCGCAGACCATACCGGGCAGGTTTATCAGGCCTTTTCAACCGCCAAAAATGATCTGTTCAGCGGTCAATATGTCGGCGGCGGCGATTTCAGCAATACCAGCGACATCTTTCAGACCATGACCCGCCGCGCCATGCGCATTTTAGTCGGGCTCAAACCGATTGTATATACTTTTGCCGGTTTTGGCTTAATCGGTTTTGCATTCATGGCCGTGTTCAACAAAATCAACTGGAAATGGTTTGCCAATATTGCCATTGGTCTGTTTCTGGTGGCCAATATCGGACGTTTTATCGAATACTTTGTTTATCCGAATATCGGCGAGGAGGTTGCAAGGCAAAAATTGTCATTCGGCGATTATCTGAGCGCGGGTTTTGCCGATACCGAATATATCTGGGTGGATGAAATCAGCGCTTATATGCCGCCTAAGGTTATCGGCGAAGGGGAAATCCCCGATGTGGGCATCAATGTGCCGGAATCTGAAACCAATGCCCGCGGCTTCTGCCAGGCAGAGAAAAAAGGTGGCGGCCTCTTTGGCGGCGGCGGTTTCATGAGCTGCGTCAAAGACCTTGTGGCTGCCGGTAAAAAAGCCGTTGATACCGTCAAAAAGGTTCAGGATTCGGTTGATACTGTCAAAAGCACGGTTCAACAGGTTACGGCCGCGGCGCAAAATATTGGCGATGCCGCCAAACAGCTTGGCAAAGGAAATTTGGAAGATACTTTCAAGGCTTTGGGGCAGATAGGTTCAAATGTCAACGCAATTGTCGGTGCCAGCGGCGGCATGGTCAACGGCATGATGTCTAATATGTCTGATATTTCCAATAACATTCAGGACATAAGCAAGAGCCGGGATGAAGTGGCCGAACTGGAAGAAAAACGCTCCCGCGGTGAAGCCACAAACGCGCTGGACGCCGCCATCAAAGGACAGAAAATCGATGAAGACGGCAATGTCGAACGTTTGTGGGGCGGCTTGGACAAAGACGGAAACCAAATTGAAGGTGATATCGCCGGGAATAAAAATGTTCTCAACGATATTCAGAATGTGACCAACGATGTGGTGGAAAAAGGCCGCGAGCTGAACGGCCAGTACCAGGATGCCATGCAGACGGGCGGCGCCTTGGCTGAGGGGGTAGGCAATTTCAGCGCCTTCGGCTCCAAGAGCATTAACCAGGTTTTGCAGGAGAAACAAACAAAGAAATCGCAACAGCAGGCTCAGGCGGCACAACAGCAGGCCGCAGCGGAAAATGCGGCCAAACGGACGGCGCAGCAAGAGCTCGCTTCAGGTATGGAAGTTGTTGCCAAAAACAGCCTGCCTGTCTCGGCGCAAACAAATTATACCGCGGCCGTTCAGGATGCTCAAAGCGCCGAGCAGGCTGCTAAAAACAAAGAAAGCACAGCAGCCAATGCTCAAAAAGATGCTACCGCCAAACAAACGCAGGCCGACAGGCTGAATGCCGCGGCGGCTGCAGCCAGAGAGCAGGCAGCCAAAAGTGGAACGGCCGAAGATAAAAGAGCAGCCGAACTGGCAGCGCAGAGGGCAAATATTGCTCAGGCAGAGGCCGATGCGGCCAATTCCCGGGCCGAAAGCACCAAAAAAGCTGCCGAAGCGGCCAGAACACAGGCCGATAACCTGAAACAACAGGCGGATTCTCTGCGCGGCGGTGCCGTTGATGAGGCCATTGCCGAAGCAGCAACAACTCAGAAGAATGCCGCAAAAACAATTGAAGAAGCAGATAAAATCATCGGGGAAAGTCAGACAAGGCTTGAATCCCGGCAAACGGCTCTCAAAGAGGCGGAAACAGCTCTGCAAAAAGCAATTGAAAAAGCACAGTCAAGCGGCAGCGATGCAGATTACCGCGAAGTCGGCCGCTTGCAAAATCAGAAGAAAGAGGCTGAAACCGCTTTGCGGCAGACACAAAATACCATTGCCGAACAGGAACGCGTTAAAGCCGAGGCGGAAAGTGCCGCTGCCCGGGCCAAAGTTAGTCAGACCCGTTTGGAAGCCGAGCGCGATTCCGGTCTGACTGAAGAAAAAGCAGAGCAGATGGAACAAGATGATAAAGCCGCCGATAAGCTGCGCAACCAGTATATAAGAGACAACACGCCGTCGGCTCTGGCTCAGTCTGCCGAAACCAAAGCGGCCGAGGCAGAGACAGCCGCCCGCAATGCCAGAATGCAGGCGGAAGAAAAAGCTCTGGCCGCTCAGCGTGCCGCCAGAGAGGCTGAAACCGCCCGTCAGAAAGCATCCGAAAGTGGTCTGTCCGAAGACCGTCGGGCGGCAGAACTGGCGCAAAAGCGAGCCGAACTGGCCGCCAATGAGGCCGCGTCCGCCAAAGAAGCGGTAGCCCCTCTTGAAAAGCAGGCTCAAATGCAGGAAACAGCGGCAATAGCGGCGGCGTTAAATGAGGCGGAATATCTGCAGCTGTACTATGCGCAGCAGGCAGAGGATGCTGACAATGCAATCATCATGGCCCGAACAGACGTCAGCACGGCTGAAAGTGAGCTTGCCGTTGCAAAGGAAAAGGCGCGTCAGGCTTTGGCAGCGGCGCAGCAGCGCAATGACACGGATTCAATTTTGGCCGCCAAAACAGCGGCAGATGAGCTGAGCGTGAGAGAGGAAGCTCTGCGTAAAGCGCAGCAGGAGCTGGAGCGGCAGATCAAACGCCGCAGCGATTCTCAAAAGGCATATTATGACGCTCAGGAACGACAGGCCGAGCTGGAAAAACAGCAGCAAAGTATAAACTGAAATTAACGCATTATTCATAAAAAAGAGGTATTCTGTAAGCCAAGGACAGGATACCTCTTTGATTCGCGTTTGTGCACAAAATCAAGGGATAAATCAGCTCAGTTGTTGCATAAATAAATCACCGATGTATCATTAAATCTGAAGTCTTGAAGCTGAGATTTGGAAGATGCGGGAAGTTATCTTAAAAGCGGTGGCCAATCCGCCAAAAATACTGTGGGGGCCTTTTCTCCCAACCATGCTCAATATGGGCATTCAATTTCCGATCATGTTCATGTTTTTGGGAACATGGGATGTCAACCCGTTGTTTTTTATGATCAGTTTGGTCATCGGCCATGTTATCTGTATTGCCATCGGAGCCAAAGAGCCGCATATTTCAGCCATGATTCAGGCCTATGGGCAAACAGCTAAAACATCTGTCAACCTTTATAAAGTGAAGGGGAATAAATTTGCACCCTGATTTTGATTTTTTCAGCACTTTTGTGCAAGGATTGTCCAGTCTGGAAATTTTGGTGGCGGTCATCGGCTTTATTTCGGCGGCGGCCTTTGCCGGCTTTTGGGTGACCAAGCTTGGCTACTATGTCCTGCCGCAACCGCGGGAGTCCCGCGTGTCCGACTTTCTCCCGTTTGACAAATTGCTTTCCGACGGCATGACCATTCGCTGCTACAACGGTTCTCTGGCGCGTGTTTTTAAGGTGGAAGGAATTGATCTTGCCTTTGTGACGGATGAAAAAGTCATGTCCATGCAGGAATCTCGCAAAGCGTGGATTGATGGCATGTCTGATCTGCAGGTTATCTGCCGGGTAATCACCCTGCGCGAGCGTGTCGCGCTGCATCAGGAAAAGGGCGATTTTGGCAACGCTTTGCTGGAAACCATTTCGGAAACCTGGTCAGCCAACCTGGACCGTGTTTATAAGAACTCGCATTATATTGTTCTGAGCGTGGCCGACCGCGAGGATAATCTTAAGGATCTGAACTATGCGTCTCAGGCTTTGATCGCAACGTTAAACGAATACGGCGTAACCGCTATGTATGAGGCTGAGGGGAGCGATGCGGCTGACAGTCCGTTGTCTGTTTTTTCTCGTATCTGCAGCCCGATTTCGCGGCCGATGCCCAAGGTTAACGGCGCGCAGGGAGCGCATATGAACCAGCTTCTGACCGCCGATCACATCCATTTTACAGGCGAAAACGGCATTATCCGCTTCTTTTCCGGAGATAAGGAACGCTTTGAAATAGTTATGGGTATCCGTTCTTCCGGCGATTATATGGATGAAGGAATGATCGCCTCTCTGCTGGCTATTGATTGCGAACTAACGCTTTTGCACAATATTCGCCCGATTTTCAAGCCGCATGCCAGAGCCTTGTTGCTGCAACAGCAGCGTATGGCCACCATGACCAGCTTCTCTGGCGATGTTGTCGACCAATACAGTGCGGTTTTGGCCTCTATTGAAGACAGCGATACCAATCACCAGTCTCTAACCGAATATGCCATGGCCGTCATCCTCCAGGGGGAAAGCTTGGAAGAAATCAATTTTGGTGAAAGCGAAGTTCAGCGTATCTGCCGTTTGTTTGGCGTGACGCCTGTGCGTGAAGGCTGGGTGACTCAGGCTACCTTTTTCAATCAATTTCCGACATATGACACCTTGCCGCGGACATATCGTTATTTGTCGCGTGTGGTGGCAACGGCCATCTCATTTGAAAAACCGTCCGAAGGCTTTGATCACAGCGACTGGGGCAACGGCGCCATCACAATTTTTCGGACAACTTCCGGTTCGGCATATCAGTTTCAGTTCCATGTTTCATCAGAGGATTCTGCTGTGGCGCACTGTTGTATCATCGGCCCGACAGGTCAGGGTAAAACGACATTGCTGACTTTTTTGGCCGGGCAGGCCATGCGCCACCCGGATCTGAAAGTGTTTTTCTTTGATCGTCATCGTGGTGCGGAGATTTTCACCCGGGCGATCGGCGGCGCCTATGTCGGTTTTGAAGGCGACGAAAAAAATGTGTCCTTAAACCCGTTTGACTGCGAAAACAACGCCAACAACCGTGCTTTTTTACGCCGTTGGATGCGGGCAATCACACTGGTTGATGACGCTGTTTCCGAAAAAGAAATTGCGCGCGCCGTTACCACGGCCTTTGATTATTTGCGGCCGGAAGAGAGGCGCATGACTAATTTATACAAAAGCTGTTTTTCGCCGACCGGCAATATGCGTCGCGAGCTGTTCAAATGGGTTAATCCCGATCAATACGGCAACATTTTTAACGCCGATACCGATAGTCTGGATTTGCGCTCCAAACGTTTTATGGCTTTTGACTTCACGCATATTTTTGAGGATGAAATGCTGGCACCGGCCGTCATCAGCTACATCATGCACCGTATCCAGTCGGAAACAGGAGAAACCGGTGTGCCCTCGCTGATTATGATTGATGAAACCGCGCCGATGCTCAAGCACCCGATGTTCCGCGATTATTTTGCCATCGGTCTGCAAGAAGGACGCAAAAAACGCCAGGCCTATCTCTGCGCTTTCCAACAGCCGAATATTATCGATAAACTCGGGGTTGGAGAAGTCATCCGCGGCCAATGCCAGACAGTTATCTTTTTCCGAAATCCTCAGGCCATGCCGGAAGATTATGTCAACTGGAATCTGACCAATGCCGAAACGGACTTTATTTTTGGCAAAAGTTATCGTGATTTTCCGTATGCGATTTTGCTGTCACGTCCCGCAACCGGTGAATCGGTTATATTGGATGTTGATCTGAGCGGCCTTGGGCCTTATCTGCGGCTGTATAATTCTGGCCGCAAAAACGTGCTTTTAGTCGAAGAGCTGATCAAGGAATATGGCGAAGAAAACTTTGTTACAAAATATTTAAATCTTTAGTCATAAAGCCCGAAAGCGTTTATTTGCATACGAATCTGTGGTATGATTAAAGAAGAAACAGAGACCATGAGACGGGAGGTTGATGATGAATAAAACGTCAAAAATAAGATCAGGGCTGGTTTTACTGATTATCGCCTCTTTGTTTTGCGGAGTTGCCCGGGCGCAAGTTCCCGTAACCGACAGCCAGAATGTCAAAAGCACCGTCAAAAACTGGATGACCAGCATTAAAGAAAGCAAGGTTGTGGTCGGAACGATGAACACCGTCAAAAAGACCAGCGCCGCTATTGGCACGGCCAAAAAAGCTGTTTCGGAATATGTACTCGAAAATAAACGAAAAATTGAAGAAAAACTGAAAAAAGTCCAAGAATACAAAGAAAAAGTAGAAGCATACAAAAAAGAATACGAAGAATACAAAAAACAGTTAGATGAAGGCATTGCCAAAGCCAAAGAATTAAAAGAGCAGGCGGAAGAAGGAATTCAAACGGCGAAGGATCTTGCATCCACCGCCAAAGATGCCGTATCTTCCGTCAAGGATATTGCCGAAGCGGCAAAAGATAAAGTAAGCGACAAGCTTGGTTTGCCGCATGATGAAGGAGATTCGTCTTCCGCACCGGCAGTTGAAAGTTCTGCCGATGTCTCTGCGGCGACGGCATCATCGCCGACCCCTCAAAATACAATGGCCCAGTCGGCCGTAACCGGGACTGTTTCCGCGGGGCAGGCATCAGGGACAGCGCCGAAAGTCAGCAGCTCGCGCCGCGCTTTTTCCGACACATCTGCCGGCACCGCAACGGTCAGTGGCGGCGGCTCTGCCGGCGGAATAATCAGCGGCGGGTCTTCCGCTGGTGGCAATGTCTCTCAGGCGGTTATGTCCGAGCCGGTAAAAATGCCCATGCAAATAATGAATTCTAAACCTGTCAATGCCTCGCCGGCAGTTTCGTCTGTACCGGAAAGGATAGCCGTCGACGAGGTTTCATCGCAGCTTGGCAAACCGGTTCAAGTCGATGCGGCCGGTCAGGAACTGGCTGTTGAAGAGCAAGTATCGGCGACGGCAGCTGTTGCCGGTGAGTTATCGGCTGTTTCGCCGCAAATATCGGCATCAAAGCCGGTGAATGCAGCTTCGGCCGCCATCGAAATTGCTCCGGATTCAGCACAGAATTCTGCCGCATTATCCCCGGTCAAAAAAGAAGAAAGCCTAAAAGCTTCGCCGCCGGTTAACATAAACAGATCAGCCGTTGCGCCGAGTCAAAATTTGGCGGTGCCGCAAAAAATAAAATCTCTTGACCAGACGGTTGAAACACCGAAAATAAAGACTGAGGAGCTGTCTGTACAGCCGGCTGCAGAAAAAGATCTTCGCAAAAATCTGCGCCGCGCTTTCACCACTTCATCGCGGGAAGGTTCTGCCCGGATCGGTATGAAAATTCCGGCGGCTTTCGCTTTTGCGCTCGAACTTCCCGATGATTGCAGCGATGTTAATAATACCCGTTTGTTTCCGCGCACAACCTGTATGTATTGTAATCTTAGCAGTGCCAAAGTCAAAGAAGAAGGAGTGATTGACGCCTGCCTGACCGACATCAACAAAGAAATTGATACGGCTCAGGCATATTCCGGGCGTGATGCGCCGACAGCCTACCGCAAAGGAATGCTCGAGCTTGCCGCGGTTATGATTGCCGAAAGCTACCGTGCAGCCAATAAGGCGGAAACCTTTTATGATAATAAGGTGGCGCCGATTGCCGAAGCGCCCGAAACTTTGGAGCAAGATGCACTGGCCAACCTGGTTGAGTTTAACAAAGCCGTGGATGAGCAAATGAATGAGTTGATGCAGCTTTTCAGCTCAAAGCTGGCTTTGGAAGCTTATACAAATTACGGCAGATATCGCTTCAAGCCGGAGGAAGATGAAGATGAAGAATAAATTCGTTGTCATCATAATCTTGGCGGCAGTTTTGGGGATTTTTCCCCGGACAGGATTTTGCGCCGATTTGGACAACGGCACCGGAGCCGACGGTGTGGCCGTCATTTGCAGCAAGACCATGGCCATGCGCTGTGGCTTGAGCTCGGGCGATATCGGGGATGTTCAAAAAATCAAAGAATGCCTTGATAAAATTGCTTCAGACAGTTATGGCAGTCAGGCTTACAAGCAAAATGTCAATGAAACAGGCGAGAAGATTATACACGAATGCAGCAAAATCTATTATGAGCTGGCTGTCAAGTACAAAGCAAACGCCGGTGATTATGTTGACAAAGGAGATGAAAACGGCAATTTTGATCTTAAAACCGATAAGCATGGCAAAAAAGAACAAGAAGGACAGATTAGTGCCAGCAACGCCAAAAATCTGGTCGGCATCATGGATGTGTACGCGTCGCTGGTTTATCTGGAGGCCATACAAAATGTCTTTGGCAATTTGACCAACCGTGAAATTTCCGAAAATATGAAATCAACCGGAGAAGATAATCTCGAAATAGAAGAAACATCGGTGCCCTCCGCGGAAGGAGACGGCAATGAATAAAGCGGTGTTTGGCATACTGTTTGGCGTAGCGGTTCTGTCGGGAATAAAACCGGCATCGGCCGTAACCGACTATGTTGTCAACCTGATTGATACCGGAACTGAATATGTCAATCAGGTTGGGCAGGTGCAGGAAGAAATTACCACGCAGATGAGCGAGTACATGAATATCAAAATTGGTATTCCGGGCGATGCTAAAATGGTGCAGAAAGCCGCTGAAAAAGCTCAAAGACTGAAAGAAAAGGCCGAAAAATATCAGGCCAAAATTGAAAAGTTGAATAAACAGGTGGCCAAAGTCAAAGAAAAGGCCGAGGCCATCAAAGAGCAAAAAGAAAAAATCCAGGGGCTGGCCGATAAAATCAAAGAAGAATATGACAAAGCGCAGGAGAAAGTAAACAAAGTCAAAGAAAAAGTAGCGGATGCCAAAGAAAAATTTGATGACGTCAAAAATAAGGTCAAAGATACGATAGAAGATGCCAAACAACAGTATGAAGACGTTAAAGGGCAAATAGATGAAGTCCGCGACGGCATCTCCGACATAAAAGAAGGCGTTGACGCCATAAAAGGAGCTGCGGAAGCCAAGCTCGGTGAACTTCAGGACAAAATAGACCCCTCAGGAGAGAACGAAACGGTTTATGAAGAAAATGTAGCAGACACGTCTGAGGAAACCATGGAAGATTCCGAAGAAATTACGGAAGAAGAAAACCAGTCAGTGCCGGCACAAGCAAAAATAAGCGGACAGCAGGCTGCCTTGGCCGACAGTACGCCGGTAAACCGTACGGCTGCCAGGGCCGATACTTTGTCGGCATTAAACAGTGCATTGCAGCAGGCCGATATGCAGCCGGACATTGCGGCAGGCGCCTCTTTGCCCGCAGCAGAAGTCATGTCGCAAATGCTGACGCCGGAAGAGGTCTTCAACAAAGCCGAACAGATTGATCCGGAAAAAGCGCTTCAGGCAGAGCCGACCAGTATTTACAATTTGGAAGAACAACTGCAAATGATGGATGCCGCCAAAGCCGCGGAGCGGGAGCAAAACCGGCCGCAATATATCAGCCAGGAAGAGCTTGAAGGACAATTAAAAGCAGAGGATATGGCCAAGCTTGAGGCATTGCGCGCCAGCCGTCGCACCACATCGCGTAAAAGTTTTGAGCGCATGTCTGTAACGCCGCAGATCAAAGCCAAAGCGGGTGTCCTTTCTCAAAAGAGTATTGTCGCGGCACCTGCAACATCGTCCAAAGTCCTCAGCAGTCCGAAAGGAGAGACAAATGCCAAATAAGAAAATAAAAATATACTTTGCGGCTCTGCTGTTAGCCTGTTGTTGGAACAAAAACGCGTTTGCTTTTGATATTTCCGGCTGTGTGGAAAACTATGCCAAAGAGCACAATATTGATTACGATCTGAATAATCCGGATACGCTGATTCGCCCGATTGTCTATTGTCACACGGTTACCGGCTCTGGCGCCGAAAGCGCGGCCGATGCAGCCGACACAATCAACAGCATCATCAACGGCTATGCTCTGAAACTTTACGGTGAGGCAATTGCCATCCGGGCAAAAATGGCGGCTGACGCCGAGCCAAATTCGGCGGCGGCCTTGGCAAAAAAAGCCATGAGCTCGCTTTTGGCCAAAGATAAAAAATCCGTCATTCAGGATAAAGTAGCGCCCAATTATAAAGATATTTCCAAAAACATCAGCAAAATTATTGAGCTTGAAGCTCAAATTGCCAATTTGGAGGCGGCTCGTTTGATTTCTCAGGAACGCGATGGCGCAGAACTTTTTGAGGAGGCCGAGGAATGAAAAGACTGCTAACACTGCTTCTTGTCCTGTTGATATCGGCATCCGTGCCGACGTTCTTGCCCGAAGCATCCGCCCAGTTGAAGACAGATCCGGTCAAAGCACCGTCCAAGTTGAGCCTGTGGCTTGCCGGTGCTAAAGAAAAGTGCGAAAAAGCCATGGAATGGGTTTCCAACTCTCAGATGGGACAGTTTGTTGGCGACGGCATCAAATATGCCAAAGAAGGTATCAAATTTGCCAAAGAGCAATATGAGGCCGCGATGGATCTCTACAACAAAACAAAGGATTCCGTTCTTAACAGTAAAGAATATAAAGCGGCCATGGTGTCCAAAGATATTGCAACCGAAACCGCCCGCCTGAAAAAAATACAGGAAGAACGCAAGCAAAAGCTTGAGGAAATTGCGCAACAGCAATCACTGGTTCAAGAACAGTCTCAGGCCAAAATTTCCAACGTTCACAGCAATCTGGAACTCAACGAGCAGCGTCTTCTGCAAGAGGAAGCCGAAACCGGCGGCCTCAACAGTGAAGCACAGTCTTTCATGAGCGAGCAGGACCGGGCGCTTGAGGAAATCGAAAGAGACACCGCTTCACAAATTGAAAATCTGCAATTTTCGGCTCAGGCGCTTGAAGAAGAATATAAAGAAAAATTGCTGGATCAATCCGAAAAAATTGCCGATTTGACCCTTAAGTTGAATGATATTATGAAAGGTGACGGCAAAGGAACAACAGAAACCCGCTCAGCCAGAGAGCTGATACAGGAACAGCAGGATAAACTTTTCAAAAAAGCCGAAGAAAAAGTAAATTTGGCAATTGAAAAACGCAAAAAGAAAAACCGCAACAAAGAAATGCACGGTAGTATTGATGAGAGTCTGCGGGTAGCTATGGATGAAGGTAAGCAAAAACAAAGCACCTACCTGGATAAAGTCGATTCTAAAGCCGGGGTAGCCGATACCATGACCGGGGAATCTGAGGTTTCCGGCGTTAATACAGAGGTGTTGAGCGAGCAGTTGTCGATTATGATGAGCTACATCCGCCTCAATCTGGCGCATATTAAAATGCAGGCGATTACCGAGATCAATATGATATCGGGGTTGGAGGCATCGGCCGCAACAGATAAGTTTGATATTTGCGAATATACCGATCCCGAAAATCGCAAGAGTGCGCTGCAAATGGCCAAAGACAAAGCCCAGGGTTTGGTAGATAAAGTCAGCGATGCCTACCAAAAAGGCAAAGAAAAAATTGAGGACGCCACAGAAAAATACAATGAAGTCAAGGAAAAAATCGACGAAGCCAAAGATACGATTGAAGAGGGCATTGAAGTCGGCAAAGAGCTTGGTAGTGTCACGGAAGGATTGGCCGACAGTATAAAATCACAGGCGACTTCGTCTATATCGGGAATGTTTTAGGAGAGTGCGCGATGAAAAAGATATATAAAACAGGCTTCTTTGGACTCTCCCTTTTGCTGTTGTCGGCATTGTTCCGTCCGGCAGGAGCTTTTTTCATGCCGCAGCTGCATATTGACCCGTATCCGATGCCGGATTTTGTGGATCAGGCTCTGGCGACCGGCAAAAGCGCCATCAATCTCGGCCAGACCGCACAAAAGACCATCAATACCACGGAAAACACGTTAAACAATGCCAAAACGGCAGTACAGGCGGCTTTCAGCGGCAATGTAACGACCTTGTTAAATGTCGGCGGCAGCAACCCGGGGCAAAAACAAATTGTTGACTGTAATTATCTTGGTCAGAAATTCAAAATGACCAATAGCGATGATGTGGCGGAAATTGCGCGGCTGCTGTTCTTGCAATATCCGGTCAATCCGCGCAAAGATGCTGCCGGCGCGCAGAAATATGATCAATATCGTCGTGATTTTTATCGCGACAGCATGATGGAAATTTACACCGCGGCTATTGCCATGGAAAATGAATTGGACACGGTGCTGAAACCTTCTGTTGATGAAACGATTTTGTGCATTAAGGGCGAAAGCAGCAATTGCGGCATTCCGGCGCCGGACGGTAATAACGATTCGGCATTTGTGGAAGGTAAGGCTTTGGAGGCAACAGCCAATGTTTATGAAATGTTGCTTAAAGTTACGGCACTGAAAGCGCAGCTGGCGGCAGTCAAAGTCATCGGCAGCAGCACGCCGGCCAAATATGTCGAAGGCGTCAAGGAAGAGGCAATCACCAGTGAAGAAACATCGGAAGACAAGGAAGAACAACAGCAAAGCAGTCGATTGCTTGAACAAGGAGAGGTTTATGCTTCAGCCCGTGTTTTATCAACGCAGAGAGTGGCTTTTGCGCAGTTAGTATCGGAGGCGGAGGTTTCTGTGCAGGCGCAGCCGGCACAAAAGACCGCGGCAACAGAAAAGGTATCCGTAGCCCAACAGCCGGCCGTTGCGGCTACGTCGCTGACAGAAATTGAAGCGCAAAGCCGTTTCAGTGGCAATGCGGCGCAACAAGTGGTCACGGATACATTGAGCTTTGTTCTGGCGCCGGAAGATACCTCAACCCATCCTTATACGGATGCGGCCGATAAAATGGCCGAACTTGATAAGATTGCTCCTCTGAGTGAACAAGTAGATCAGGCGGTAGAGGTGCATAATCTGATGGTGCGTCTGCCGGAATATAAAAATGCGGCGGAAGCCGTCAATGAAGTTAAAGAAAATTATGAGCGCGCGCTTGCGGCTCTGAGAACATCAAACCAATGTGCTTTGGATTATTTAGGCCGGCGCTATACGGATCCGGAAATAGCCTGGGCCGGAGGACGTCTGGGCGAAAATATCAACAATGCCGACATCCGCAAAGGGATTTCCGGCTGGGCACTTGAGGCCTATGAAACAGCCAAGGCAGCGCAGGTCACGGAAGACGCAACCGAAAACGTTGCTTCGCTGGATATTGATACAGATACGACAAAAATCTCGGATATTACCGCCACGGATGAAAATAATAAAATTTTGCAAAATGCCGGTGCAGAAAATATCAGCAGCAGCAAAAAAGAACAAGGCGCAAAAGAGGCGCGGGAAACCAGGATGTTGTCCTGGCAGATTGGGTCAGAAGCAGCGCACCTGTTGTCGGATGAGCCCAAAAAATGGGGCAAGCCGGCGCGCCGGGAAGCTGTCTGGACAGATGTCAAAACTTTCTACAATCAGTATCTGCAGTTTAAATATGACAATATCCGCAGTTATTTGAAATCTTATTCCAAAAATGATGTTCTTGCTGTAGTGGCCGAGCGCCTGCAGGGGAAAGAAGCGGCCATTGAGGACAACAAAAAGCAACAGGCCGTCCGGCAGGCAAACCAGGAACTGAGCGCACAGTTGGAAGCCAGTGCCGCCGATCAGGACCGGGCCTTAAAACAACAAAACGCCGGGCATGAAACGAGGCTGACTTCGTTGCAAAACCGTCGACAGGAGATTTTGCAACAAATGGACAAAGCCGATGCCAGGCAAAAAGAACTTTCTGACAAACTGGCAGATTTGCGGAATAAAGCGCAGGAAGACGCGGCCAATTCCATGCAGGCCGTCGTTACGCACAAAACCACTTTTCCGACCGATGGTTCTTACACTGTCACCGATGAAGGGACGGAGGCCTCCTATCAGGTAGCCGATGAGGAGGAAGACACCGCAACTTTTAACGCCGCCACCGCGCAAAATAAAGAAAATTCGGAGATAGATTCCGTAAAAAAAGAATTAGACAAAGTTGAACAGGAACTTTCCGGTCTGGAGCGGAAACTGGATTCGGCGGATAAGGAAATTGTCGCATATCGCTTGAGCGCGCCGACCGAAGTTTCTTCTCTGCTGGCCAAAATCAAAGAACAGAAAATCCAGAAAAGCGATACCGTTTTGGATAAAATCAGCAAGCTGGACACAGCTTACAGTAAAGATGTCAAGCAGGCGCTATTAGCGATTTTGTCCAAGCAGCCCGAAACCAACCCGCTCCTTTCACCGGCAATTATTTATGGCAATGTTGAACGTGCCGCAGGTTTGGCCTTAGACGAACTTTATGCCAAAGTGGATGCGCGTATTGAGCTGGCGCAAAAACAACTGGCGGCGCTTGACGAAGATTTATATGATGCCGCCAGTCACGATAAAGTGGTTGCGATTCATCAGTCAATGATAAATGATATCAAAGCCATGAGTCTGACGGTTGCCGCCGCCGGCATTCAAACAATAGATAACATACGCCTGTATGCCAAGCTGGAACAGGCCGATACCTCCGCCGAAGAGGAAGCTTATTTTGTCGGCTCAACAGGAAAAGAGCGTGATCTGAAAGCGCCGAAAGCAATTTTTGAAATAAATCTGCCGCCTCTGCGTGAAGCTGTTCATTTTGATGAGGTGGACTGGCAAAACGTGATTCCTTATTCGGAAGGCGTAACCAAATCAGGCACTATTATGAAATCGGATTTCTTGAATTATGGCGGTAAAATTCCGGAAATATGGAAATATATGCTGAAAGACAATGCTTTTGAGGAACGCTCGCTGGATCTCAAGGCCGCTCTTAATCAGGGATGCGAAGCCGTGGCGTTGTATCGCGGCGGCGTAATGCCCTGCCGGGTTAAGGATTCCGCAATTATACTTGATGTAAACGCTGATGCCGAATATGTGAAAGGCCAAAATGCCGAAAATCTTGGCATTTGTTCCGGGATAGAAATGAAGTCCGGCAAACCGTATCTGACCATGCGAGAGATGGGGATCACACTGCCGCTGTTCGGTTCGCAAAAATCGGAAAAGAGCGACTGCCCATACAGCGAGCTTGGTACGTTGCTGGATGCGGATGAAAACGGCAATCTGTATTTCCGTCAGGCAGCATATGACGCTTTTTACGGGATTGTCTATGAACAAAACCATCCCGACAAAGAATTCTCCGGCAAGGAGAATCAACGTATGTCCGTTTATGATCAAACCCCGCTCAATCGCAACCAGACAGATGATTTTCTGCAATATTTTGAAAATGAACAAACTCAGCGCAAAAATCTGGAGGAAACGCAGCAGGATTATGAAGCCATGATTCAGGAATTTTTTGATGTGTTGTCAAGTTATGGTTTTACGCCGAGCGAGGACTTTGACTTTGCCGATGAAGGAGACTACAACCTTGCCCGCGAAAAACTTGAAAACATCAAAAACGATAATATCAGTCAGGTTTTAAGCGAAATTGAAGAAGTGGACATCATTGACAACGCGGTGGTGGAAGAGCGGGTTAATGTTCTGAAATCCATGATTGCAGCTCTGCAAAAAGACAGTGAGGAAACAACAATCATTTCTGTCGGTGTGGATGATGACAATCATCTTGACGAAGATATAAAAAGCTCTAAAGTAAATGAAGAGGTGACGGACAAGTTTATCGACAGTCTGGACAAGCAGTCGGAAAAGGCCATCCGTGTGTTGGCGCCATATTGTCCGAATTATTGATGAATAGGCTGATTGAATGGTGCAGAATCAAATACAAAACGGGAAACAGACGCGGGCAATCGAGAATGCGGCGGCATCATCGCCGGAATTTATCGAAAAGCTGGAACAAGAGGCAGAAGGATACAAGCTGCATTATTATTTGTGGCTGTCGCGCTTATTCATTGCCACCACGATTTTTTCAATGTTGTTTATGGTCGCTTCGGCTTTAGCGTTGTTCCGGTTGGCGCCGATGGTGTCAGTTGAACCTTTTTTGATTATCAATCAGGATACATCAGAAGGTATTGTCCGCGATGAGCCGATCACGGCGGATATGTCGTCCCGCGATAAGCTGATGGAAACATTCATCCGTCAATATGTCATCACGCGCAACACGGTTATCAATGACCCGGCCGAGATGCGCTCGCGCTGGATGGGGGGCGGTATGGTCAATTTTTTGTCTTCGCCGGAGGTCTATGAAGAATTTGGTCAAGACGTTCGTCGCCGCTGGGAAAATATGTTTAAGCAGGCTCTGGTGCGAGAAGTGGAAATTATTTCCGTCGGCCGCCAGGGCGGGGCACGCAGCCCGGTTTGGAAGGTAGACTTCAAGACTTATGATTTGTATGACGAAGCCAACCGCACGCAAGCTCAGAAAGAATCTACGCTTCGAGTGAGATATTGGACGGCTTCCGTTACCGCCGCTTTTATTCGCGAACGGATGTTTATGGGGCGTCGGCTGATCAATCCGCTTGGTTTCACAGTCCTCAGATATTCGCAGACGGAAGTCGACATTTTCTGAGCTTTCCAAACTGTTGCAACTTGTTGATAAGTATATTCAACCTGTTAGACATTTAAATGAAAAGAGTATAACTTCATAATTAGTATATCTCAGAGATAACGAAAGGCCTTTTTATGAAAAAATACTCTAGAATATTGTTATTGTTTGTCTTATTTCTTCTTTCAGGCTGTTTTGGATCGTATTATGAACCTGAACCTGTCGGTATCGGTAAAGGCAGCGATGAATTGAAACTCTCGCCCTGCGCCTGTATGGAGATCGAACTTCCGAAAACATTGCCGGACTGGTTTGTCGCAACAATATAACGAATAGGGAGTCTGATGGCGGAAAGGATAGAAAGCAGCGCAAACGGACGGCGGCTGATTGGTAGCAGGGCGGCGGAGAGCCCCGCGTCGGAGCAGTCTTCAGAGTTGTTTGTGGCGAATGTCGGCGAAAAAAGGTATTTGTGGACGGCACGTGCATTTGCAATCATCACGGCGCTGAGCGTCTGCTGCAACCTTGTTTTGATTCTGGCTATCTATCAGGTTTTGCCGCTCTATCGTGTAGAACCTTTTCTTCTGACATTTCAGGATCGTGACGAACAGGTATACAACATCCAGCCTATCCGCGAGGGGATGCGCAATCAGAAGGCAATTACCGAAGTTTTTGTCCGCCAGTATGTCCTGATGCGTAGCTCTTTCAGCCGCGATATTCAGGAAATGGAAACGCGTTGGATGCCGGGCGGGCCGATCCAGGAAATGTCCAGTCCGAACATTTATCAGGATTTTCTGAATAATACGGCTAAAAAAGCGTTGGAAATTATCAAAACACGGGGGCTTTCGCGTGAAGTTAAGATACTTTCCGTCAATGAGCTGGCCAACGGTATATGGCAGGTTGAATATGAAACCCGGGATATGTACCCCGATTCTGCTCAGCCTGAAGTCAACTATTGGACGGCTTCGCTCAATGTCGGCTACCGCAGAAAAACCGTCAAATACGGCGACCGTCTCAAAAATCCGGTCGGCTTTACCGTCAACAGATATTCCCTGAGCTATAATAGGGTGGAGTAATTCGAAAGTGGCTTTTATGACTAGAAAATCAGGTTTGTTTTTATATGTCGGTCTTTTTTGCTCTCTTTTGTGGGCGGCGCCTTCGGCGGCTCAGGTCAACCAGCAGGTGATGGATGCCAGCGCCGAGCAGGCTCAGGGTACATACACGCCGATGGATTTGGGCTATGCCGGGTTCAACTCTTTGGGAATGACGCAGGCCGCCTGGCTTGATCCGATGCAAAATCTCGGCGAAGGGCAGAGCAAGCCGGCATATTCACGCTACTACTGGACACCGGATCTGGTCTTGCCGATCCGTGTCCGCGAAGGAATGATCACGCTTGTCAATTTCCCGAACTGGGAAATGATTGAAGATATTTTTATCGGTGACAATGCTACCTTTGACGGGCAAATATCTGGTCCGAACTCAATGATGCTCTATCCGCGCAAAGGAGCAAATGTCGGTGTGGATACTAATGTCATAGTTTTCGGCCGTTCAGGTAATCGTTATGTTTTTTATGTCAAAAGTGAGGCTGTTAATACCGAACGCCTGACCAATGCTATTATTGACATAGATGTCGTCGGTGGCAATGACGGCGGTGAAAACACGCCAAACTTCGGCAGCGGAGGCGTCTTGGGTGTTCATGGCGGCGGCACGACTTCCGGCGGCAAATCCGTGTCGGCCAATTACACCCGCAGCTTCCAGAAAAGCGATTGGATTAAATCCATCCCGTTAGATCCTTCCAAGTTTCGTTTTGATTTGGAGGTTTATGTTCCCAATCCCGATGATGTCGTCATTGCCCCGGAGCGGGTATGGCGCGATGATATTTTTACATATATCGATCTTGGCAAAAAAGCGCTCAACATGATGCAGCGCCCGGTTGTAAGCATGATCGTTGAGCGGGTGGAAGTTCCTGTCGGCTTTCGTACCAAGGGCCCGGACAACCGGCTGATTATTGTAGAAGGTGTCGGAGATTTGGTCTTGCGCAACGGCAAGCGTCTGATCTGCATCAAATTGCGGCGTTCGGATGCTTCTGGTCTGGAATACGCAATCGATTCGGCGGATTATTTGCCGCCGTCATGGGATGTGCCGGCGCCTCTGCCGGAGCAGAATGCGGCGCGCGGCGGAGCAGCAACGGGCATCCCCTATGGCGCGGCCGGTACGCCCGGTCAGGCCGGCGGTGTGCCTTATGGGGCTGCTTCCGCTGGGCAGGTTCCCGGTCAGTATGATATCCAGGTCGGTCAAAGTCAGCTTATTGTTCCTCAATACGGCAATCAGGCTTCCGGCGGACAAAGTGCCGGCGCTGGTTATCAGCCGGCTTCTGCGGCGGTGGCCAACTTTGATTATTCAAAAATGCAGCGGATCAGCAATACCGGTGCCGCTGGCCAAAGCCCGCAGAATTCTTTCTGGCAACAGTATGGCTACGGTTCGGGTTTCTCTGACGGCGACAATTCCAACATCTCAATCGAGCTGGGGACGGATGCCGATGTCAGCAATCTTGAGGCGCTTTGGGCCAAGCTTTCGTCCAAGTACAAAGCCGATCTTGAGCGTTACGAACCTTTCTTCTCCGTCGACGCGCCGGCCGATGGACAGGGAAAAGAACTGTTCCATTTAAGGGTTGGTCCGGTCAAAACGCTTGAAGAAGGGGACAAAACCTGCAGCATCCTCGGACGTAACGGCGTCTTCTGCAGTGTAGTCAGAACACAGTAAAAACAACAGATGAGCAAAGATAATTTAACACATTCCGAGAAGTATGTCAGAAAAACCAATCGCATTATTCTTGCGATTGGTATTACTTCTTTTCTGATCTTTATTTTTGGTGTGTATTTACTGATCAAAAGCAATCAGGTGGAAGAGGAATTTGAAGAGCCTGTTTTTACCGATAATGATGATGTTTTTGCCGATGTTGCCGCGCCGACGCTAAGCCAGAATATTGAGTTTTCCACCATGGAAGGGGAAATTCCCCTGACGACAACGCCCGATCCTGTCCTGATGGGGGAGGTCGTACTCGGGACAGACGCCAAGAATGTGCTCACGCTGGGAACAAACGGCAAAGCGGCGGTAAGAATTGTCTCTGTTGAGCTGGCAGATCCGCCGGCCGACGGCTTCAATTTTCAGAGCGGTTGCGACGGCATGGATCTTTCCGGTGAGGATACCTGTCACATCACCATGAGCTGGGCGCCGGTCATCGCCGGAAATGTGCAAAATAATTTTATTATATCCTGGTATGAGATTAATTTGGGCGAAAGTAACATCAAGTCGGCCAAAGTACCGGTCAGCGGCAACGCTGTTACGCAGGAAGAGTGCAAAATTTGCGAAGACATAACCGCGCCGGGCACAGCGGCGGGCGAGGCCAAGGCTGTTCGATATGCCATCGGCCCGGATGGGAAAATTCTCGGCATTATTGACGAAGACGGCTATGTTCGCGATGCCAACGGCAATATCATTGGCCGTGTCGGCGCCGACGGCTTGATTCGCGACAAAGACGGCAATGTTGTCGGTGTTGCCGAAAACCGTCGTGCGGTTTATGACGAATTTGGCAATTTGATTGGTTATGTCAACCCCGACGGCACGGTGGTTGACTTGGACGGCAACGTCATCGGCCGTGTGCTGCCCGACGGTACGGTGGTTGATATGGACGGCAACGTCATCGGCCGGGCTGTTGACACGGGTTTTGTGTATGATAAAGATGGCAACATCATCGGCCGCGTGCTGCCTGATGGCACGGTGGTTGATATGGATGGCAACGTTATCGGCCGAGTGTTGCCTGATGGCACGGTGGTTGACTTAGAGGGCAATGTCATCGGCAGCGTGACCAAGCCCGGGCGCGTTGCGGTTGATGCCAATGGCAAGGTTTTGGGCGTGTCCATGCCGGATGGCAGCGTTGTTGATGAAAACGGCAATATCATCGGTTATGTCGACGAAAACGGCAATATCGTTTCCAAAAATCCGGCTCTTCTGGGTAAAAAACTGCGAGTGGCATACGATGCGGACGGCAACATCATCGGTTATGTCGATGAAAATGGCAATTTATTGGATATCAACGGCAATGTTATCGGCAAAATGTTGCCTGACGGCACGATTGTCGACTTAGATGGTAACGTCATCGGCTATGTCGGGGAAGAGGTCCAATTCGATGAAAACGGCAACATCATCGGCGCTGTTGTTAACCTGAGCCGTTTGCCGATCACCCCGCAAGGAACTCTGCTTGGTATTTTGCAAAATGACGGCAGTATTGAAAACTCCGAAAAAAAGGTTATCGGCCGGGCTTTGCCCAACGGCCTGGTTAAAGACGTCAACGGTTCATCCGTGATTGCCAAAATGGTCAATGGCGGTTTTGCGGTCGGCTTTGGTTGCCGCCAGTTGGGTTATCTGGACAAAGACGGTTTAATCAAAAAAGGCAACGAAGATACAAAGTTGCGCATCACGCCGGAAGGGACCGTACTGGATACAGAAGGCAAATATGCCGGAGAGATCATCCGGCGCGGTCCGGTTTTTGATGACAAGTGCCGTTTTTTAGGAACGGTTGACAACACAGGAATTGTCAAAGACAACAACAATCGCTATGTCGGCTGCGTCAATCCCGACGGTAGTGTCCTGGATGAAAAAGGCGATTATATCGGCCATGTTGCGCGTCACGGTGCAGCGGTTGATTATGACGGCAAATATTTAGGCAAAATTGACAATCAAAACCGGGTTGTCAATGATGCCAAGCTTCCTGTCGGCTGTGTTGGTCTGAGAGGAGACGTTTTTAATAACGACGGTGTTTATATCGGTAAGGTTATTGGCGAAAAATATGCTTTTGACTTTGACGGAAACTACATCAATTTGGTTGATGATGCCGCCAAAGTTCAAATTTACGGCAAACCTTCGGCATCATTATCATCAAACAACTTGCTGCTGGACGAAGCAAACCGGATCATCGGTGTGGCATTGGATGCGGACACGGCAGTTGTCAATGTCCGCGGCGGCGTGATCGGCATGTTGTTTCCCGACGGCAACATTTACAGTCCCAAGGGAATAGCGCAGGGAAAACTCAAAAACCGCGGTCTTGGTTTTTACGGATCAGTGCTTGGTTCGCCGGTGCCGCGCGGCGAAGTCATTGATCTGCGTGGAGAAAATGTCGGTGTAGCCTATCAAAATGGCGAAGTTTTCAGCCGCTACGGCGATCGAATAGGCTATGTTGACGGCCGCGGCAAGTTTTTTAATCATAAAAATGAATATCAGGGAGCGGTCGTACGCCGTGGCGCGGCTGTCGGCTATGACGGTTCTTATCTCGGCTATGTTGTCTCCGACGGTCGGGTCATTGATCTGACCGGCAAGGAAAACGGCCGCGTTACGCATGACGGCAAGATTGCTGACGGCAGCGGCAAAGTCATCGGCGAGGTAATACCCGAAAATACGGTGATTGATATCTGGGGCAACTACAAAGGCTTTTTAAATTCTCTCGGCGATGTCACGGATACTGCCGGCAAGATCGTTACCGCCATTTTGCCCGGCGGTGCCACGGATAACAATCTGAGCGTGGTTAAAAGCGGTGTTGTCATGGATTTTGGCGGCAATCCTATTGGTGTGGTTCGTCCCGACGGTGCCGTGGCCGATTCCGGCAATGTTGTCATCGGCAAAGTCCTTTCTGACGGCAATGTTGTCAGTGTCGCCGGTAAGCTCATCGGTGAAGTAGTAGACGGCGATATTGTTATCGGCAATGATGATAAAGTTGTGGGTTATGTGCTTTTTGATGGCCAAATTATCAGCAAAGATGATACTATTATCGGCAGAAGCCTTTCGGGAGGCCTAGCCATTGATCAGCAGAACGGAATCCTCGGCAAAATATACAAAATCGGGGCGTCGATTCTCGGCAATGACGGAGCTTACCGCGGGCGTTTGGCTTATGATGGCAGCGTCATTGATGCAGAAGGAAAAAATATCGGCTATGTCAAGAGCAACGGTTCATTCATCGATCTGGACAAGAAAGTGGCGGGCTACGTGCTGCAGGAAGTTGCCAAAAACCGGAGGAATTAAAGGTTGATTTTTGGGGCGGGACAAAAGAAATTTTTACGCGCAGCCTTTGTAGCGGCGGCAATGCAGCTTGCCGGCTTTTTTGCCTCTGCCGCCATGGCTCAGGAAATCACGGCAATTAATTTTGACGGAGAAGTCTTAGGCAAAGTCATCCCGGACGGAAAAGTTGTCGGTGCCGATAATAAATTGATTGGCAATGTGACAGCCGACAGTCTGATCATCGGTTTTGACGGCAAATTGATTGGCGGTGTCATCCCGCAGGGAATTGCTATTGGCAATGACGCACGATTCCTGGGCAAAGTAAATGGCGACGGTTCTGTTCGTTCCGCTTCTGGACAGGTTTTAGGACGCGTCCTGCCAAACGGCTTGGTCGTGAACGACTTTTTTGATATTATCGGCGCAGTTGTCTTCCCGGGGCTGGTTTATTCCGATGAGGGAACTACGGTTGGCCGCATTACCGGTGACGGTCTTTATACAAACCTGCAAGGGCAGCAGATCGGCGTTGTGACGCCTGACGGCTATGCCTATCGTCGTGTCGGCGGAGATTTTCTGCTGGAAGGCCGGCTGATTTCTTCAAAAATGGTGGTTTCTCTGCAGGGCGAATTTATCGGCAGTGTTACCCCCGGCGGGCAAGTATCCGATTTTAATTCGCAAATCATTGGCAGAATCAAGGCCAACGGCTATGTCTACAATGACCAAAATCAAATTGTCGGTCGGATAGTCAAATCCGGATATGCTTTTGACAACAGCGGTTATTACCTTGGTTTTGTAACCTATAACGGCGAAGTTGTTGAAGACGGCAAAATCATCGGCCATATCCGGGCGGACGGCCGCATTGCGGATCTGACCGGCAAGATCATCGGCTACAGCGTGGATATTGCCGCCTCGGCAACGGATCTGAAGGGTAAATATCTTGGCCGCATCTTGCCGGATGGTAATCTGGCCAGAGCCAAAACGGTGACGGCCATTGTTGGGGCGCGTGGCATCATCTTTGGCGCCGATGGCCAGGCAATGGGGCAATTGGTGGTAACAGGGCCGGTTTTTGACTATCGTGGCAATCTGCGAGGGCATGCTTTGCCCAATGGCAGCGTCATTTCTCTGAACGGTACTCCGCTTGGCTACATGATCGGTGCCGTTGCCTATGATCTTTCCGGCCGGATGATCGGTCAAACGCGCCGCGACCGCATGGTCTTTTCTGCAACCGGCGATATTCTTGGTGTAAATGGCATTGGCAGCCGTATAACGGTGGATTCCAGACAGTTTTTGGTTTCGCCTCTGGGATATGTCTTCAATCAGGACGGGGAATATTCCGGCGATTCCCAGCCGATCAGCCCGCTTTATGCGCCCAATGGGGCCAATATTTCCATGATCAGCCTCAATGGCAGAGCCGTAAATGACCGCGGTATGGATGAAGGCTATGTCACCGGACAGGGGTATCTGGTCAACCAGCAAAACAAACTCACCGCCAAAACAATCAACGCGCTTTATGCCGTTGCCAAAGCGGCCGGCTATCCGGGCAGCTTGAATGCCGATAACCTGATTTTAGATACGTCTTTGCGAATTGTCGCCAAAATTTTGCCCGATGGCTCGGTTGTAGAGGCTGATACGGCGCTCAGTAACAATTATCTGCCCAAAATCGGCCAGGCTTATGCCGAAAACGTCGCTGTTGACTTTACCGGAAACTTTTTGGGCTATGCGGATATTCTCGGTAATATCAACAATCTATCCGGAGCCAAAGTCGGCCACGTGGTTGAGCGTGGTTTGGTTATTGACAACAACCGGATCGTCACCGGTTTTCTGTTGCCATATCGGGCTGTTTTGAACGAAAAATGCGAAGTCGGTGGTGTGGTGACCCCTCGCGGCGATGTGCAAAATTTCCGTGGCGTTTATCTTGGCAAAGCCCTTTCCAATGGGCACGTTTTAAGTGACAGCGGCAGCTTTTTAGGCTTTTTGGCAACAAGTAGCCCCGTCGTCGACTATAACGGCGTGGTTGCCGGTTTGTCCGGAAGCGACGGCAAGGTTTTAAATCTGAACAAAGAAAATATCGGCTGCGTCGACAAAGAGGGGCTCTTGCGCAATGCCGACGGCCTGATTATTGCCGGAGCACTCCGCAACGGCGCCGCCATGGCGTTTAACGGCAACATTTTGGGATATGCGGCGCTCGACGGCAGTATTATTGATGAAAATAATCAGATAATGGGGTATCAGCAGCCTGATGGCAATGTCAATTCATCAGCGGGTCTGCCGGTCGGCGCCATGATGGAATATAAAGTGGCGTTTAATCTCGACAACCGGTTTATGGGGCGTGTTTTGGCGGACGGAACGGTTGTTGACGATAAATTTGCGAACGTCGGAAAGGTCAATTTTGAAGGCTATGTTTTGTCCGGCGGTTCGAAAGTAGGTTATGCCTTATACGATTTTTATGTATACAATGCGGCCGGCGAGACAATCGGCTACATAAACCGTAACGGCGATGTTGTTACATTTTCTAATCAGAGTCTCGGACGGATTGAAAGGGGTTTCTTGTTGGATAAAGATCAGGAGGTGATCGGCCGTGGCAATCGCGACTATAATATCCGCGAAAAAACACAGCTTGTTATCGGGCGCTTGCAGTTTAACGGCGATGTGACAGACAAAGCCGGCAATGTCATTGGCAAGTTATCCAACGCCGGAGAGATTAAAAATCAGAATAACGAAACAATCGCACAGGCTTCGCCGCTGCAGTATTATAGTAAAATTTCCGCCCAGCCCAAACGCAAGATGATTTTTGACAAAGACGGCAATTTCATCGGCTACCTTGATGAAAACGGCAATGTTGTTGATGCTGAAGGCAACATTATCGGCACCCTGGATAAAGACGGTAATGTCATTGACAAAGACGGAAATATTATTGGCAGTACGGCCAAGGGCAAGCCGGCATATGACAAAAACGGCAACGTCATTGGCACATTGGACGAGGACGGCAATGTTGTTGATGCCAACGGCAAGATAATTGGCCGGGTTTCTGAAAACGGCGATGTTGTAGACGCCAACGGCAACATCATTGGCGGAATAGGCTCAAATTGGTATGAAAAAGCGCCCGTGCGCCGAGAGCCGGTTGTTAAAGATGATGATGTCAGTCCTGCGTTGAAGCTTTTAGAGAGCAAGCAACCGCGCAAATCTTTGGGCATTGCCCTGACGCCGGATGGCGAATATTTGGGAGACATTCTGGAAGATAAAACAGTGGTTGACGCGGAAGGAAGCTATCTGGGACGGCTTATGCCTGACGGCTTGGTGATTGACGACGACGGCACGTTGATTGGTATTGAAGAAGTCAAAAAGCCGGACACTTCTGAGATGTTTGTCCCTGCCGGCACATTTGGCGATGGCGGTGCTTACGGCACAGGCACCGGACCCGCCGGAAACCTTGGTCCGGGCGGCGGATACGGGCCGGGTGAAAGATACGATCCTGCGCGGCAGGCTGCCTTAAATGCCGCCATGGCGGAACGCCGCAAAAACATCAGTGTTGGCAAGATCAGCAACAGCATGCGCAAAGAAGCTTTTGACGGCATGCAAAAGGATTGGGAAGAGCAAGGCATCGGCAAGGTCATTTCTTCCTGGCGTGTTGACATGAGCGAGATGATCTTTGCTGATAAGCCGATTCCGGCGGTAATTTCCCGCGCAATTGACAGTAATAATCCGGCGCCGATAACCGCGTTTGTCGAACGCAATGTCTATGCGGAAGAAGGACGCAATGTCATTATTCCTGCCGGCAGCCGCCTGATTGGAAGTTTAGGCGGGCTGACGGCCAGTGCCGACGCAACTTCTGAGTCTGCGCGTGTTCAAATTTCCTGGGAGCGCCTGATTCGTCCGGATGGTTCGTTGTTCGTCTTCCAGGGGTTAACCGCCGATGCACAGGGACGCGCCGGTGCTTTGGGCTATGTTGATCAACAGTTGTTCAAAAAGTACACCTTGCCGGTTTTGACCACCAGTTTGACCAGCGCGACGGCCTATTTTATGTCTCCGGATGAGGAAGAAACAGAAAATGAAACTCCGCGCCAACAGGCTGCAAATGACGCCCGCCAGAATTTCTTAAATGAAATGAGCAATATTTTTGATGAGATTTTAGCGGATAAGTCAAGCATTCGTCCGCTGACATATATTCCGGCCGGCACGCGTATTATCGTTTTCCCCAATACCGACCTCTGGCTGAGAACGCTTGAGCGCGATCAGGATTCGTCGCTTCAGCTTGAAAAGCCGCAGGTCTTTATTGATGACGCCGAAAAAGCGGCCGAAAAAGCCCAGTTTGATGCCGAACGGAAGAGCAAAACCGTGGCCAGCACGGCTGATCCGGGCGGCGATGTGGTATACGATGCCGGCGTTGATGTTGAAAGTGCCAAAGCACCGGCGCCGTTGGTCAGCACGCCGAAAAAGCAGACAACGCCGCCGGGATATCTGGCTCCTCCTCCGCCGCCGTCAACTTCTGGCGCGACATCGGGGACGATTCCCGCCGCGGGCAGTGACTCATCATCAAACACCAATAACAGTGTTCCGGCATTATTCTAGGAAGGAGCGATAAATGAGTTTTACTGTACTGGAATCCATTTTGAGACCTTTGTCTTATTGGTATAATCAGGACAATATTGAAGAAGTTGCGGTTAATCGCTCTGGTCAGGTCTGGCTGCGCCTGCGCGGCAAGCGGGCTTATCCCTGGGTTATGTACAAAGATGAAAAATTAACCAAGGAATATCTGACCGATTTGCTGTACATCATCGCCAACACTTATGAACTTCCGTTTGATCCGATACAGGGCAACCCGGTTGTCTACGCGGCCATCCCCGGAGAACACCGTTTTTCAGCAATATGCGGCCGCAATGTCATGTATGATAACGATGATCTGACCGGCGGCATTGCTCTGACCATTCGTGTGCATTCCGATGATGTTGCTTTTGGCCTTGGCGACTATGGTTTAACGCAGGGCCACGGATTGCACAAAATTAATCCTCTGAAAAACATCAAAGAGCCGGAAGATCCTTACGAGCGGCTGCTGCTGAGCATCAAACGCGGCGATCACATTTTGGTTTCCGGTGCCACGGCAACCGGTAAGACGACATTCTTGAACAATTTGCTGAAGATTCTCGATATCAACAAACGCATTCTGACAATTGAAGATACGCGCGAGCTGATTGTGCCGCATCCAAACCGTGTGCACATTGTTTTGTCTCGAACCGAGCAAACCAACGCGTTAACTTATGCCAAAGTGATTGACCTGGTTGTCCGTTTCACACCAGATGCAATTATCGGCGGCGAGATTTCGACCGGAAATGCTGGTGCTATTTGGGAGCTGATGGGCTCCGGACACGATAACTGTCTGGCCACAATCCACGCGGAAAGTTCAGAGGCGGCCTATCAGGCGTTTACCGATCGTATTTTGCATACTTATCCGACCATTGACCGCAAAAAAACAATTGAGGAAATGCATCAGAAACTGCGCGTGGTACAAATTAACCGCGACGGCAACCTCCGCGCCGTTACCGAAGTGACCTAAATCCACAAAAAAACGCCTTTATAAAGGCGTTTTTTTGGCAACATCACATCGGCGGGATATTAAATTGGGCAATGTCTCCGGGACGGATTTTGGTATTAGAATAACGCATATTGCCTGTTTCAATCACAAAACGTTGTCTGCCGGTCAGCTGCGCCGCCAAATCATAAAAATCGCGCGCGGCCATTTCCTGACGCTGAGGATTCATCAAATACAAAATACAGCCTTGAGTTCTTTCCGCCACACCGCAGCGTGCGCGGCCTTTGGGAACTTCGGGATTAACCACCACGCCTTGCAGACCGTTGCGTACGATTCTTTCTTCGCCGAAAAAGACTTTTGTCGTGATAATTCCCATAAAAAATAAGACAGCTCCGAGCAAAATCAGTATCTTTTTGGTCAGATAGGGGGGCAAATCCGATGCCGGCAGGGGCAAGTTTTCTGCACTGGCAGAATCATAAGCTTCTTCCATTTGTGACGGCAAATCTTCTTCACCCAAAAAGCGCCGCGGCGCATCTTGCTCAAAGCGCTGAGCCGGTGTATTGGACTGCGGCTGTGAATTGGCATCATCCAAATAAGCATCAAGATTAAATGCGTCTTCCGAATTGTTTGGGGAAATAAAAGGATTCGCCCCGTCGGGTGTTTGCGAGGCTTTGGCGGTAAATGGGTCGTTCTTTGTCGCCGGGAAAGAATGCCCCGGGGCACCGTTTCCGGCATGAAAATTTGCCGGTTGCTGCGGCATGCGGTTAATCGGACGCTTAACCTTTTTTAGCATTGGCCGCTGTGATCCGTTCTGATTTTGGGAATGATTATCTGTTTCCATCTTTCAAACCTCGGCGATTACAGATTATTTTCCAGATGCTTGTTTGTCTTCAGGGTTTTTATAATACGCGGCACCATAAAGACAATAGTTTCCGAACGCGGTTTATTAACGCCGAAAATACCGTTGGGCAAACCGATGATCAGAAAATTTTCACCCAGCTTGCTGCGCACGTCAAAACTGGTGATTTCTCCGTCACGCGATTCAAGGGTCAGATCTGTAAAAATCTTGTCGTTTTGCTCAAAAGAAGCCTTAGCCAGGATCGATAAATCCGCCTCTTTTGAAGAGCGCGGCGCGCATTTGCCGATATCAAAACGTGAAAACCACACATTGGGAACCACAAACTTCCCTTCCGCAACCGGTTCAACACGAGCCTGCCTTCCCAAAAAGGCTTTCAGCGTACCCACATTAATGTCGTTGGAAGTGGTCAACACACGTCCAAGGACACCGGTGCGTGAGCTTTTAATGGCACCAAAGTCAAAAACACTGGTCATGGCTTGCCAGTCAATATCTTTGTCCTGGAACGGATACAGGGTAAAAACGCGAACGTCAAAAGCAATCAAAATCGGATTCTCTTCAAAATAATTAATCAGATTCAAAACCTGGTTCTTCAACTCATAATCACCATTAAACGTAATGGAATAATCATCAAAATCAGCCGTGAAGTCAGTAATGCCTGCGCCGCGCAACACATCAAGAATGGCCAGCAAAATCGGCCGCGACTGCGGCACATACAGGCTAAAATTGGCTTTGCGGGAAATGCGCAGGGTTTTGTTGTTGGCATTGTAGGTATAATAAATTTCTGCCGCTTCGGTAATCATATCAATAACTTCGCTAAGCTCGCCGCGTAAATTTTCCGCAGAGATGCTGGCATAGGGCGCGTCTTTGGCCACCAGTTTGATGCCGGCCTCCTTGGTCAGCTTAAGCAACGCGCGCTCTGCCGGCATGGTGTCAAAAGAAAAACCGGTTACCTCAAACCTTGGAAGCAAATCGTTGGTTCCGTTGCGCACCAAATTAAAAGCGGTCAGATTATAAGGGATGGTGGAAATCATCTGCTGGGTATTCCAGTTGACGGAGCAGCGCAACGGGCTTTCCAGATCCAGACGGTTTGCGCCCTGCGTAGTTCTGATTTCGGGATAAGTCGGCCCTTCGACTTTTGCTGTATAAACAGGTGTTCGCACAACATTTTCCGGATTTTTGTCATGCCAGATTTCACAGGCGCTCAAAACAAAAACGGCAAACAGCACAAAGATTTTTAAAAAGGTTTTGCTCATTGCTTTGTTCCTTGAGGTGTCTGAGGCCGGGTTGGGTTTCCGGACTGGGCGGCATTCGCCGCTGCCGGACGAGACTGACCGCCGGCAGAAGACTGTGGTGCCTGTTTGGAGGATGTTTCGGTATCATGCAGCAATTTTTCAACCACCTGATCCATTGACATACCCGCGCCCACTGTCGGATCAACGGATTTATCCGGAGCACCTAAAGCTTCCTTGAACTTCCTCAACTCGTCTTTATCTTGTTTGATCATATCCGGAGAAGCGTTGTTTTTCAGTTCGGTGCGAAATTCATCCAGATTTTTTTTCAAAGCGTTAATTCCGCCGGGCATTTTTTTTTCAACATAAGAATATAACTGCGGATGAGCCACGATATATTCGCCGGTTTCACTGATTTCTTCCAGCAGATCAAGAATATAGCCATAGTGCGGATATTCTTCCATCGCAATATTTCCTTTGCGGACGCAGCGTGCGGCCACACGGGAAATCGTCCGGTCGTAATAATCTTTCAGCAAAACATAATTGTCGACATACCAGAGGTCGTCGTTGCGGTCTTTACCACTGCTGAAAGAATTGTTTTGTTCCATATCATGCTCCTTGTTTCAGAAACTTTCTCTTACTAATTTAGTTGAGCCGACGCGGTTTGTAAATTAATTTTGCGCTTTTATAACACCCTTTTGAAAGGATCTTCAGCAACATCATCGGCAGCTGAGTCGGTAATGCTCAGACGATAATCGCCCGCTCGGAAAGGCGTGCTGGACGGAATGCTGACACCGGCAGAGCTCGGATTTTGATAATATGATTCGCCGCTGCAAATGGCTGATTGCTGTAAAATTGGCTCCAAATTGTCATTACCGTAGTTAACATCATTTGTTTCGGAGTTTTCTTCAACATATTCCCAGACCCAGTCTTCGCCCTCGCCGTCATTGGTTTTGAGAGCTTCCGTATTTTCATCTCCGGGATTGGAATCGGTTGGGCGTGCGGCATCAAGAGGTTGTAGTTCACTATGACTGCCAAAGCCCCAGTCGTCGGCGGAAAGATCATTTTCTGCCGGGATAAATGTCGGCTGGGGATCAGGTTCGGCAGCTTCTTCTTCAACCGCACCAAGCCAGTTGGCGCCGAGATTTTCAACAGCGGTTTCTGACTCGAAATCCTTTTTGTCATCCAAAAGCAAGTCGTCAATATCTTCTGGATCCGGCATCGGCGGGGCAGCCCCGGTCAAAGCACTGAGGTAGAGGTTGCGGTCTTTTGTTGGTTCCGAAATATCCGAGGCAGCAGGTGCGGTATTAACACCAGCGGGCTGCTCTGCCAAAGAGTCCTCGGACGAAATTTCCGTCGGCAAAATATCAGAGCTTTCAGCATGTGCCGCGGCATTTTTTTTCTTCTTTTTCTTTTTTTTCTTTTTCTTCGGTGCAGTTTCGCCGTTTGTCGGTGCAGGAACCTCTTCAAAAACAGGTGGAACGACAGCCGATTTTTCCATCGGTGCCGCCGGCTCAACCGCATTCGAATTTTCGGTGGCAACCGGCGCAAAAACAACTTCGTCGGATACAGGCATTTCCGCCGTCGCGGCATCTTCAAAAACAGCTTCAGACGGCATTGTTTGTTCGCTCAATTCCGCAAAAGTATTATCCTTGGCGGCCGGAGAGATGTTAGCCGCCGGAATTTGCACGGCAACAGGCTGAGCACGCAAGGCTTTCAACAGACTTTGCGCGGAGAGTTTCTGACTCTCCTTCAATGCTGCAGATATAATCGAGCCAAGTTCTTCGGTTTGTGCCTTGGCCATCTCGCGATAAAGACGCGATTGGTCGGAAACAACCTCTCGCAGCATCTTGCCGATTTTTTCACTGTCAAAATTAAAATTGGCAGCCGAAGGTGCGGCGGCATTTTGCGGCAGGGACACGTTTATCTGCAGATTCTCAAGCTTTTCGACGATTTTTTCCAATTGCCGGGAATAGTCAACGTTATTAATCTGAATATTATTGGCATTATTATTACTGGCCGCCGCATGACCTGAGTTTTGGTTAAGTGTATTATGTTGCACCATAAAATTCATCATTTGCTGCTGAGATTCGTTAATCAGTTTAGCAATTTCGAGGGTGTCTTTTTTTTGTCGTTCGCTTAAGACAGCAATTGTTTTTCCGAAATTTTCCTGCGAAACCATGATCGCCCGGCTCAGTTGTTTAAAACCTTCCGTGTCTGCCGGGGTATTTTTTTCATTTGTTGCCGTTTCGATTTTGGCAAAACGTTCAACGAGTTTTTGCTGTCCGTCCACCAAAACTTTGATTAATGTTTTGGTGCTTTCGTCCAAAGCAGGCTTTGCGGTTTTTTCCTGGCTGCCGGCACTGGCGATCTTGGCTTCGGAATCACTGATAGCTTTATAAATGCTTTGCATTTCTTGGCGCTGTTGAGCGCTTTCGTTTTGCAGCACTTTAACAATCTGCAGCTGGGTTTGTCCGAGTGTCTGGATGATATTGCGGATATCATCTTTTTGCGAAGCATTGTTTTTTTGCATGGCATCTGCCAAAGTAGCTGCAAAAGTTGATGCAAAATCTTTATCCAGCGAAATTTTGGAGGATACGGCAGTAACACCGGCCGGCGCGGCGGCTGTCGTTCCCTGAGGGAAGGGAGCAGTCTGCATTTTGGCAGAAGCCTGCACTTGTGCCTCGGCCAGGGCGGTGGCCAGAATTTTGGCTTTGGAAACTTCATCATCGTCAATCGCAGCTGTGGCCAAAGGCGACTTTGATTTTTCAATACCTTCTTTTTCCGCCAGTTCATCAACATAATCCTGCAGCAATGCGCCGCCGGGCAATGATCCGAAAAGGCCGCGGATTTCTGCCGGCAACTCCAGCAGCATCTTGTTAAAAGCCGCTTTGCGTTCGGGCGTAAAAATATGAATCTGCCGATAAATATTTAAAAAGCGCTGTGCAATAACAACGGGGTCTTCTTCTCCGTTTCGTTGGGCCTTGCGGCGCGCTTCTGCTGTTCTGTCATTTTCTATCATCGGCTTTTATATTCAGAGTTTAAACTTCATCCATAATACCGATTTTAGGCAAATGATGTAAATTTCTGGTTAACAATCGCAAAAAAAGCCCCGCAACGCAGGGCTTTGAGCAGATATGACGCAAATCATAAGCTGATAAACACCACCTTATGAACTTTTTGCAAATCATTGTTACTAAGGTCGATTTTTTCTTCCGGATTCCAACGAAATCCATAGAGCATTCCTTGGTCATCTTCGCGCACAGAAACGATCATGGCTTCTTTTTCGGAAATATAATAAAGGGCAATATCACCGACGCTGACAACCTCCTGCGGATTCACATACAGGATGGAACGGGACGGCAGCAGTGAGCCTAAACGCCTGGTGCAAAGAGGAACGGCATAAACATCCTTTTTATTGCTCAGAGGCAAAGGCCGAAATACTTTTTTGATTTCTTCGTCAAAATCGACAATAACATTGCCGTTTTTACCGGCAACGCCATAAACCGGAATTTTGGAGCCGTCTTGCACGCTTGAGCCAAAAGAAGCAATAGCGCCGCGCGGATTAGACAGCAGTTTGTACTTGGCGTCATTGCGTTGGATAATCTCTTCAAGCATTCCTTTTTCATCAAGGTTTTTAATCTCTTTTTTGAGGTCGTCCAACGGCATCTGCAATGCTTTGGCAATATTTTTAAGTTCTTTGTCGGATACTTCTCTCTGGCCCATTTCAATACGGTGATAAACCGACAGAGTCATATCGGCGCTTTCAGCCACCTCTATCAGGGTAAGATTTTTGTCATTGCGGATCTGCCGCAACCCGGCGCCGAGTGTTTTCAAACCGGTTTTTTCATTGATCTTGTTTCGGCGTTCCTGTTCGCGGCGCCAGGCTTGCACAATTTCTTCTTGCGAATTTTGTTCATTAACGAACAGATCCTGCAACGGACAGTCCAAAAACTCGGCCACTCGAACCAACTGTTCCTGATCCACCCGGCGGTACCCTTTTTCAATTTTGGAAATAGCTGACAGACTGACATTCAAATGGTCTGCCAATTCCTGCATTGAGCGGCCGCGCAGCCGGCGGTACATTCTGATCTGATTGGGAAAAATAATTTCTTCCATTTGAAAATCCTCATGAATATAATGCCAACATCTACTGACAATACTAATCAAAGAGAAATATTAATCAAGAAAATTTAGTACAAAAAAGACAATTTGTGTACAAATTTTCATGCGATTGTGTCAAGAATAGACAACCGGTCTCAGCCTTCATAACGCTTAAATTCATACATCCCTGCGGTTGACATCTCGTGCCTGTCGGGGGCTATGTAATTGCGCGCGGCATCAATTTTGTCTTCGCTGAAAATACTGGTATCCAGGCCTTCTCTCAGTTTGGAATAACGTTTGGTTTTGTTATAATAGTCGTAATAGGCCGAATAAGTATAAGCATTGCGAACGGAGTCTTGGTCAACCGCCTGCTGCCAGCGCGACATATTCACATCTTCTGTTTTGCCGTTGATGCGGAAAGTTTGTTTGTGGTTAATGACGCCGTCAGTGGCCAGATGCGTACCGTAGCCTTTTTTGTCAATCTGTGTCATCTCGGTCATCATGCGGCCGTTTTCTGTCCGGGTTGTCACAACGGTCTTGGAGCCGTCGCTGTGTGTTTCCTCAAAACCGATGATTTTGCCGTTTTGGTCGCGGATGGCTTTTTGCTGGACATAGCCATGATTTTTCATATCCATTTTGGTATACGGCATTGTTTGGGAGACAATCTGCTTTTGCAAGGCAATTGTCAGCTGTTCTTCATTCGGCTGCCCTTTAATCGCTTCCATGGCTTTCTGATAGTTTTCCTGATCAAGCGCACCGTTCTTCTGGAACAGGTTGTTCAGGAAGGGGCTGTTGATTTGAACTTCTTGATTATAGGAAACCACCTTGCCGTCCTCATCCCGGATGGTTGAAGTTTTAATGATGAAGTTTTTATTTTTCACTTGCGAGACCGTTTCGGTGCCGGTCTTTTGACCGCGCCAGTTGCGTAAGGTTTTGGTCTTGCTTTCGGTCACGGTCTGACGTCCGTCTGCCGTTTCGGACAAAGACAGTGTCTTCGGCCGGCGGCGGAACCAGGATTTTGTCTGATAGGTGTACGTGCCGGTTGAAGAGTCATAAGAGCCTTTTTGGCGGATATGATCGGCCTGATTGCTGATTTTCATCTGACGGATTCCGCCGACCACGCTGGAGCCGATATAACGGGTTGCATCCAAGGCAGTATCGGCGGCAGCCGACACCGGCCTTTCCAAAACTTTGGTGGCGGCGCTCTTGGTGAAAGAGCCGGCCATGGTGCCGATAGAACTGCCGATTTTGGTGCTGGTAATGCTGCCGGCAAATTGTTTGCCGAAGTCTGTTGCCTGTCCGATGACGGCCCAGGCCAGAATCATCACAAAGCAGACTTCCAAAAAAGCAGAAGAGTACCAGGAAATATTTTTCAGGATCAGGTCCATTTGAGCAGTATCTGCATAGCCTTCATATATTTCATCCAGCGAGCCGGTGGCGCCGACAATAATTTGTTCCAGCGCGGTGGTAATCATCAGCGCAATCAACGAAACAAAGACAAAGGAAAACATCGCGTTCATAAAAGTTTCCCAGACTTTGCCGGTATATTTGCGCGTTATTCTGAAAGCATAGGCGCCGATGGCAAAGGGCAACAGCGCGCCGGCCACCGCCATTTGCAAAACGGAGTCAATCATCATAAACGGCACCGCCAGTATGATCAATATGCCGCCGAGCCACAGTCCGATGCCGACCAGCAGATAGCCCAGATGCGGAATAATGAAAAATTTCTTCTGCCATGAATAGCAGATACTGGCGCTGCCAAGTGCCTGCACTCGGGCCGCGCGATTTTGGATCAGCCCCATAGTGCACAAAATACCTTCGCCCATTTCCACGGGCAGAGCACCTTCACGGCTTGTGCTGGGAAGATTATATTTAGCCATGCTTTCGCATCTGTAAGCATCGGTTTTCACCTCGGAATCATTGGCCGTATGTATTTTTTTCATAATTTCGCTGCTGCTCGAGCCGGCGGCTTCCGGCGTCAAAATGGTTTGTGCCGCACGCATTCCGGTATTGAAAATCGGGCCGAGCGCATCAGTCAGAAATGAAAAGGAGCCGGTTTCCAGCAAAACAACCGCAATAAGGATAAAAAAGCTCTGCGTCATCAAAGCCAAAACAAAATCTTTCAGGTCTTTGACCTCCGGCGAGGAAACAAAGGCCAGAACCTGCAGGGCGATCCACACCGCAAAACCGATGATCACCACTTTGGTCACTGAGCCGGAATATCCGTCTATGGCTTTGCGGGTCATAACGCTGGCAACGCGGAAAAATGTAGCAAACAGCGGGCAAAAAGTGCATTCGTTGCGAATTTCGTCATAATAGCACCTTGGTGCACACTTGGTTTCGGGTTGATAGCAGGGGCCTTTGTCATATTTTTCAGAATCAGATGCCTGAGCCTGAACGAATGTCATACCGCCAAGGTATGTGTGCATATCGTTGCTGTTCATGGCCAATGTTTCCGAGATACACCTATAGAAAGTGATGTTAACTGCGCCTGCAGTGGAGGTTGAGGTGGAGGTAGTTTGCTGACAAACCTGCCCAACATCGCAAATCAGATCCGAGCCGATCAATTTGCTTTCGCAAATACAGCGGGCGGAGGCGCCTTTCACTTCAGAACATCTGGGCAATTCTTCAATAGTAGAATCAGGCGCTTGCCCCGAAGCGAAGGCTGAAGCCGCAAAAAACGTCATGGAAAAAGCGACAATCAACAGCAAAGCTCTGATGTTTGTTTTTTTGCATATGTCAAAGAATTTCACCATTGCACTGTTTCCTTATTCATCCCCGCCGTTTTTGGGCTTTCTGTTGCGTGTGCCGAATTTATTGTAAGCATCGTCGGTTGCGTTACCGGCTTTTTTGGCCGCATTGCCCGCTTTTTCCATACCCTTTCCGGCAACTTCCACGCCTTTCCCGGCAGCTTCGGCTGCTTTGCCGGCCGCCATCATGGCGCCGCCAACAATGTTTCCGACAACCGGAATGGCCTGCAATCCCTTGCCGACGGCTGACATTCCTTTACCGATTCCCTGTACGCCTTTGCCGGCCATCTGTGTAGCTTTGCCGGTGCCTTTGGCCACATTACCGGCGCCGCGCATGGTGCTGCCCGCCATGGTTTTGGCATCGCCGCTGCCTTTGCCGACCATACTTCGCATGAAGCCGACGGCTTTGCCGGGCAGCCGTCCGACCTGTCTCAGGGCAATATCGCGGGCATAGCCGACCGGCTTCATCGCCTGATCTTTGGCCCAGCGCGTGGCTGCCGTTGCCCATTGATGCATCGGGTTTGTGTCGCCGAAAGCTTTATCCGGGAAGAATTTGTTGACCAGATCGGGCACCGTGTTCTGCACCAGTTTGAAGGAATAGAGAAAAGCAAACAGCAACATCACAAACGTCGTGCTGAACAACGACAGTTTGGCTGCGGCATAATCAATATTTTCTTGTCCGGGGTCGCCTTCCGCGCCGGCAATATCCATAATTTCATATAATTTCGCCACTGTATCGTCGCTCATGTCGCCATAGCTCAAGGCCGCATTGGTCAGCCCCACCGTATAGGTCGTGGTTATGGCAAAAAAGGCAAAGGTTGCGGCGGCTTTGGCAATGATGCTGACACAAACACTGAATTTATCCTGTGTCAAATTAAACGGCCACAGACCGACAACAATCGGCAAAGCAATCACCGCAAACCCGATTTTGAAAGACAAATCCATCAGATAATAGATAATTGCCATTGTCAGCAACAGGCCGAAGCAGAAAATGAAAAATCCTTCAAGCCACATAAAGGCATTGGTTATATGTGCCAGCTCAATGTCCTTTATAATCTTGACCTTGATATGCCAGGCACCGCCGCGATCCAGGGTTGAATAGCACATAATCGCGTCACCCAAAATCATATTTTCGGAGGTAATATTGGTGATGGCCTTTGTGGCGCCCAAAATACTGTTCATAACAGCTTTGGGCATAATATCCGTCGGCCCGGTATATTTCACATCATCAATCGGAACGGACAGCGAACCATAATCCACCAAAGTAGATCCGCCGGAAGAGCTGCCGCTATATGTTGCCCCGTCGGTTAAACAAACCACGGCTTTTCCCGAGGCCGGCCAGCCACTATCGACTTTAGCGCCGTACTTATATTTTGAGGGTTCAGGATGTGTCACATTCTTTCCGGTGCATTTATTCCAGTCATAAATCACGATTTTCCCTAAAGGTAACGACATCGGATCTATTTTTTGATCGTCGTAAATAACTTCAAAATGCAGGTGACTAGCTGTTCCGACACCAGTATTCCCCACACAACCGATAGGCTGTCCTTGTGAAACTTTATCACCATTCTTAAATTTTCCAGATCCATTTCGCATATGGAAATATTGAGTTGCCCATTTATGGTTTGAGATCGTTCCATGATTAATGACGGCATAATAACCGGCACCGGTAATTTTTCCGCTCTTATTTCTCTGAGTGCTATAAGAGATGGTTCCAGGGCCTGCCGCAATAACCGGAACACAGTTGCTGCCATTTATGGCCCATTGGCGTTTACCAACACAATTCAGACCAATATCAACACCTTTATGCGCTTTTGAACAATTAGCGCAAGGCCTAACGCGACAGCCAAAAGGCGAGGAAAGACAGCCTGTTTGTATACCCGGAATCAACAAATTCGGAATCCCTGTTTCTGTTTTTGCAAAATTTTCATCATTCTGGCTGAGAAAACCTTTATCCGTCTCAGAAAGAGGGGTAGAGATAACATTTTCCTCTTGTTCTTGAGTCGGTGCGGGAGGCGATGAAAGAATTTCTTTTAATTCTTGATCCTGTTGGGCAATTTCTTCATCCGTCATGGTATCCCATTTAAAATCTTCGACAGAATCTTTAATCTTATCATCCCAAAATTGTTGGGCGATTGTCGCGCCAAAACCCATAATTGGCGTAATGAAATAATCCCGAACCATGGTCAGCCCGCCCATAATAAACCAGTAAGCCAGCCCGACCTTGAAAGCAAATTTAATCAGATCATTAAGAATATTGCCAGGCTCCACCTGCGCCAGCGAAGAAACATTTTTAAGCGCCCATATCAGCAGCCACAAAATAGCCCCGATCCACAGCAGTGTCAGCCCCGCGCGTTGCGACAGGCCATAGGCGCTTTTGGCAGCGTTAAGGAAAGAGGAAGTCAGTTTTTCCACCACCAGACAAGACCAACAGCCGGATTGATATTTGGAGCGGACAACATCTATCGGCGGACACCGCCCTTCGGTCGATTCGCTGAGGTCAACCGAGTTTTCCATAGCGGCGGCGGTTGAAGAGTCGATATTTGCCAGAATATTGGCGGCGTTTTTAGTACAAAGTTCGGCTTCCGCGGCTTTTTTAGCATTTTCCGCGCCAACGTCTAATAAACGTTTGGCTTCTTTTTCAACCAGCCGGATCTCCTCCGCGGTAAGATATCCTTTCCCTTCTTTTTCCAGGCTGCGACTGTAATCCACGGCATAACCGAGGTTTATCAAAAGCCGGTCATAAGCATCTTTGGCGGCGCTGTCGCGGATGCCGGAACTGGTCTCAATAGTGCCCAATAAGGTGGGAATCACGCTGGCATATTGTTCATAAGCTTTTCCGTTGGCTGCTTGCGCGATGTTACCGGTCAAACGTTCGGCCTGGTTATAAACAACTTCGCCTTGCGCCATCTTGCGCAACTGCTCCATATAATCAATCGCTTCGCCGGAAACACCAACAATGTCCGAGCCGTCGACAAGTGCTGACTGCGCCGCAGAAAAATTAAAAACATCTTTCGCAAAGTTTTTGATACCGTCGGTGACTTGCTTGCCAACAGGTTTTTTAACATTTTTCATCTTGTTCAAAATGGCAACAACCTGCGGGTCAATCTCAACATTTTTCACTTCTTTGGCATAGTAATCTTCCGCATCCTTGTACGGACACAGCAGGCTCAGGGCCAAAGTTCGTTCACGCTTAAAGCGGTTAGCGACGCTTTGTTTGACACGGGCGTTGCTGCTCTTAAAATAAATGCCGACCTTGCTGCGTTCGTCATAAAGTCGATTGATGATTTCCGCATCGCTCAGGGAAGAAACATCGTTGCCCAATGCGCGTTTAATCAGTTTTGCGCCGCCGCCGGACCCGTGCTGAACCGCAATGGAGTATAAAACATCAAGAACCACTGGCGACCGGTTATCCAGATCCAGTCCCTGGATGCCGCCAATCTTGTTCAGCAGCGGGTTTAAATGCGTCGAAACAATGTAATTATGCTGTGAGTCCAGAAAAGACTGATCATTAGACAAAGATGCCCAGGCATCCTTAAACTGTTTGGATCCTTTTTTGGCGCCGCTGACGCCGCCGGCCTGCTGCAATTTGGCATAAGCATCGGGGTTATGCTTTTTCAAATAGTTCAAATATTCTTTCATTGTGCCGGTGTTGGCCGCAATCTGATACGTACCGTAGCTCCAGCCGCCGGTTGAATCGTGGCCGAAGTTTGATTTGCCGCCGCCCGATTCAAATTGTCCGCTGAGAGAGCCGAGTTTATAGCCGGAGGTGCCGGAAGATGTCGTATCGGCCAGAGCCAGGCCGCCGGCCAAAAGCAAGCCCAGCAAGGCAAGAACCAGGGCCTTGGGCTGTTTGTTGAATATGTGCGCCATATGTCTCATCTTTTTCGCACCCTACCTAGTATTCCGACCGGCCATGCGGTCAAGCTTGCCTTTCAATGCGCCGGCGTTGTGCAATGCCCGGCCGATCCAGGTTTTCTGGCTGAAGGCAGCTTTTTTCGCCACCCAGCCCATGCCGCCGGTAATCACGCCCAGAATCATTTGCCCCGTAGCTTTCAGATTCTGCTGGAACTGGCTGTCGGATCTGCCGCCGATAATTGCGGATGTCAGTTGTTGCGACACACCCATGCTGCCAAAAATCAAAAAGCCGATCAAAAGCAGACACAAAGTGGCAACGCTAAGATTTTCCACATGAAACTGCGGGTTTTCCGGGTTGAAAATATTGCTGTGGCTGGCAATCAAATCGGTCATGGCCAGCAACACCGTTGCCACGATGATTGAAAACGCCATCATAAACGCGGCCGAGTTCATGATATTTTCAAAGCCGACCTTGGTCCATTTTCTGGTTGGGCCGAAAGCATATGCCATAATGAAAATCGGCAGCATCAAAATCATCATTCCGAAGCGGAAAATACTGTCCACCAGATAAAAAACAAAGCCAAAACCGACAACATAGAAAATAAGCCAGAGCAACAAGCCGACAAAGAACGCCAGCGTACCGTCAAGACTCATCGCCAGCAAAGCGATATTTCGTCCGATTCGCATCCGGTCAACCACAGCGCAGATCATACAGTTCATGCTGTCGCTGAACCCGGAAGGAAAGCCGTTCAGATCCGCACTGACGGTACCAGTAATGGCGCAGTTGAGCTTTGTTCCGGAAAATTCAAGATCTGCGCCGAAAACCGTAATTGTGGTGGAAACACTGGGCGAAAGCGCCAAAATCTGACTGCCGAAGTCCAGAAAAGCGCCGTAAATCGGAAATAAAAAGAAGTTGATCACATACAGCAATGTGCCGGAAGAATAAGCCAGCGATCCGCAGAAAACGCAGATAAACGCTTTTTGGATAATCTCATTCCAGATCTGAGCCGGGCTGTCTTCGCGCACCGAGCTGACAAATTTCAACAGTCGGATAGCCATCCACACCGCAAAAGCAATCATCATCACACTCATGGAGCCTTCGCTCAGCTTGGCAAGCTGATCCATAATCAAAATGCCGATGGTATTATAAATGGTTTTCAAAACCTTGCCTTGCCAGCAGCTTTCGCCTGCAGACGCGAGTTCTTCGGCGTTTTCTGATTCTTCCGGAGAAATAGCCTGGATATCGCCGTCGGTGGAACAGGCCGACAGCAGGAAAACCGCCGCCAAAAGGATCATCAGCAGTTTCCCGAGTTTGAATATGTCCGTCTTCCTGTTCATGGTTCCGTCCGTTATTTACTTACGTTTGCGGTTCTGACGATAGTTGCGGTTCCGGGAAGGCCTTTGCCCGGAAGGACGCCGTTTGATATTGTATTTCCGGCGCTGGTTTCGCGAAGAGGCTTGGACCCTGGGAGACCGGCGGGGCCCTCTGGCCTCGCGCCGCTCACCGGCATTAGCGGAAGTTTCGGCGCTTCCGGAAACATCATTATTTTCCGGTTGGTCATTGCTGCTGCGGTTTTCGTCATTAAAAGACGCCTCATCGCCGCCGTTTCCGGAGGTGCCGCCGTTTTGGCCGACTCTTGGCCCGTTGGTATTTTGCGTTGTGGCATTCGGTTTATTTCCGTTTTGGCCGACGACCGGCGTCCCGTTTCGGTTATTATTGTCCTTGTTGCCCTTATTGCCGATATTGGCCACGACGGAGGGTTTGGGACTGCTCTTATTGCCGTCGTCGTTATTGTCGTTGTTGTTGCCTTTGTTACCATTGTTGTCGCTGCCGCCACCGCGGAATCTGTTGACAAACCCGGAAACGCTTTTGCCGACTGACTTGGCGGTTTTGACCGGATGCGCCACCGCGCCGATAACCGCCATTCCGAGATCTTCCGCTTTTCGGCCGATGGCTTCGCGCGCCGGCTGTGTCACTTTCTTGGCGGCGCTCAGTGTTGCGCTGCCGCCCATGGTGGCTATGCTCGGCGCTATCGGCTTCATGCTGCTGCCGGCAAATTGTCCGGCCAGACTTGAAACTTGTCCCATAAACTTGAAGCCGAAAATACAGCAGAAAATCAAAATCAAAAATTCAATGGAGGAAATATCCGTCAACACCCGCAGTTCGGCAATATCTTGAGTGTTGATGCTATTGGCAATATCCTGTAACCCGCCAAAAGAAATATTGTCGGACGAACTGGCCTGGATTTGTGCTGCCCCGCCGACCTGATTGGTCAGCGCGGCGTTGACCAATTGGATGTTCACCTCAAGGCACAGACCGATAAAGACAAAGACAAATGCGCTGTTCATCAGCATATTAAAGCCGGTGCTTGTATATTTGGCGGTAAGCTTAAACGGCCAGCATGCAATCAAAAACGGAGTCAATGCGCCGAAGATACCCATCTGAACCACCGCATCAAGCATATAAAACGCATAAGCAATCGAAAGCAGAAAGCCAAAAGCAGCCAAAAGCACCCCTTGGATAATCATTTGGAAACCATCGCCAATATTATCCATATCAAAGGAAGTCATGAGGTCGCCGCCAATACAAATCAAAGAAGAGCCGACAGCCTGCATAAAAGAAATTTCGCGTTGCAGGGTGGAAACATAACCGTCAAGCTCTTTATACAGGTTTTTCTGATCATCCATGCTTTCGCTGCCCTGGGGGAGATAATAGCCCAAACCCGGAACTTGATTATTTCTTTTATTAATTTCGGCGGCTATTTCTCGGGCGGCATTTTCATCGGCGGCGCTAAGTTCAAGGAACTGCCCGCCAAAACGAATACCGGCGGTCAAAATCGGTCGGACACCGTAAAGAAAAATCTGGCTGCTGTATTGCAACAACAGAAAAGCAATCAAAAACTTATAACTTTGTTTTATCAGTCCGCCCAAAAATTTTGGCGCATCCTGCTTGGTCAGCGAGCTGACATGGGTGAGCGTCTGCACGGCAATCCATATTGCCAGCCCCAGAGCAATCAGGGTTGCAAAAGCAGAGGCCAGCTTGCTAAACGAAATGGAGGTCATTTTTTCCGATGCGGCAAAAACAACCGAAAACAGCGGACAGAAAAAGCACTTGCGCATATTATAAAGCTTGACCGGCAAAACTTCGCAGCCTTTCATGTTTTTTGTGTTATATTCGATAACAACTTCTTCGTCTTCAACATAAAGGCAGTACTTATTTCCTGAGGCATCTTTTAGATTACAGTTGCTTCCGTCATCGGTATTATTGTCCAGATCAAGCTTTTTGATATAATCTCCCAGCGTGCCGCCTTTTTGTTCGGCAAATTCCGAAACCGTTTGTGCCTGGACTTTTTCAGATGCATCATTCTGAGACGCGTTTTCAGCCAAGGCGATAGAAAAATCAACGCAAACAAAAGCTGCCGCCAAACTGATCATAATAAAAATTTTCTTCTTTAAGTTCATCATTGCCGTCACTCGCTCAAAAAGTCTGCTTCCTTGGCCAAAACTCCGGATTATCAAGGCATTAGTGGTTGTTATAGATTCCTATCTTTTATCATCATAACACAGAATTTACTTACAAAGTGTTACAGTTTTTTGATTTTTTTGCGATTTGCAAATATTATTTGTTGAAAATAGACAAAAAAGATGTTAAAAAGGAAACAACATGAAAAATAATTATGTCTAACTATAAAAATACCTATTATGAAAACAAAAAATTTATTTATGGTTTTTCTGAGCATCATGGCTTTTGCCTTAAGCTCTTGCAACAAGGAAACAGTGGAGTATCGTCAGACTGACGGAGATTGCAAATTTGTAATCAAAACAATTGACGGCAAACGTCAATGGGGAATGGCTGATGCCAGAGACAATCGGGAGTACATCCCCTGTCAATATGACAGTATCTTTTCAGCTTATGGCGAACCGTATAATATTGCCAAGCTGTTTATTGCTCTCAAAGACGGCAAGATGTACGCCTGGACATATCGCGGTGACCAGTTGCTAGACGGCAGGGGCTTTACCTCTCTTGTATCCAGCAGTCAGGATTCGCCGCACAACAGTAGCGTCTATGGCGGCCCGATATTTCACGAGGCGCAGACTGACGAAGGCATAATGTTCTTCCGCCTTCCAACCGGAATCACTTGGTTGGAAATAGGACCCGCTGAAGCGCTATTTTGGGGCGAAAGCAGGATTTTGTGCAAGAAAGACGGTAAATGGGCCGTCTTGGATGGCAGAAAGGGCAATCACTTCTCTCCAATTACACCTTATTCTTATGAGGCTGTCATCAGTGTAAATCATAAGTATTTTTGGGTGAAGCAGGATGGCAAATGGTCGGCAATCGACGCTGACGGCAACGCCATTTCAAAATCTCGGAGTTTGCTGAGCAAATATCAGAGAATGCGCGCAATGAGCAGTGAAGAATTCAATAAAAAAAGAAAATCTGCCACATTCCGCAAAATAAGCATGGGGGAAGCCTCCTATATTGGCGTAAACGCTTGGGAGGCGGAATACATCGCTTGGTAACCGAAAAACAAACAGGTTTCTCTTGATCAAGAGGAGCCTGTTTGCTTTTTTAAACTTATTTGTTGAAAATAGACAAAAAAGATGCTAAAAGGAAACAACATGAAAAATAATTATGTCTAACTATAAAAATACCTATTATGAAAACAAAAAATTTATTTATGGTTTTTCTGAGCATCATGGCTTTTGCCTTAAGCTCTTGCAACAAGGAAACAGTGGAGTATCGTCCGGCAGGCGATAATTTGGACTATGTCATCAAAACCACCAAAAACGGCTCGAAATGGGGGCTTGTCAAAAATCACGCAACCCCGCAATATGAAAAGCAGGTTGTCCCTTGTATCTATGATTCGATATATTCGCTTCATGAGCAATTGCCGTTTGCATATGTCGGCTTGCGTAATGGCAAAAACTATGCTTTTGACCGTCTCGGCCGCTTCTTGTGGGAAGGTGGAGAATTTTCCTCTTTCTCTCCAATAGATGAAACCGATCCGCTCAACAGCGCCTATTGCCAAAGGAGCCGCCTAAGCAGGTTTACCGTTTCCGGCGGCAACTTGTTCGTCTATTATTACGGGGAAAATGTTGAACCAAACGGCATGCGGGTTTCAACCGACATCTCTCCTTTATATTTTCATCGCGGCCCGTATGAAAATCTTTTTGCCGGAAGCAACGGTTATGCATACCGGCAAGACGGCAAATGGGGAATTGTCAAAATCGAGGTTGGAGAGGCGCTGAATAATATTTTCCTGCCCAAATTCACGCCGCTTGCCGCACCGCAATATGATGGTGTGATAGAGGTTGTTGAAAATTCAGAGAGTTTTTGGCTGGTCAAAAGCGGCGGAAAATGGAGCGCCATAGACCAAAACGGCGCGCCCAAAAGGTGCTCTGCCGCAAAGATCAGATCCCTGTTGCGCAAAAGAATAACCGATTGGGATGGTTTTAATGCCATCTGGGCATTCTCCTATCAAAGAGTCGGCGGGGATGTCGTTGGTAGTGTCAGAGTTCCCAGAGGTTGAGAAAATCAAAAGGCTTTCCTTGTTATAGAGGAAAGCCTTTTTCATTTCTTTTTCAGCGGATTCCCGAGAATGATAAAAGCCAGAGCCAGCATGATAATCACCAATGTGAACCCCAGCCATTTGGCCTGAGCGCCCGCCAACCAGTCAAACAGCCTGAAATAATAGGCTGCCGCCAGCAAAAATAAAACAATCAGGGTAATCAGCCATGATTTCAGCATATCATTCCCTAGAACCGGCCGCTGGCCAGAAACGTAATCACGGCGCTGACCACTTTCGGACATCGAAACAAATTCAACTTTCGACAGCGGATTTCCACAATATCGCGTGCGCCTTCAAAGTCCTGCTCTTCTTCAAGGCTGCCTCGGGGCATGTCTGTCCCGGTCAGCTTTTCAATCAAATTTGTCGTCATTGAAGGACAAAGAACAACGCCTGTTTCCAGTTCTTTGGGCAGTTTGGCAAATCTTTCTATATTATAGGGAGACATCTCTTTGGCTGTCGGCCCGAGAATAAAGTTCGGCAGACTGTAATGGCTCAGCATATGCAACAGTTCGCTGCCATGATTAAGGGGAGCCACCTCGACAATTCTTCCCATTTTTAAGCGCTTGCGCCAGGGTGAATCAAGCATAAACAGCTTTTTCAGGATAATGCAGCCGATTCCTTTGGTAACAAACGAAACCTGGTCAACATCTTCCAGATGATTCAACAAAAAATCCAGTTGGCGGACATGCCCGTCCAAATCTTTCTGCGTAGAAGGATAATTGATTGCCGCGGCCAGATATCCTTCTTTTAGAGCCGCGCGCCACAAGGGTTTAAAAATGTTTTTCGATTCGCCAAGCCCCGGCAGCATGATAATCATATGCCCCTTCTGGCGGGAAATTTCAAAGGCTTCAATATATTTTATGAATTCTTTGCGGCACTCGTCAAAAGAGCCTTCCGTCCGGCAGATATCCCAGTTATCCAGCAGCCGGCATTTTTTATTGATATAGTTGCGCTGGATTCGCCATTTCTGATAAAAAAACACGTCTTCCCAAAAATGGCAGCCGCCCATGGTATAAAAACCGCCCAGCATCTGTCTGTCTCCTAAAGCTTACCGATACCGTTGGTGTTGGGAATGGCCGTAATGGTAACAATGGCGCTGTCGCTGCCGTCCATCTCAATCAGAATTTGAATGGCTCTGTTGCCGCGAACATAAGTCATATGGCTGATCTTGGCGCGCACTGTTGCCACCTCAATCCACTTAAGCTTAGGCATTTCAAGAACGTAAAAGTCAAACACACTGCTCGGATTATAAGGAGTCGTATATACCAGACTGCCAATCCAGTTTTCGCCGCTGCCGAGCGCATTGGTCTCATCCAGATCAATAAAAGAATCTGTCGGAAACGGAATATCCGGGAAATGAGCAAACGCCGGCGGAATTGCAGAGCCGTCAATTGCGCTGAGACTCGGGCGTTCACTGGCACAAGCCGAAAGGATTAAAACCAAAGTTAAGGCTAATATTTTGTTTTTTAACATAATTTACACCTTGTGAGTTTGTTCGTTCATGGTATATTAAACATAATATAGCGCATGATGGTTAAAAAAAAGAAAATAATTTCAAGTTTCCAAAGGCAAAGTCAGCTATTTAAAAAAATACAGTTTTTCAATGAATTGCAAAAAAGTATAAAAAAATTAAAATTTTTTGTTTTTTTGTGTTGACAATATCGGGTTGTTGCCCTATAACGACGCTCACCGAAAGGAACAACGGTTGACTGGTTTGGCCGTGAGTTTTTGCGGTAAGTTATAAGATAGAGTAAAGAAGAGAGAGGGGATACGCAGGCGGCGTTATTATGGTAATAATAATGTCTACT